>JAHECR010000088.1:0-2639 GCA_024641655.1 Acidimicrobiaceae bacterium
GCTCGGCACGCCGGGGCGCCACAAGGTGTACATCCTCGACGAGGTGCACATGCTGTCGAAGGCGGCCGAGGCCGCCCTGCTCAAGACGCTCGAGGAACCTCCCCCGCATGTCGTGTTCGTGCTCGCGACCACCGACCCGCAGAAGATGAGCGACACGATCCGGTCGCGCACCCAGCACCTGCAGTTCCACCTCCTGCCCAGTGACACGCTCGCCGATCACGCGAAGTGGGTCGCCGAGGACGCCGGCCTCGATCTGTCCCCACAAGCACTCGAAGCGGCGCTCGTCCAGGGTGGCGGCTCGGCACGAGACACGCTGTCGGCGCTCGAGCTGCTGGCCTCCACCGGTGGCGACGTCAGCGACGTCATCGATCTCGACGAGTTCTTGACAGCGATGATCGAACGCAATCCAGGACGCGTGCTCACCGCGATGGGCCATGCCGTCAGCCTCGGCCGCGACCCGCGCACGATCACCGAAGACATCGTCCGACATCTGCGCAACGCGTTCTTGTCGCTGATGGCGCCCGAGCTGGTGGTGCTCCCGCGCGATCGACTCGATGCGGTCGCGGCACAGGCGCAACTGCTCGGGGCCGCCGGGCTGGTGCGCGCGATCGAGCGGCTGGGGTCCGCGCTCGTCGACATGCGACACGCGCCCGATCCGCGCATCCTCGTCGAGGTCGCGCTGGTGCAGCTCACCCACGACGAGTCCGGCACCGACATCGACGCGCTGATGACCCGGCTCGAGCGGCTCGAACATTCCGTGAAAGAACTGCGCCGCGCCGGACCGGGCGCTACCGCGGCCGCCGGCGCCGCACCGAAAGACCCCGCGACGGGGCGGGCGGTACTGGGCGGGGCCGCGAAACGCCCTGCGCCTTCCCCGAAGGTCGGGGCCGAGGCGACCACCACGCCCCCACCGTCGGCCGCCGGCGACAGCGACGGGTCACCAGCCGCCCCGACCGTCGACCCCGAGCATGCAGCGCCGCGCACCGAGACGTCAGCCCCCACCGGGCCCACGATGTCGGTCGTCGATGCCTGGGAGCAATCGGTCAAGTCACAGGTCAAACCATTGGTGCGCGCCCTGTATTCGGCCGGCTCGTTCGTCGGTCACGACGGCGACACCTGGCAGTTCGGCGTGCCCAACGAAGCCCACGGCGCCAAGTGCAACGAGCATCGTGGGGCCGTCGAAGCCGCTCTGTCCAAAGCCGTCGGCGCCACGATCAAGCTCGAGTTCGTCGTGACGGCTCGTTCGCACGACGACCACGACGTGTCCGCTCCCATCCCGCGGCCGGCCAGTCCGCCTCCCACGCCGCCGGCCGTCGATGCCGGGACCCCATCTCGTACATCCGAGACGGCGCCGGTCGACGAGCCCGAGCCGGCGCCCCATCAGCCCGAGAGCGACGACGAGATCGACCTCAGCGAGTTGACCGATGCCCCACCCGAGTCGGTGAAGACACCGATCGACCGGCTCGCCGAGGCGTTCCCCGGCTCCGAACTGATGAACGACGCCTGAGGCACACGACGCGATGGTCAGTGCATACACCCCTCCGGTCCAGGCATTGATCGACGAGCTCGGGCGTCTGCCCGGCATCGGTCCGAAGTCGGCCCAACGGATCGCGTTCCACCTGTTGAAGTTGCCGGCCGACGACGCCAACCGCCTCGCCCATGCGATCCGCGAGGCGAAGGACAAGGTGCGCTTCTGCCAGCGTTGTTTCAACGTGAGCGAAGGCGACCTGTGCGGGTACTGCAGCGACGACCGTCGCGACTCGTCGATCATCTGTGTCGTCGAAGAGTCGCGCGACATCGTGTCCGTCGAGAAGACCGGCGAGTTCCGCGGGCGCTATCACGTGCTGCTCGGTGCGATGAGCCCCCTCGAGGGCATCGGGCCGGAGCAGCTCAAGATCCGCGAGTTGCTGGCCCGCCTCGGGCCCGAGGGGGTGCAAGAAGTGATCGTGTGCACCAACCCCAACACCGAGGGCGAAGTCACCGCGATGTACCTGGCCCGCATGCTCAAGCCGCTCGGTCTCACCGTCACCCGCCTCGCCTCCGGCCTGCCGGTCGGCGGCGACCTCGAGTACGCCGACGAGCTCACCCTCGGCCGGGCGCTCGAGGGGCGACGCCCCATCGACTGACCGTTCGGTGCGCCCGGTTCGGTTTGGTGCCAGGCACCAAACCGAACTGCGCTGCACGCTTGGAGCATCACGTTCGGGTCAGGGCGTCTCGGCAGTCCCGTGGACGCGAACGAGGCGTCATCCTGGCCGAGTCGGTAGCGGGCGGACGGGCCGGCTCGGTGCGAATGACGCCTCGTTCTACGATCGTTGTGCTCTGTCGAGCACTCCGCCGTATATGACGGTTACGTTACGGATATGACGGAATGATGTCAAGTCAACTCTGGTCAAGCGAGCGTGAAATCACAGGCTGCGCACGATGATGGCGTCACCCTGACCGCCACCGCCGCACAGGGCAGCCGCGCCGGTGCCGCCACCGCGACGACGCAACGCGTGCAGCAGCGTCAGTGCCAGGCGGTTGCCGCTCATCCCGATCGGGTGCCCGAGCGCGATCGCCCCACCGTTCACGTTCACGACGTCGAGGCTGATGCCGAGCTCCCGAGCGGAGGCGATACCGACGGCCGCGAACGCCTCGTT
>JAHECR010000088.1:2708-3841 GCA_024641655.1 Acidimicrobiaceae bacterium
CCGTGGTGCCCGGGCGCACACCTTCGTCGTGCTCGACCAGAACCGGCTCACCCTTGCGTTGGGGGATCGAGACCGGGACGATCTCGTCGGCGAGCACACCGTCCTTGGTGGCGGTCGCGGCCCGCTCGTGCGAGGCGGCCGAGACCTCGTCCATCTCGGCGCGGGTGATGGAGTCTCCGGTGTACCGGTCGGTGCCGAGCCCCATCAGGCACGCGTCGAACGCGCACCACAGGCCGTCTCGGATGATGGCGTCCTCCAACTCGGTATTGCCGTACCGGAAGCCGCCGCGTGCGCCCTGCGCGAGATACGGGGCGTTCGTCATCGACTCCATGCCGCCGGCGACGACGATGTCCGCGTCACCCGCCTGGATCATCTGATCGGCGAGATAGATCGCGTTGAGCCCGGACAGGCAGACCTTGTTGACGTTCACCGCCGGCACACGCATCGGGATGCCGGCCTTGACTGCCGCCTGACGCGACGGCACCTGGCCCTGGCCGGCCATCAGCACCTGACCCATGATCACGTGGTCGACCTGTTCGGGGGTGACCCCGGCTCGCTGCAACGCCTCGGCGATGGCGAGTCCGCCGAGGTCGGCGGCGGAGAGAGAGGAGAGGGCGCCCGACATCTTCCCGATGGGAGTGCGTGCGCCTGCGACGATGACGGATCCGGACATACCCCACGTTACCGCGCCGTGGATGTGCGGGAACAAGCGACCGGACGGCTCGGCGAGTTGCCGACTCGACCGGGTGCGACGGCCGGTTGTTCGTTTCGCCGAGGCCGGTTACCGATGGGTAATGTCGGTGGGATGGAGCAGATCCTTGCAGCAATCCAGGACGGTGTGTCCGGTACCGACATCGGACACCTCCCGATCCCCGAGTCGTACCGGGCTGCGTTCGTACGACGCGAGGACGTCGACATGTTCGAAGGTGTCGAATCCGCCCAGAAGGACCCGACCAAGTCGATCCACGTCGATCAGGTGCCGACGCCGGCGCTGGCACCCGACGAGGTCTACCTCGCCGTGATGGCCAGCTCGATCAACTTCAACACCGTGTGGACGTCGATCTTCGAGCCGCTGCCCACGTTCGGGTTCCTCGATCGCCTCGCCCGCGAGAGCGAGATGGCAGCACGCCACT
>JAHECR010000088.1:3851-4214 GCA_024641655.1 Acidimicrobiaceae bacterium
CCGGGTGACGGTGCACTGCAATCACGTCGACGATCAGGACCCGACCGCCCACGACGACTCGATGCTGGCGCTCAACCAGCGGATCTGGGGCTTCGAGACCAATTTCGGAGGGCTCGCCGACCTGTCGATCGTCAAGGCCAACCAGCTGATGCCCAAGCCCACCCACCTGTCGTGGGAGGAGGCGGCCGTGAATGCGCTGTGCAACTCGACGTCGTATCGCATGCTGGTCGGGAAGAACGGCGCCCGCATGAAGCAGGGCGACGACGTGCTCGTGTGGGGTGCGACCGGGGGCATCGGCGGCTATGCGGTCCAGTACGTGCTCAACGGTGGCGGCACACCGATCGGTGTGGTGTCGTCGCCCGA
>JAHECR010000062.1 GCA_024641655.1 Acidimicrobiaceae bacterium
TGTCTTGATCTCGAGCCACTCGTCGAGCAGCTGGGCGACCTTGCGGCCGCCGGCGTTGCGGGCCGGCTTGACCGTCAGTTCGGCGGCGACCCGCTGCGCGTCGCGCTTGGTGCCGTAGACGGTGCGCGACACCTGCGTTGGGTTCCCGTCACGGTCGCGGCCTGTGTAGCCGCGGACCTCCCACACCCCTGATCGCCGCTCCCGGATCGTCGCCACGAGGGTCGACGATAGCCGCGATCATCCCTACAAGAGTAGGGATGTCAGTAGGGATGAGCGGGTTATCCACAGGAAGTGCCCGCTGTTCACCTCTATTGTCCGCTGCTACGAAACGACATCGAAACCGGACAAAACCCCTGCTCAGAGCTACTCGATACGCAACCCCGAGATCGCTCGGCTGATCACGAGCTGCTGGATCTGCTCGGTGCCTTCGAAGATGTCGTGGATCTTGGCGTCCCGGTGCCAGCGTTCCACCGGGTATTCGCGGGAGTAGCCGTAGCCACCGAGGATCTGGATGGCGCGCTCGGTGGCCCAGGTCGCGAGGCGGCCGGCCTTGAGCTTGGCCATCGAACCTTCGGCGTGGGCGAACTCGTGGTGGGCCCCCAACCACGAGGCCCGCCAGATGAGGGCTCGGGTCGCCTCGATCTCGGCCGCCATGTCGGCGAGGATGAAAGCGATTCCCTGGTTCATGATGATCGGCCGACCGAACGCCTCGCGTTCTTTCGCGTAGTCGAGGCTGTACTCGAAGGCAGCCCGCGCAATCCCGAGCGCCTGCGCCGCTACCGACGGTCGCGTCGCCTCGAAGGTCTGCATCGCAGCCTGCGCGTTCCCGTGCTCGCCGGCACGGACCCGAGCGAGCCGCTCATCGAGCTTCTGCTTGCCTCCGAGCAGGCATCGACCCGGCACCCGGACATCGTCGAGGACCACTTCGGCGGTATGGCTGGCGCGGATGCCGTGCTTCTTGTACTTCTGTCCCATCGACAACCCGGCGGTACCCGGGGGGACGATGAACGATGCGTGACCCTTGGAGCCCAACGACGAGTCGACGACGCCGACCACCACGTGGATGTTGGCGATGCCGCCGTTGGTGATCCAGGCCTTCGTGCCGTTGAGGACCCACTCGTCGCGGGCCTGGTCGTAGCGAGCCGTCGTGCGATAGCCGCCGACATCGGAGCCCGCGTCGGATTCGGAGGCACAGAACGCGCCCACCTTGAGATCGCTCGCGTCCCCGTAACACTGTGGCACCCACTCCATCAGCTGCTCCTGGGTCCCCGACGAGGCGATACCGGCCGCCGCGAGCGCCGATCCCATGATGGCGAGCCCGATCCCCGCGTCGCCCCAGAACAGCTCCTCGATGGCAACAGGCATCGTCAGCCCGGTGGGGTCCCCGAACATCCCGTTCGCCAGGAACTCCCAGCCATACAGGCCGATCTCTGCGGCTTCCCTCACGACCGGCCAGGGAAACTCTTCGCGCTCGTCCCACTCGTGCGCGACGGGCCGCAGGGAACGCTCGGCGAAGTCGTGCACCCAATCGCGAATCTGGATCTGATCGTCGTTCAGTTCTGGGTGGAACGACGCGGACGTCTCGGACACGATGGTCTCCTCAATGCCTCAGGGGCTCCCACCCAGTGTGCAGCGGCGCCCACCTCGAACGGCAGGGCAGATGGTCAGGATCGGCAAGCCTGCTGCGAGAGCACCGGTTCGACAAGGCGTTCCTCGGTGCTCACCGGCCCACCGAAGAACCCCGGCGAAGAAGCGTCGAGCACCTGGGCGAGCTCCCATGTGGACGGCCTTCACCGGGGTCGTTGTCCTTGGACACAGTGGTCCGATCAACCCACCGTCCCCGGCGAATCGACACGGAAGCCCTCCTGGCGGCGATGCTCTACGCTCGGCTCATGACCTCCGCAGCCTCGCCCCTGCCCACAATGGCCTTCGGCGCCACCGGCCACGTCAGCAGCCGGGTGATCTTCGGTGCGGCGGCCTTCGGGACGATGCGCCAGGACAAGGCCGACGGCGTGCTGGCCACACTGCTCGAATACGGCGTCAACCACATCGACACGGCGGCCGACTATGGCGACTCCGAGCAGCGGATCGGCCCCTGGATGGCCGACCATCGCGGCGACTTCTTCCTGGCCACCAAGACCGGCGACCGCTCCGGTAGCGACGCGCGAGCGAGCCTCGAACGCAGCCTCGAGCGGCTCCAGACCGATCACGTCGACCTCATCCAGCTCCACAATCTCGTCGAGGAGGACGAGTGGCAGCAGGCCTTGGGGCCCGACGGAGCCGTCGCCGCGCTCTTCCGGGCGCGCGACGAGGGTCTCTGCCGCTTCGTCGGCGTCACCGGCCACGGCACCCGTATTGCGCGGATGCACATCCGCTCCCTGGGCGAGGCCGACTTCGACTCGGTGCTGTTCCCCTACAACCACGCCTTGATGGAGCTGGACTTCTACGCCCACGACGTTGCCGAGCTCCTCGCGTTGTGCGCCGATCGCAACGTGGCCGTACAGACGATCAAGTCGGTCGCCCGACGACGCTGGACCGACGGGTCGACCCGTCACTTCAGCTGGTATGAACCCGTCGAGGACGAAGCGGTGCTCGAACGTGCCGTCCACTACGTGCTGGCCAACCCGCAGGTGTTCCTCAACTCGTCGAGCGACACCCGGATCCTTCGATCGATTCTCGATGCGGCGTGCTCCTTCGACGGCACCGCTCCCGGTGAGGCCCACCTGGCAGCAGACCGTGCCGCCGAGTCGATGACACCGCTGTTCGACGGCGCATCCCTCGAGCGCATCTGACGTGCCCGCGACGGTGTCTGACACTTGTACGGACATTCGGACAGGTGTCTGACACCAACCGCGAGGCGCCGGTACCCTGACGCCGTGATCACGAGCACCACCGACGAGCCTCTTCCCGAGCTGCCGAAGGCCTATGCCCCAGCGGATGCCGAACCGCGCGTCCAGGCGCTGTGGGAGGCCTCCGACGTCTTCCATGCCGAACCGGTCGGTCCAAACGCTCCGCACTACTCCATACTCATTCCCCCGCCCAACGTCACCGCTGCACTGCACCTCGGCCACGCGCTCAACAACACGTTGCAGGACGTGCTCGTCCGCTTCCATCGCATGCGCGGCGACGAAACCCTGTGGATGCCCGGCACCGACCACGCCGGCATCGCGACCCAGACCGTCGTGGAGAAGCGGCTCCTCTCCGAGGGCATCCGTCGCCTCGACCTCGGCCGTGAGGCGTTCGTCGCCAAGACGCAAGAATGGAAAGAGGAGTACGAGCGCACGATCATCGAGCAGCTCGTTGCCATCGGCGCCTCCTGCGACTTCGATCGCACCCGTTTCACGATGGACGACATGTGCGCGACGGCCGTGCGGCACGCGTTCTTCGAGCTGTTCCGTGACGGCCTCATCTACCGCGGCAAGCGCCTCGTGAACTGGGACCCGGCGAGCCGCACTGCCCTCGCCGACGACGAGGTCGAGATGGAAGAGGTCCAGGGGCACATGTGGTACCTGCGGTACCCACTGGCAGACGGCTCCGGCCACGTCACCGTCGCCACTACCCGACCCGAGACCATGCTCGGCGACACCGCGGTCGCGTTGAACCCCGACGACCCACGCGCCGGCGAGCTCCGGGGCAAGCAGGTCGTGCTGCCCATTGTCGGTCGCGTCATCCCGATCATCGAGGACGACTACGTCGTGATCGCCGACCCGGAGAGCACCGATGCCAAGGCGCAATTCGCGTCCGGTTTCTTGAAGGTCACCCCCGCACACGACCCCAATGACTGGGAGATCGGGCTGCGCCACGACCTACCCATCGTCAACGTCATGGGGCCCGACGCCACCATCTCCGATCAGCACGGCTGGAACGATGTGTCCGACGAGGCTCGGACGTTCGTCGGCCTGTCACGCGAGGAGGCTCGTTCCGCGATCGTCGAGTGGTTCCGCGCCCACGACCTACTCGCGGACGTGCGGGACTACGCCCACTCGGTGGGCCACTCCTACCGCACCCACGTACCGATCGAGCCCTGGCTGTCGGACCAGTGGTACGTGGCGGTCACCGACGACCGCCTCCGGGGCGCAGCGCTGCGCGCCCAGGCCCCCGATCAGACACCTCCCCTTCCGGAAGGGGTCTCTGCTCGCACCGGAGCGGAGAGCGACGGCGGGCTGCGCTTCCATCCCGAGCGCTACGCCCGCACCTACCACGCGTGGCACGTCGGGATCCGGGATTGGTGCATCAGCCGCCAGCTCTGGTGGGGTCACCAGATCCCGGTCTGGGTCCGCACCCTCGCCGTCACGGACGCGCCCGCCGAAGCCGGCCACGCCGCCGTCGGAACGGCCGCGCCAGTCGATTCCCGCTGGGTCGCTGCCGGCGCGGCCCACATCGCCCGGCGAGTCACCGACGACGAAGTCGAGGAGTCGGTGTGCGTGCCCCCCGACAGCACGCTGCGTCGCTCCGATCGCACCGACACCGCCTTGGACGAAGCTGGGCTCGTCGCTGCGCTCGAGGCCGACGGCTTCGTGCGTGACCCCGACGTGCTCGACACCTGGTTCTCGTCGGGGCTGTGGCCGCTGTCGACGATGGGGTGGCCCTGGCCCGAGGACTTCCCCGAGACCGTCGGCCTGCTCGACACCTTCAACCCGACCTCGGTCCTGACGACCGCTCGCGAGATCATCACCCTCTGGGTCAGTCGGATGGTGATGTTCAACCGGTACTTCCTCGGCGGCCGACTCCCCTTCGACGACGTCTTCATCCACGCCATGATCCAGGACGGCCACGGCCAGAAGATGTCGAAAAGCCTCGGCAACGGCGTCGACCCTCGCGACATCATCCACAGCCATGGTGCCGACGCGATGCGGTTCACGCTCGTCCAGATGACCACCGATACCCAGGACGTGCGCGTCCCGGTCGACATGGTGTGCGCGCACACGGGCGAGGCCTTCACGCCGGAGTTCATCACGACGCCTGCCGGCCACGTCGTCGCCGCACCCATACAGACCTCACCGAGCGACGCCACCAAGAAGATGGTCTCGGCCTACGGCGTCGCTGCGGGCATCGTCGCCCCCACCGCCGACATGCCTCAGGCACGCAACTCCTCGTCCAAGTTCGACCTCGGGCGGAACTTCGCCAACAAGGTCTGGAACGCGACACGCTTCGCGCTCAAGCGGGTCTCGGGCGGAACGGCATTCGATGCTCCCATCGATCTCGCGGCTCGACCGTTCGCCGACCGGTGGATCATCGCCCGGCTGGCGCAAACCGTCGACACCCTCGAGCAGGCACTCGAGCGGTACCAGTTCAACAGTTACGCCGACACGCTCTATGACTTCGTCTGGCACGACGTCTGCGACCGCTACCTGGAGATGGTCAAGCCAACCGTCGACGACGACCGCGAGCAGCAGGTCGTCCTCGCAGCGATCCTCGACGCGGTGGTGCGCATCATGCACCCGGTCTGTCCGTTCGTCACCGAGGCGCTGTGGCCCCACGTCCGTGCTGCACGCTGCGGCGACATCGATGGCGTGGCCCTCGGTGACGCCGAGCTGCTCGCGGGTGCAAGATGGCCGATGCTCGAAGAAACCGCACACGACGCTGCGGCCATCGCCACCTTCGTGCGGGCCGATGCACTGATCAGTCAGATCCGTACCATTCGCGCCAACCAGAACGTCACGCCGCGCCAGCGCATCACCTTCCACGCCCCGGCAGCGGTGCGCGAGCTCGTCGCCGCCGGCCAAGGAGTCGTGGAGACCCTCGCCGGTATCGGTGACGTCGTCGACAGTGCCGGCGCACGACCCGTCGTCGCCAGCCCGTTCGCGTTCGAGGGCGCCGAGGTGCTGTTGAGCGGTCTCGTCGACGACATCGACCTCGATGCCGAGCGAGCCCGATTGGAGAAGGTCATCGACGCGAAAGCGGCCCAGGTCGCCGGGTTCGAAGGTCGCCTCGCCAACGCTGGCTACGTGAACAACGCCAAGCCGGAGCTGGTCGCCGAGACCCGCGCCCGACTCGAGGCCGCGCGCGCCGACCTCGCCGCAGCCCGCGCCGCTCTCGCCGGCCTGGGTTGACGGGCGTCACACCTGCGGCTCCCGGCACCCATCGCTCACCTACAGTCCATATGCTCTCCCCTGGCCATGCCGGCACCTGTCCGAGCACGAAAGGGCCGGTGCCGCGGGTGGCAACCTCCCGCCTGGCAGCATGGGCGATGTCACTCAGGAGGCATTGGTGAGCTCGACCATCGAAACCCGCGCCCGGCTGTTGCCGATCGTCGCGTGGCTCGACCGCCGGACCCGGCGCCAACGTCGTTTCGCGATCGGGCTCCTTTGCATCCTCGCGGCCCTCTACGGGCTGCGGATCCTCGCCCGTGTCATCGTCGATCGTTGGTGGTACGACTCGGTCACCGACGCCCCGGTGTGGTCGACGCGGGTGTCGGCCCAGCTCCAGCTCGGGGCCGTCTCGGTGCTCGTCGCGGGCGCTGCGCTCGGGGCGTCGATCTGGTTCGGTTTGCGGACGACCGACCCCAATGACGTTCCCGCCAGCCCGGTCATCCGCTGGTACCGGGCCCGCACCGGTCCCGGGCATCGTTGGCTCGTGGTCGCGCTGGGGGTATGGCTGAGCTGGCGACTCGTCTCGGGGGCCGTCGGCTACTGGCAACAATGGCTCCTGTTCCGCAAGGGCGGGTCGGTCGGGTCAACGGCCCCCGAGCTCGGCTGGGACATCGGCTACTACTTGTTCAAACTGCCGTTCCTGAGCGGATTCCTCGGCTGGACCCGCCTCCTCGTCCTGTTGGCGCTCGGTCTCGCCGCCTTCGCATACGCGGTCTCCGGCGCGCTACGACTGCCGGTCGACGGTCGCCGATCGTCTCCCACCGCAATCCGCCATCTGAGCGCGATGGTCGCACTCTTGGCGCTCAACCAGGCCGCGCTCTACGTCCTCGTGCGGCGACCGCAACTCGCCCTCAACCGCGACGGCGCCTTCGACGGGGCCGGGTACGTCCAGCTGCGCATCGTCGCGCCGGGCCTGTGGGTGCTCGCCGTCACGGCCATCGTCGTCGCGGCGATCTTCGCCCTCGCACCTCGGCGCAACGGCTGGCGGTTGCCTGCCGTTGCTGCCGGACTCGGACTCGTGCTTCATGTCGGCGTGCTCGTCGTCCTACCGGCGGTGGTCCAGCGCCTCGTCGTGGCGCCTGCCGAGGCCGATCGCGAGCTGGCCTACATCGCCCACAACCTCGAGGCGACGCGGGCGGTGTACGGGCTCGACGATGTGCGCGTCGCCCGCGACACCGTCGCCGACGGGATCGCCGCCATGCCGTCGGGTACAGATGCGGAAGCCGTGGCCAGGGTGCCCGTCTTCACGATGAATCAGCTGACGGGAGCGCTCCAGGTCCTACAGGGCACCACAGCGACACGCATCACCGACGTCGACCTCGACCGCTACACCGTCGGTGACACCCGACGGCCGGTCATGATCGCGGCCCGCAACGCGAGCCGCGGCGACCTCCCCGAGAACGGATGGGTCCAGTCGCACCTCGTGTACACCCACGGCGACGGCGTGGTGCTCGTGCCCGCCGACGCACCCGACGTCGACGGTCGCCCCGATCCCAACGCGCTCGCGTCGCTCCAGCCCGCCGACGCGGCGCTCTACTACGGCGAAGGGCTCGGAGGCTGGTACGCCATTGTCGGGACCCGGCGCCAGGAGCAGAACGGCACCGTCTATGGCATCGACAACGGTATCGACCTCGGATCGACGGCGCGACGCCTCGTGGTCGCCACCGCGTTCGGCGAGATCGAGCCACTGCTCTCATCGGAGCTCACCTCCTCGTCGCAACTGCTCTACCGACGCGGGCTCACCGAACGCATCAAGGCCATCGCGCCGTTCCTGTCCCTCGACGGTGACCCCTACCCGGTCATCATCGACGATCACGTGGTCTGGGTCGTCGACGCGTACACGACCTCGTCGACCTACCCCTACGCACAGTTCGCGTCGGCTGCCGGCCTGCCCCCCACCAGCGGCCTGACTCGAACACCGTTCAACTACCTTCGCGCGTCGGTCAAGATCACCGTCGACGGTCGCACGGGCGCCACTGCCTTCTACCGGCTCGACAACACCGCCGACGACGTCATCCTCGATGCCTGGAGCGACATCCTCCCCAATCTGCTCGAGCCGGCTTCGGGCATGCCCGAAGCGCTCCGCGACCATCTTCGCTACGCCCCTGACGCGTTCACCGTGCAGGCCAACCTGTTGGGGCGCTACCACGTCGACAATGCGGAACTGGTCTTCAACGGCTCGCAACGGTGGGTCGTCTCGAGGGCTGCCGGCGACAGCGTCGGTTCGAGCCCCGCAGCGCCCGCTTCGTTCGTGTCGCTGTTCCTCCCGGAGGCCCCCGGCGACGTCTCGGGCCAGTGGGCCAAGATGCAGACCTACAGTCCCGGGGCGGCGAGCAACGCCGCATCGGGACGCGACGAGCTTGCGGCGGTCCTCGTCGCGTCGAACGACGAACTGGGGCAGCTCGAGCTGATCGATCTGACCCCGTCCACCGGCCGCCAGCTCAGCAGCCCCCAGGTGGCGCAGAGCGCCATCGACGCCGACCCGGAACTCGCTCGGGTCTTCACGCTGCTGAACGCCAACGGCTCCAAGGTGCAGTTCGGTCCCATGACCCCGTTGATGATCGACGACGGTCTGGTCTGGATCCGCTCGGTCGTGGTGAGCGGCACCGCCGCCACCACTGCGCCACGTGTCTATGGCGTCCTCGCCGTGTCCAATGGGCTGGTGGGGCAAGGTCCCGACGCCGCGACCGCGCTCGCCCGCGCAGTCGGGGCCGGGGAGGGAGGGTGATGAGCGCGCCATCTGATCCCACGGCCCGGCTGCGCCGCCTCGACGTCGAGCAATCCTCGGCCGACTACCTGCGCGGGATGTGGCAGCGCCGGGAGTTCGCCATCGCGCTCCCGGTCGAGAACCTTCGCGTTGCCCATCAGAACACGCTGTTGGGCAACGTGTGGCACTTGTTCAATCCTCTGCTCTCGGTGGCGGTCTTCTACGTCATCTTCGGCGTGATGCTCAACACCTCGCGCGGGGTGGACCACTTCATCCTCTGGCTGGTGATCGGGGTGTTCACCTACCAGCTCACCTCGTCGACGGTGACACAGGGCGCCCGCGCGCTCACTGGCAACGTGGGACTCATGCGCTCGATGCGGTTCCCGCGAGCGTTGTTGCCCGTGTCGTCGGTACTGGCAGGGTTGTTGCACTTCGGATTCGAGATAGCGATCATGGTCCTGGTGGCGCTGGCGTCCGGCGTCGGATTCAGCACCCGCTGGCTCGTCTTTCCGCTCATCCTCGCGCTGCAGTCGACGCTGAACCTCGGCGGCGCGTTCGTGACCGCCCGGCTCAACGACACGTTCAGTGACGTCGAACAGCTGATCCCGTTCGTGTTCCGCCTCCTCATGTACCTGAGCGGGGTCATGTTCCCGATCCGTTCGTTCGTCAAGGACGACACGCCCCATCTGGTCAAGTTGTTCATCGACTGGAACCCTCTGGTCAACATCCTCGAGATGTACCGCTGGACCCTGCTCGGCACGTCAGTCGACCCACGTGGCATCGTCAACACCGTGATCGCTGCCCTGGTCGTGCTGGTGTTCGGGTTCCGGTTCTTCCGTGCTGGTGAGCCCCGCTACGGACTGCACTGATGCTCCCCGAGCCCACCCCCGCTGCCGGGCCACCCGTTGCCATTCGGGTGATTGACGTCCATGTCGAGTACGAGATCTACGAGAACCGGCGCGCTGCCCTACGTCATCGACTCGTCACCCGCCAGGGCTCGGGCAGGAGCGTGGTCCATGCGCTGCGGGGGGTCTCCATGGACATCCACGAAGGCGAAGCCGTGGCGATCGTCGGATCCAACGGCTCGGGCAAGTCCACCCTCCTCGCAGCGATGGCCGGATTCATGCCCGTCCGGTCCGGCGAGATCCTCGTCAGCGACGAGCCGAAACTGCTCGGCATCGGCGCAGCGCTGCTCCCGGCCGCGTCGGGGTACCGAAACATCCGTCTCGGCTGTCTCGCGCTCGGCATGTCGCTCAACGACATCGATGACGCCACCACCGAGATCGCCGACTTCACCGAGCTCGGCGCCGCCCTCGAGCGACCGCTGCGAACCTACTCCTCGGGCATGCGGGCGCGCCTGCACTTCGCCATCGCGACCTCCGTGCACCCTCGGCTGCTGCTCATCGACGAGGCGCTCGCCGTCGGCGACCAGAAGTTCCGCACCAAGGCCGAGGCGCGCATCGATCGGATCCTCGCCGAGGCAGGAACCTTGGTGCTCGTCAGTCACAGTGCCGCCGATGTCCGCCGGCTGTGCACTCGCGCGGTGTGGATCGAGCGCGGTCAGGTGGTCGACGACGGACCGGTGGACGAGATCCTCGACCGCTACGCGAAGAGCTGACCGAACGCGTCGGTCACCCCGCCAGGGCAGCGACCGCGTCGCTGTGGGCAACCCGGTAGTCGTTGGCGTAGGCCTCGTGGTTCTCGGCGACCTCGTCGGGGTCGTAGACGTAGTTCACGAGGAGCCCGTAGGACTCCTCGATGCCCTTCGCCGAGATGTCGCCGGCCCAATTGAGGCGCTCGAGCCGCGCACCGTTGCGAAGATGGAACCGGGCCACCGCATCGAGCGGTTCGAGGTCGCGCTTGGCGTGGACCAGGTAGCGAGCGCACGAGCCGACGACCTCGGCCCGGAAGGCGTCGTCGATCTTCGCGTCAACGGCGGTCACCGCCGCAGCGACGTCGGGCGACAGCCCTCCACCGGTGTCTCGGACCCAACGCACGTATCCGGGGATCGGAGACAGGGTCGAGAAAAGCCGGAGACTCGGTATCGCCGATTCGAGCTCCTCGGTGACGTGCTTGATCAGGAAGTCCCCGAGCGGGATGCCCTGCAAACCGGGTTGGCAGTTCGTGATCGAGTAGAAGATCGCGGCGTCGTACTCCGGGGCGAGATCATCTGGCGGGACCGGCGCGTCGAGGAGCAACTGGATCGAACCCGGGAGGCCCACCGTGAGCGCCACTTCGACGAAGATCAACGGCTCGTCGGGCAGCAGCGGATGGAAGAAGCCGAAGCAACGCCGGTCGTGTTCGAGGCGCCGCCGCAAGTCGTCCCACCCACGGATCTCGTGCACGGCCTCGTACTCGATGAGCTGCTCGAGAACCGTGGCCGGCGTGCTCCAATCGATCCGGTGGAGCCGCAGGAAACCGCGGTTGAACCACGACCCGAGAAGGTGGGCGAGATCGCGTTCGAGGGGCGCCAGACGAGGGTCGAGGCGCGCGGCCATTAGCACATCGGCCCGCCAGGCCAACAAGGTGTCGATGCCACCGGGAGCAGTGTTGATCGAGCGGAAGAGCCTGAGCCGCGGTGCCTCGGCTGCGCTCGAGAGCGCCTGAGCGGTCGTCGGGCCAGGGTCGTCGCGGTACGCCGCGATCGCCGCGTCGATGGCGGAGGGATCGGGGGAGAACGCTTCGACGAGGAACGTGAAGAAGGCCGCTCGATCGGCCGGTGTCAGCGTCTTGTACCGACGGACCACCTGCGCGGCCAGGCTCGTGGCCGCAACCTCGCCCCGCATCCGTACCAGCGCGCGGCACGTCTCTGCGATGACGGCCAACTGAGGAGATGCGGGGCTCACCGCGGACGGATCCACAGCGGGAAAGGTACCTGCAAGACCCGGGTGCCGTCCCAACCACACGGCCGATGAAGCGCTCGCACTGACGCGCCGAGCGGTCGTCTCCACCGCGTGGCCCATGGAGCGTCGAGACGATCGGTGACCGAGGGCGGAGCTACTTGGAGATCTCGTCGCCGGCCGTCGGTTGCCCGCGTCGAACGGGCGCAACCGCGATCGTCGACGGATCGGGCCGGGGGGCGGACCGGTCGTCGTTGTTGAGCCAGACCGTGCGCTGGGGGAAGGGGATCTCGATCCCAGCCGCGTCGAAGGCCTCCTTGATGCGCAGGCGGAGCTCACGAGCGACCACCCACTGGTCGGCCGGATCGGTCTTGACCACCAACCGCAACGCGATCCCGTCAGCCCCCATACGTTCGACGCCCCACACCTCCGGGGGCTCGATGATGTCCCCCTCGGTGAACGACGGGTCGCGCCACACCTCGTCGGCCACTCGCTGCAGTATCCCCTGGGCGAGACGGAGATCGGTGTCGTAGGCGACCTCCACGTCGAGCACCGCTCGCGACCAGAGCTGGGACTTGTTGCCGACCCGCTGGACCTCACCGTTGGGCACGTGCCACACGACGCCGTCGACGTCGCGCAGGATCGTCGTGCGCAGCGACACCCGTTCGACGACGCCAGCGACCTCGCCCAGGTCCACGACGTCACCGACGCCATACTGATCCTCGGCGAGCATGAAGAACCCGGACAGGAAGTCGCGCACGACCGTCTGGGCGCCGAAACCGATGGCAAGACCTGCGATACCCGCCCCGGCGAGCAGGGGCGCGAGGCTGATGCCCAGCTCACCGAGGACGAGCAGCGCCGCGATCACCCAGACGACGATCGTCGCGGTGCTCGAGAGCACACTCGTGATCGTCTCGGTTCGCGCCGATGCCCGCGCGTCGAGCTCGTCGGCCAGCAACAGCCGTCCGGCGCGACCACGGCGCGCCCGCTCGAGGGTCTTGGCCCGCATCTCGTCGGTGAGTCGATCGCGGAGATGCACGATGGTCCGACGCATGGCTCGGTTGACCACGGCAGCCGCGACGACGATGGCCAGGATCGTCAGCGGTCGATCGACGACCCAGTCGACGAGAATCGCCGCGGCCTTGCTGTGGGTCCGCTCGAAGACGAGCTCGCACAGCCGGCCGGGTTCGGCGCCACAAGCGCTGCGGAGCGCCTGGTCCACCTGGGCCGGGATGGCTGCCGACAGCAGGTGCATCGCGTCGCTCACCATGGGTACCAACACCCCACGACCATAGGCACTCGCGCCGCGCCGGTCGTCGATACCCGGACCACCCGAGCGGGACGCTGCCGGCGCTGCTCCGTCCCCGAAAGAGCCGACATGCACAAGATATCAGGGCCCGATATCTAGCAATTCACAAGTCTTGCGTATAGTCCTATCTCATGAGCGAGTTTCGGATCGGACAGGCGGCCGAGCTGCTCGGCGTCAGCAGCGACACGCTGCGGCGGTGGGCCGACGCGGGCCGCATCGTTACGGAACGGTCGCCGGGTGGGCACCGAGTCATCGCGGGCGCCGATCTGGCCGCCTTCGCGACTGCGCTGGCCAACGAAGGCGGCGCCGACCTGGACACCCGACGCGTGTCGGCGCGCAACCGCTTCGTGGGGCTCGTCACCAGCGTCACCTGCGACACGGTGATGGCACGCGTGGAGATCCAGTCCGGTCATCACCGGATCGTCAGCCTCATCTCGGCCGAGGCCGTCCACGAACTCGGCCTCGAGCCCGGTGTGCTCGCGTCGGCGCTCGTGAAGTCGACGAACGTCGTGATCGAGCTGCCATGACCCCGGCCGCGTTCCTGGGAATCGGATCGCTCGCGATCGTCCTCACCCTGGGAGCGACCGGTTGCGCCCACGATGCCGACGTGCGGGTTATGGCCGCCTCGTCGCTCGGCGACGCCTTCGACGAGATCGCCACTGCGTTCGAGGCGCAGAGCGGCTTCGACGTCACCGTCGTCACCGCGGGGAGCGCGAGCCTCCGAAGTCAGCTGGTCCAAGGCGCTCCCGCCGACGTCGTGGCCCTTGCCGACGAGGCGACCATGGCCGACCTGGTCGACGCCGGCGTCGTCGATGCCGCGGCGCCGGCGGTCTTCGCGACCAACCACCTGGTGCTGATCGCCCCGGCCGGCAACCCCGCCGCGATCTCGAGCCTCGACGACCTCGGAGGCCGGTTGCTGGCAGTCTGTGCGCCGGAGGTCCCCTGCGGCCGGTTGGCCCTCTCACTGGCGGAAGCCAACGGGGTGACCCTGCACCCGACCTCGGAAGAGCAGAACGTCCGGGCCGTGCTGACCAAGGTGTCGCTGGGGGAGGTCGACGCCGGCCTCGTATACGTGTCCGACGTAGCCATCGGCGTCGACGTCGAGGTCATCGCGGACGTGCCCCATGCCGAGGAGTTGCGCAACCGCTACCCCATCGCCACGATCACCGATGACGAGCCGGCGCGTGCGTTCGTGGCGTTCGTCGTGTCACCCGCAGGCCAGTCGATCCTCGCCGCCCACGGTTTCGGAGCACCGTCATGAGGCCACCGTCCTCACCTCCCAGGTTCGTCGTCGGCGTCGCCGCGGGCGCCGTCATGGTGCTCGTCCTGCCCGTAGTGGCGATGTTGCAGCGCACGCCGTGGTCTCGGGTGCCGGCGTTGCTCGCTGAACAACCGACCCGAGAAGCGGCATTCCTGTCTTTTGTCGTCGCCGGCTCTGCCGCCGTCGCCTGCCTGATCCTGGGACTCCCGCTCGGTTTCACCCTGGCACGAGCGCGGTTCCGGGGTCGGCGTGTGGTTCGGGCTTTCGTTCTGCTCCCCATGGTTCTGCCTCCGGTGGCAGGGGGCACCGCGCTCCTGTTCGCGTTCGGTCGCCGTGGCCTGGTCGGTCAATGGCTGGACCGGTGGTTCGGCGTGACCCTGCCGTTCACCACCGCCGGAGCGATCGTGGCGGCCACGTTCGTGGCGTTGCCCTTCTTCGTCCTCGCCGTCGAAGCGGCCCTCGAGCAGCTCGACCCCGAGCTCGAGGAGACCGCAGCAAGCCTGGGATCGAGGCCCAACAGGGTCTTCTTCACCGTCACCGTGCCGATGATCCGCCCCGCTGTCCTGGCGGGGCTGACCCTCGCATGGGCCCGCGCCCTGGGCGAGTTCGGGGCGACGATCGCCTTCGCCGGCGACAGCCCGGGGCGGACGCGCACCCTACCGCTCGCCCTCTACCGGTCGCTGGAAACCGAGCCCGACCGAGCCCTCGTCATCGGCCTGGTGCTCGTGGCTGCCGCCTTGACGGTGCTCGTCCTGCTCCGGAGCCGCTGGCTGGTCGTGCGATGACCGCCATCGATCTGGACGGAACCGTGGAGCTCCGCAGCGTCGGGCGACGCACCACCTTGACCTACGCGCTCCACACCGAGGCGGGCGAGCACGTTGCCGTGGTCGGCCCCAACGGCGCCGGGAAGTCGAGCCTCCTCCGGCTCCTGGCGGGCCACGTCGCGCTCGATACGGGCACCTTGCACCTCGGCGGGCGACCGATCGACGACCCGCAGCAGGGAATCTTCGTGACGTCGGCCGAGCGACCGGTCGTGCTCCAGCCGCAACGCGGCGCGCTCTTCCCGCATCTCGACGTGGCCGACAACGTCGCCTTCCCCCTGCGGGCAAAGGGGCGCACCAAGCGCCAGGCGCGGGCGCAGACGCTCGAGCTGCTCGCGCGGACCGGACTCGAGGCGCTCGCGTCGGCGCGCGTGCACGACCTGTCAGGCGGCCAGCTGGCTCGCGTTGCTCTTGCCAGATCGCTCGCCGCAGCCCCCGAGCTGCTCCTGCTCGACGAACCTGCCGCCGCCCTCGACAAGACCGGCACGGCCGAGCTCCGCCACCTCCTCGTCGACGCCCCCTGTGCGCTCGTCGTGGTGACCCACGACCCGGTGGAGGCGATGCTTCTCGGCACCAGGATCGTCGTGGTCGACGACAACCGTATCGTCCAGGTGGGTAGCGCGGCCGAGGTCGCAGACGCCCCGGCCAGCAGCTGGACGGCACGGCTGCTCGGACGGAACCTCGTGTCGGGAATCGCCGACGGCTCGATCGTGACCTTGCCCGGCGGCACGACCATCGTTCTCGCCGAACGGCACGTCGGGGCCGT
>JAHECR010000022.1:0-5770 GCA_024641655.1 Acidimicrobiaceae bacterium
GGGGCGGGTGCTGACGGCGGCGCGGCCGCGGGCGCGATCGCTGTCGGGGCCGAGCCCGCCGGTTCGGGTGCCGCGGGCGTGGCGCCGGCGCCACGTTCGAGTCGCTCGAGGCGGGCGATGACGGCCGGCAGGTCGGTGTCGAGGTCGGGCCGACTGAGGCGCAGGAGCGCAACTTCGAGATCGACACGCGGGTCGGGAGCCTGGCGCATGTCGACCAGCGCCGTACCGATCACCTCGAGCGCGCGGGTGATGGCGCCGGGACCCATCGCAGCGGCGAGCGCGGTGGCGGCAGCAGCCTGGGTGTCGGACAGGTGGTCGACGGGGGCCGACATCGACGCAAGGAAGGCGTCGCGCAACCGGGCAAGGAGGGCCTCCCCGATGACCCGGGGATCACGGCCGGACTTGATGGCGGCACTCGTGGCCGCGAGGACCGGGGCAGCATCGTGCGCGGCGAGTCCCGCCAGCACTGCGGCGACGGCATCGTCGCCATGGGGGACGCCGCCGGCGGCGACCACCTGATCGAGCGCCGACAGGGTGTCGCGCGCCGAGCCGCCACCGACTCGAAGGACGTAGTCGATCATCTCGTCGGTGACGGCGAGGCCGGCGTCGTGCGCAACCCAGCGAACGTGCGCGCCGAGCTCGTCGGCCGGGATCAGCTGGAACTCGAAATGCTGGGTCCGGCTCCGAATCGTGGGGACGACCTTGTGGGGCTCGGTGGTGGCGAGCACGAAGACCACGTGGTCGGGCGGATCCTCGAGCGTCTTGAGCAGCGCGTTCTCGGCCCCGGCGGTGAGCATGTGCACCTCGTCGAGGATGTACACCTTGGTGCGCCCGGGCGACCCGAGCGCGACCTTGGAGATGAGGTCGCGGATCGCCTCGACGCCGTTGTTGGACGCCGCGTCGAGCTCCTGCAGGTCGTAGGAGGTACCCGAGGCGAACGACAGGCAGGACTCACAGGCGCAGCAGGGTTCGCCGTCGGCGCCGAGATCGGTGCAGTTGAGCGCCTTGCCGAGGATGCGGGCCGTGCTCGTCTTGCCCGTGCCTCGGGGGCCGCTGAACAGGTAGGCGTGGCCGACCCGGCCTTCGGTGATGGCATTCTTGAGCGCCGTGACCACGTGCGCTTGACCGACGAGCTCGTCGAAGCGACCCGACCGGTAGCGGCGGTAGAGGGACTGATACGCCATCGGCGGAAGCCTACCCGCGCGCTCCGACAGCGGCCGTCGGTCCGTGCCGCGGATTGGGGCTTGCGTGATGCATTCTGAGTATGCATACTGCACATATGCATACTCAGGATGCATCATCCTACGGACCGGCGAAGGGAGCCCCGGGTCATGGGCGTTCGTGAGGGACTGCTGACCCTGCTCGCAGCCGGGCCCCGCTACGGCTATCAGCTCAAGATGGAATTGGAGGCCGCCACCGGCGCGGCGTGGACAGTCAACGTCGGCCAGATCTACACCACCCTGCAGCGGCTCGAACGCGACCATGCCGTCGTCCAAGCCGATGCCGACGACGAAGGCCGGATCAGCTACCGGTTGACGGCGAAGGGCAGGGACGAAGCACGCGCCTGGTTCGCGACTCCGGTTCCGAGAGAGACCGCGGCGCGCGACGAGCTCGCCATGAAGATCAAGCTCGCGCTGACGACCGGAGCGGTCGCCTTCGACCGCGTCCTCGCAAGCGAACGCAACGCCGCCATGCAAGCGCTGCAGGACTACACGGCCCTCAAGGGCGAGGCCGACGGGAACGACCTCGCCTGGCTCGTCCACCTCGACCGACTCGTCTACCTCACGGAGGCAGAACTGCGCTGGCTCGACCTCCTCGAGGAGCGCACGCGCGGCCTCGAGCTCCCCGACGCCCACGTTCTCGACGACCTCGGCGACGAGTCGTCCGTTCCACAGGAGGAACAAGCCCAATGACCACCGTGTTCTCCGCACGCGGCCTCACGCGCATCCACCGCGACGGTGCCGACCAGATCGTGGCGCTGGCAGACGTCGACCTCGACATCGAGCCGGGCGAGCTCGTCGCCGTCACCGGTCGCAGCGGGTGTGGCAAGTCCACCTTGTTGAACCTCGCCGGTGGACTCGACCAACCCACCCGGGGCAGCGTACGCGTCGCCGGAGCCGAGCTGGGTTCGTTGCGACCCGACGCGTTGGCGCAGATGCGCCGCCGCCACGTGGGCTATGTCTTCCAGGAGCTGAACCTCCTGCCCACCCTCACCGGCATCGAGAACGTCATGCTGCCGCTTGAGCTCGACGGAATCCCGACCGCCACCGCGCGCGCCCGAGCGGGCGAAGCGATCGAGGCGGTCGATGGCTCGGGCTTCGCCGCGAGATTCCCCGACCAGCTGTCGGGCGGCCAACGCCAACGCATCGCGATCGCCCGCGCCCTCGTCGGCACCCGCACGCTGATCCTGGCCGACGAGCCCACGGGAGCGCTCGACGAGATCAACGGAGAAGCGATCCTGCGCATCATCCGCACCCGCTGCAACGAGGGTGCCGCAGCACTGCTCGTCACCCACGACCCCGGCCAGGCCGCCTGGGCCGACCGCGTCGTGCGGCTCCGTGACGGGCGCGTCGATGCCGTCACTGAGCGTTCCGATCCCCGGGCGGTTCTGATCGCGACCACTCGATGAGCGGCACCAGCCGGGCGCTGCTGCGCATTGGTGCTCGAACGGCGCGCCGCAATCGGCTCCGGTCGATCCTCATCGTCGCCCTCATCGCGCTCCCCGTCGCCGCCTCCATCGTGGCTGCTGCCACTGCCCGGGCAACGACGCCTTCCCCCCAGGAGCAGAGAGCGTGGTACGTCGGCGGAGCGCAGTGGAGTCTCGAGCCCTCCACCTTGCCCTTCGCCGGTATCGAGACGGTGCCGTTCGGTGCCGACACGCAGCCCGGCGACGAACGCTCCGCTGCCCTTTCGACCTGGGCGGCTTCGACGACGCCGACCCGAGCGGCCGGGCTGTTCGCGGAGGCGCTCGGCGCCGACGTGAGCGTCACCTGGTCCAGTTGGCTCACCAGCGGGGATCACCCCGTCGAGCTGCGATCGTTCGACCCGACCGATCCCCTCACCGACGGCATCCTCGTACTCGACCGGGGCCGCTTCGCTACCGCCCCTGACGAAGCGACCGTGTCGCGGCCGCTTACCAACCGCCTCAAGCTCGCGATCGGTGACACGCTCGCGATCCCCGGCGGGGAGCCGGTGAAGATCGTCGGGATCATGCAGGTCGGCGCCGACGCGCACAGCCTCATGATCCAGGTCGACCGACCGTCACCCCCGGCGCAGGCCACCGTCCGATTCCTGATCGGGGCCGTGAACCCGGGCGTCTCGGTCCCGCGAAGACTGGCGATCGCGGTCGACGCCGCCGCCGGTCACCCCGGCGCCTTCGACGCGGGCATGTACGAAATGGGCAGCTTCAACCTCAGCGCCACGGACCAGCTGTTCTCGTTCGACGACTCCACGCCGCTCCAACTCGACCGACCCCCGGTGTTGTCAGGGTTCGTCTCGGCACTGCTCCTGCTCGAGGTCGCTCTCATCGCCGCAGCGGCATTCACCACCGGGGCCCGCAGGCGCCTCAGCGAGATCGGGCTGCTGGCCACCATCGGTGCCGACGCAGGACACATCCGTCGACTGATCCTCGCCGAGGCGTTGGTGCTCGGGGTCGCGGGGTCGCTCGCCGGGATCACCATCGGGGTCATCGGCACGCATCTGCTCGGCTCTGTCATCTCCGGGCTCGCCGCCCACGCCGTCGTGCACGTGTCCAACCGTCCCGGCGAGCTCGCTCTGCCAGCGCTGTTCGGCATGATCGCCGCCGTCGGCGCCGCGTGGTTTCCGGCACGGAGCCTCGCACGGGTTCCGCCCACGGCCGCGCTGGCAGGCCGAATCCCAAGCCGCCCGCTGCGGGCTCGGGTCATCCCGGTAGGCGTTGCGCTGCTGACAGTCGGCATGGTCATCGTGGCCGTCGCCGCACGCGGTGCGCGGAGCCATGTCAACGGGATCAGCGACGCCGCGCTGGCCGCCATCATGGTGGGGTCGATGCTCTGCCTCGGTGGGGCGGCCCTTCTCGGGACATGGGTGGTCGCTCGGTTGGGGCGCGCCAGCGAATCACTGCCACTGCTCGTGCGGCTGGTGACTCGCGACGCTGCACGCCAGCAGTTCCGGTCCGCGGTCACGATCGCCGGCCTCGTGGTGGTCACTGCCGCGCCCATCATGGTCGCGGCAGTCGCCACGACTGCCAACGCAGCGCGCGACACCTCCTACCTGCCTGCACCCGACGAGATCGTCGTCGACTCCTTCGGCGAGCCCGGCGACCCCGGGGCCGCCTCGAGGGCCGCTGCCGAGAAGGCGCTCGTGCGGGCGACCATACCGATCAAGGCCGAGGCCGACCTCCAGCTCCTCGGCTGGCGGGACCGGGGCCCGGACCAGGTGACGACCGACCTCTGGGCCTATGACGGAACCGGCTATTCGACGCGAGTGGCCCTGGGGACCCCCCAGGCGGCACGGGCCCTCCGACTCCCGACCTCGGTCGGCGAGACCCTCGCGCGCGGCGAGATCGTGGCGATCGCCATGCATGAGCCCAGCATGACGTTCACCGACCCGTCGGCTCCGATCGGCACCGAGGCAACCGTTCGCCTCGACGCCCGGGTCTACGATGGCCGGGCGTTGTCGTGGGCGACGCCGGGCTTCCTGGTACCGCCATCGATCGCGGACCGCTTCGGTCTCGAGGTCCTGCGCACCGAAACCGTGATGATCGCCGACGGTCCACTGTCGGACGCGCAGATCCTCGCGCTCGACCGACGCCACCAGGTCGTGGACGGGCCCGACACGCTCGCGCTGAGAGCCGCCGATGTGGCCCCGAGCAGCTCGGAGGTGGGCGTCGTATACGCCTCACGAGTCGCGTCCCCCGTCCCTGTCGAGCTCCTCGCCGTGGCTGCCACGGCGCTGATTGTGCTCGTCATCGGAGGGTGCCTCGTCTCGATCGCCGCGACGGAGTCCGACCGTGATATCGCCACCATGATCCGGGTCGGGGCCGCGCCCTCGCTCCGGCGGCGGGTGCTCGCTGCCCAGTCGTGGTACCACGCAGTACTGAGCGCCCTCCTCGCGGTGCCGGCCGGCCTCCTGCTGTTCGCAGCGCTTCGCCTGGCCCTGGTCGCGCCGCCGCCGATGGTATTTCCGTGGCGGTCGATCACCGCCGTCATCGTGGTCGTACCAGCGTTTCTGGCAAGCGTGGTGTACGCCGTGGTGCGGAGCCGCCCGGCCATGGCAACGCGCAGCTGAGGCGTCAACGCCTGCTCGCCGGCAGGACGCGGACGCACCCGCTTCCGGAAGTGACGACCAGGCGATCTGCGGCACACCGACAGATCCGCTGAGAGCTGCTGCCTTCCGGCCCTGACTCGGTTCACGGGCGCCAGTTGCACAGGACCCGGTCGTCACATCCCGAAACGGGTGCGAGTGACAAGCGTACCGGTCGTCGTCGAGGAGCACCACGCGGCCGACCTGACGCTGGCTCATCGGGAACCGCTAGCCTGAGCCACTGCTCGGCCCTGCGCCGAGCGCTGGAGGAGTGCGAGAGCGGCCGAATCGGCACGCTTGGAAAGCGTGTGTGGGGCAACCCACCGTGGGTTCGAATCCCACCTCCTCCGCGCCGGTTGCTCGCTGAGCCGAACTCGCAGCCCAAACCAGGGAGCCACCTGCGGTGGCGACCGAGGCCACGTGTCTGCGCATGAGGCGCCGACGCGGCGCCGAACTCGCAGCCCTAAGAAGGAATGCCGCGGTCTCG
>JAHECR010000022.1:5870-16882 GCA_024641655.1 Acidimicrobiaceae bacterium
AGCCGAACTCGCAGCCCAAACCAGGGAGCCACCTGCGGTGGCGACCGAGGCCACGTGTCTGCGCATGAGGCGCCGACGCGGCGCCGAACTCGCAGCCCTAAGAAGGAATGCCGCGGTCTCGGCCCGCGAAGAGGGTTTCGGCGGCGGACCCAAAACCCTCGACGGTCCACCGTTCATCGGTCGTCTGCGCCGACGACACGGTGTGCCACGACTCCCACAGCACGCAGCTGCGGCCGTTGATGCCGATCACCTGGCCGTTGACATCGCCGGCACGTGGCGACGCGAGCCACCCGACCACGGCGGCCATGGCTTGAGGACTGAAGGCCTCCCGATTGTCGTCGACGAACGCGCCGCTGCCCCACAATTCCTCGGTCATGCGGGTGAATGCCACCGGAGCGATGGCGTTGCAGCGCACGCCGTATGGGGCGAGCTCGCGGGCCATGGTGATCGTCATCGTCGCGATCGCGGACTTCGCGGCCGCATAGTTGACGTGGCCGGGAGAGCCGCCGTTGAGTCCGTTCGGCGACGACGTGTTGACTATCGCAGCATCGACCGGTGATCCGGTCTGCTTGGCACGCTCACGCCAGTACTCGCCTGCGAACCGGCTGACGGCGAACGTCCCCTTCAGATGCACCGCGATGACCAGGTCCCAGTCGGATTCGCTGGTGTTGAAGCTCATGCCGGTGCGGATGACACCTGCGTTGTTGACGACGATGTCGAGCCGCCCGAACGTGTCGACGGCCTGGGCGACCATGCCGCGTGCGTCCTCCCAGTTCGATACGTCGCCCCCGTTGGGAACCGCCTCACCGCCCCCGGCACGAATGTCCGACGCGACGGCTTCGGCGGGCCCGAGGTCGCGTCCGCCGCCAACGAGCGCACCGCCCAGATCGTTGATGACGACCTTGGCGCCGTCGGCAGCGAGCTGTTCGGCGATGGCGCGTCCGATCCCACGGCCCGCGCCGGTGACCAGGGCCACCTTGCCCTCCAGCCTGCCCAACTCGGTCGTGTCCTGCATTGCCCCCCCATTCGAGACGCGTCGTGGCCGCGGACCAGAGCATGGCATGTGCGGGCCATCGGCGGGTGCCCCGAGCTAGGACAGTTCCAGATAGCTCGGCTCGGCTGCCGTGTCGTACGCGAACCACAGGTCCGCGGCCGACGCCGCCGACGGGGCGACCGTGAGACGGAGCAACGGGAGCGCGGTGGTCGGGCCAGCGGTGAGCGTGACGTTCACCGTGACCGTCTTGAAGACCGACGCGGCCCCTTGGGAGAAGCTGCTGGAGGCCGTGCCGAGGGGCTCGCACGTGATCATCGACGCGTCGCATCGAGCGACCGACGCCTCGATCGATCCGGTTCCGGGCACGAAGTCCTTGGTGGCCGCGAAGATCTTCAGCTTGGCCTTGGTCAGCGACTCACCCGGTGCCATCAGCGCGGCCCATACCTGGCGTCGGTTCGAATCGGGATCACCGACGCCTGCGCCTCGGAGCACCACCAGACCCGGCGCGGAGTCACGGTCGGTGTCGTAGTTGGGCAATGACCCCGCGGTCGGCACCGCGCCGGCCAGCGCCAGCAAGGTCGACGAAGCGGTGTCACCCGATCCCGGGTTGGTCAGGTAGACGATGAGCACCGAACCAACCGGCGTCGGTGTCGGGACCGGCGTCGGTGTCGGGACCGGCTTCGGTGTCGGCGTCGGCATGGGCGTGGGAACGGGCTTCGGCGACGGCGTCACACCCGGAGCCAACGTCACCGTCGGCGACGGCGTCACACCCGGAGCCAACGTCACCGTCGGCGACGGCGTCACACCCGGAGCCAACGTCACCGTCGGCGACGGCGTCACACCCGGAGCCAACGTCACCGTCGAGGGTGTGGCGACCGAGATCATCGCCAGGTCGAAGGGCAGGTCGGACTCGGCGACGATGACTGCCGACTCGACGAGCGGCGCCATGTCGACGGCCGGAACCACGCCGCTTGCGACCATCGTGGCGGTGACCGCTGCGGTGACGGCGGTCGATGCCGCTGCCGAGCCTGCAGCCGGAACCGAGGCAAGGATCGGCGACTGGGCGAGCCATGCGAGCGGGCCCATGAGGAGCCGCAACTTCCCGAGAGAGATGCCCAGAAAGGCCCGCACGACCATCGGGTCGAACTGGCCGCCTGAACAACGCGCGATCTCGGCACGGCCGGCCGCAGGTGACAACGCTTTCTTGTAGGAGCGGACTGCGGTGATCGTGTCGAACGCGTCGGCGACCGCCACAATGCGCCCGGCCAGGCTGATCTCCCTGCCCGCCATCCCCGTGGGGTAGCCGCCGCCGTCCCAACGTTCGTGGTGCTGTGAGGCGGCAAGGCGCCAGTCGCCCAGCCATTCGGCGAGCGGGCCGAGGAAGAACTCCGCTGCAGCCGGATGCTGCTTCAGGACGTTCCACTCGGCGTCGCTGGGCCGATCCGGACTGTTGAGGATGTGCGGTGGCACCGTGAGCTTGCCCACGTCGTGGAGTAACGCCGCCCACTGCAGCTTCTGGCGATCGGATTCGCTCAAACCCATCTCTTCGGCGATGGTCTCGCTGTACGCGCGGACACGCTCGGAGTGGCCCCGAGTGAGCCGGTCATGGGCTCCCAGCTGTCCCACGAGCGCAAGGAGTGTCTCCGCTGCCTCCTGGGTCGTTGGAGCCTGTCCTGACTCGAGCTGTTTGCGGAACTGGGCGACCGTCCCGGTGCGCAGCGCCACCTTGAACCGGGATGGTGCCTGGTCGGGGAAGACGAGCGAGAGCTCGAACAACGCAGCGACCGGCAGCAGGCGGCGCAGACCGCGGTCGGCAAGCAACATGGTCACGGTTGCGACAATCGAGATCGCGCCCCACCAGATGATGGTCGGCACGAGTCCCACAGGGCGGGCCACGAGATGGCTCGCACTGACCACCACCGATACGGAGGCGATCACCGGGATGAGGAAGAGGCCGAGCCGAACCACGCGCGCGAGCCAACGGTGGCTCTCCCACGTGCTCTTGACATCGGTGGCCTGTGTAGGCATCGGATGGTCCTGTCGCGTCCGCGAGGGCCGCGATCGCAGTGGGTCGAGGAGTTCGACCCTGGTGCCCATCGGTCTGGGCTCCTGAGGCTTTAGGAGCCGGGTTGAGCCGACAGCCGGGCGTTACCCCGGGCCGCGCCGCCGCCATCGACGTCGGCCGGCTCAGCGCTCGAGTCCATGGCGATAGGCTCCCGCGCATGACCGACGACGACCTCATGGCCCTTGCCCTCGAGGAGGCTCGGCTCGCCACCGCTCACCAGGACGTGCCCGTCGGCGCCGTCGTGGCCGTGGGTGGCGCGGTGATCGCTCGGCGCCACAACGAGCGCGAGCACCTCGGCGACCCCACGGCCCACGCTGAGCTGCTCGCGATGCGCGATGCGGCCGTGGCGCTCGGCACCTCCCGGCTCGACGGGGCCGTCCTCGTCACCACGCTCGAACCGTGCCCGATGTGTTCCGGAGCGGCGCTGCTCGCCCGGGTCGCCCGGGTCGTGTTCGGTGCCGACGACCCGAAGGCCGGGGCCATGGGCAGTCTCTACAACCTCGGATCCGATCCCCGCCTGAACCACGAGATCACCGTCACCGCCTGGGTGCGCGCCCCGGAATGCGCGGCGCTGCTCAGCGAGTTCTTCGCAACGCGCCGCTGAGCATCGGGACTTCGACTGCGTGATCACCCGAGCGGCACGGCAGGCTGGCATGCATGCAGCGACGTGACCTCCTCGTCATCGGTGGCGGCCCCGCCGGGGCCGCGACGGCAATTCGCGCCGCCCGCGGCGGGGCGTCGGTCACCGTGTTCGAGAAGGGGGCACCGGGGCGCGACAAGGTGTGCGGCGACGGGCTGACCCCTCGTGCGGTCGCGGCGCTCGCGGAGCTCGACATCTCCCTCGACGACGCCCACCGGATCGACGGACTCCGCATGATCGCCGGGTCCACCCGCCGGGAGCTGCCCTGGCCCGAACGCGGCCGATTCCCGTCGCACGGAGCGGTATGGCCCCGGCGGCGGCTCGACGCCCATCTGATCGATGCCGCGGCGAAGGCCGGCGCCGAGATCATCCACAAGACCGAGGCGATCCCGGTGCTCGCCGACGGTCGGGTCGTCGGCGTGGAAGCCGGCGGGCGCCAGTGGCGCAGCGACCTCGTCGTCGTCGCCGCCGGTGCCCCGGGCGCGGTCGCCCGGATGCTCGGTGCCGAGCGGATCGCCGACGAGCCGTTCGGACTGGCAATCCGCACCTACGTCGAGAGCCCCCGGCACGCCGATCGGCTCCTCGAGGCGTCCCTCGCGATGCGCGCGCCCGACGGCACCCCGATCCCCGGGTACGGCTGGATGTTCCCTGCCGGCGACGGCACCGTCAACCTCGGGGTCGGCGCTTTGTCGACGATGAAGGGCTTCCGCAAACTCAACCTCAACAAGCTCTGCGATCTCTATCGCGACCTCGTGGCCGAGGAATGGGAGGTCGGTCCGTACCTGGAGCGACCTCGGGCCTGGCGCCTTCCCATGACCGCGCAGAAGCGCCACGGCACAGGTTGGGTCGCGGTGGGTGATGCGGCCGGCCTCATCAACCCCATGAACGGTGAAGGCATCGACTATGGGCTCGAGTCGGGCATGCTGGCCGCCGAGCTGTTCCTCGACGATCCCGCGTCGACACCAGCTCGCTACGACGCTGCGGTCGCCGACCGTTTCGACGGCTTCCTTCGCACCGGACGCCGCTTTTCGTTCCTGATCGGTCACCCCACGCTGCTGCGCAGCGGGTTACGACTCGCCGTCGGCACCCAGGGCATGGCGAACCTGACCCTGCAGGTGATGGGCAATCTCGTCGACAGCGAAACCCCGGGCACCGCTGGACGCGTCCTGCGTCTGGCCGACCGGGCCCTGGCCGTGGCCGATCCGGTCCTCCGCCGCACCCGGGCCGCGGCGTAGCCGTCCGGTCGCTGGGCAGCAACTCACCGGCCCGCTGCCACGTCGGTGCGGGCCGCTCTTTCGGACAGCTGTGACACACGTCACTTCGAATCCACAGAGTCCTCACAATCGCTGGATTCACTCTCCTGGGTGTCGACGGGTCTCCAGGGTCTCCGTCGGCATCCACACCCGGACCCCCCACACGAAGGATCCACCGACAATGAACCGATTCACGAAGGCAGCTGCCGCCACCGTCATCGCCGCCGGGGCGGCATTGGCCACCCTCGCGCCGAGCCCGGCGCTGGCAACCGAGGCGTCCGACATCAGACCCCGCCTCGAGCGGGCGTGTCTGCGCATCCCGAACGTCGAGATTCGCACCGAGAACCTGATCGAGCGCCTCCGAGGCGACGCGCAGACCCGGGGCTCGCTCGAATGGCTGCAGGTGCAGATCGATCGGGCCACCGATCAGGGTCGTACCCAGCTCGCCGAAGTCCTCCAGAACCGTCTCGCCGTTCGCACCAAGACCCTCGAGGTCCTCGAGCTCCGCCAAGGCGGACTGCCCAAGCTCCGCCAGCTCTGCATCGACCACGGGGTGGACCTGTGAGCCGTCGACGCCTGGCGCTGCTCGCTCTGGTCGTGCTGACCTTGGCCTCCTGCGGCCGCGCCCGCTCGGGCGAGGGGTCCTCGGAGGCACCAACATCGACCGCAACCACGACGCAGGCACCGACGACGCCGGCGACGACCAGCCCGGCGACGGCAACCGATCCGACGTCCACGGCAGTCGACCAGGCCTCGCCCGCCGTGGAGCCCACCATCACCGAAGCCGAGATCGCTGCCATCGAGAAGGCGCTCGACGAGATGGACCTACTGCTCGATGATCTCGATGCCGACCTCGACGCGGACTGAGGACGCCCTGGCCACGATCCTGGTGGTCGAGGACGACACTGCGGTCCGTTCGGGCGTCGAGCGGGGGTTGGCCCTGCACGACTATGCGGTGGTCGGCGTCGAGTCCGCCGAAGCCGCGCTCGAGCTCGTTGCCCATCGGCGACCGTCGTTGCTGGTGGTCGACGTGGGTCTCCCGGGAATGTCGGGCATCGAGCTGTGTCGTCGCCTCCGGGACCTCGGGACCGACGTCCCGATCCTCATCCTGTCAGCCCGTGACCAGGTCGGCGACCGTGTCGCGGGACTTCAGGCCGGCGGAGACGACTACCTGGTCAAACCGTTCGCGCTCGACGAGCTCGTTGCGCGCGTGCAGGCATTGTTGCGACGCGTGCGGACCGACCCCGTCGGCACCGACGTCGTGGCCGTGGGCCCGCTCTGGGTCGACGACGCCCGCCGGATCGCGAGCGTTCACGGCGAGCGGCTCGACCTGTCACGACGGGAATTCGACCTGCTCTCGACGCTGGCCTCCAACGCCGACCTCGTGCTCAGCCGGATCCGGCTCCTCGAGCTCGTCTGGGGCTACGACTTCGAGGTCGAGACGAACGTCGTCGACGTGTTCATCGGCTATCTCCGACGCAAGCTCGATGCCGCTGGTGCACCGGGGATGATCAAGACCGTCCGCGGAGTGGGGTTCGTGTTGCGGCCTGGCAGGCGCTGATGCGCCTCGCGACGCGCACTGCCTGGGCCGCCCTGATCGCCGCATCGCTGAGCCTGCTTGCGATCGGCATCGTGTTCCGTGGTCGCTTCGACGAGATCCTCCAGGATCGCGTCGACAGCCAACTCGAGGATCGCGCCGAGACCGCACCGATCCTGGCGGCCGTCGCCGACCGGTTGTCACGATCAGAGCTCGTGTCCACCGTCGACCCCGCACGCGTCGAACGCGACGGCGTGATCGTGGAGCTCGGGCACCTTCCCGACGATCCGCTGCCGAACTCGCCGACCCCCGGTTGGCAAACCGTAGACGCCGACGGCGAGCGCTGGCGCCTCTACACGATCGAAGTCCTCGACGTGCCCGCGCCCGGGGATCGAGCCCTGGTCGAGCTGGCCGCGCCCCTCGGCGACGTCGATGCCGAGGCTCGCAAACTGCGCGGGCGCATCCTGGTGATCGGCCTCTCCACCGCCATGGCCGCCGGCCTGGTCGGCTGGTTCCTCGGGCGCGTCGCAGTGCGCCCGCTCACGGCGCTGCGCCGGGACACCCAACAGCTCGATGACAGCCCGTCCATCGGGTGGCAGGTCGCCCACCACTACGGCTCGCCCGAAGTCGACGACGTGGCCGAAGCGCTCAACGTGACCCTCGCCCGCCTGGCCGAGGAGACCACCGAGCGCGAGCGGGCCCTCGAGTCCGCGCGCGCCTTCGCCGCGACGGCGAGCCACGAGCTGCGCACCCCGCTGCAGGGGGCACTGAGCAACCTCGACATCGCCCGCAGCGCCCGCGCCGACGACGGCAACCGCCGCGCCGCGATCGGCCTGGCGCACGGTCAAGTCCAACGCATGGCCTCGGCACTTGCCGCGGTGCGCGCCCTCGCCGACGCCGAGCTGGTCGATCCATCCTGGTTCGAGCCAACCAGCCTCGGTGCGCTGGCAGAGCTCGTGGCGGCCGCTGTCGCCGACGAGCGCCGACGAATCCCGGGTGCCGGCGTAACGATCGACGTGCGCCGCCGGGATGACGAATCGATCCATCCGCTCTGGCGAGATGGCGTCGGCGTCGCCGTGGCCAACCTCGTACGCAACGCACTGTCCCACGGAGCCTCGCCCGGCGGTCCCTCGGCGTCGGTCGTCGTGACGGTGGAACCGTGGTCGATCACGGTGGATGACGGCGGGCCTGGTATCGCCGCCGGCGAGCGCGGCCGGGTCGTCGAACGGTTCCATCGCGGCACCGAAAGCAGGGGTTCAGGGCTCGGGCTGACCCTCGCCGGCGAGGTCGCCGCCGCCCATGGCGGCTCGATCGAAATCGGCGAGAGCCCGATCGGCGGGGCCCGCGTCGTGCTTCGCCTCGACGCCCCCGACGGTCAACCGCAGAGTTGAGGACCGCTGGTTCGACCACCACGAGGGCTGCGACCTCAAGACGGGGAGTCGTCGAACGCGAACACCGGCTTCGGTACGGTCCGGTGGAAACCCTCCGCCGAGAACAGCTCGTACCGACGGGGCTCGGCCCACCGAGCGACGAGCAGGCCCGGGAACGTTCCGGCGCGGTCGCGCAGGAGGGTCACGGTGGTGTTGTAGAACTCGCGGGCACCGGCGATGCGGTTCTCGGTGTCGGCCAGCTCGTGGGCGAGCCGCCGAAAGCCGCTGTCGGCCTTCAGTTGTGGGTACGCCTCGATGGTTGCGAGCAGGCTCTCGATGTGGCGGGTCTGTGCCGCAACCTCCCGGTTCGCCTCGTCGGGCGTCGGAGCGCCGGTCGACCGCTGAACCGTTGCCGTCTCGAGCGCGGCGCGCTCATGGCCGGCGCCGGCCCGGGCGACGCTGGCGAGCTGCGGGATGAGGTCGTGCCGGCGGGTCAGCTGGATGTCGATTAGACTCCACGAACGCGCCGCCTGCTGGTCGAGCAACCGGAGCCGGTTGAAAACGATCACCAGGACCGCAGCCCCGACCCCCACCACGACGACACCAACCCCACCGGCGACCCCCGCGGGCCCGGCGACGACGGCGTTGCCGGCAACTGCGGCGCACGCCAATGCGACCAACACCAACACCGGCACGGCCCAGCCCAGGCGGTTGCGGTGCGACTCCTCGGACCGAGTGGAGACGATGAACGGAGAGCCATGGTCGATCTGCGGGGCGGCGACGTCGTCGGGCAACGACGCCTCCCCGACGACGAAGAGCGCGTCGCCGATCGCAATCACCCGCTCGGTGCGGCGATAGCGGCCGGTGCGGGAGTCGAAGGTCACGAGACGGGAGAGCAACGAGCGCTCCTCCTTCTCGGAGAAGATCTCCCGCACCGTCTCGCGCGGGCCGATCTTCGCCCCCCGCAGGACGACGCGCACCGAGCCGCTCTCGTCGACGACGTCGACGGCCTCACATGCGTCGGCCCGGTCGTCGATCTCGTGCCACTCGGTGTAGGTCTCGGTATGGGTGCTGGTGTTACCCTTCGGGTCGGTGTTCGTGACGGTGCGGGTGTGCTGGCGCTCCTCTTCGAGCAGGTAGCTCCACCACACGCACGCCGTCGCCGTGAGATGGCTCGAGAGCGGTTCCGCGTGCCACGCACGACCTTTGACCTCGTTTCGACCCGCCGACACGGCCGCGGCGGGCGTCGTGCCCAGGTCCGCGTACACCCGACGGCGCCGATCGATGAGCCACGCGCCGACCAGCGCCACCACCGCTGCCAGGCCCAAGAAGATCACGGCGCGCTCCGATGCGGGCTCGCGACTTCGCCGTCGCCCTCGGCCCCGCCTGTGGCGATCGGTCGATCGGGGTCTGCGCACCAGTCACTCCAGGAGCCGGCGTACAGACGGGCGTCGCTGATCCCGGCGAGATCCATGGCCAGAAGGTCGGCGCACGCGGTCACGCCACTGCCGCAGTACACGATCGGCGCTGCGCCGAGGTCCGCGAAACGCGACGCGAGCTCCGACCGTGGGCGATGCGTGCCGTCAGCGCGCAGGTTCTCCCCATGGAAGCGGTTGACCGCCCCCGGGATGTGCCCCGCACGCGGGTCGATTGGCTCGAGCTCGCCCCGAAACCGCTCGGGACCGCGCGCATCGATCACGGTCACGCCTCGCGCGAGCGCGACCGCTACTGCATCGGCGTCGACGACGTTCGTCCATCGCCCCGCCGGCGGGTACGTCGTCGCTTCGACGAGGGGCACGCTGGTCTCGACGGCATGGCCCGCGGCGACCCACGCCTGCCAGCCACCGTCGAGCACCTCGGCGTCGCGGTGGCCGATCGAACGAAGCATCCACCACAGGCGAGCAGCCATGGCCCCGCCGGCGCTGTCGTAGGCCACCACGGTCGAGTCGGGGGTCACGCCGAGGCGACCCAAGAGCGCGGCGAAATCGCCCGGCGAGGGCAGGGGGTGGCGGCCTCCACCGATGCCGCCGGCGAGATCGGTGTGCAGATCGACGAAGCGGGCACTTGGAATGTGCCCAGCCGCATATTCCTGCCGCCCCTGAGCGCGATCGGCCAGGGAGAACCGCACGTCGCAGACGATGAGATCGGGTGATGGGATTCGAGCCGCCAACTCGTCGGCCCCCAGCAAGCTCACGTCGGGCTCCTTCCGGCGGGCGCATGGCGGCGCCCTGCTCGAGTGTTACCCGATCGTGGCCCGCGATCCACCGGTTCGCACACGCGTCGCCGACCGGTCCGACGTGCCGTTGCCCGTTGGCTACGCTGCGGTCGGCGTCACGGGACCGGAACTCGAGGCGAAGCGGCGAGGGTGCCCACGTTCAGGGGGATGGCGACAATGGCGATCCGAGACCCGGATGCGGGCGACGAGGGTCCAGCAGCTGCCCGGGCGCGACGGAGGGTCGCCTTCGCCAACTACGCGGCGAAGGTCGCGCTCGTCGCGCTGTTGGTCCACGCCGTCGCGTTCCCCGAGCTTCCCCAGTACGCGGGCAAGGGCATCGGCACCCGCCTGCTCACCTACCCCTTGGGGGGCCTGGTCGTCGCCGGGGTCTGGTTCGCGCTCGGTCGCCGGCGGGCAGGGTTGCCCTATCCCCACCTGATCGATCTGTGCGCCATCGCGCCGTTCCTGATCGACACCGCAGGGAATGCCGCCAACCTCTACGACACCGTCTCGTGGTGGGACGACGTGATGCACTTCGTCACCTGGGTCCCCTGGGTGACGGCGTTCGGGCTGGCGATGCGGTACCTGCAACTGGGTCGCCTCAACGTCGCCGCCCTCACGGTCGGGTTCGGCGCGGTGACGCACATCCTGTGGGAGATCGGTGAGTACTTCGCGTTCATCGGCAAGAACCCCAACGAGTACGAGAGCGCCTACACCGACACGCTGGGCGATCTCGCGGCCTCGCTCGCCGGCTCCTTCGCCGGCGCCGTCCTCGTCGCCACCGTCCTGTGGCGCCTCGGAACCGTCCGCGCCGACCAGCAACTCGGTTAGGGCTTCGGCCCAAGGCCGAAACCGGCTCGATGTTGTGAGCGCAGCGAGCAACTCGGTTAGGGCTTCGGCCCAAGGCCGAAACCGGCTCGATGTTGTGAGCGCAGCGA
>JAHECR010000022.1:16982-58833 GCA_024641655.1 Acidimicrobiaceae bacterium
CTCGATGTTGTGAGCGCAGCGAGCAACTCGGTTAGGGCTTCGGCCCAAGGCCGAAACCGGCTCGATGTTGTGAGCGCAGCGAGCAACTCGGTTAGGGCTTCGGCCCAAGGCCGAAACCGGCTCGATGTTGTGAGCGCAGCGAGCAACTCGGTTAGGGCTTCGGCCCAAGGCCGAAACCGGCGCGGAAGGTGAGGGATTCGAACCCTCGGTGATGCGAAGCACCACAACGGCTTTCGAGGCCGCCCCATTCGTCCGCTCTGGCAACCTTCCGCACAGGAGGCTAGCGGGACTGCAACCCAGATCCGAAACCACGCCGGGCACGTCAGTGGGCGTCGAGGGCGATCGTGCGCGTGAAGGCGACGTTGTCCAGGAAGCGCCGGTCGTGACTCACGACGAGCAACGTGCCCTGGTAGGTCTCGAGCGCCGATTCGAGCTGCTCGATCCCGACGAGATCGAGGTGGTTGGTGGGCTCGTCGAGGACGAGCAGATTGACACCGCGCGCCTGGAAGAGGGCAAGCAGAGCGCGCGTGCGCTCTCCGGGCGACAAGCTGGCGGCCGGTCGCGACACGGCGTCGGCGCCGAGGCCGAACTTGGCCAACACGGAACGAGCTCCGGAGATGTCGAGTCCCGTCGCCTCCTCGAAGACGACGAGCAACGCGAGATCGCCGCGGTCGAAGAGCAACCGGTCCTGGTCGAGCTCACCAACGACGACCCCCGACCCGAGTTGGGCACGACCGGCGACGGGAACGAGACGCCCGAGCAGGGCGTCGATCACGGTGGACTTGCCACACCCGTTGCGCCCAGTGAGCGCGACCCGATCGGCCCAGCGGATCTCGAGGTCGAGAGGGCCGACCTCGAACGCTCCGCGACGTAACACGGCTCGGTCCAGCGTCGCCACGATCGTGGCGCTCCGCGGCGCCTCGTCAATCTCGAAGCGCAACTCCCAGCCCTCCCAGGGCTTGTCGACCTTGTCGAGACGCTCGATCGCTCGTTGCGTCGCCTTGGCCTTGCCCGCGAGCTTCTCGGTCTGCGCCACGGCGAACGCCTTGCGGTGCTTGTCCGGGTCGGCCTGGCCCTTGGTCGCCTTCGATCGGCCCTGCATGGCCCATTCGCGTTGCTGCTGGGCTCGGCGCCCGAGCCGGTCCCGTTCGTCGACGTAGGTCGCGTAGCCCTCCTCGGCGAGGCTCCGCGCCCGCTGTCGCTCGTCGATGAAAGCCTGCCATCCGCCGTTGAAGAGCGTCGCGGTGTGGTGATGCTCGTCGATCTCGAGCACCGACGTGACGGTCCGCTCGAGAAACGAGCGGTCGTGTGACACCACCACCAACCCGCCGGCGTGACCCAGCACCCAGGTCTCGAGCAGCTCCAGACCCGCGAGGTCGAGGTCGTTCGTCGGCTCGTCGAGCAAGGTGATGTCGAAGCGGCTGAGCATGGCGACCGCGAGCCCGACGCGCGCCGCCTCGCCGCCCGACAGCACGTGGGGCGCGGCCTCGAGCAGCCGTTCGGCCAGACCGACCTCGGCCGCGACCTCCGCCAGGCGGGCGTCGAAGTCCGCCGCGCCGATGGCCAGCCACGCGACCAACGCGGCGTCGTACTCGTCGGCCGCAGCCTCGGTCCCGGCGGCCAGGGCCGCGGTCGCGGCCTCGAACCGCTCCGTTGCGGCGTGGACGCCGAGCGCACGCGCGATGGAGGCACGGATCGTGGGCGCCGCGCCGCGATCGAGCTCCTGGCGGACCAGACCCACGGTGGTGGTGGGCGGGGCCGCCGTCACCGATCCTGCGTCGGGTGCAAGCTCACCGGCGAGGACGCGCAGCAGGGTCGACTTCCCGACACCGTTGGGACCCACGATCGCCAGACGGGAGCGCTCGGTGATCGTCACGTCGACACCGGAAAGGATGGATCGGTCGGCACGTTCGACCGACACCCCTCGGGCGATGAGGGAATACTGCTGCGCGGCCATGGACGCCACCTTTCAGGCTGAGCACGCCGACGATCGACCGGCTCACGATGGGACTGTCACGCGCACTGCATCGCCGGAAACGGTAACGCCGGCGCCCCGGCATCGGCAACCGGGTCCTGCGGTGCGGATTCAGGCTTCCCTACCGCGGCGACCCGACGACGGAGCGTCCGACCCGGCCGCCAACTGTTAGCGTGCGGACGCACACCAGCACCGGGAGAGACGCGATGGCCACCTTCATCATGTTGACGAAACTGACCTCCGACGGCGGCAAGACGCTGGCGGCGAACCCGAGTCGCGTCGACGAGGTCAACGCGGAGATCGGCGAGTTCGGCTGTCAAGTGGTCGCCCAGTACGCGCTGCTCGGTCCCTACGACTTCCTGACAGTCATCGAGGCACCCGACAACGCGACGGTCGCCCGGCTGTCGGTGAACCTCGGCTCGCGGGGCACGCTGACCACCATGACCATGCCCGCGATCCCCCGCGCCGACTTCATCGCCAAGCTCCGCGAACCCGTCGGCGAGTAAGGCGATCCGCTCACGGGTCGGCCCCCTCAGCTGAGCAGGAGCGCCAGCTGGCGCGACTGTGCGACGAGCGCTCCGGTCTCGTCCCAGAGCTGCCCGTCTTCGACCATTCGGCCCTCGGACAGGTCCGATGTCGCGAAACGCCCGATCAACCACCCCGGTGCCGGGCGGCGACGGACGTGGACCGTCAGCTCGACCGTCGGGACCCAGCCGACATAGCCGAACAAGCCGAACAGGGACGGCGGGTAGGCGTCGGCGAACAGCGGCAGCGACAGGGCGTCGGGCATGCGGCCGTCGGCGAAACGAATCCAACCCGACACCTCGGCTCGGGACGCGAGACCGGCAGCCGCCTGCTCGGGGTGGATGCGGATCTCGAGGCGATCGAGGATCGAGAGCTCGACGCCCTGTTCGAGCCCGGAACGGATGGGGCACTCCTCCGGTGGCGGCATCGCTGGGGGCGGAATCGTGAGCGAGCGATCGTCACTGGCGCCGCCGTCGAGAGTGCCGAAGGCGGCAATCACCTCGATCCGCTCCTTGCCGTCCTGGATCATCGTCGCCCTGCCCGTGGTCAAGGTTCGCCCCGACCGAATCAGCTCGGTGCGGATCTCGGTAGGGGTCCCCGGGGTCCCGGGCCGAAGGTAGTGCGTGGTGACCGTCAGCGGGTCCCGGTGCGGGCCCAGGTCGCGCATCGCCTGGAGTGCAATCGACACCAGGTAGCCGCCGTTGGGGTTGTCGCCGATGTTCCACCGGTCGCTGAGCACGGCCGAGTAGCGGTTCTCGCCGAGCGGCACGACTGCGGTCTCGTCGTCGAAGTGGGACACCGTTGACCTCCTCGGCCCTCCGACGAGCACTGTCGGACCCAACGGTTCGCCGGCACGTCCCGGGGCGAGCGCGACCGTACCCCAGCGGGACGTGCTGCGACCCGGACTACCGTTGTCCCCATGTCCGAGGAGCCGCAGCCCACCGTCGCCGAGCAGGTCGTCGCGGCGCTCCGCGCGACCGGCATCGACACGCTCTTCTGCCTCCCGGGGGTCCAGAACGACGCGCTCTTCGACGCACTGGTGGACGCGCCCGACATCAGGGCCATCGTGACCCGCCACGAGCAGGGGGCGGCCTACATGGCGATGGGCGCGGCCCAGGTGACGGGCCTTCCCTCCGCGTGCTGCGTCGTGCCCGGCCCGGGGATGCTCAACGCGTCCGCGGCGCTCACCAGCGCCTACTGGGGATATGCCCGGGTGCTCGCGATCGTCGGCCAGATCGCCCTGCCCTTGCAGGGCCGCAACGTCGGCACCCTGCACGATCTCCCGGACCAGACCGCCATCCTCGCGCAGCTGACCAAACACACCGCCGTCGTGCACGATCCGGACACCGCGACCGACACCATCGGGGCCGCACTGGACGCGCTGGTGTCCGACGTACCCCGACCGGTCAGCCTCGAAGTCCCCGTCGACGTGTGGCCGCTCGCGGCATCGGGACGCATCAGGGCCCCCCGAGCGACGACGCCGCCTCCCGACCCGGTCGCCATCGAGCGGGCGGCCCACGTGCTGGCCTCCGCGGAACGCCCGCTGATGGTCGTCGGCTCCGGTGCCTACGACGCGGCGCCCGAGGTGATCGCGCTGGCCGAACGACTCCAGGCCGCGGTCACCACCCGGCGGATGGGTCATGGGGTGGTACCGACTGCACATCCGCTGTTCGTCCCGATCACCGTTGCCCACGACCTGTGGTCCGATGCCGACGTGGTCGTCGGGATCGGGAGCCGCCTCGAGTGGCCGCTCGGGACGTGGGGCCACGACGACGAGCTCCGACTCGTCCAGATCAACGTCGACCACGACGAGCTCGACCGTCACGGCATCACGACCGTGGCCGTGCACGCCGACGCCGCAGTGGCATGCCGAGCGCTTCTCGACGCGCTCGGAGAGGGGTCCCGCCCCAGTCGTGAAGGTGCGCTGTCGGCGTTGCGCGCCGACTTCCACCGCACCACCGCCCACCTCGAGCCCCAACGGGCCTACTGCGAAGCCTTGCGTGACGTGCTGCCCGACGACGGCGTGATCGTCGAGGACGTCACGCAGGTGGGTTTCGGCGCCCATCTCTTCTACGACCACCGCAGGCCCCGCACCTACCTGTCGTCAGGCGCCGCGGGCACCCTCGGTGCCGGAACCGCAGTGGCGATCGGTGCCGCGACCGCTACCGACCGCCCCGTCGTCGGGCTCACCGGCGACGGCGGCTTCCTGTTCACCGCCGCCGAACTCGCGACGGCGGTGCAACACGACATCGACTGCACCATCGTGCTCTTCAACGACGGTGCCTACGGCAACGTCCGCCGAATCCAACGCACCCGCTACGGCGACGATCGCGTCATCGCCAGCACGCTCCGCAATCCGGACTTCGCCGCCTTCTGCGCCAGTTTCGGCGTCCGCCATCGGGCCGTGGACACCCCTGACGGACTCCGTCGGGCACTCCCGGAGGCGCTCACGCACAAGGGACCGGCGCTGGTCGAGGTCCGTGTGGGCGAGATGCCCGACCCGTGGCCGTTCCTGCGCATGGCCCCGAACCGGGGCTGACGAACCCGCCTGCCCTCAGGGGTGCGCAACCTCGGCCAAGGTCCCAAGAAATCGATCGTTCTCTGCGGCGCTACCGATGGTGACGCGGATGCCCTCGCCCGAGAACGGACGGGTCACCACGCCGCGCTTCTCGAGTGCGAGGTACACCTCGTCGGTGCGAGCGCCGAGCGGCAGGTAGACGAAATTCGCCTGGGCCTCGGGGAGCCACCAACCGGCATCGTGGAGCGACTCGATCACCCGTGCCCGCTCGGCGAGGATGGTCGCCACCCGTGACGCGATCTCCGACTCCACGTCGAGCGCGGCGAGCGCGGCAGCCTGGGCGAGCGCGTTGACCGCGAACGGCGCCAGGGTCTTGTCGATCGCGGACACGACGGCGGCGTGGCCGACGCCGTAGCCGAAGCGCACGCCCGCGAGGCCGTGCGCCTTGGACATAGTGCGGGTCACGAGCACGTTGGCGTAACGCGGCAGGAGGTCGACCACGGGGTCCCCGAGCGCCGGGTCCATGAACTCCCGGTAGGCCTCGTCGACGACCACGACGGTTTCCTCCGAGATGACATCGAGCATCGCCGCGAGGGCGGAAGTGGACACCGCCGTACCGGTCGGATTGTTGGGGTTTGCCAGGAACACGACCTTGGTGCGCGGGGTCACGGCTCGCGCGACTGCGTCGAGATCGAACGCCAGCTCCGCAGTGAGGGGCACCGTCACCGCCACGCCGCCCATGAGCTGGGTGTAGACGGGGTAGACCTCGAACGATCGCCACGGATAGACGACCTCGTCACCGGCGTCGACGTAGGTGAGCGCGACCTGTTGGAGCAGCCCGACGGAGCCACACCCGGCGGTGACCATCGAGACGTCGACACCGAGGCGCCCGGCGAGTCGAATCCGCACTTCGGTGGCCCGGTGATCGGCATAGCGGTTGGTCCCTCTGGCTGCGGCAGCCACCGCATCGGCGATGGACGCGATCGGCGGGAGAGGGTTCTCGTTCGACGCGAGCTTGATGGCATCGGTGATCCCGTGCTCGGCCTCGGCTTGCGCCGCACCCTTGCCGGGGCGGTACTCCGGGAGCGCGTCGACTGCGGGGCGAGGTCGTCCGATCGTCATGGCGCGCCACGCTACCGGTCACCGGCGGAGGTCGCCTCCCGAGGCCGGCCGCGCGCTGGTGTGGGAGACTCGGGCCATGTCCTCGCGATCGTACGGCCTCTCCGACGAGCTCCATTCCTACGTTCTCTCGGTTTCGACCGCGCCCGACCCGGTCCAGCAGCACCTCATCGAGGTGACCGCCGAGCTCGGCCGGGTCTCGGGAATGCAGATCTCTCCCGAGCAGGGTCAGTTCATGACCCAGCTCGTGACGCTGCTGCGCCCCCGACTCATCGTCGAGGTCGGCACGTTCACTGGCTACTCCTCGCTCGCCATGGCGAAAGGTCTGCCCGAAGGTGGTCGCATCATCGCGTGCGACGTGAGCGACGATTGGACCACCGTCGCCCGCGAACACTGGGAGCGCGCGGGTGTGGCCGACCGCATCGAGCTGCGCCTCGGACCGGGCATCGACACGCTCCGCGCCCTCGAGCCCGATCTGCGCATCGACCTCGCGTTCATCGACGCCGACAAGCCCAGCTACCTCGACTACTACGAAGAGGTGCTCTCCCGACTGTCCGAGCGCGGAGTCATTCTCGTCGACAACACCCTGTGGAGCGGCGCCGTCGCCCGTGCCGACGATACATCGGAGAGCACCGTCGCGCTGCGGGCGTTCAACGCGCACGTTGCCGCGGACCGTCGCACGGTGCAGGTCCTCCTGCCGATCGGCGACGGCCTCACGATGATCACCCGGGCCTGACACCCGCCCGAGCGTCGCGCGGCGTCAGCTCACCGAGGTCCCGAGCGCGGTGCCGATGGCATAGGTCGCCAGGCACGCCCCTGCAGCCACGAGGGCCTGGCGTGTGGCCGTCTTGACGACGGATCGTTCGGTGAAACGGGCCAGGACGTAACCCACGGCGAGCGCAGCCACCAGACCGATGAGCACCGACGCCACCGCGGCGGCAGTACCGCTGGTGATGAACCAGGGGATGAGGGGCAGCACCGCGCCGACGGCGAACGCGCCGAAAGACGCCGTGGCGACGGCGAAGGGATCACCGAGGCCCTCGGGGTCGATGCCGAGCTCCTCGCGTGCGTGGACACCGAGGGCGACGTCGGGATCCGCCATCAGCGAAGACGCCAGCGTGCTGGCGTTCTCGGCGTCGAGGCCCTTGTTCTCGTAGATCGCGGCGAGCTCGGCGGTCTCGCTCGCCGGGTTGTTCAAGATGGAACGACGCTCGATGGCCAGCTCACGCTCGATGAGCTCGTTCTGTGCCTTCACCGACACGTACTCCCCTGCCGCCATCGAAATGGCCCCTGCGAGCAGTCCCGAGACGCCCGCCACCCGCACGAATGCCGCATCGGTGGTCGCGCCCGCGATTCCGAGGATCAGCGCGACATTGGACACCAGCCCGTCACTGACCCCGAAGACGGCGGCGCGGGCGCTGCCCCCTTGGACGTCTCGGTGATAGTGCAGCCCATCGCTGTGCATGGGTGCAAACCTAGCGGCAGGGGGCAGTGGTGTCCGCACCCCAGCGACGAGCCAGGGGACACAGCCCGACCCCCCGGGCGGGCCTGGCCAACCAGCCCGACCCCCCGGGGCGGGCCTGGCCAACCAGCCCGACCCCCCGGGGCGGGCCCTGGAGGCGCCGCGCTACGATCGGCCGCATGGGCGAGCTCTTCCACCTCGTGACCCCTGGCGAGCTCGCCGGCGCTACCGCGCTGGGGTGCTACCTGCCCGCCTCCCTGGAATCGGAGGGGTTCGTGCACCTGTCGGAGGCGGCACAGCTGCCGGACAGCATCGCCCGGCACTTCGTCGGGGTCGTCGATCTCGTCGTGTTGCGCCTCGACGCGTCAGCGCTCGACGACGTCCGTTACGAGGACCTGTACGGCCATGGTGTGTTCCCCCACCTGTACGGTCCGGTGCCCCTCGACGCCGTGCTCTCGATCGAGTCCGTCGACGCCTACCGCTGACCTCCCTCGGCGCCCGCGCTGGCCCTGAGGGCTCAGCGGGCGGTCCATCCCCCGTCGACGGTGATGGTGGTGCCGGTGATGTAGCTGCCGGCGTCGGACGCAAGGAGCAACATGGCGCCGTCGAGCTCCTCGACACGGCCCGGTCGGCGCATCGGCGTGTTCCGCTCGATCCAGGCACTGCCCGAGTCGCCGGCGATCAGCTCGTCGGTGAGCTCGGTGGCGAAATAGCCCGGCGCCACGGCATTCACCCGAATCCCCAGCCGGGTCCACTGCAACGCCAGCTCGCGGGTGAGCTGGACCAGACCGCCTTTTGCCGCGTTGTAGCCGGGCTGATTGTTGGGGGCCGAGCCGACGATGCCGTGGATCGATGCCACGTTGACGATGCTCCCCCCGGTCGGCTGCTCGCGCATGACCCGGGCACTGAGCTGGGCCAACAGGAAGCACGCCGTGAGGTCCAGGGCGAGCACATCACGGAACCGGGAGATGTCCTCGTCGATCGCCGGGACCGGATCGCTCACGCCGGCATTGTTGACGAGGACGTCGATGCGGCCGCACCGATCCACGGCGGTGTCGACGAGCCGTCGACAGTCGCCGTCGTCGGTGACATCGGCGGTCACGGCGACGATTCCGGGGATCTCGGCGGCCAGGGACTCGAGCCGCTCCGAGCGTCGAGCAGCCACGACGACGGTCGCTCCGACCGCGGCGAAGGTCCGTGCCGTGCGCTCGCCGATACCACTCGAGGCCCCGGTGACGACGGCGACCTTGCCGTCGAGTCTGAACATGGCGAGGGGGTCGATCACGGTTGCTCCTTCGGGACGGGACCGCCGCCGGTCACGGGCACAGGACGATCACGGTCCAGTCGAGGACGTCGACGGGTTCGGCGCCCTGGCGGTGAGCCTGGGCGACCGTACGCACTGCCCGCACCCGGCCGCCGGGTACCGCGACCTCCGCGAGCAGGCGATGACGAAACGACAACAGGTCACCCTCGAAGACCGGCCCGGTGTGATCGCACGAATGCCAGCCGAGGACTGCCGCAATGGCGGGGAGGACGCGACTCAGCGAGGCCTGTGCCAGCGCGACCGTGTGCCCGCCATAGACGAGTCGCTGCGGATAGGGCGAGGCTTCGACGTCGCGGTGCACCGCGGCCTGGTTGTGGGTGAGCCGGACGAGGCTGGTCGCCTGATCGACCACGTCGCGGAGCTGATCGACGCGCTCGTCGCCTAGGGCCCACACGTCGGGGGACCCGAGCGCGTCCAGACGCCAACCAGCCGGGGCCAACGCGGCGTAGGACGACACGTCGAGCGGGCCGGACGCGTCCCCCAGGTCGTCGGCGTGGCCCGGCAGGACATCGCTGCGCAGGCGAACCAGAGGGCAACGCTCGTAGTCGAGCACGGGAACGTCGTCGGCGGTCGTGGTGATGCCGAGGAGGACCTTCCCGCGCGGTTCACGACCGGGTCGGGGCTCGCTGTCGGCCATCGCCACCACTCGTGTGGTCGTGTGCAGCGTCTGCCCCTCGAAGACGGGGCGGAGAAGCCGGACCTTCCGGTAGAAGAGGTTCGCGATGACGCGCTTGGTCGCCACCGTGGACGCGCCGATCGACAGGTGCATCACCAGGCCCGGACTCACAACGCGACGGGGCGAACCGGTGACTGCACCGGCGACGCGAACGTCCAGCGAGAGGGGCAGCGCCTCCCCCGCGATTGCCTGGTACGCGGCGGCGAGCCCACCGTCGACGGTCACCGCCGGTGGAGGCGGGAACTCCAAACCCACCCACATGTCGTCATAGAAGGGACCATCGGCAGCCGGCAGCACGACCGACACTGTAGGAGACCCGACCGAACGTGCTCGGCCCCGCCGTGATCGGTATCGATCGCCCGGGCTCCTAGCCTTGGTCAACGGTCCGTTCGCCGACCGAGCGAGCGGACGAAGGTAGAACCGTGATTCCACGCACCAACGCTCTCGACCGGGCCCGACTCGGGCTGACCTTCGACGACGTCTTGCTCGTGCCCCGGCGCTCGTCGATCCGCAGCCGTGGCGATGTCTCGCTGCGCACCAGGCTCAGCCGCAACATCGACATCGACCTGCCCATCATCGCTGCGAACATGGACACGGTCTGCGAGGTCGAGATGGCCCTGGCAATGGCTCGCCTCGGCGGCGTCGGGGTCATCCACCGTTTCCTGCCGATCCTCGCCCAGGCGGCGATGGTCGAGCAGGTCAAAGCCGACAACCCCGACCACATCGCCGCCGCCGCAGTGGGCACCGACCACGACGCCCTGGAGCGCTCCAAGGCCCTCGTGGCCGCCGGCGTCGACGCGTTGGTGCTCGACATCGCGCATGGGCACGCCGAACACGCCATCGATGCGCTCAAAGCCCTCAAGGACACACACCCGACCATCGATGTCATCGCCGGCAACGTCGCCACCCAACCCGGTGCCGAGGACCTCTACGAGGCCGGCGCCGATGCGATCAAGGTCGGGGTCGGACCCGGCGGGGTCTGCACCACCCGTCTGGTCGCCGGTGTCGGCGTACCCCAGCTCACCGCCATCGCCGACGCCGCCGACATTCCGATCCCGGTGATCGCCGACGGGGGCATCAAGAACTCCGGCGACATTGCCAAGGCGATCGCTGCGGGAGCGGACTCGGTGATGATCGGTTCCATGTTCGCCGGCACCAAGGAGAGCCCCGGGGAGGTCGAGTCCACCGCCCGCGGCCTCATGAAGCGCGTGCGAGGCATGGCGAGCTTCGAGGCGATCGAGGCACGAGCCGAACGCCACGGCGAGGAGATCGACCACGAGTACTTCGAGCAACGCGCCCCCGAGGGCGTCGAAGGTACCGTGCCCTACAAGGGCGAGGTCTCGAAGCTCGTCGCCACGCTCGTCGCCGGCCTCAAGAGCGGCATGAGCTACAGCAATGCCCGAACCATCGCCGAGTTCTGGGAGAAGGCCGAGTTCGTGCGGGTGACCTCACTCGGTTACCGCGAGAACCAGCCGCACGCCACGTTCGGCTGAACCCGTCACCCCGGTTCAGGTCCCCCAGGCGACGAGCGTGTCAGCGTCGTAGGTGTTGAGGACGCGCGCTGGGGCGGCGCCGTGGCGGGTGGCCTTGTCGCAACCGTAGGCCTGCCACTCGAGCTGGCCCAGCGCATGGGCATCGGTGTTTATGGCCAGGTGGCAGTCCCATTCGAGCGCCAGGGCGAGGAGGTCGTCCGGGGGGTCCTGGCGTTCGGGCCGACAGTTGATCTCCACCGCTGTGGCGAACTGGGCGCACGCCGCGAACACCATGTCGGCGTCGAAGGCCGACGGCGGGCGGCCTGCACCCTTGGCCGTGCCGCTCACCTTGCGATTCGTGCAGTGCCCCAGGATGTCGACGTGGGGGTTTGCTGCTGCAAGCACCATGCGACGGGTCATCTCGGCGGCGGGCATCGTGAACTTCGAATGCACGCTCGCCACGACCACATCGAGCCGCCCGAGCATGGCGGCCGACAGGTCGAGCGCCCCGTCGACGAGGATGTCCACCTCGAGACCCGACAGCACCCGGAACGGAGCCAGTTCGTCATTGAGCTCGGCGATCGCGTCGAGTTGCGCTGCGAGTCGGGCCTCCGAGAGGCCGTGCGCCATCGTCAAGCGCGCCGAATGGTCGGTGACCACGACGTACTCGTGGCCCAACGCCCTCGCCGCGAGCGCCATCTCCCGGATCGAGGCGCTCCCGTCGGACCAGGTCGAGTGCAGGTGGCAGTCTCCCCGGAGCTGGGCCCGCAAGGCGGCGCCGACGCCGAGCGGCACCCTCGAGCGTTCATCCAACTCGTCGAGATAGGTGTTCGGTTCGCCCGTCACTGCCGCCGAGATCACCGACGCGGTGCTCTTGCCGATGCCATCGAGCCCGGTCAGGGTGCCTGCGGCGACGCGCTGTTCGAGCTCGGAGGGATCCAGGTCCGCGACCACGTCGATCGCTCGGGAGAACGCCCGCCCCTTCTGCCCCGGCGCGAGCTCGCGGTCGAGGTAGTAGATCGCCCGACGCAACGCGTCCACCGCTGCTGACATACCCCGACGGTACCCCGGTCAGCGGCCGAGCGGGACCAGCGGGACGTGGCGATCGAGGTCTCGGCGATACACCGTCTCGGTCTCGCCGCGCTCGTCGGTGCAGCTGCCGATCGCAGCGAAACCGCCGACGCGCGCCAACACGCGCAGGGAGGCGACATTGGGCCAGCGCAGCCCACGGGAACAGTCGGTCGCGACGATTGCCTTCCCGACCTTGGCCTCCGGCGGCGAGTGTGGTGGAGTTGCGTATCGTGAACCAACCAACCCAGCGACCGACCGAGCGAAACCGCAACGGGGCCGTCACCCAGACGCGCGCCCTGGAGATCACCGCCTCCCGCTCGGGTCGCGCCTTCCGGCGCTGTGTCTGGCATCTGATCCGCTGGATCCTGTACCCCTGGTTCAGGGTGCGGGGGCGAGGCGCCGAGCACCTCGACACGCCGGGCCCGCTCATCTTGGCCCCCGTGCACCGGTCGAATCTCGACTCACTGATCCTCGCCACGCAGACCGAGCGCATGATGTATGCGCTCGGCAAGGAATCGCTGTTCACCCCCGCGCCGCTCGGATGGGTGATGGCCGCGCTGGGCGCCTTTCCCGTCCATCGCGGCGCGGCCGATCGCGAGGCGCTCCGATCCGCCCAGCTCCTGCTCGAGCGGGGCAAGGCCGTCATCGTGTTCCCCGAAGGTACGCGCCAGTCGGGTTCCACCGTCGGCGAGATCTTCGACGGGGCCACGTTCCTGGCAGCCCGCACCGGCGCCAAGGTCGTCCCCGTCGGCATCGCCGGGACCGAGGCCGCGCTCCCACCCGGAGCGCGCAGGCCACGACGAACCCGGGTTGCGATCATCACGGGTGAACCTCTCGCGCCCCCGGCAACCGAGAGCGGGCGACTGTCGCTTGCCAAACGCCGGGCGTTCAGCGCCGCGCTGGCCGAAGCGCTCCAGCGGGCCCTCGACGAAGCGATCGCCGAGGCCGAGAGCCTCTGACCGGAGCGGCGCGGGCACACCGGGTCGGCGACGCGCGACCGGGCGCAACTTGGGCCGCACGGACCATCCCGAGACCAAATGGACCGCCGATTGGACCATGGTCTGTCCGACGCCCGCGACCTGCTCTACGATGGACCCCCAGCGGGCGTTGGCTTCTCCTCTCATGCAACGCACCCTGCTGCTCGCCCTCGTGATCGCCACCTTGATCGGGTCGAGCGCGCGGGTAGGCGCCCAGGAGACGCTGCAGGACGCCAAGGACCAGCGAGACGCGATCCAACAGGCGTACGCCGAGAACGCTGCCGCGTTGGACCTGGTCACTGCCGAAGACGCCGAGATCGTCGACGCGCTCGACCGGATCGAGGCGTGGATCGCCGTCCAAGAGGCGGGGCTGGATGCGAACGAACAGGCACGCGCCGCAGCCGCTCAAACCGAACGTGCAGTGCGCGCCGAGGCTGACGAGCTGCAGGCCCGCATCACCGAACTCCAACGGATCGTCGCAGCCCAGTCGGTGGAGACCTACATGGGCGGCTTCGGCGGCGACCTGGTGCTCACGACCGACGATCTCAACTCCGTGCCGCTGTTGAAGTTCCTGCTCGAGGAGACCACGGGCCGCAGCAACGACAGCGCTGACGTCCTTCGCCGGCTCCTGGGCCGCCAACACGACCTCATCGCGCAGGCCGAGAACGTCTCGGCGCAGGCCGCGGCGCTCGGTGCGCAGATCACTGCTCGCCTCGATGAGCTCGACGCGAGCCGAGCCGACGCCGAGCGCATCCGCCTCGAGATCGCGAAGCGCAAGGCCGACCTCGAAGCCAAAGCCGACGAGCTCGTGGCCGCGGATCAGGAGATCACTTCAATCATTCGCAGCGCAGAGGCCGAAGCGATCCGACAGGCGGCGGCAGCCGCCGACCAGGCGGCGCGTGAGGCCGAAGCCCGGCGACTCGCCGAGGCCGCGACCCCGAGCCCGGCACCGACAGCTGTGCCGACCCCCACCCCGGCCGCAGTGGCCGAGCCGACCCCCGGCGGCGACGCGACCCCGACACCGCAGGCCTCCCAGCCTCCCGCCGACCCGGAACCGACGCCCACCGCCACGCCGACCGCGGCACCCGACGGCGCCCCTGCGTTCACCTGGCCGGTACCGGGCCGCACCGTCTCACCCTTCGGCAACCGCGTCCACCCGGTATACGGCACCGTGAAATTCCACTCCGGCATCGACATCGACGCCAACAGCGGTGCCCCGATCGGCGCCGCAGCGAGCGGAGTCGTGCTCTACGGCGGCTGGGTCAGCGGCTACGGCAACACCGTGGTCGTCGACCACGGCAACGGGTTCAGCACCCTGTATGCGCACATGTCGGAATTCAACACGAACGCCGGCGCCGTCATCGCAACCGGAGACGTGCTCGGGTTCGTCGGCATGACCGGCGTGGCGACCGGCCCGCACCTGCACTTCGAGATCCGCATCAACGGTGCCGCCGTCGACCCGCTGCCCTACCTGCCCTGACCTGGGGGCCCAGACCCCGGCTGCCGGTGCGAACCCAAACCCTTGGTACCGTGTCGGGCGTGAAGGCCCTGGTGTTCGAACGCAAAGAGCTCCGCTACGCGGCAGCTGCAGTGAGCTCGCGATTCTCGCCGGGAGCCGGCGCACAGCTCGGACCGCTGCGCCTCAAGGACATCGACCCGCCCGATCTGCCCGGCCCCGACTGGCAGCGGGTTCATCCTCTCCTCACCGGAATCTGTGGCAGCGACCTCGCGACCGTCGACGGGAAATCGTCGCGCTATTTCGAACCGCTCGTGTCGTTCCCGTTCGTACCCGGTCACGAAGTCGTGGGGGCACTCGCCGACGGCACCCGGGTCGCGCTCGAACCCGTCCTGGGGCCTGCCAGTCGCGGCGAGAAGCCCCCGTTCGACGGGGCCGCACCTGGTGACGGCGACGACCTCGGCTATCTGTTGAGCGGGGCCGTCGGAGACGGGATCCAGGTCGGCTACTGCGCCGGCACCGGTGGCGGATGGGGCGGGGAGCTCGTCGCGCACGACAGCCAGCTCCACCTCGTCCCCGACGACCTCACCGACGAGGGCGCCGTGATGCTCGAACCCGCCGCCGGCGGCGTCCACACGGCGCTGAAGGCCAAGGTGCACCCGGGGGACACGGTCGCGGTCCAGGGCTCGGGCACCATGGGGCTCTGCGCCATCGCCGCGCTGCGCCGCTACACCGCGGCGGGCACCATCATCGCCGCAGCCAAGTATCCCTTCCAGCGGCAACTCGCCGCCGAGCTCGGCGCCGATCTCGTCGTGGAACCCGGCGAGCTGAAGCGGGCCGTGCGGCGGGTCGTCGGCTGTCGCATGGTCGGCGAACTGTTGTCGGGTGGGGCCGACGTCACCGTCGATGCCGTCGGGAGCGCCGGATCGCTCACGACGTCGCTCGCCATCACCCGTCCGCGAGGCCGCATCGTGATGCTGGGAATGCCCGGCGTCACCAAGGTGGACCTCACCGCGTTGTGGCACCGCGAGACCGAACTGGTCGGGTCCTACACCTACGGGACCGAGACCCTCGACGACGGCACCAGGGCGACGAGCTTCGCGCTCGCCTTCGATCTCGTACGCGACGCACACCTCGATCGGCTGGTCTCGGCCGCCTACCCGCTCTCGCGTTACAAGGACGCGTTGCGTCATGCAGCCGAAGCCGGCCCGCGCGGCGCAGTGAAGATCGTCTTCGACCAGCGCTGAGTCGAGCCCGCCCGGTCGGAGCCGAAATGGGGCGCGCAGCCAGTTGTGCGGCTAGCGTCGCGGCCGTTCCCGACGACCTGAGGGGGAGTTCCAGGTGGTAATCGAACCAGACGCTGCCAACCTCGCGCTGCTGGCATTGCGGTGCTGCGTCGGCGCGATCATGCTCGCGCACGGCATCAACCACGTGTTCCGCGGAGGCAAGATCCCCGGTACCGCCGGTTGGTTCGAGAGTCTCGGCATGAAGCCCGGCAAGCTGCACGCCTGGTTGGCGAGCCTCACCGAGATCGGTGCAGGCGCCATGCTCGTCGTTGGGCTCCTCACCCCTCTCGCCGGCGCTGGCGTCGTCGGGGTGATGCTCGTGGCGTGGATCACCAACCACCGCAAGAACGGTTTCTTCATCTTCCGTCCCGGCGAGGGCTGGGAGTACGTGATGAGCCTCACCGTCAGTGGCCTCGTGATCGCGACCCTCGGTGCAGGTGAGTGGTCGATCGACAACCAGAGCGACACGCTGACGGACCTGGCCGGCTGGTCCGGGTTCTGGATCGGCGTCGTCGCCGGTGGGGGCGGCGCGCTTGCCCTGCTGGCAGGGTTCTGGCGGCCGTTGAAGAAGGCCGACTGAAGCATCCGGGTGAGTAGCCTCGGCTTCCTTGCCGGAGCCCGCACGCCCTGGGTGTCCCGACTGGGAGCCTTTGCCGAGGTCCATCCCGAGATCCTGCTGGCGCACGCCGTCCGCGCTGCACTCGACCGAGCCGGCTGCAACGCGACGGACTGTGTCCTGTTGCTCGTCGCGTGTGACACGCCCGTGGGCGCCCAGGCCACGAACCTGGCGCGCCGCGTGGCACGGTCCCTCGACGCGGAGAGGCTGCCGGCGTTCACGATCGACGGGCAGGGCGTCGCCGGGCTCGCGGGTCTCGCGTTCGCGTCGGGGCTCGACGGGCCGGTGATCGTCGCCGGAGTCGATTCGACGAGCGTCGTCGCGCCTGGCGCCGGCCTAGTACGGGAGTACGGGCGCCCGACGCCCGACGAGGCGACCGACCTCCGATTCCTGGACGCGGTCGTGTCGGCCGAAGGGCTGACCCGGACAGACTTGGACGGCCGACTGGAGGCGCTTCGTCGCCGAGCCGACCACCTCGCCGTCGGCACCATGATCGCCGCCGTCGCGACCGCGGGAGGAGCGGTGGCCCAAGACGAACCGGCTCGAGTGGCTCCACCGCAGGATCTGCTCCCCCTCACCGACGATGGCGTGCTCACGGCGGCACATCAGGCCGGGTTGTGCGACGGCGCTGCGGCGGTCGTCGTGGCGCCCCGACGAGGCCGTGCGATCTCGGCGGTCCACCTCAGCGCTGCGCCACCGGATCGCCTCGCCGACACGCTCGTCGACGTGTGCCGGGCGGCGCCCTCACCAGTGGCGCTCGCGGACACCAGTGTCGTCCTGCACGAGCTCCTCGCCCGGCGCGGGGTTCCCGCCGCCGGCGGCGCGGCAAGCGTGCCCATCGTCGGATCGGTGCCCTCGGCGGACGGGCTGCGCATCCTCGTCGACATGGCCGAGCGGACCACCGCTGCGTTCACCGTCGTCGAGCGCGGTCGTAGCGGTCAGCTCGTGCGGGTGTCGCTCGACGGCGCCTGACCCCGACGACGCGGTGGGCTTCGTCGACCCGGCGACCGGAGACCTACGCTGAGAAGGTGACCGGCACGATCCTGAGCATCCTCCTCGCCGTGGTGGTGGCCTATGGCCTGTTCCGCGTCGGCATCTCGGTGATGCGCACGCTGTCGACTCCGCTGCCCGAACCGCCCCCTCCAGGTGAGCTGCGCCGGGTCAAGATCAGCTACCGCTGCAGCATCTGCGGCAGCGAGGTGCGCATGACGGTCGCCACCGAGGAGGAACCCGAACCCCCGCGTCACTGCATGGCCGAGATGGACGTCGTCGCCCGGGCCGACGACTGAACCGCCGTTCGCCGCGGCCGCCCGCGGCGAACGACATCGGCGGGCGCGGCGTCGCCCGCATGGCCCTGTTCACCTGCGGTTTTGCTGCTGCTCTGCCCGATTTTTCCTCGGCGGCACGAGCGTGGGAAAGTGCCCGCCTTTTGTGTCTGTACACAGGCATGTGGACACCGTGACCGTTGTGGATGGTGCGTGACATGGGGAAATGCAAATGTTTTCCACAGCCTGGGGGTAAAGGTGGGGACAAATGACATTCCTGTCATTTGCTCCGAGGGCCTCTCAGGCGCGGCCTTCGACCCCGCTCCCGCGGGCGGCCTCACCCCCACCGCTTCACCGAAGGTTCAGCAAACGCTCCTCAGTGGAGCTGCGTCGCGGTGATGATCCCACCCAGGATCAGGCCGAGGCCGCCCAGGAGATACCAGTTGCTGGTGGCGCCCGGGAGCAACTCGATGTAGTTCAAGATGATCGCCAGTGCGCCCACCCCGAGCAAGCCGAACATGAGGGCCGGCACCCAGGGCGGGCTCACCTGGCCAGGGACGTAGCCACTCGCGTAGCTCGTTGCCTGTTCGCTCATCGGACGAGTGCCCTTGGGCGTCACCCGGGAGTTCGGTCTGCGGTCTTTGGGAGGCTTGCCCATGACGGTCGAGGATAGAGACAAACGGTCGACTCTGCTCGTCAGCCGGTCGCTTGGGACTCGCGCCGGCAGGTGAGGTCCGGCGAACCGTTGGGTCCTTCCGGGCCTGCTTCCGACGACAGCTCTCGCGTTGTTGGCTCTCGTCGGCTCACGGGCTGGCTCGGTGCCGCTCCGCTACCCCCCACCCAAGGACCCGGGCGGAACCGAAACGGAGTTTGGGCGACAGGGCGGCCCCACTAACCTGCGACGGTGGCCAACCGGGTGCTCGTCGTCGACAACTACGACTCGTTCGTCTACATCCTCGTCCAGTACCTGGGGGAGCTCGGCGCGGATCCCATCGTCTTCCGTCACGATGCCCTCACGTTGGAACAGGCGATCGAGCTCGATCCCGACCGCATCCTGATCAGCCCGGGGCCGGGGACACCCGACGACGCCGGGCTGTCGAACCAGATCATCGAACACTTCACCGGCGTGCGGCCCATCTTCGGTGTGTGCCTCGGCCTGCAGTGCATCGGCCAGGTCTTCGGAGGCAACGTCGTCCGGGCCCCACACGTGATGCACGGCAAGACGTCGTTCATCGATCACATCGGCGTCGGGGTCTTCGCCGGACTGCCATCCCCGCTCGAGGCGACGCGCTACCACTCTCTCATCGTCGAGCGGTCATCGGTGCCAGCCGAGCTCGAGATCACCGCCACCTCCGCCGAGGGGCTGGTCATGGGGCTACGCCATCGTGACGCCGCGGTCGAAGGGGTCCAGTTCCACCCCGAATCGATCCTCACCGTCGGCGGCCACCAGATGGTGCAGAACTTCCTCGATACCTGAAGCTGCAGCGCGACCTGCGACCTGCGGCCGGCGGGTCGACCGGCTCGATCAGGGCATCGGTGTGGGAGTGGGCGCCGGCACCGGGGTAGCGGTCGCCGTCGGTACCGGGGTCGGTGTCGGATCGGGTTCGACGCCGACGAAGATCGTCACCTCGGCGCCCTCCTCGACATCGACACCTCCCGCCGGCAGCTGATCGATGATCCGTCCCGGCGTCTGCGTCGCCGGATCGGTGATCACCTTCGAGTCGGGCACCCAGACGAGGCCCGCGGCCTCGAGGGTCGCCTTGGCCTCGTTCTGCGTCTTGCCGATCACGTTGGGCACACGCACGACGGCCGGACCGCTCGAGACGATCAACTCGATGGGCATACCGATCTCGAGCATGCTGCCGGGGGTCGGATTCGTGCCGATCACGAACCCCTTCTCGATGTCGGCGCTCGCTTCGGTCTTGATGGTGACGACCCAGCCGTAGAGCGTTTCGTCTTCGAGCTTGACCTTCGCGTCGGCCTCGGTCTGGCCTTCGAGATTGGGGACCATCGCGTTGAGCGGGCCCTCGGACACGGTGATGATCACCACGCCGGTGGGTGCCAGCTTCTGCCCGGCCTCGGGCTGCTGCGCCGCGACGGTGCCCTTTTCGACGTCGTTGACCCGCTCGCGCCGGATCTCGGGCGTCTCGAAGCCGGCTCTGGTGAGCTCGAAGAGCGCAGCCTCCTCGGTCAGACCGACCAGAACAGGGACCTCGATGGCATCGGGCCCGGCGCTGAAGACGAGGTTGACCGCAGTGCCTTCGTCGACCTCGGTGCCCGCGGGGGGATCCTGCGAGATGATCCGATCTTCGGGGATGTCCTCACTCACCTCGCTGGTGAGTTCGCCGAGCTCGAGGCCACGTTCGTTGAGCTTCTGGACAGCCAGGTTGCGGTCGAGCTCGGTGACGTTGGGGACCGTCACCGTCGGCGTGGTGCTGGCGCCGTCGCCGCCGCCGAACACCTTGAGCATGACGACGATCAGCACGATCAACAGCGCGAGGAGCGCGACCGTGGCCGCGACCCACAGGCCAGTGCGACGCTCCGGCCGGTCGTAGTCGTCGTAGTAGTCGTCCTGATAGGGATCACCAGGAGGGCCGCCGTAGCCGCCGGCGCTGTAGTCGGGGAGACGGTTGACCTGGGTCGCCGGAGCGGCCGGCGCGGCCACGGGAGCAGAAGCCAGCGGCGCGTACAACGGCTCGGCAGGGGCAGCCGGCGCCGGGGTTGCCGGAGCCGGCGGCGCTGCTGGGGCTGCAGGAGCCAGGGCGGAGGTGCCCGCCTGGAAGCGCCGCAGGTCGGCCTGGAGATCGGCCGCCGTCGGGTAGCGCAGCTCCGGGTCCTTGTTGAGGAGCTTCGCGGTGATCGCCTGGAGGGCCATCGGCACCCCGGGTCGCAACGCCGCGATCGGTTCGGGCATCTCCTGCACGTGCTTGTACGCGATCGACACCGGATTGTCGCCGGCGAAGGGGGGCCGCCCGGTCAACATCTCGTACATGACCACACCCAGCGAGTACAGGTCGCTTCGGCCGTCGAGCGGCTTGCCCTGCGCCTGTTCGGGCGAGAAGTACGTGGCGGTGCCCATGACCGCACCGGTCTGGGTGAGACCTGCCTGGGCGCCGCCGGAGATGGCGGTGGCGATCCCGAAGTCGGCGACCTTCACCTGACCGGTGGGCGACACGATCACGTTGCCCGATTTCATGTCACGGTGGACCACGTCACCTTTGTGGGCAAAGCCCAACGCGGCGGCGACATCGCTCGCGATCTCGGCGACACGGCTGGGCGAGAGTGGGCCCTCGTTGCGGATGACGTCGGAGAGACTGCGGCCTTCGACGTACTCCATGACGATGTAGTACGTGCTGCCTTCGCGGCCCCAGTCGTAGACCCCCACGATGTTGGGGTGACTGAGGTTTGCCGCAGCTTGCGCCTCACGGCGGAACCGCTCGACGAAGCTCGGATCGGCCGCGAACTCCTGGAACAGGACCTTCACCGCGACCGGGCGATCGAGCAGTTGGTCGCGCGCGAGGAACACCTCGGCCATACCGCCGCGCGCGAGGCGCCGGTGCAGCTCGTACCGGCCGCCGAATACCGTTGGACCCTGCTCAGACATGGCGCACTGAGTGTAGTGCCAGCACCACCGTGGATAGCGCGGCCCCCCGGGGCGGCGATCCAGAGGCGATCGAACGGTGGCGCGGATCGGCGCTCGGTCTCACGTGAGGTGCCCCTGTTCCCGCAACACCGCTTCCAGCACGGCGCGTGCGATGGGGGCGGCACTCGTGCCGCCCGTCTGTTGTCCGGCGCCGGGCACCGACTCGATGAGCACGGCCACCGCGACGGTGGCGGGCTCACCGGGAGGACCGGCGAAGCCGATGATCCAGGCGTGGGTGTCGTTGGGCCGCTCGGCATCGACCTGCGCGGTGCCCGTCTTGCCGCCCACGCTGATGCCGGGGATTGCCAGGCCGCGCGCGGTGCCCCGGGCGGCGACTTCGTGCATGGCCGAGGCGATGACCCCTGCGTCGCGCGACGCGAGCGCGACGCGCCACACCGACGGCTCGTACCGGTCGACGAGGTCGCCGCTCTGGTCACGCAGCTCGTGCATGAGGTGCGGTTTCATGATCACCCCACCGTTGGCGATGCCGGCAGCGACGAGCGCCATCTCGAGCGGAGTGGCCTTGACGTCGTACTGGCCGATGCCGGCCTGTGCCAGCAGTGGCGTGTTCTCGCGCAGCGGGACCGGATGCACGCTGTCGGTCTCGCCGAGGACGGCGCCGTAGTCGGTGGGGAACACAGACGCTGCGGCGCCGGGGACATCGATGGGTGGCGTGTCGTTGAAACCGAACCGCTCGGCGGTCTCGATCATCGGACCTGCACCGACCAGCTCGGCGGCGAGCTTGGCGAACACCGTGTTGCACGAAGCGACGAGCGCATCGAGCATCGTCCCCCCACAGCGGCTGCCCCCGAAGTTCTTCAGCGCGAGCGACGTCAACGGCGCGACGTATTCGGTGGCGGGCTCGAAGACCGGTTCGGTCAGCGACGCGGCGTCGGACTCGATCGCTGCGGACGCGGTGATCACCTTGAAGGTGGAGCCGGGGAAGTAGGTCTCGCGGTACATACGTGCCAACCGCGGATCGAGGGGTCCGGGCATGGCCTCGTACTCGTCCCAGGCGGCCTGCGCCGCGGTCAGATCCACCGAGCCCAACGGCGTGGGGTCGTAGGACGGATTGCTCCAGAACGCGAGCAGGTCGCCGGTGCGGGGATCGATGGCGACCACCGATCCGCGGCGATCGCCGAGGGCATCGCGGGCCGCGGTCTGCACCGAATGCACCAAGGTCACCGTGAGATTCGCCGTGGTGTCGTGGTTGGCGAACAGGTCACCGAGACTGTTGAACTGCTGCGCCTCGGTCTGGCCGGCGAGCTGGTCGTTGTAGACCCGTTCGAGGCCGTCGGCGCCGAAGAGGAACGAGAAGAACCCGGTGGTGTGGCCGTAGAGGTCGCCCTCCGGGTAGACCCGCTCGCGTTGGAGGCCGTCGTCGACCTGCACCGACGCGGCGCCGAGTCCGTCGTCGAGCAGGACCGAGGTGGCGATGACGGTTCCGTCGATGGTGAAGATGCTGCCCCGCTCGCTGTTGAAGTCACGGATCACGTCTCGGGTGTTGTTCGGGTTCGCCTGGAGCTCGCGTTGTTGGAACAGCTGGACGCGGTTCAGTTGGACGAACAACGCCGCGAAGCACACGAGCAAAGCGACCGCGAGTCGGCGGATCTGGCGGTTCATGCCGCCGCCTCGGCGCGCCGCTGGCGCGCCGTGTCGTCGGAGATCCGCAACAAGAGCGCGAGAAGGATCCAGTTGGCGAGCAGTGAACTGCCGCCATAACTGACGAAGGGGAGGGTGACTCCGGTGAGCGGCAGCAGCCGCACGACGCCGGCGATGATGATGAAGGCCTGGAAGCCGAGCAGCGTCGTGAGGCCCGTGGCGAGAAGCTTCTCGAACGGACGCGGCGCCTCGACGGCGATGCGGAGCCCGGCACCGATCATCAACATGAACGCGATGAGGATGGCGGTCGTGCCCAGCAGGCCGAGCTCCTCGCCGACGGCCGCGAAGATGAAGTCGGTCTGGACCTCGGGGATCATGCCCGGGCTGCCGACACCGATCCCGGTTCCGGTGAGACCTCCGTCGGCAAGCGCGAACGAACTCTGCACGATCTGGTAGCCGTCTCCGAGGGGATCGGCAAACGGGTCGATCCAGATGTCGACGCGCTGTTGGACGTGGGTGAAGCGGCTCCATGCGAGCGTCGCGCCGCCGGCGAAGAGCACCAGGCTCATCACCAGGTACCCCGGACGTTCGGTGGCCACCCACAACAAGACGACGAACAACGTGAAGAAGAGGAGCGACGAACCGAGGTCCTTCGCGGCAACCATGACGATCAACGACGCACCCCAGGCCAACAGCACCGGTCCGAGGTGGCGCGCCGCAGGGAAGGACATTCCCAGCACCCGGAACCCGGGGAGTGCCAGCACCTCGCGGTTCTCCACCAGGTACGCGGCCAAGAAGACGGCCAGGGCGATCTTGGCCAGCTCGCCGGGTTGAAAGTTCATCGGCCCCAGCGAGATCCAGATCCGGGCCCCGTTGATCTCGCGCCCGAGCACCGGAACCAGCGGCAGCACCAGCAGGCCGATACCGATGAACATGAGCGTGTACCGGTACTGCTCGAGTCGCCGGGTCGAGCCGACGACCGCCAAGGTAAGCACGAACGCCGAGATCCCGACCAGGGCCCAGGTCGACTGGAGCGCGGCGAGGTCATCGTCGAGCCTGGCGATGAACACGTACCCGAGCCCGTTGAGGAGCCCTGCGATCGGCAGCAACGTGGCGTCGGCGTCGGGGGCGAGTCTCCGGGTCGCGAGGTGTGCCACCAGGAGCAGGCCGAGCAACTCGACCAGGAACGGCACGATGTTCGCCGGCAAGGTCGCGGCACGGGCGAGGCTTGCGAGCACGTATGCGGCGACGGTGATCGACGCGGCCATGGACAACATCCCGAGCTCGGCGTTGCGGCGCGGGTGCGCCACTCGGCGCACCCGCGCATCGACGGCGGTCACTCGGCAACCGTTGACTCGTCGAGGCGCGTCAACAGCTCGTCGACGTAGCGACGGGCTTCTCGGATCGACGCGAACTCGGGCTCGGCCTCAAGCTCGAGCACCAGTGCGGGGGTGAGGTCCTTGCCCAATACCGCAGTGGTCTCCTCCACGGTCGGGTCGAACCACAGCACACCGCCGGGCCGACCTTGGAAGATCACGACCTGTCGGGCGTCCGATGGGCCCTCCACCGCGACCGAACCGGGATCCCCGGTGGTCGCAAAGGTGACGAAGTAGTTGTCACGGGCGTACCGACCGACGAACGCCATGACCACGACGCCGATCACGACCACCGCTGCGGCGATCCATGCAGGCCGAGGCACCGGCAACGACACGTCGTGCGACCTGATCGTGCCGCGTCGACGGTCGGCTCCGACCGGAGCCGTGGCATCGTCGGCGAGTTCGATGGCGTCGACCGCCCTGCCAGTGGCGGCCGGGCCGGCCAGAGGGGTCGCGCCTGGGCGATCGGGCGCAGGGCGCACATCGCCTCGGGCCACCCGGGGAGCGGTGGGCAGTTCGGTGGGCTCGGTCGCTCCACCCACGATGTCGATCACGATGACAGTGATGTTGTCGTGACCGCCACCCGCGTTGGCGAGGCTCACCAGGCGTGCAGCAGTGGTATCGGCGGGGTCGCCGGCGCCGAGCACTTCGGCGATCTCTTCATCGCTGGCCTCGCCGACGAGGCCGTCGCTGCACAGCAGCAGCCTTGTCCCCTGCCGCGCAGGCACGACCCAGTAGTCGATGAGGACGTCGTCGTCGATGCCAAGAGCACGGGTGACGACATTGCGTTGCGGATGGGTGCGGGCGGCATTGGGCTCGAGCCGTCCTTCGCGCACGAGCGTCTCGACGAGGCTGTGATCCTCGCTGATCTGTACGAGGGCATCGTCGGCGAAGAGGTAGATGCGGGAATCACCCACGTTCACGAGCCCGAGATCGGTCCCTTCGCCGGTCAGCAGCGCGACGGCGCAGAGCGTCGTGCCCATCCCGACCAGCGACGGCTCACGCCCGGCCTCGGCGATGATGGCGTCGTTGGCCATGCGGACGCGGGCGACGAGGTCGGCGATGCCGGCGCGCGGTGGGGTCTGTGCGAGTACCTCGACCGCCAACGCCGAGGCCACCTCACCACCGCTGTGGCCTCCCATCCCGTCCGCGACGACGAACAACCCGTCGCGCGCGAGATGGCTGTCCTGGTTCTTGGTCCGCACCTGGCCGACATCGCTCGCAGCGCCCCACTCGAACAGGCGGCTCCGCTGATCGGGCGCCTCGGGTCCCTCGCCGGCGTCGGGGGTCGGGCCGCTCATGCGACCTCCATCACAGTGCCCCCGACCTGGATGCGATCGCCGCTGTGCAACACAGCCGGTGCCGTGAGGAGCCGCCCGTTGTGGACGGTGCCGTTGGTGGAGCCGAGATCCTCGATGCGGTGCTGATCACCGTCGAGCCAGACGCGGGCGTGGTGTTGCGAGACGTAGGTGTCGTCGATCGTGATGGTGCAGCCCGGCACCCGACCGATGCTGAGCTCGGCTGCAAGCAGGAACTCGGTACCTGCCCGATCGGCGGGTTCGACGATACGCAACAGCTCGACGCCGCTGCGCGGTTGGCGAGGGCTGCGGCGCATGGGCTGGCGCTCCACGCCGGGGCCCGAGGCGCGCCCGATCGACGCAGGACGCAGCTCACTCCACACCGCCCACATCACCCGAACGAAGAACAGGTACAGCAGGACCAGCATGCCGAGCTTCAGCAGGTCGAGAAGTTGTGGCGACACGGTCCGTCCAGCGTAGTTGGCTCCCGTCCACCCATCGGTGGCACGTGGATGTGCGTCAGCGGCCTCGCCATTCGGGCGGGCGCCGCTCAGCTCGCGCCGCGCGACCCTCGACCGCGTCGTCGGTGGCGTTGGCGACGATGCGCATCGTCTCGCCGAACCGCACCGCTTCGAGCCAGCCCATCTCCGCGGCGCGCATTGCGACCTCCTTGGTCGCTCGAGCAGCGAGGGGCGCGACGGTGCACAAGCGTTCCGCGAGCGCGTTCGCCTCGTCGAGCAGCGTGTTGGCGGGCACCACCCGCCAGACGAGGCCCATCTCGCGCGCGCGGGACGCGTCGATCGACTCGCCCAGCAGCAGCAGCTCCATGGCGTCTGCCCAATTGAGCCGGCGCGGTAGGCGGATCGCGCCCACGATCGTCGGCGTACCGATCGCAACCTCCGGATAGCCGAAGGTCGCGGCGTCGGAAGCGATCACGAAGTCGCAGAAGGTCACCGCCGTCAGGCCGTAGCCGATGCAGGGGCCGTTCACCGCGGCGATGACCGGCTTGTACAGCTCGAGGCCGCTCTCGAAGCTGTTGATCGTGGGCTTCTCCCAGAACGTCCCCGCAAAGGTGCCCGTCGCCCCGGCCCCGTCGCTGAGGTCGGCTCCCGCGCAGAAGGCTCGGCCGGCGCCGGTGATTATGGCGACCCATGCGGTCTCGTCGGCGCGGAACCGCTCCCACGCAGCGTTGAGCGCGTCACGCATCGGCCCGTTGATGGCGTTCAGGCGCTCCGGCCGGTTGTAGGTGATGGTGACGACATGGCCCTGCTGGCGGTAGTCGACCGGGGTATCCATCGTCGTCAGCTCGCGTCGAACCGGAAGGTGACCGGGCCGACCTCGATGCGGTCACCGTCGCTGAGCTGGCGCTCGGCGACGCGCTCGCCGTTCACCTTGGTGCCGTTGGTGGACGAGAGATCCACGATACGGAATCCCGTGCCGTGCGGGCGGATCTCGGCATGGGCGCGGCTCACGTTCGGATCGTCCACCACGAGGGTGCTCTCGGGCAGTCGCCCGATCGTGACGATGGTCTCGCCGAGCAACACCCGCTGACCGTCGGGAAGCAGCAGCGACCCCGGTGACTGGCCACCGGCGCCTTCGCGCAGGCTGGCCTCGACGCGGAAGCTCCCTCGCTTGAGCCGCTGCCCGACGGAGATCTCGACCTCGATGGGGCCCAGGAAGGCGTACCCCTCGTCACGGGCATGCTCCCGAGCGGCGTCTGCGAGCTCGCGACGTATCGATCCCAGGACGTCGGCGAACTCGGCGTGATCGTCGGCGGACAACTCGACGAAGAAGTGGTTCGGAGCGACGTGGCCGCCGGTCACGCCGACGCTGCGATTGTCGTCCATGGACCGAACAAGGCGGCGCCCCAGCTCGACAGGGCGCAGCCCGCTGCGAAACACCCGTGCGAAACCACCCTCGACCATTCGCTCGAGCCGATGCTCGAACCCACGAATTCCCATGCGTGCAGGTTAGGCCGTCGTCCCCCGCGCAGGTGACCCGGTCGCTGCGGACCCCCGACTCGGCGGCGCATGGGCGAACCGACTGCGTTAACGTCGGCTCCATGGCGGGGACCACAACTCGGCAGCGGTATCTCGAAGCCGTCGTGGACTGCGTGATCGGCCGAGGACGCACCGATCTCCCGCTGGTCACCCTCGCCGAGGCGGCGGGAACCAGCGACCGCATGCTCGTGTACTACTTCAAGACCCGCGATGCCCTGCTGACCGAGGTCGTGCAGTCCATCCGTACCCGTCGCCGACGCCGCCTGGCACAGGCGCTCGCGGCGCTGCCCAACGCCGACAGCCCCGAAGACGGCCTTCGGCAGGTGCTCGCCTGGGTGACGAGCGACGACAACGCCCCGCACGTCCGCCTCTACTACGACGCATTGGTGCACTCGTTCAACGATGAGGAACCCTTCGCCGGTTTCGCCCGGGAAACACTGCAGGACTGGATCTCCGAAGGCACGACCGCGGCCCGTGCGCTGGGCGCCGACGAGGAGCGCTCCCAGGCCTTCGGCACGTTGCTCGCGGCCACGGCGATGGCCCTCGCCGCCGACCGGTTGACCACCGGCGACAAGGAGCGCGTCGACCGGTGTCTGGCCCGTACGACGAGCGCGCTCTTGTCCATGCTGGCGCCCCGGGACGGGCTCGACGCCCCGTCCTCGGCGACCAACGGTGACCCCACCGATCGACCCGCCGCGCCCGCGCCCGTCGCTCCGTGAAGATCGACGGGCAGGTGGCCATCGTCACCGGTGCCGGCAGCGGGCTGGGCCGCGCCATGGCTGTGGCGCTGGCGCACGAAGGGGCAAGGGTCGTCATCGCCGATGTCAGGGAGGCGAACGCGCAGGAGGCCAGGGCCGAGATCCGGGCCTCGGGCGCGGTGGCCGACGTGTTCACCGGCGACCTAAGCCAGGAGGGAATCGCGCAGGAGCTGGTCGACTCCTGCGTGCAACGTTTCGGCCGCCTCGACATCTTGATCAACAACGCCGGCCTGCGGATGGAGACCCATCCCGACGGGGTCTACGAGGCCTGGCGCTGCCTCGAGCAACGCCCGACCCAGGAAGTCCCCGTGGGCGACTGGGACCAGATCATCGCCGTCAATCTGCGCGCCGTGTTCCTGTGCACGCACTTCGCGTTGCCCCACATGATCCGCCAGAAGCACGGCATGATCGTCGGTGTCTCGTCGAACGCGGGGAGCAGTGGCGTTGCCGGCAAGTGTGCCTACGTCGCATCCAAGCACGGCGTCGAAGGACTGATGAAGACCGTCGCCGCCGAGGTCGCGGGTCACGGCGTGAGCGCCAACGCCATCGTTCCGGGCGGCCGGGTCGACGTCGACGGTCGGGGCGGCCTGGCCCCCGACGTCGTGGTGCCGCTCGTGCTCCACCTCGCCGCCCAGGAGCACCCCGACCTGACAGGCAAGGTCATCACGGCCATGGACTGGAACGAAGGACGACGCGACTTCTGAGGGCGCCCCGGCAACGCAGCGGCTCCCGCCGGAGCCGCCCAACTCGGGGTTCGTTGAGGAACCCCGAGGTCGACGAGTGCGCGAGGAGGGACTTGAACCCTCACGTCCCGGAGGACACAGGCACCTGAAGCCTGCGCGTCTGCCAATTCCGCCACTCGCGCGAGTGGAGAACGTGAATGTACCGCCTCCGAGCCGGTGGACCCAACCGGCTCCCCATCCGCCGGCTGCCGATCAGCTGGTCAGGGCCGGCGTCTCGGGAGAGGCGTCTTGCGAGAGGAGAAGGAGGAGCTGCTCCTCGGGGACCGGCCGGGAGAAGTAGTAGCCCTGGCCGAGATCGACACCCAGATCCTTGAGCAACCGGAGCTCGCCGGTGTCTTCGATGCCTTCGGCAACGGTCTTGGCGTTGATGCTCGCAGCCACGTTGAGGACGGCCTGCACGACCGTTGCGTCCTTGGTGTCGCCCAGCTTGGTGACGAAGGAGCGGTCGATCTTGATCAGGTCGATGTCGAAAGTCTGGAGATACTGGAGCGCGGAGTAACCGGTGCCGAAGTCGTCGAGCGCGATCCTGAAGCCCTTGGCGTGGAACTCGTCGAACATCGCGTTCGTGCCTGGCACCGCCAACACCGATTCGGTCAGCTCGATGACGATGGCATTGGGGTCCACACCGGACTGGTCGATCACGTCCATGAGCCGCTCGCCGAAGTCCGGCTCGCTCATCTGGCGACCCGACACGTTGATGGAGCAGTAGATGTCGTGTCCGGTTCGTCGCCAGCGCGCCAGATCGTTGGCCGCCTGGCCCGCGACCCACATGCCGATCTCCTTGATGAGCCCGGTCTCCTCGGCTGCGGGAATGAACGACGCCGGGCTGATCATGCCCCGGTTGGGGTCCTCCCAGCGGATGAGCGCCTCGACGCCGACGATGCGGCTCGTGGGCATGTCGACGATGGGTTGATAGTGCAGCACGAACTCGTCGCGTTCGATGGCGCGCTTGAGGGCCGTTTTGAGCTCGAGTTCCTCGACGACGGACACCTCCATGTAGTCCTCGAACACCTCGAATCGGTTCTTGCCGCTGTGCTTGGCCCGGTACATCGCGAGGTCCGCCGAGCGGAGCAGGTCCTCCCCGTCGCTGTACTGCTCACCGGCCATGGCGATGCCGATGCTTGCGGTGAGCTGGAACTCGTCGGGCCCGATGACGATCGGCTGGGCGATGGCGGCGCGGACGCGTTCGGCGACCTCGGAGATCTCGCTCTCTCCGTAGACGCCGGTGAGCAGAACGGCGAACTCGTCACCACCGAGGCGGGCGGCCATGTCCGACAGACGCAGGCACTGGCGCACCCGGTCGGCGATCCCGACGAGCACCTGATCGCCGACGACGTGGCCCAGCGAGTCGTTGATGAGCTTGAAGTCGTCGAGATCCACGAAGAGCACTGCGACGAGCTCCCCGGTGCGGGTGGCACTGCGGACCGCATCCTTGACGCGCTGGGCGAAGAGGGTGCGGTTACCGAGCCCGGTGAGATCATCGTGCAATGCCTGATGGCGCAGGTCGTCCTCGAGCGTCTTGCGTTCGGTTACATCACGGATGTTGAGCACGACGCCGTCGACCTCGGGCTGGTCGCGCATGTCGGTGATCGCAACCTCGACGGCGTGCACGTGACCGTCGGCGCCCTGGATACGGACTTCGACGGTCGACCCGCTGAGCTTCACGATCGGTGCCGCACGCAGTCGCTCCGCTTCGGTGACGCTCAACAGCTCGTACACGTTGCGTCCAAGCACCTCGACAGGGGAGAACCCCAGCATCCGATAGATGGACGGTGAGACGTAGGAGATCAGGGCGTTCTCGTCGACGATGGCGACGACGTCGCTCGAGTTCTGGACCATCAGACGGAACCGGGCCTCGGACCGCAGCAGCTGGGCTTCGGCGCGCTTGCGGTCGTTGATGTCGCTGGCGGTGACGACCACCCCGTTGATCTCGTCCTCGTCGCGCAGGTCGCTGGCTTCGACCTCGAACCAGCGGAGCTCGCCTGAGCCGTGACGGAGGCGCACCTCGATCGCCGGCGTCGGCGACCCCGGCTTGCCCGGCGCCGCGACGAGGCGCCGGAACTGCAGCTGGTCGGGTCGGTGGAGGAGCTCCACAGCCTCCGCACCGAGTACCTCTTCCTCCTGCCGGCCGAGCAGTCGGCTGACCGTCGGGCTCACGAAGGTGACCCGTCCCTCGTCGTCGACCACGATCACGACGTCGGACGAGTTCTCGACCAGTGCCTTGAACCGGCGGCTCGAACGCCGTTGGTGGAGCTGCTCACGCAGCTCCAGACTGTCGAGGGCCAGGCCGAGCTGGCCGGCAAGGGACCCCAGAGCGGCGACCTGTGTCCTCCCGATGAGCTGGAGGCTCGTCAGCGCCAACATCTGCTCGATGCCGGCCCGCTGATACACCGGAGCGAGAGCGAGGAAGGCCTCGTGGGGTTCATCGGGGCCGAGAGCGGACGCCTCGACGGGCGTGACGAGCTCGAAGGCGAGCTCCGTGCCCTTCTCGAGCACTTCCTCGACCGGCAGGGTGGAAGCCGACGCAAGCAGCTGCGAGCCCACGACCTTGTCGCTCGCACGACCCCACGCCGCCGTCACGACGTACCGTCCCGGCTCTCGGACGTCGATCAGCGACAGACGTGCATCCGCCTGGATCGGCGCGAGTTCGATTCCGGCGCGCAGCGACGACTCGACGATCGCGTCCCGAGATTGCAGGGTGGTGAAGGTGCCCGCCACGGACCGAAGCCGGCGCTCCTGATCGGTCTGGCGGTTGCGGTCCTCGACGAGCAGCACCAGACGAAGGAACACACCGACGGCCAGGACCAGCCACAAACCCAGAATGACGAAGCGGTCGGTTCGGGAGTCGCGCAGGTGCGGGATGAGCACGAGCAACGGTCCGGAGAACATCGAGCACAGGAGCAGACCCGTCCGCTTCCGCGACAGGACCTGATCCTGGTACGCGGGTCGGTCCGCGAGCAGGAGCGCGCCGGGGTGCACGATCGCGGCCGCCGCCGCGATGTACCCCATCGGCACGATGATCGAGGCGACGGTATAGACGCCCGGGCGCCCGACGGTGTCGAGCAACAGCAGGATGTCGTTCAACACGACCAGCGCAGTCGCCAGGGCGAGCAGGTAGTAACTCCCGTTCTTCACACCGGGACCGAACGAGACTCGCGAGGTCACGCCGATGAGCGCAATGGTCATGATCGAGTAGCCGACGTTGCCGGTGCGATCGAAGACCGGGATCCTGCTGTCGACGATGTAGTCGGACAGCACGAACGCGTAGATGAAGAGCCCGCTCAACACCGACACGATGACCGAGTCGACGAAGTCGGCTCGGTAGCGCTCCCGGGTGCGGGCCCGCACGAACGAGGCACCCCCGGCGATCATCATGCCGTAGGCCAGGTACGCGAACAGATCCGCCGGTGAGGGGTACGCGTACGAGACACCGATGATCAGACCGTGGATGAGGCGGATCACCGCGGAACCGAACGCGGTGGCGGCGCCGGTCAGCAGGATCGCCCACGGCCGTGCCGCCGGGCCGCGGTTTCGCCGAACCTTGGCGAAACCCAGAACCAGCAACAACAACGCCGCCACGGCGCGACAGAGAGGACGAACCGACGGGCCGCCGAACGCCGCGACGAGCGTAAGGCCGACACCGGCAAGCAGAACTCGGCGCCACGATTGCTGCACGCCCCCCAATCGGCCGCGAAACCGTCACCATGAGGCCGAGGTCGCGCCCCTTTCGTCGGCTGAACGCCGTTCCTGCACCAGACCCATGGGCCTCTAGTGCCAGAGCACTACTCGTTGGCGGCGCTCCGGGCGGCTCGAGCCGCCGTCGCTTCCGACTCGGCCAGATGCAGTCGGGGCCGGGCTGCTCGAACCGGTGGGAGGTAGTCGTGCGTGGCGGCGCGAATGATCGGCGAGGGCCCGGTCAGATCGAATTCGATCCCCTCGGTGAAGAAGTTCGGGGCATCGGGCGCGACGAGCGCGAAATGCCTGGCCTGCTCGTAGAGGTTCAGACGCACCGGCACCGTGGTGGACCCCAGGTATTCGCGTGCAGGGCCCATGGCCTCGAAGATGAAGTCGTAGCTCCGGATGAGCTGGCGCAGGACTCGCGCATCGAGCGCCGCGTACCAGTTCACCATGCCGGTTTCGAGGAAGCAGAACTGGCTCATCGCCCGGTACAGGGCCGCAGCGACGCGCCCGCTCAGCACGACGGACTGCTTGGAGACGGCAAGCGCCGACACCTCGACGACGGTGTCGGGGTCGACCGAGCGGAAACGCTCCACCTCGGCCTCGACGAGCTCGAACTCTTCGAAGACCGGCAGCCCGACGTCGTCGCGGTACGGGATGAGCCGGGACACGCCGAGGATGACGCCGTCGCGGGTGCTGGCACCGAAATAGGTCGACACCGAGACCCAGGGGTCGTCGATCACGCCGCCGTCGTCGAGACGCGTGACGAAACCACTCTCGAGGTAGCGGCTCGCCTGCAGGCGTCGGGCCGCGACGATGTCATCGGGGTCGACGAGGACCTCGACGTCGAACTCGATGGAGGCGGTCATCGGCGTCGCCCCCACCCGGTCGGCCCCGCGTGGGGCGCGAAACTCGGTGCATGGTCAGCCCGGCGACTCCACGCGGCGCGGCGGAAACAGCGGGAAGTCACGGGCATGCCTCGGTTTGCGCACCGCGTCGCGCACCCGCAACCCGGCGCTCAGCACCCCGACTGCGACGAAGGCCCCCAGGATCCACCACACCCAGCTGGCAACGTCCTCGCCGGCCACCGCCACGTACAGATACGGCGCCAGGAACGAGCTCATCAGCACCAGCGCCCAGAGCATCGCCGCACGGGGCCGACGAGCGACGAGGGCTCGCAGCATCCGTGGCCATGCCTTCGCATACGGATACGCGGTCGCAAGATCGATCGCGAGGAACACCCACGGATTGACCGACCCGGCCTCGAGTCCCCGCCAGACCGGCACGACCCGGATCAGGCTGTACGCGAAGATCGCCAGGGTGAAGACCTTCTCGGCCTTGTCGGCTCGGCTGGGCGCTTGTGCAGGCTGGTCCACGATGTCCTCGTACCGTCCGCGCCACGGGGGTGCCAGGCGGACGTGGTCTTCCATCGTCGGCTGTGGCGTGAAATGTAGGCATGCGGGGGCTCACTTGGGTCTGGGCATGGGCGTGCGGAAACACGCAAGGCCCCGGAGGCTCCGCCCGGCTTTCTCGCTGCATGAACCATACGCAGGGTCACCCGACCCCGTCCAAACGGCCTACCCGAAAGTTATCCCCAGTCACGCGTCGTAGCGGGTGCCCAACCCCTCGTGACCGCAGCCGGGCTAAGGGTCGAAGGCAACCAGCGCCCATGCGCGCAACGAGGGGGCCGCCGAAGCGACCCCCTCGTCTTGGGTATGGACCAGAACCCCTGAGGGCCTGGTGCCTGCGTCTCAGCCTTCGGCGTCGTCGGTGCCCTCAGCAGCAGCTTCGACGTCGTCATCATCGTCGTCGTCGAAGCGCTCCTTCAGATCGCCGGCAACCTTCTTGCCCTTTTCGACGGCATCTTCGGCGAGGTCCTTCGCCTTGTGCATTCCGTCCCCGGCGACGTCCTTGGCTTTGTCGGCTACGTCTTCAGCAACATCCTTTGCCTTGCCGAAGACGGATTTCACTTTGTCCATGAAGGCCATGGGCATGCACCTCTCTGTGGTATCGGACAGCCAAACCCTAGCTGCTCGATCGCCACATCGAAGAACCTCGACTTCGGCGAACCCGACGGTTCCCGGGCCGATGCCTGCTACTTGGCGGCTTCGCCCAACAACCAACGCTGCGAAGGCTCCGGCTCCACGTCGCCCGAAAAGAATCGGTCGAACGCGTCTCCGTCCTCATCGAAGCCTTCGAGGGGCGAGCGTTCGGGCGCGCGTTCGTCGAGGTCGGTCGCCGGCATCGGGGCGACGAACGGAGCACGGTCGGGCTCGGGGTCGAGCACGGCCACTTCGGTGACACGGACTGCAGCGGAGGCGCGCAGACGGTCCGCTTCCGCGCGCAGTGAACCAATGGATGCATTCAGCTCCGCCAGCCGCGCTCGCACAGCCGCGACACCCACGGCGACGCGTTCACCCGCATCGGGCGCATTCTGGAAATCCTGACCCACCGTTGCCTCCCGGAGGCGCCCTGCACGCGGACGCCATACGAAAGACACCTTCGGCAGCCGATGTGGTGCACTTGAGCGGCGCGTTGTCCGCGTCAGCGCCAAGAGGCTCGGCTCACCCGTGTCCGAACATCGCCATCCACTGCTCGGGCGACCGCGGCATGAAGACGAAATTGTGTCGTCGGGTTTCGCCCATCGACGCCGACGGCTCTGCCGAATACAGATGGCCGGGGAACAGCACCGCATCGTCGGGAATGCGGGCGAGTCGTTGGGTGATGCTGTGATACATCTCCAACGGATCGCCACCGGGCAGGTCGGTGCGGCCACAGCCCTCGAGGAACAGCGTGTCCCCGGCGACGAGGCGCTCAGACACATAGAAGCACTGGCTCCCGGGCGTGTGCCCCGGCGTGTGGATCAGTGCGATGTCGATGGCGCCCACCTGCAAGGTGTCACCACTGGTGTGCGTCACCATGTCGGCAGCACTGATCCCGGTGGTCTTGGCGACGAACTCGGCCTCGGGAGCTTGCACGTGGACCGGAACCGGAGCGATAGAGAGCAGCTCGGCCACACCGGGAACACCGAAGCCCATCATCTCGCCCCCGACATGGTCGACGTGATAATGCGTCGCGAGCGCGCCGACGAGGCGCATCCCGTCGGCCTCTACGACATCGACGATGCCTTGCGGGTCATAGGCCGGGTCGACGACCACGGCCTCGCCCGTCTCGCGATCGCCGACCAGATAGATGAAATTCACCATCTGTCGGGCGATCGGATCCGTGCGCGCGATGTCGCGCCCGGACAACAACTGACGGAAGTAGAGCCGATCCTCTGCCATTGCGCCACCCTACTGGTGGACGCGCCCGCGTCACCTGGTGGACGCGCCCCGCGTCACCTGGTGGACGCGCCCGCGTCACCTGGTGGACGCGCCCGCGTCACCTGGTGGACGCGCCCGCGTCACCTGGTGGACGCGCCCGCGTCACCTGGTGCAGGTGCCCGAGCCAGACCGATCGGTCAGGCGATCTCGGGACCGTCGGTCGGGTGCTCGGGCTCCCTCGAATCGGGGAGCGGGCGCACCTCGGTGAGCTCGCCGCGTTCGCGCCGGCGCCACGCCTCCTCGGCGAGCGACACCACCTCGCGCACGGGGATGCCGATGTGACGCGCCGCTCGAGCAGCGTCATCATGCTCGACCTTCACTCTCCCGGCACTGACCTGCACCCGCACCGAGCGACCGGCGACATCGACCTGGTCGGCGTGACGGGCGCTCGGCCACCGCTCGAGGCGATGACCACGGATGTCACCCGACCCGGTCTCGGCGCGCAGGACGTCGGCCACCTGCGACGTCAGCGCGGAATCGACCAGGGCGCTGAGCTTGTGTCCGGGTCGCCCGGCACGCATCAAGATCGGGGTCAACCACGCGTCGAAGGCGCCGGCGCCGAGCAGGGCCGACACGGCATGGGCCAGGACCTCGCCGGTGGCATCGTCGAGGTTGGCCTCGAGGAGGGTGACCGGCTGTCCGGGCTCCTCGTTGGCGGTACGCACACCGAGCACCACCTGGGTGACGTTCGCCCGCCCTTCGATCTCGCGGTCGCCGGCACCGAAACCCGAGGCCTGGATCGTCATCGACGGCATCGGACCCCAACCCACGACCGTCGCCGCGAGAAACGCTGCGCCCGTGGCGGTCGTCAGTTGCATCGGTACGTCGATGCCCTGCGTGGGAGCGGCCCGCAACAGCTCGATGACCACCGGCGACGGGACCGGCTCGAGTCCGTGCGGGCCCCGCGTCATACCCGAGCCCAGCGTCACCTTGCTGGCGCACACCTCGTCGATGCCGAGCGTCTCGAGGGCCGCACAGGCAGCCACGATCTCGATGATGGTCTCCAGCGATCCGATGTCCTGGAAGTGCACCTGACCGCCCGGACGACGATGCAGGCGGCCTGCGGCCTGCGCGAGCGCTTCGAAGGCGCGCTGGGAGCGATCACGCACGCGGCTGGGCAGTCGGGCCTCGTCGATCATCGCTTTGACGTGACCCGCAGTGCGCACCACCGACGTGGCCTGCACCCGCACCTGCACCTTGCTGGCGGCCAATCCGCCCCTCAGCACGGGCACGGCGTCGATCTCCCACCCGTCGACGGGCAGGCGATCACACAGCGACCGGACCTCGTCGAGGTCGGCGCCGGCGTCGATCAACGAGCCCAGCGCCATGTCGCCGGCAATTCCATTGAAGCAGTGGAACCACGCGATGGTGACCCCCTGGCTCATCGCCGCGGTCCTGGGCTTTGGATGCTCTCGACGCAACGCACGCCTCTATCCTGCCTGCTGTGACGACGAACGACTCCCGATCTGCGACCGCCCGACCCAGTTCGGTCGGCTATCTCGGGCCAACGGGCACCTTCACCGAGGCGGCGATCCTGACCCAGCCCGACCTCGCCTCGGCCGAGCACATCTTGTGCCGCAGCCACTCCGACGTGTTGTTCGGCACCCAAGAGGGCGAGTTCGACTTCGGATTCTGTGCCATCGAGAACGCGATAGAGGGCACCGTCAACGTAATCCAGGACACCCTGGTGTTCGACGCCGATCTCCTCATTCAACGGGAGGTGGTGATCCCGATCACCATGAATCTCCTGGTGGTGCCCGGCACCGAAATCGGTGGCATCACCCGAGTCATCTCGTATCCCCATGCGCTCGCGCAGGTACGCCGCTTCGTGCGCTCGCAGCTGCCCGACGCGGAAACCGTCGCCGCGAATTCCACCGCCGATGCCGCTCGTCTGCTGGCCGAATCGCGCGATCCGAACACCGCGGCGATCGGCACCGCGCTCGCGGCGGCACAGTACGGCCTCGAGGTCGCGGTCGCGAGCATCGAGGACCATCCCGACAACCAGACCCGCTTCGTGCTCCTCGCCCGCGACGGCATTCCCCAACCCACCGGACATGACAAGACGAGCATCGTCGTCTTCCAGCGCGCCGATCGCCCGGGCTCGCTGCTGTCGATTCTGCAGGAGTTCGCGGCACGCTCGATCAACCTGACGAAGCTCGAATCGAGGCCCACGCGCGAGCGGCTCGGTCACTACTGCTTCCTGCTCGACCTCGAGGGCCACATCACCGACGAGCTCGTGGCCGACTGCCTCAAGAACCTCCAGGCGAAACAGGACCAGGTCAAGTTCCTGGGCTCGTATCCCGCAGCAGGAGAACGCGCCGACGAGGTGCGCGAGGAGGTCGACGCCGCCTGGGCCGATGCCGAGCGCTGGATCGCCGAGCTGCGGGCCCGCGTGGGCTGAGGCCGATTCAGGCGCGGGTCTCCAGACGACGAAGTCGCCTGGCACGGCGCACACCCACGATCCGATGGCGACGGAGCCGATCCTGCTCGCGTACGGTGACACCAACCCGTGACTGCAGTGCGCAACCGAAGCACCCGACATGGGCAACCACCGGTGGGTTGTGGTTACGTTGGGCACTCGGGCGTTCGTGTTGTCCCGGCACGAACGCGGAAGCTAACACCGTTAGTCGGTGGCATTGTGGGTCCTGCCCGAGGCGGTGTCAAGGATCGACGTCGGACCGAATTGCACGGAGACTGGAGACCTGGTGAGGCGTGAGCCACTCGATCGCGAGACGATCATCGACGCCGCAATGGCGCTCGCGGACCGCGACGGTCTCGACCGCCTCACGATGCGAGCCCTCGGTTCCGAGCTCGGCGTCGAGGCACCGTCGCTGTACAAGCACGTGCAGGGCAAAGAGGACATCCTGGACGGTCTGACCGACCGGGTGTACGCCGCCATCGAGGTGGGTGGACGCGACCAGCCGTGGCCCGATCGGGTCCGACGCTACGCGACCGCTCTGCGCCGGGCCCTCCTCGATCACCCGAATCTCGCGCCCCTCGTCGCAACGCGCCCCATCTTCAGCACCACCACGCTGACGGTCCTCGAGAACGCGCTCGGTGAGCTCGTCGCGATCGGTCTCGATCAACCCCGCTCGGTCTACACAGTCGATGTCCTCGTGTCCTTCGTGACCGGACACGTACTCAGTGAGCTCGCCGCGTTCGAGGCGGGGCTGGACCCGGCGATCCTCGCCAAGACGCGTCACATGTTGCCCGAAGACCAGTACCGCCTCGTGCGCGAGGCGCTCGGCTCGAGCCCCGTGAACCGGGACGAGGAGTTCGCGTTCGGAGTCGAGCTCATCATCGACGGCCTCCATCGCCTCCTCGCCGAGAGCTGAGCGCCCCCTGGTCGCCGGCATCTCGATCCCGCCCACCCCAGTGGGGCGGTGCCAGGAGTCTGCGCGCGAGGCGCCGGTGCGGCGCCGAACTCGCAGCAAAGGAAGCGGACTTCGGGGCCATCTGCGTTACTGAGCACCGCGGCGCGATCGGGTACGTCGAACCACTAGAGGGTGGCCGCGATCTCAATCGACGATGTGCGAGCGTTGACTGGGAGGTCGTCGAGCTGGCGCAGCAGCTGGCCTCGATCGACGGTCGACCGGGTGGGGCTGGCATACACGCCCATGTTGGTGGGATTCGGTTCCTCGCCCCAGCAGTAGTTGAAGACGCATGCGCTCGCAAACCCCGCCGCCGAGAGCAACGTGACCATTGTCGGCGCATCCAGCAGGCCCTTGTGGAGTTGGGCGTACCACCAGTCGGGACGACCCTCCGGCGCCCCGTGGGTGTAGCGATAGGCCTCGAAGAGGTCGAAGGTCGGTGAGACGTGGCCGGGTGCTCCGTCGAGGTACGCGCGCGCGATGGCAGCGAAGTCCGGGAGCCCGGTGAAGAGGAGCCAGCCGTCGGCGCTGAGCACGCGGGCCGCGTCGCGCAGCAGGCTGGGACGCTCCTCGACGCGCAGATGCTCGAAGAACGCGTTGGAGAAGATGAGCGTTGCGCTGTCGGTTGCGAATGGCTCCAGATCGCGGCAGTGGTGGACCGTGTCGACCACATCGGTTTCCCGCACGTCGACGTGATGGAATCCGGCCACGCGCACGGTGTCGCACCCCAGGTGAATACGGTCGACCTCGATCGGTCGCGCCGGATCTTCCCTCGTGCTCATGAGGCCAAACCCACAAGCAGCGAGGGTAGTCCCGCAGGTCGCGGAGAAGGCAGCTCCCCTGGAATTGTGTCACGACACGGCCGTCGTGGGTGAACTACTGGTGGCTCGTCCCACTCGTGAACCGGCGCGTCTGCGGGCGCATGCGTTGCACAGGGCACACCATCGCACCGGAACGTGGTCTCACCGATCGGGTCACCTTCCACGACGGATTCGGCGTGTCGTGAGGCGGCGTGGGGCAGCAGTGGTGGGGAGCCGGCGCCGGGCCCGGTTAGCGTCGCCGTTGTGCGCCTCCACGACGCGATTCTGTTCCACAATGAACTCGACCTGCTCGAGATCCGGTTTCACGAACTCGCCGACGTTGTCGACCGGTTCGTGGTGGTCGAGTCCACCATGACGTTCCGGGGACATCCCAAGGCGCTGGTGTTCGATCAATACCGTCGCCGGTTCGAAGCGTTCGCTGATCGCATCGACCACCTGGTGATCGACGACATGCCCTTGGCCGGCGACGCCTGGGCACGCGAGCACCACCAACGCCGGTCCATCGCCAGGGCCTTTGTCGAGGCCGACCGGAACGACCTGGTCATGGTGTCCGACGCCGACGAGATCCCGTCATCGGCCGCTGTTGCCGCGTTCCGTGCCACGCCCGTCACCCCCGCCGGCTTTGTCCAGCCCGTGTTCTACGGTGGCGTGGACATCCGCTCGGTGAAGCCACCTTCGCACCTCCGCTGGGTGGGCACGCGGGTGGCCCGGGTGGACGAACTCCAACCCCAGAAGTTGCGCGAAGCTCCGGCGCATGACCTTGCGTGGGTGATCGATCCCGGGGGCTGGCACTTCAGCTACCTCGGCGGTGTGGCCCAAGTCGCCGCGAAGCTCGGGGCGTACTCCCACAGCGAGAACGACCGAGACGACGTCAAGGCGGGCTTCCACAACAGCTTGCGACGTGGAGAGGATCCGTTCGGTCGCAGTGGCTACACATATGAACGGGTACCTGTGAGCGCAGCAACCCACCCCGCCCACCTCGTGGCGAATCTTGACAGGTACGGTCACCTGATTCTCGGTCCCTGAGCAGCGCACGAGCAGGTAGCCGAAGAACGACAGCCGCTGGAGTCTTGCCGCACCCTGGCCAACGTCAGGTGACTCCGACACTGGCTCCGCGGACCCTCAGCTGGGCTCTTGCGGTCCTGATGCGAGAAGGTTCGAACCCGGAACACCGGCGATGTTGTGAGCGCAGCGAGCAACCCGGTTAGGGCTTGGCCCGGAGGGCAAAACCGACGCGGAGAGAGAGGGATTCGAACCCTCGAACGGAGGATTACCCCGTTACTTCCTTAGCAGGGAAGCGCCTTCAACCTGACTCGGCCATCTCTCCTAGTTGTGGGGCACCATGCTACACGGGCGATCACGCCAACCGATTCCACGGTCGAGTCGGTTCAGCTACCCTCGCAGCCGGAGGGATGGCAGAGCGGACGAATGCACTGGTCTTGAAAACCAGCGGGCCCTCGCGGGTCCCGGGGGTTCGAATCCCCCTCCCTCCGCGC
>JAHECR010000089.1 GCA_024641655.1 Acidimicrobiaceae bacterium
TGCCGAAGAGCTGCGTGAAGGTGAGGCCCGCGATCACGAAGCTGGCGGCCTGATCCCCGTAGGCATGCTCGGTCGTCAGGTACAGCGCGAGGTGGGCCAACACAGCTCCGACCACCAGCAGCGCGGAGGCGTGCCCGAGGGAGATCATCCAGAAGGCCCGGGTGTGCAGCGCTTCACGAGTGGTGAAATGCACGCTCGTGACCCCTTCGGCGACGAACCCCGAAGACACCTCGTCCTCGGGATCGATCCCGTCGATGGGAGCCCCGATGTCTGCGGGCGAGACGCCGAAGATCGAGGTGAGCGGAAAGACCAGGAGCAGGATCATCAGACCGGAGATGAAGAACGCCGATCGCCATCCGAAACGACCGATGTACCAGACCAGTGCCGGCACGAGCATGCCGCCGACTGCGAACCCGACGCTGGCCAACGACAACGCCTTCGCCCGCTTTCGTTCGAACCAGGGCACGATCGCGGTCACGATGCTGAGGAAGCCCGACAGGCTCAGCCCGATCGACGTGACGACCAGCGCCACGAAGAAGGTCGGGACGCTGTTCATCCGGCTCAATCCGAAGAAGCCTGCGCTCATCAGCAACACGCCGGCTCGCATCACCCGCTTCAGGCCGAACCGGGTGAGCGCCCACCCTTGGATCGGGCCCAACAGACCGCTCTCCACTCGGTTGAGCGTGTACCCCACCGAGAGCGTGGTGGTGCTCCAGCCGAAGTCACGTCGGAGGAACACGGCGTACTGACCGTACGCCTGCACCATCAACATGCCGTGAAGCGCCTGGATCAGGGCCCCCGCTCCGGCGACGCGCCAACCGTAATACCCTCGCCCCGTCCCTGGCGGCCCGGACTCGGTCCCCTCGACTGTCGGGCCTGCCTCGACAGTTCGGCCTGTCTCGTCTGTTGCGGTCAATGCTCCCCCACTCGAACCATGACGCTCGCTCGTCTGGAACCGTGCGACCGACTTCCGGAACCGTGCGACCGAGCCACCTGAGGCTCCCGTCGAAACAAGGGCACACGGTATAGAGTGGTTCGGCTGTTCCTCCAGCTTCGGAGCACGCCATCCGCACCGATATCGCCCGATCCCCGAGCGTTGCCCCTCGGCTTGCACCAACAACCCGACAACGACGTCGGAGCAGTCGTTCTTGTGGCCCGTGCAGGCTTCCTCACACGAGCGCCCAGCCGGCCGAACCTCACTGAAGTCTCGCTTGTCGGGCAGCCCCGTCGGGCGGCCCTCGCGTGCCGCCGGTCGGTACCCGGCTCACGAACTGTCAGAACCCAGCACACCGTCAGAACCCAGCACACGAACTGCGGCAGGCTGCCGCAAGTGGAGAATCCTTCCATGCGCCGAACAAAGATCGTGGCCACCATCGGGCCCGCCTCCGAAGATCCGGGCACCCTCGAGAAGATGATCGCAGCCGGTATGGACGTGGCTCGCATCGGCCTCGCCCACGGCAGTCTCGACGAGCACCTCGAGAAGTACCGCAACATTCGAGCGGCCGCGGCCGCAACGGGGGCGAACGTCGGCATCCTGGCCGATCTCCCGGGCCCCAAGGTTCGCTGTGCGCCGTTCCCCGAAGGGGGCGTCATCTTCGAGGATGGCAAGCCCGTCATCTTCACCGCCGGCGAGGCCGCGTCGTCCTCCACGCTCATCTCCACCGACTACGAGAGCCTCGTCGCCGATGTGGAAGTAGGTGATGGCCTGGCGCTGGGCGATGGCAATGTCACGTTCGTCGTCGAATCCAAGGAGGCCGACTCACTCCAGGCGCGGGTGGTACGCGGATCGCGGGTGCAGGGACGGCCGGGCCTGCAGGTTCCCTCGGACCGTTTGCGAATCACGACCCCGACCGCCGACGACATCCGCTTCGCCGATGCGTTCATCGAGGCGGGCGTCGACATGGTGGCCCTCTCGTTCGTACGCAGCGCCCATGACGTCCGATCGCTCGGCGTCGAGCCCCCACCGCGTGGGCCGCTGGTGGTGGCCAAGATCGAAACCCGCGCCGCAGTGGAAAACCTCGAGGGCATCATCGCCGCATCGGGGGCCGTCATGGTGGCTCGAGGTGACCTCGGCGTCGATTACCCGATCTCCGAACTCCCCCATCTCCAGAAGCACATCATTCGACGATGCATCGCAGGGGGCCTTCCGGTCATCACCGCCACGCAGATGCTCGAGTCGATGGTGTATTCGCCGACGCCCACCCGAGCCGAAGCGTCCGACGTGGCCAACGCCGTCTTCGACGGCACCAGCTCGGTCATGCTCTCGGGCGAAACCGCGATCGGTGTCGATCCGGTCAACGCGGTCGCCACGATGGCCGAGATCACCGCCCGGGCCGACGCCGAGTTCAACCACGACGACTGGGCCGATCAGGTCAACCAACTTCGCATCGTTCGACCATCCTCGGATCTCGGGGCGGTCACCACCGACGCCATGACCATGGCGGCAGTCAGGGTGGCCGATCAGGTCGGTGCGTCGGCCATCGTCTGCTTGTCGCGCACAGGGTTCACCGTGCGGTCCGTCAGCCGCTTCCGCCCACGCGTTCCGATCCTGGCCATCAGCCCGGACCAGCGGGCCGTTCGACAGCTTGCGCTCAGCTGGGGGTCGGCGGCCATCTCCCAGCCCGACCGCGCCACCATCCGTGAGACGATCGATGCCGCGCTCACGGCATCGAAGGAACGATGCGGCCTGCATCCGGGCGATCGGGTCGTGGTCATCTCGGGCCATGCCATGGCTGCCCGAGCGACCGACACGATCCGCGTCATGAGCGTGCCCTAGCAGGATGCGGAAAAGTGGGGTCTCCAGTCCCTGGGTGATGCTCGAGTGTGTGCTCGGGGGTTTCTGCGGGTCGTTCCGGTGGCAGGTGTTGGTCTTGGTGGCCGGCTCGGGGCCGATGAACGGGAGACCGGCGCCTGCTATGCGATGGCGGCGGCGTCGAGCGAGCAGATCCTGATCAGGTTGTAGACCGCGGCCTCCATTTTGAACCAGGCCCTGTTCCGTTCCTGACCGATGTAGCGGAGCTTGCGACCGGCGCCGACGGTCTTGATCCAACCGAAGGGTTCCTCGACCCGTTTCCGGATCCGCTGCGACACCGCGTGCCCGGCATGGCGGGTGGTGCGCCCATCGATCGCCGAACGACGGTTGGATGTGTTCTGCGCGACATGCGGCGTGAACCCCAACTCGCGGACCCCGGCGACGAAGTCTTTGGTGTCGTAGCCCTTGTCGGCGGCAACCGTCCGCCTGCGTTTCGTCTTCGGTAGTCGTGCGAGCATGCCGGTGGCGCAGTCCCGCTCGGCGTAGCCTGTGGCCTGGGTCAACTCGGCGTCGATGATCAACGCGGACCGGTTCTCGATCAACAGATGCCCCATGTAAGACAACTCGGCGGCCGCGTTGTTCGACTTGCGGAACAGCATCGCCTCGGGATCAGTCGTCGACGTGTGAGTCTTGTTCGACCGCTTCTGGCCCTTGAAATCGACCTCGGCGTTACGGCCCTTGAACCCGTTCCCATCGCCGTCGCCGTCGTCGGAGTCGTCGTTGGGTTTGAAACTCTTGTTCGACGCCCACGCCTGCAACAACGTGCCATCCACACTGAAATGCTCCGACGAGGTGTAGCGGCGCAGCTTCGCCTGGGCCACGACCGCAGCGAAGAACTCGTCAGCGATCTCATGTTCCAGCAGGCGCTTCCGGTTCTTGGTGAACGTCGTCGGATCGAACGCCCGGTCATCGATCGCCAGGTCGAGGAACCATTTGAACAACATGTCGTAATTCAGCCGTTCGCAGAACGCCCGCTCCGAACGGATCGAGTACATCGCCATCAACACCGTGGCCTTCAGCAACGTCTCCGGCGGCACCGACCGGCGGCCCCCAGAGGCGTACATGGCATCGAACGCGTCGTCCATGCCAGCCAACACCGCATCGACCACCGCCCGGATCTTCCGGATCGGATGATCCGCCGGGATCAGATCCTCAGTCGACAACGACGACAACATCGACAACTGGCGTTCAGGGGTTCCACGCATACCCCCCATTCTTTTCGATCCCGCCCCAGAACGCGAGCACCAATCAGAAGAAAATCAGCACCCTGCTAGCTCGATCGCTCGATTCGTCGGCTCCGACCGGTCAGCGTCGGC
>JAHECR010000090.1 GCA_024641655.1 Acidimicrobiaceae bacterium
ACGGCTGATGGCCTGGGACACCTGGGGATCGTCGTCGACGGTGAGGATCGTCGGCTTGGGCATGGTGTCGCTTCCTGATCGGCCGGGCGGCTGAGGTGCAGGGGCGTCGTGACCCTACTGCTCCGCGTGTCACCGCTGGTGGCGTTCGCGCGACGCGGAGCGAGCGCCACGTCCCCGACCCCCATGAGGTCCGAGGCAGTGGGCGACTAGGGCGCGACCACGGTCAGCTGGAGACGCACCGTGCTCCGTACGCCCTGCTCCGCGTCCGACAGAACGTCGAAGGTGCCCCCCTGCGCCAACACGAGCGCCCGGGCGATCGGCAGGCCGAGCCCTGATCCGGTGGTCCCATCCCCCGTCGACCCGCGCCAGCCGCGGTCGAAGAGGTGCGGCAGCTCGTGCGCCGGGATGCCCGGCCCCGAGTCGATCACCTCGAGCACTCCCTGACCGCGATCGGACACGACCCGCACGGCGACCTGATCGCCCGGACGGCAGTAGAGGATGGCGTTGGACAGCAGGTTGCCGACCACCTGGTTGAGCCGGTCCGGGTCCGCCACCACGTGAATCCCTGGGGCGAGGTCGCGCTCCACCTGCAGACCCGCCACGGCGAGGGACCCCGCCCGCGCGGCCAGGGCGAGGTCCGCGATGCGGCCGAGGTCCACGTCCTCCAGGCTCACCTGGATCCCGGAGGTCTCGGCCGCGGCGAGCTCGGACAGATCGTTGACGATGCGGCCGAGCCGGGCCGCCTGGAGATGGAGGGCGGCCAGGGTCTCCCGGTCCGCCGGGACCAGCCCGTCCCGCAGCTCCTCCAGACCGATCTGCAGGGCGGTCAGGGGATTGCGCAGCTCATGTGCGATGTCCGCCGTCAGTTGCCGTCTCCCTCGCTCCGACCGCTCGACCTCGTCGGCGGCGGCGACCAGAGCCTGGGTCAGGTCGGCGAGCTCGGGCGGGCCGAGCGCAGGCGGACGCGCGGAGTGGTCGCCGGCCGCGAACCGGCGGGCCGACTCGATGTAGCCGTCGATCGGCTCGGTCAGCCGTTTGGCCAGGACGAGCGACAGCAGGACGGCAGTGAGCGCGGCGACTGTCGTGGCCGCGACGAGCCACACCGGCGACACGGCGTCATCGGGGTGGGGTGGGTCCGCGAGCAGGTGCGGCAGCACCGACCCGACGAAGAGCACGGCCAACGAGACGAACGACACGACGACGAAGGCCCTCGCCAACCGACGGCCCAACGCACCGAGGCGGGTCCGGTCACCCATCGGCAGTCAGCCCCAGGCGGTATCCGAAGCCCACCACCGTCTCGATCACCTGACGGCCCTCCGGACCGAGCTTGTGCCGCACGTTCTTCACGTGCGAATCGACGGCCCGCTCGTACCCCTCGAACGTGTAGCCGGCGATCCGTTCGACGAGCTCATGGCGGGAGAACACCCGGCCGGGGGTGCTGGCCAGCGAGACGAGCAGGCTCCATTCGTGCGGAGTGAGGCGCAGGGGTTCGCACGCGAAGGTCACCTCGTGGCGCGCCTCGTCGATCACGAGCATGCCCTTGCCGAAACTCCGAACGTCGTCCTCCGACTCGCGGTGCTGACCGCCACGTGACAGCACGGCCTGCACCCGGAGGACGACCTCGGTCGGGCTGAAGGGCTTGACGATGTAGTCGTCCGCACCCATCCGCAACCCGTCGATCCGGTCCTCGAGGGCCGAGCGCGCGGTCAGCACGATGACGGGGATGCGGGGCGCAGAGGTCGCGAGGATCTCCGCCCCGTCGATGTCGGGCAGGCCGAGATCGAGCAGGATCAGATCGGGCCGGGTCTGCTCGATGTGGCGCAGCGCCTCGGCCCCGTTCGCCGCGGTGAGGACCGCGAGACCCTCGCGCTCGAGGTAGCGGCGCAAGACCTCGCGGATGTCGCGTTCGTCCTCGACGACGAGAACCGTCCTCATGGCCCCATTGTGCGCTTCAACCCGGCCTTGCTCGGGGCGGTCGAGGAGACCGATGGTGACGGCCACGACACCGTTCAGGGCAGCGAGGGGCCGAGTGCCCGGAGGCGCTCGGCCCGACGATCTCCGTGCTGGACGGGGGCTACCGGCGGCCCTTCCCTCCGCCGCCACCACCGCCGGGCTGGACATTGATGGTGAACGAGACGGTGTGGCCGTCAGCGGACACGTCGCCGCGGTTCGCACTCGTGATGGTCACGTTCGGGAACGTGTACTCGATCACGTAGGTGCCGATGGCGGTGACACGCAGGTTGTAGCCGTAGACGACACGGCCGGTCGCGTTGATCTCAGCGCCCGCGGGCCCGTCGAAGATCGTCGCGGTGGGAGACGCGGTCGGGTAGATCTTCAGGTGCGCGGCCACGTCCCAGACGCGGGTCTCGGCGAAGGCCTGCGGGTTGCTCGTGAAGGCTCCAGTGGTGCCGGTGGCCTCCGTGCCGTAGGCGGACACGCGGTCGAGCAGCTCGGGCTGGAGCTTGACGACGGTGAAGCCCATCATGCCCTGGTCGCCGGCGTTGAGGCCCATCTCCACACGGATCGGGCTGCCCACCTTGAGCTTGGCGTCACCGCCGAGGTTGTCGCCCCAGGCGGCCGTGACGGTCGCCGTCTCCTGGTTCTCCAGGCACGCCGCCTGCCACGAGTGGGTGCCCTGCACGTAGTAGTAGCCCGCGACGCTGAAGCCCGTGAGCGGGTCACCGGTCGGCTCCCGATAGGTGTCGTTGCACGTGAGGCCCGACGGGTTCGCCGCACCGACGTACAGCGCCGGCACAGAGAGGCTGTTGGACGTGGTCTCCTCGCCACCGCCGCCTCCACCGCCGCCTCCACCGCCGCCGCCGCCCGGTCCACCCTTGGCGAACGCTCCGGTCGGCACGATGAGGATCGCTGCGGCGAGCGCCGCGATCCCCAGCATCTTCCGCTTGCCCCTCATGACTGTCATCTCCCTCGCTGCGTACCTCGCGGGCCCAGGAGGAGAGGCCCGCCTGGCGACCCGGGGCCGATCGGCCACGTGCCAGCGAGCACCCGCGGCTCTTCGTCCACGTCCCACGCTGGCCGAGAGACGTGCGGACCCGACGCAGGTCGTGTGGCGTCCGTGTGGAGATGCGCCGTCCCGGGCTCCACGCGATCTCCACACGATCGCCATGGTCGTCCCACGGGGCTCGCGCACAGTGGCGTGCAGGGCCATGACGGCAAGGACGATCCCGGCACGGGCGCGGGCCGTCGGTCCGCTACCGAGGGGGTGGCGATCATGTCGGCACGCAGGCGCACGACTCTGCTGGTCGGGCTGGCGACCGTGGCCTCGACGGCGCTGCTGGCAGTCCCGGGGGCCGGCGCCGTCGAGGGGAGCGGCGTCCCCGGCATGTGCCTGGGTCGATCCGATCCGGGCATGAAGCTGAACGCGCAGGCCCACGGCCCGCAGAAGTACATCCTCAACCTCGAGACGGACGAGAGCGGCGACCCCACGGGCGTGCTCGTCCTCGGGCGGGGTTCGTCACGGGTCTACGTCGAAGACCTGTGCCGGTTCTGGCAGCACATGCCCGGGCAGGAGCCCGACGGCCACGGCGAGGACGTCGACGAGGGTGCCACCACCGCGCACGCCGTGGGCATCGGCACGCTGACCGACGGGACCCGGGTGCTGGTGCGCACCGACGTCCGGGAGAACGAGGAGGGCCGGTTCTTCCGCGTCCGCTACCGCGTCATGGGCCAGCACGGAGGATCGAGCGCCAGCGCTGCCGTGGACGAGGGCCACGACGACGAGTCGTGGACGAGGGTGCCCGCCGAAGGGTGGGCCCCGCTCAACCGGCTCAACCTGCGCTAGCCCGCACACCGGCAGACACCCTCGCCCGAGGGGAGATCACCCAGCGACGGGGCAGACGAAGTCGGCGGCCGCGTTGCGGGTGATGGTGACGTCACCCGCGGACGCAGCGGCGAGCACCGCCTCGTCCGAGGTGAGCAGGTACGGCGCCACGTTCCAGGTGACGACGTGCACGGCCCAGCGCCCGCCGTGGTAGTTGTCGCCGGGTGCCGCCGAGGTGACAGCGAGCT
>JAHECR010000023.1 GCA_024641655.1 Acidimicrobiaceae bacterium
GCTGGCGCCGTTGCTCGCGCGCGCTCCGGGCGTGCAGCTGGCCGCCCTCTTCGCGCCCGAACACGGGTTCACCGGCACCGCGGGAGCGGGCGATGCCGTCGACGACGGCATCGACCCGCTACTGGGGATTCCGGTGTACAGCCTCTACGGCGCGTCACGAGCACCGACACCGGAAGCCCTGGCCGATCTCGATGTCCTCGTGTACGACCTGCAGGACGTCGGAGCCCGTTTCTATACCTACATCGCCACCATGGGACTCGCGATGCAGGCGGCAGCAGCGGCCGATGTCGCGTTCGTCGTGCTCGACCGCCCGAATCCACAGGGCGCCGAGCTCGCCGGGTTCGTGCGCGACGGCGACCACGAGTCGTTCGTCAGCCCGTATCCGATCCCCACCGCGTATGCGATGACGGCAGGTGAGCTCTCGCTCGCCATCGTCGGGGAGCACTGGTTGACCGGCCTCGACGATCTCGACCTCACGGTCGTGCCCGTCGAGGGCTGGGATGCCCGGGGAACATGGCCCGAGGACAGCCTGGGGTGGCTGCCGCCGAGCCCGGCCCTGCCCTCGCTCGATGCCGCACTTGCGTATCCCGGCGTGGCCATGTTCGAGGCGACCTCGGTGAGCGAAGGGCGCGGTACCGAGGCACCCTTCACGACGATCGGGGCACCGTGGCTCGACGGCGTGGCACTCGCCGCCACCCTCGACGACCTGCACCTCCCGGGCGTGCACTTCGAACCCACGACGTTCACGCCACGAATGCTCGAGACGATGACCGCGCCCCCACGCTTCGATGGCCAGACGCTCGACGGCGTCCGGCTGGTGATCGACGACCGGCAAGCGTTCGCGAGCGTGCAGACCGGCGTGCACCTACTGGTTGCCGTGCTGGCACAGGCCCGTGCTGCCGGGCTGGCGACGATCGTCGAACGACCCGATGGGTTCGATCGCTTGGCCGGCACGAGCCGCTTCCGGCTGCTGCTCGAGTCGGCCGCGTCGGCCGACGAGATCATCGCGGCGTGGGCGGAGGAGGTCGCCGGGTTCGCGGAACAGCGCGACCGGTACCGGCTGTACTGACGATCCGGTCCGCCGCCAACGAGAACCCCGCAGCGGTGAGCCCTCGGCGAAAGACAACCGTCAGCGGGCCGACACGCGGCCGAGGCGGGCTCCTCAAGTGCCTGGGCAATGCGCCGACGGGAAACGCACATCGTGCGCGCCGACGGAACAGCGCGCTCAACCGAGGCAGGCAGGACATGGACGTCGATACCGACAAGCTGCGCCGCGATCTCATCGCACGCGCCGAACAGCTCACGCCGCTCCCGGCGGCGGTAACCCGGCTGGCGCAGGTGATCCACGACGCAGAGTCGAGCGTCGAAGAGATCTGTGCCATCGTCGGCCAGGACCCCGTCCTCGCCGCCTCACTGCTCCGTGAAGCGAACTCGGCCTGGACCGGGCGCGCCGAGGTCGCAACCCTCGACCGCGCTTTCATGCTGCTGGGTCGGGCTCGGCTGCTCATGCTTGCGGTGCGGGGCTCGGTCAATGCCCGCTTCCAACCAGCGCTGCCGCAGTACGGACTCGCCAAGGGTGAGCTCTGGCAACATGCCGTCGCCAGCTCTGTCGCCGCATCGGTGGTGCGCGAGCACAGCCATGTCGACCCCGGCGGGGAAACCCTGACCGCAGCGTTGCTCCACGACCTCGCCAAGCTCGTACTGTGCGACTACCTGGACCTGCAGGGAAACGAGGACCGCATGCGGCACCTCTCTGCGGTCACTGTCGAACGCCTGCACGTCCACATCGACCACGCGGAGCTCGGGGGGATCATCTCGCGCCACTGGGGTCTGCCAGCGAGCATCTGCGATGCGATCTCGCTGCACCACACCGGTCGCCACGACCAGGTCCCGGCCTCGGCCCATGCGGTGGCGCTCGCAGATGCGGTCGCCCACGACGCCCTCGGTGAGGACCACCGTGGCTTCTTCGGTCTCGACACCGACGTAACCGAGTCCTCGATGGAGTTCCTCGGCATCGCCCCTGACGCGTGGGATCGCCTGATCGCCCAGACCCAGCAATCGATCGCCTCGATGCTCTAGTTCCCGGCAGCGGGGTTCAGCGGAAGAGCGTCTCCGACCGCTTCCGTTCGGCCCACCGGTCCCAGTACTCCCACGGGCGTGTCATTGCCGGCACGGCGGCTTCGGGGTCGGCGGGAGCGGCCGGCACGGCATCGTGCAACGTCTCGCGACGCTGCACGAAGCCCCAACGGCCGTCGCGCTTTCGGTAGGTGTCGAAGTAGACGACGAGCACGTCCAGGCGCGCCGGACCCGGGCCCACATCCCAGGACCTGGTGAGGGCAACGCCGCTCGCCGTGGACTCGTCGATGAGATCGACCTGATGGGTACCCACCTGGAGGAACGCGTGACGCTCATTGCGCGCGAAGTACTCGGCGTAAAAGGCGCTCGCGCCCACGCGGCCGGTACCCGCGGGACCGAAGTCGGCATCGGAGCAGAACAGGTCGGCGACGGCGTCGAGGTCACGGGCGGTGATCGCGATTGCGTAGCGCTGCGCCAGGTCCCGGATCTCCAGCTCGTCGGCGAGGCGATTGAGGCGATCGTGGTCGGTCATGGTCGCGCAGCCTAGTGGGAGGCCACGATCCGTGTTCCCGCCCCCCCGACGAGAACGGCCTCGGCCTCCGCGAGTGACCCGATGGCAGCCTGCCTGCCGGTCTGCTCGACGAATCGGCAGACGGCGTCGACTTTGGGTCCCATCGAGCCCGCCGGAAACATCATCGCCCGAAGGACGTCAGGCGTCACCTCCCCCAGTGCCCGAGCCGCCGGCAGGCCGTAGTCCTCGTACACCGCGTCGACATCGGTGAGAACGATCAGCTGGTCGGCACCGAGTGCGACGGCCAGCAGTGCAGCGGTCAGATCCTTGTCGACCACGGCCTCGGTACCGACGAGGACGCCGTCGCGGGTGACCACCGGAATGCCCCCGCCACCACCGGCGACAACCAGGTTGCCGGCACGAGCGAGCATCGCGATCGCGCCCAGTTCGACGATACGACGGGGCTCTGGGGAGGCGACGATCCGGCGAGCGCCGAGAGGGCCTTCGACGAAATCCCAGCCGTGGGTAGAAGCCAGTTGGCGGGCATGGCCGGGGGCAAACCACGGCCCGACGGGCTTGGTCGGCCGACCGAAGGCGGGATCGTCGCCGTCGACCTCAACCCGGGTGAGCACACAGACCACCCGACTCGGCTCCACATGGCGCGACAACGACTCGACCAGCAGGTACCCGACCAGGCCGACGCTCTCGGCATCGAGGACGTCGAGCGGCGGGGCCACGACCTTCGGATCGGCCGCCGCCTGCATCGCCAACACCCCCACTTGGGGGCCGTTCCCGTGGGTGACGACCAGGTCGTTCGCGTCGGCCAGTCGCGCGAGGTGTGCCGCGGCGCGACGTGCGTTCGCCCGCTGGGTGAGGACATCGAGACGGCCGTCGGCGCCAACGAGTGCGTTCCCGCCGATGGCGACGACGAGCAGGGGCCTCACCTGCGAACCGACGACTTCCACGACGCGATCCATGGCGCGAGCAGGTCGTCGAAGCGGGGCGTGCCGAGCTCCTCGACGTGATACCGAGCGTGCCGGGTGCCATGACCGAAGTCGATCAGGCGGCCCAGCTCGATGGGCGTGCCCGTGACGACGACGTCACACGGCACGGCGCGCACGGTGGCTTCCAGGTCGGCGAGCTGGGCCGCGCCGTATCCCATTGCCGGCAGTACGGCCCCGAGATGGTCGTAGCGAGCGTAGGTCTGCGCGATCGAACCGACCGCGTACGGACGTGGGTCCACGATCGTTCCGGCACCGGCCTGACGCGCCGCAACGGTGCCGGCGCCGAAGGCCATACCACCGTGGGTCACTGTCGGCCCGTCCTCGATCACCAGCACACGGGCGCCCTCGAGCTCCGGCCCGGGGTCGAGCGTCACCGGCGATGCCGCTCGGATGACGGTCGCGTTGGCGTTCACCTCCCGGAGGTCACCGATCACGGTGTCGACGTCGGCCGACGACGCCACGTCACACTTGTTGACCACCACGGCATCGGCCATCGTGAGGTTGGTCTCCCCGGGGTGGAAACGCCTGCCGTCATGGGGGCGCAGTGGATCCAGCACGCAGATGGTCAGGGTCGGTTCGATGAACGGCGCGTCGTTGTTGCCGCCATCCCACACGATCACGTCGGCTTCGGCGGCGGCGGCTTCGATGATCGCCGCGTAGTCGACCCCCGCGAACATCACCATCCCCTGGCGCACGGGTTCCTCGTATTCCTCCCGCTCCTCGATGGTGGGGACCGCGGCATCGATGTCGGCCAGGGTGGCGAAACGTTGCACCCGCATCGCGGTGAGGTCGCCGTAGGGCATCGGGTGCCGGACGAGAGCCACCCGCAGGCCGGCGTCGGTGAGCACCTGTCCGATCCTCCGAGTGGTCGGGGACTTCCCCGATCCCGTGCGCGTCGCAACGACGGCGACGACCGGCACGGGGCACGGCAGCATGGTGGCGCGGGGGGCGAGCAGACGGAACCCCGCGCCCGCGGCCAGCACGCGCGATGCCAGATGCATGACGTACTCGTGCGACACATCCGAATACGAGAAGACGACCTCGTCGACGGACTCCTCGACGATGAGGTCGGCGAGCTCGGACTCGGGCCGTATGGGAATGCCACCGGGATAGGACGGCCCTGCGAGCCCGGCCGGATAGCGACGGTCGTCGATGCCGGGGATCTGCGTGGCGGTGAACGCCACGACCCGCACGCCTCGGTCGCCGCGGAAGACGGCGTTGAAGTCGTGGAAGTCGCGCCCACCGGCGCCGGCGATGACGATCCGATGCTCCATCGCCCGAGCCTGCCAGGTTTCGCCCGGCCATGTCAGCCATGACCAAGCCGTTGGGCAGGTTCAGTGACCGGTGGAGTGACGCTCCCAGGCCTCGTACATGCCGGCGTAGCGGCCGCCGAGAGCGACGAGCTCGTCGTGGCTGCCGAGCTCGACGACCCGACCGTCATTCATCACCCCGATCCGGTCGGCCTTGCGGGCAGTAGTGAGCCGGTGAGCGATGATGATGGCCGTGCGTCCCTCGAGCAGCACGTCGAGTGCGCGTTCGACCTTCGCTTCTGAAGCAAGATCGAGATTCGACGTCGCCTCGTCGAGGATGAGCACGCGCGGTTGGGCGAGGAACGCCCGGGCCAACGCCAGCAGCTGGCGCTCGCCCGACGACAGCGACACCCCCCGTTCGTGCACCGGGGTGTCGAGGCCGTCGCTCATCTGCTCCACAAGATCTTCGATCCCCACCGCAGCGCACGCTGCGACGATTTCCTCGGTGGAGGCGTGTGGCTTCGCGAAGGCGATGTTCTGGCCGAGCGTCGATGCGAACAGGAACGGCTCCTGCGGCACGACACCGAGCTGGCGACGAAGGTCGGCGATCCCCACATTGCGCACGTCGATCCCGTCGACGAGCACCCGGCCCTCTTCTGGGTCGTAGAACCGAGCCACCAGCTTCGCGATCGTCGACTTCCCCGAGCCGGTCGCACCGACGAGCGCGAAGGTCTCGCCGGCGCGTATGTGGAGGTCGACGTCGTGGATCACGGGCGCACCGGGCCGGTACGAGAACGTGACATGCTCGAGGGTGATCGCCCCGTCGATCAGCGGGAGTGGCAGCGGGTCCGACAGCTCGGGCACGGACGGATCGGTGAGCAGCAGTGCCCGCAGCTTCGTCATCGACGCCTGGCCCTGCTGGTACACGTTGTAGAGCTGCACCAGTTGTTGGATCGGCGCGAAGAATGCGGTGAGGAACAAGATGAACGCCGCGAGCTCGCCGACGGTGAGCTCGCCGTCGAGCACCATCTTGCCCCCGACGCCGATGAGCGCAGCTTGGCCGAGGATGCTGACGACGTCGGTGAACGGGCCGTAGTACCCGTTGACCCGAGCGGTGAAGTTGTTGGCCTCGCGATAGTCGCCGGCGATGTTGCGGTGTTCGATGTTGTTGTGCGCCGCCCGGTTGTGCGAGGTCACGACACGCACCCCCGAGAGGCTCTCCTGGAGGTGTGCGAGCACGTCGGCGATGCGGTCGCGCACGATGAGATACCCGAGCGCCGAGCGGTTGCGGAACCACACGGTCGCCAACGTCATCGCGGGCACGATCACAAGGACCGTGACGAGAGCCAGGGTGGGGCTGAGCACGAAGAGCGCCACCGTCACGACGACGAGGGTGAGTCCCTGGACGACCAGCTGCACCAGCCCCTCGTTGAACAGCTGCTGCAACGACGTCGGGTCGCTCGTCATGCGGGTCATGATGACGCCGGCCTTCTCGTCGGTGTAGAAGTCCAACGACAGACGCTGCAGGTGCATGAACAGGCGCAGGCGCAGGTCGTACATCAGCCGTTCGCCGATCCGGCCGGTGGACACGATGCGTCCCCAGCCCGCGACCCAGGCGATGACGACCAACGCGAAGTACACGACGCCGGTGACGACGAGGACGGATTTCGAGCCGCCCTTGATCCCGTCGTCGATCACGATCTTGGTCAGCACCGGTCCCGACTGAAGCGCGGCCACCTCGATGAGCACGAGCACCAGCACCCCGAGCAGCGCGACCTTGTACGGGCCGAGGAACCGCCGGAACGTGAACGGTTCCCGGTCGTAGTCGTGGTGGCTGAACTCGATCTCGACGCGCTCGTTGGGCGGTTCGTGGGCCACGAGCAGATCGACCCGCTCCTGCAGTTCCGACGGGATCCCGGCGAAGCCGAGGCCCTCACCTCCCTGACCCCCGGCGCCGCCGAAGGCACCGCGCATCTGGCCGCCCATGCCGCCGCCACCCATGCCGCCACCGAATCCCATTGCCATCAGAGGCCCCCCTCTTCGGTCGCCGGTGACCCTTCAGGCGGATCGCTGTCGAGATCTTCGCCGTCATGGACGTAGCCGGCGAGTGTCGCGCCATAGCGGGGCTCGGAGGCCATCAGCTCTTCGTGAGTCCCGTCGGCGAGCACCTCGCCGTCACCGACCAGCACGACCCGGTCGGCGAGCGCGATCGTGGACAGGCGGTGAGCGATGATCAGCGTCGTCCGCGACCGCATCAGTCGTTCGAGCGCCTGGTGGATCTCCTGCTCGATGTGGACATCGATGGCGCTGGTGGCATCGTCGAGCACGAGGATCTTGGGATTGGCGAGCAGGGTACGGGCGATCGCGATGCGCTGCCGTTGCCCTCCGGACAGGTCGTAGCCCCGTTCGCCCACGACAGTGTCGTACCCGTACTCGAGGTGCTCGATGAACTCGTGGGCGTTGGCCGCCTTCGCGGCGGCGATGATCTGGCCGATGGGCGCGTCGGGCCGGGCATAGGCGATGTTGTCGCGGATCGACAGCGAGAACAGGAACGGCTCGTCGAAGACCATGCCTACGTGGGCCCGCAAGCTGCTGAGCGTCAGGTCGCGCACGTCGTGACCGTCGACGCGGATGGCGCCGGAGTCCACGTCGTAGAACCGCGCGAGCACCCGTGACAAGGTCGTTTTACCGCAGCCGGTGCGCCCGACGATGGCGATCGTCTGACCCGGCTCCACGTGCAGGGAGAACCCGTCGAGTACCCGCGCGCCCTGGCCGTAAGAGAAGGTGACGTCGTCGAAGTCGATCGCGCCTGCGGGCGACACGAGGTCGTAGGCACCGGGCCGGTCGACGATCTCGATCGGCGCGTCGAGGACCTCGAAGATGCGCAGTGCCGACGCAGAGGCACGCTGGCTCATCATCAGGATCTGACCGAGCATGCGAAACGGGGCCTGGAGCAGCACCACGTAGGCGGAGAACGCCACGATGGTGCCGGCAGACGCCTTGCCGTCGATGGCGAGCCAGCCACCCATGAGCAGCACCATCCCCATGCCGATGCGCGGCATCGCCTCCATGGCGGGAGCGAACTTCGCCCGGATCAGCGCCTGCTGGATACCGGCCCAGCGAAGACCTTGCGCCCGCTGCGCCAGCAACGACGCCTGCCCGGCCTCACCTGCGAAAGACTTCACGACGCGCACGCCCGACACGTTCTCTTCGACGGTCATCGCGACGTGCGCGGTGCGCTCCTGCACCAGCCAGGATGCGGGGAAGATCCGCTGACGCATCCGGATCCCCATCACCGCGACGATCGGCATGGTCGCGATCGCCACGATCGACATGGGCACGCTGACGGTGAGCATCAACGCGAACGCCATGACGAAGGTGAAGCCACTGATCGCCAGGTTCGGAGCGAAAGTCAGGAACATCTGCACACTGCGGATGTCGGAGTTCGCCCGGGAGATGAGTTGGCCGGACTGAACCCGGTCGTAGAAGCCGAAACTCTGGTACGACAGGCGCTCGTACATGAGAACCCGCAGGTCGTTCTCGATGCCGTATGCCACGTAGAAGAGCAGGACCCGATTGATGATGCCGAACACGCCCCGACCGACGGCGAGGCCGACGAGCACCCAGACGTAGAAGCTGATGGAGTGCGACGACGTCGACCCGTTGCGCAGTGGTCCGTCGATCGCCGCCATCACCACGCGCGGTGAGGCCACCTGCAGCACGAGAGCGACCAGACCCGTGAGCAACGAGATAGTGAACGTCACCCGATGGTTGGCGACGATCGGTGCGAGCCGGCGCAGCCACCCGAGCTCGGTCTCGCTGCGAATGGTCCGTTCGGGACGGGCATAACGCTCGGCGACCGCGATGGGAACATAGGGACGATCGTCGATGTCGACACTGGCCAGACTTGCGAGCTCGTCGTCGAGGAGACTCATGCACCCACCTGCGCGTTCTGCTCGGGGGAACCGACGCCCCCTTGCGGGGTCGACCCGTCGTCTCTGGAGCCGTGCATTCTCGCCCGAGACGCCGTGAGCGCCCGCTCCAACAGGACGAACGCTTCTTCGACGACCGCGACCTCCGCAGGCGAGAGCTCGGCGAGGACGCGTCCGACCGATCCGGCGGCCGCGCCGTCGGCGCGATCGAGCGCGGCGCGGCCTTCGTCGGTCAGGACGTGATCGACCCGTCGGCGATCATCGGGGTGTGCTCGGCGCTCGAGGTAGCCCATCTGGTGGAGGCGATCGGCCAGCGCGGTGATGCGCGGTTTGCTCACCGCCAGGCGACCGGCGAGTTGCGACGAGCCGGCGGCATCGTGGGCGATCACCGAGAGCAGCCGGTACTCCGGCAGGGAGAGGTCGACGTCGGCCAGCGTGCGCTCGATACGGCGAGCCAGCCACGCCAGCGTCCGGGGTTGTGTGGCGTTCATCGCCGGGGAGCATACTTCTTCGCGGTGAATTGTTCACTACCATGAACTGTTTCGTCGACAAAATGGTTCATCGACCCAACAACGCGCCGGTGCTCCCGCCCGGGCCGCCGGTTGCGCGGCGGCTCTCGTGGTCGATCAGTCATTGCCGGGAGAATGGCAGACGCTCGAAAACCTCTCCGCGATCGCCCCGATGGCCACGCAGTGGGCACCTTCGGCGCCGACGTCGCCGAAGCGCTGGTGGACTCAGGTGTCAGACACCAGTACGAATATCCGAATGTCCGGACAGGTGTCTGACACCGGCACGAGCCAGCGGGCTGCGGTGGGTCGGACTTTTCGACCACGACGATCGCGTTGGGCGCGTCCTCCGGGGCACAGCCGTACCTCTCGCAGAAGGTGGCCGTGTTCGCGAGCGCACGATCGCAGGCAACGACTTCGTAGCTGAGGCCCGGGCGCTCCAGCTCGTCGATCACCAGGTCCGTCATCGGCGCAGAACCTCGTGCCACACGACGAGAAGGCGGGAGCTGTGCAAGAGTCTGGCGGAGACACCCACCCGGAGGTTCCGATGTTTCGACACGTCGTCATGTTGACACTGTCCGACGACACGCCAGACAGCCAGCGCGTCGCGCTCCGTGATGCACTCGCCGAGCTCCCGGCTGCCATCCCGGAGATCCTCGACTACTCGGTGGGACTCGACATCGGCGAGAACGATCGCAACGCCGACCTCGTGGTCATCGGGGACTTCGCAGATCAGCACGCGTTCAAGATCTATCTCGACCATCCGGCCCACGTGCGCGTCGGCGCAGAAGTCGGCAAGTGGGCCACGCGAGCCACGCGCGTGCAGTACGAACGATGATGGACCTCGAGCTCACCGACAAGGTCTGCCTCATCACCGGCGGCACCGACGGCCTGGGCGCAGCGCTCGCCGAGCGGCTCGTCGCCGAAGGGGCCAAGGTCGCCGTGTGCGGCCGCAACCCCGAGCGGGTGTGGGCGACCGACGAGCGCCTCGTCGCCGCCAGCGGCGACGCCTTTGCCATGGTCGCCGACATCACGAACCTGTCCGACCTCGATGCGTTCGTGGCCGCTGCCGTGGAACGCTGGGGCGGGATCGACTGCGTCGTCAACAACGCCGGCACCGCGAAGGCATTGCCGTTCGAGGCCGGCACCGACGAGGTCTGGGAACAGGACCTCGATCTCAAGGTGATGGCGCACGTGCGCCTGATCCGTCTCGCCCTGCCGCATCTGCGGATCAACGGCGGTGCGATCGTGAACGTCCTGAACACGGCCTCCAAGGCACCCCGAGCGAGGTCGCTACCGACGTCGGCGTCACGGGCGGCCGGTCTCGCCATCACGAAAGCCCTCTCCCAGGAGCTCGCTCCCGAGGGCATCCGAGTCAATGCCGTACTCGTGGGACTCGTCGAAAGTGGCCAGTGGCGCCGCCGTGCCGAACAGAGCGGCCGAACCCTCGAAGAGGTCTACGAAGAACTGGGGCACGGAGTGCCGCTTGGCCGCGTCGGCCGCTCCGAAGAGTTCGCCGATCTCGTCTCGTACCTGCTCTCGCCCCGTGCCTCCTACATCACCGGCTCGGCAGTGAACCTCGACGGAGGGTCGAGCCCCGTGCTGTGATCCCCGGCCCGACGGCCACCTTCAGTACAGTCGCCCGGCATGAGCGAGCGTCGCGACGTCCGCGTGAACGAGGAAGTCTTCGGTCAGCTCGAAGCAAAGCTGAAGGCCTACAAGGACAGCGGCCGGATCCCGGTGCCGTCGGTCAACAACTTCCTCCTGCACGAGCTCCCGCGCATCATCGAGCAGCTCGCGACGAGCTACGAGGCCAGCACGCGTCCCCTCGGCGACGAACCATTCATCCGGATGTGGCTCGACCAGGGGCGGTTCTGCACCCTCATCGGCTGCTACGTCACCCTCGGCGACGACGGAGCCGTCGAGATCCTCGGCGTGGACATCGACCTCTGAGCCGACCGCTGCCAAGAGCCGGGTGCGCCTCAGCGCAGGTCGCGAAGGTAGCGAGCCAGGTCGGTGGTGGTCACGATGCCCGCGAGGCTCCCGTCGGCGGCCAGGACCACGACCGCGTGGAACGAACCGTCGGCCAGCTTTCCGGCGGCATCACGCACCGAGGCGTCGGTACCGAGCGTCTGGAGGTCGGCACTCATCGCATCGTCGATCGTGAACTGGTGATCGATGAACGTGCGAAGCTCCCGCTCACCGACGCCGTCCACGTCGTACACCAGGCGCAAAATGTCGGTGGTCGAGATCATCCCGACCGGGGCATCGTCCTCGGTGACGATGAGGTGATGGAACGACGACCGGTCGAGCATTGCGTAGGCAGCCGAGATCGGTTCGGATCGCTCGATGGTGGCGGGGTCGGGGGTCATGATCGAAGTGATCGAATCGCGCGTGGTCATGTCGCGACCGTAGCCCGGCAGGTCACGCGACAGCAGAGTCCGAGGTCCCTCCGCCACGGGGACCGCCGGCTTGACCGCCACGGGTATCGACCAGCGTCGGGAGCTCGACGAGCGATGCGATCTCATGGGTGGCCCGCGGTCCCCCGTCGACGACGGGACGACCAGCGGGGTTGTACCAGCAGGTCGCTATCCCATACCCGCTCCCCCCGAGGATGTCCGAGCCGAGACTGTCGCCGATCATGAGGCAGTCCACCTTTGCCGGATCGGCGAGTGCAGCGAACGCGAGATCGAAGATCGCGGGCGACGGTTTGGCCACCCCGACCTCGGCGGAGATCACCAGCACCTCGAACCATCGGTCCATGCCCAGCCGGGCGACGCGAGCACGTTGGACCTCCCCCAGCCCGTTGGTGACCATCGCGAGCCGAGCCCGACCCGCCACCAGGTGCAGCACCTCCGCCGCTCCCTCGTAGAGCTCACCGTGGTCGCACAATCCGGCCACGAACGCGTCGGCCATCACCACCGGGTCGGCGTCGATGCGGCGCTCGGCGCAGAACCGCACGAAGCGTTCCGTCCGCACCTCGAGCGGGGTGATCGTGCCCCGTTCCACGTCTCGCCACATCGCCGCGTTGATGCGTTGGTACGCGTCGAGCTCCTCGGGGGTCGTGCTGAGCCCGACCGTCGCCATCGACGCCGTCAGGGCCGCGGCCTCGGACGCATCGGTGTCGAAGAGCGTGTGGTCGAAATCGAAGAGGAGGGTCGTGTACGACACGGTCGGCAGGCGCGCCCCGACACTCGCGGGGCAGACGTTCAGACGGTACCGGCGGCCACGTCGACCAGCGACCCGATATCGACCGCACCGGCAACCCGCTCGACCACGTGGTTCTGGCGATCGTGGACGACCCACACCGGAGGAGCGTCGATGCCGAACGCCTTCGCGAGGCTGTGTTGGTTCGAGTCGATCCAGCGGGCACCGGTCCACCCGAGCGTCGTCAACCAGGGGTCCGCGTCATTGGAGGCGTCGAGGACCACCACCTCGATGGTCACGAGCGCCGGGAGCTCGTTCGCGGCCAGCCATGCAACCGTCGAGCCCAGCGCGTCGGCGCACCCGGTACAAGAGTCCGACACGAACAGCAGCACCTTGGCCGGATCGCCGGGCCCGCCGCCGCTGCCGACCGTGTGCAGTTCACCGTCGACCCCGAGGGTGCTGAACACCGGCGCCTTGAGCCCGACCGCCGGGTCGACACCGTTGTCGGTCATCGCTGGCAGCGAGACGCCGTTGACGCGGACGGTGTCGGCGCCGCTGTCTCCGCCGCTCACGATGAGGGCCACCACCACGATCAGGATCGCCACGACAGCGGTGGCCGCGATGGCGGCAACCCTGCCGAAAGACCGGCGAGGCACCGTCGAGACGGTCTGTGGGCCGGGTCGGGACCGCCCGCTCCTGCTGTTGCGCTTCGGCCTGTTGCTCACTCGACGCCTCCGTCTCGAGTCGGTCGGTGCGGCACCGGACGCGACCCGGGTGCCCAGCGTAGATCTGCCGTCACCGACGGGGCGATCGTCGGCTCGTGCGACGCGCGGCATGTCGCTGCACGCGGCTAGGGTCGCCCCCGGCAGGCCCGACATTGCGGCAGGCGCGTCGCAGGTATCCACTCGAACTCGAAGACCCTCTCTGGGGGAGCCAATGAACGACATCATGACGGTGCTCGGACCCATCGCCGCGGACCAGCTCGGGTTCACGCTGGTCCACGAGCACCTGCTGGTGAGTGCAGCGGGCCTGTTGCACAGTCACCCTCACCTGCACGGCCCGGACCCGGAGGGCGAGGCGATCGCTGCTCTGCAGCACGCGAAGGACGCCGGGATCGACAGCATCATCGACTGCACCACCTTCGACTTGGGACGCGTCCCCGAGCTCCTCGTTCGGGCGTCGGAAGCGACGGGAGTCCACATCGTGAACACCACCGGCTGGTGGCTCGACGTACCCCGGTTCCTGTCGGGCGTGTCCGCCAACCAGATGGCCGAGGAGTTCATCCGCGACGCGGAGGAAGGCTTCCGCGGCACAAACATCCGCGCCGGGCTGCTGAAGTGCGCCGCCGACTTCCAAGGGGTGACGCCCGACCTCGAGGTCATGGCCCGGGCGGTCGCACGGGCCCACAAGGCCACCGGCCTACCGGTGATGGTGCACTCGTACCCGACGGGTCAGGTGGCCCGGCGACAGCTCGAGATCCTGGGCGAGGAAGGGGTCGACCTACGCCGGGTCAAGGTCGACCACTGCAACGACACCACCGACGTCGAGTACCTCACGTGGATCCTCGACCAGGGGTGCTTCATCGGGCTCGATCGGTATCCGGGCCGGCTAGTCAGCGCAGCGGCCCGGACGAGAACCATGAAGGAGTTGATCGACGCCGGATACGCCGATCGTCTCTGCCCCTCCCACGACTGCATCTGCGTCACCGTGTACAAGGAGCGGCCCGACGGCACGATGCCCGAGCACCACGGGTACTTCGACCACAACCCCGACCAGATGCTGTTCATCCACCGACACGTCCTGCCCGAGCTACGGGAGATGGGTGTCGACGACGACGTCATCTCCCAGCTCTTCATCGACAACCCGCGGCGGTTCCTCGCCGGAGTCTGACCGGTCGGGCGGGGCGACCTCGAACAACGTCGCGCGGACCCTGGCCCGGGTCACGGGGCGAACGTGGGGGGACCGCAAGCTGCCCGTTGAGCGCCCGGCGGGCCGCGCCTCGTGGTCTGCGAGCTCGGCGCGCGCCGCGGCGAGCCCAAGGCGCCCGATGCGCTTCGTACGATCGTCGAGCCGCGCTCGGGTCACACCGGGGAAGTGCTGTCGTCGACGCTCGGGGACCGGCGCGTTCTCGGCGGTCACACCGCCAGCATCATCCAAGACCGGCTCGTATACAAGCCGCCCCCCCGGCGGCGCTGACGCAGGGGTCGACGACTCACCGACGTGCGCGACGTCAGCCGATCACGGCTCGGGTGCGACCGGTCTCACGCGCGATGCCGAGCCCGTCGAGGCGTTCGTTCGCCGAAGCGGCGCTGCTCGCCGCGACGGCGACCGGAGGATCCTGGTGCCCGGCATTCGCCCAGGCCGCGAGGACGTCTGCAAGGGCGTCGAGCTCGAGCGCGATTCCGAGCGGGGCCAACGCCGCGCGCTCGTCCTCGTCGAGCGGCTGGAGCTCCTCGTAGGCGCGCAGGAGAGCCGGGAACTCGTCGGCGCATGCTCGCGCCAGGCGGGCGAGGTCGGTCACGCGTGCGTCGGCAACGGCATCGACGAGCTGGGGGCCGACCACCATGGCGGCGCACGGGTCGTCTCGGTCCCCGGTGACGAGTCCACGGTCGGTCCAGGTGCTGTGGACGAGTACCGAGCGGGCGCGGCCATGGAGCGCCCCGTCGCAACGACGCACGGCTTCGAGGATCAGGTTCGCCAGCTCCGGTTGCGGTTGGGCGAGGCGCACCACCGCCGACCGAAGCGTCCAGTCGCCGACCCGCGGCGACTCCGCGTAGCGCAACAGCGAGCGCTCCAGGTCGGGCTCGGCGTTTACCCCATGGCGGCGCGCCAGCGCCCTGGCGACATCTTCGACCTCGGTCACCTCGCCACCGTAGTGTGGCCCCAGGGTCACCTCGCCACCGTAGTGTGGCCCCAGGGTCACCAGGCCACCGTCGTGCGGCCCCGGGGTACCTCGGGCCGCCCGGTCACCCTTCGGTGATCTCGACCGAGACGATCGTCTCGCCAGGGCCGGTCGGCGCCGCGGGGTCACGCACGTCGATCTGCGCGAGCACGTCGTCGCCCTCGACGAGGCGACCGAACACCGTGTGCTTGCCGTTGAGCCACTCGGTCGGGGCGAACGTGATGAAGAACTGGCTGCCGTTGGTGTCCGGTCCGGCATTCGCCATCGCCAACAGACCCCGTTCGGCGAGCTCGGGGCGGGCTTCGGTTTCGTCGGCGAACGCGTAGCCCGGACCCCCGCTGCCGGTTCCCGACGGATCACCGCCCTGGGCCATGAAGCCTTCGATGACGCGGTGGAATGACGTACCGTCGAAGTAGCCGTCGCGGGCGAGCGCCACGAAGTTGTTGACGGTCACCGGGGCCGTGCCGGCGAACAGCTCGAATCGCATGGCACCGTCGGTGGTCGTGATCACGGCCGTGTAACTCGCGGCGGGGTCGATGACCATCGGCGGCGGCGCGTCGTAGGCGTCGACGCGAGCCAGCGGATTGAGCGCGGCCAGCGCCCGGGTTCCCGACCACGGCTCGAAGCCCTCCAGGGCGCGGCTGGCACAGTCCGACACGAGGGCCGTGTACGCGTCCAGGGCGGAGGCGTCGGCGGCGTTGACGCTGGCCTCCCAGAACGACGTGCCGGTGTCATCGGTCGCGATGGAGCGGCCCAAGCAGTCCCGGTCGACGACGTACTTGTAGTTCTGGCCGACTTCGAAGCTCGTCGCGAGTTGCTGGGTGAGCAGCTCGTCACTCACACAGGCCGTGAGCGCCGCGACCGCGGCGAGCTTGGCGTCATCGGGAAGACCGAACTGCATGACGACACCGGCGAGGCCGACCGTTGCCGGATCGGCGCGGTCGCCCGTGACGGTGGTGTCCAGACACGAGTGCAGCTCGGTCGGGTCGCTGCCGTAGGCGAGGGCGCCCGCGAGCGCACCGTTGAAGGCGTCCTGCCCGACGCAGTCGCGCACCGCCCCGACCAACACGGTGAACTGCCCCTCGGAGACCGGTTGGGTGCCGCCGGCCACGACGTTGAGCGCGACCGCCAGGTTGGGATCGCTGTCGCGCCCGTCGGCGACGCACGCCGCCTGTGTGTCGTCGAGCGGGGCACCCATGAAGATGCCCCCTATCTGCGCGATGGTCTCGTTGCCCACGGGAGCGACCAGCGCTGCATCGCTCGACGCGGCGCCGGCATCGGCACGGTCACCGCCACAGCCGACGAGAGCGGACCCCGCCAAGACGAAGGCCAAAACCACGGTGAACATTCGGGGGGTTCGCACGAGCACCCCCCATGGATAGCAGCGCGGGCGGCCGCTTGGTCGTCACCGCGGTGTGACAACGGAAACCCCGATGGGGTTCGGTGCTACAGGCCCGGGAGTAGCCTTCGAGCACGCAAGGTCAGCCACAGCCGAGAGGAGGTTCCCAATGAGCGACGCCGATCGATTCCGGCTCACCCAGTTCAGCCATGGAGCCGGTTGAGGCTGCAAGCTCGACCCCGCCGAGCTGACGCACGTGGTGCGTCATCTGCACAACCCCACTCCTCCCGAGCTGCTCGTGGGCACCGCTTCGGGCGACGACGCCGCCGTCTGGCAGATCGACCGCGATCGCGCACTCGTGTCCACCGCCGACTTCATCACCCCGGTGGTGGACGATGCGCGCACCTGGGGTCGCGTCGCGGCTGCGAACAGCGTCTCGGACGTCTACGCGATGGGTGGTCGACCCTTGTTCGCGCTGAACCTCGTCTGCTGGAACAGCAGCGAGCTCCCGGGGGAAATGCTCGCCGACGTGCTCGCCGGCGGTGACGACATCGCCGCCGGCGCCGGATTCCCGATCGTGGGCGGTCACACCATCGACGACCCCGAACCCAAGTACGGCCTCGCGGTCACCGGCGAGGTCCACCCCGACCGCCTGCTCACCAACACCGGCCTGCGGCCCGGCCAGGACCTGGTGCTCACCAAGCCTCTCGGCATCGGCGTCATCACCACGGCCATCAAGGCCGACCGGGCCCCGGCCGCGGTCGTCGCCACCGCCATTGCGTCGATGATCCGCCTCAACGACGTGGCGTCGCGGGTCGCGCTCGAATCGGGCGCCACCGGCTGCACCGATGTCACCGGTTTCGGGTTGCTCGGCCACCTGGGCCGGATGGCAGCAGAGTCGGGGGTCGACGTCGAGGTGACGGTCGGCGCGGTGCCGTATCTGTCGGGGGCGCTCGAGCTCGCCGAGTCGGGTCTGATCCCCGGCGGAACCCGACGCAACCTGGCGTGGATCGCCGACCAGCTCGACCCTGGACCACACGGCGAGCTCACGCAGCTGCTGTTGGCCGACGCCCAGACCTCGGGGGGGCTCGTGTTCGGGGTCGATCCTGCCGCCGCCGCCGACGCGGTCGCGGAGCTGGCCGCCACGGGTCACCACGCGGCCGTCATCGGCAGCACTCGAACCGGCACCGGCCGACTGACGCTGCGCTGAGCGACAGGAGATCCATGGACAACGAACCGGCCGACGAATCCGACCGCTTCTCGGTGACCGACGATGTCGGGCGAAGGCGGTTCGAGCTTCGCCGTGGGGGCGAGCTCGTCGGGTTCGCCACCTACCATCGCCGGGACGACACCATCGTGGTGCCGCACGTCGAGACCATCGTCCAGTACCGCGGCCAGGGCTATGGAGCGCGCCTGGTCGACGGCATGCTCGACATCGTGCGCGCTCGAGGTGAGCGGATCGTCCCGGTGTGCCCCTTTGCCGCCGATCACATCCAGGCCAACCCCCGCCACCGCGACCTGCTGGCCTGACCGGTGCCGGGCACCAACCACCGATTCGGGCTGCCGGGGCACCCGTAGACTCGGGCCATGGCTCTCTCGCTCCAGCCCCTCACCGCGTTCCATGGCCGCCCGGGACCGGTGTTGCTGGTGATCGCCGACGGGGTCGGCCTCGCCGCTCCGGGACCCTCGAACGCCGTCACCGAAGCCGACACCCCCTGCATGGACGCCCTCATCGCCGGTGAGTTCTCGACCGCTCTTGCCGCACACGGCGTCGCGGTCGGCCTGCCCTCCGACGACGACATGGGCAACAGCGAGGTGGGGCACAACGCGCTCGGCGCCGGACGGATCTTCGCGCAGGGCGCCAAGCTCGTGAACAAAGCGATAGAGGACGGCTCGATCTTCACCACCGCCGTCTGGGAGACCGTGGTCGACCGGGGCCGTAGCCACACCGTGCACTTCATCGGCCTGCACTCGGACGGCAACATCCACAGCAACGTCGAGCAGCTGTACCGACTCATGGAGGCCGCTGCGCGCGCGGGCGTCGGTCGCATCCGTCTCCACATCCTGCTCGACGGCCGCGACACCCCTCCGCGCTCGGCGCTGGTCTACATCGCCGGCACCGAAGCCGTCATCGCCGACCTCACCGAGCGATGGGGAACCGACATCGCCATCGCGTCGGGCGGGGGGCGCATGGCCATCACCATGGACCGCTACGAGGCCGACTGGGACATGGTCGCGCGGGGCTACGCGTGCCACACCCACGGGATCGGTCGCCCGTTCCGGTCCGCCGCCGAGGCGGTCGAGACGATGTACGCGGAATCCGATCAGGGCGACCAGTACCTCCCAGCGTTCGTCATCGTCGACGAGTCGGGGCTGCCGTCGGGCGTGATGTCCGACGGCGACGCCGTGGTGTTCCACAACTTCCGCGGTGACCGGGCGATCGAGATCTCGCGGGCCTACGACGAGGCCGACTTCGACGCCTTCGACCGTGGCGATCGACCTGAGGTGTACTTCGCCGGGATGCTCCAGTACGACGGCGACGCGCTCATCCCCGCCAACTACCTCGTCGAACCCCCGGCGATCGAGCGGACGATGAGTGAGTATCTCGTGGCAGAGCGGGTGCCGTCGTTCGCCGTCAGCGAGACCCAGAAGTTCGGTCACGTCACGTACTTCTGGAACGGAAATCGCAGCGGATACCTCGACGACACGCTCGAGACCTACGTGGAGATCCCGTCGGACCGCATCGAATTCGACCGGGCACCGGCCATGAAGGCAGCCGAGATCACCGACGCCACGATCGAGTTGCTCCGATCGGGTCGGTACCGGTTCGGTCGCATCAACTTCGCAAACGGCGACATGGTCGGCCACACCGGTGTGCTGCGTGCCGCGATCGAGGCGATGGAGGTCGTCGATCGCTGCCTGGCTCGCCTGGTGGGGGTCATCGACGAGCTACAGGGCGTCCTGCTCTTCACCGCCGACCACGGCAACGCCGACATCATGTTCACCGAGTCCGAGGGGCGTCGCGTCCCGAAGACGTCCCACACCCTGAGCCCGGTGCCCTTCGTCATCCACGATCCCGCCCACGACGGCGTCTACCGACTGACCCCACCACCCGATGCCGGCCTCAGCCACGTCGCCTCCACCGTGTTCAACCTCCTGGGTTTCGCACCACCCGCGGACTACCAACCGAGCTTGATCACCTTCGCAACGGCGCCCTGAACCGACACCGCGCTGCGACGTGAACGGGGCCACGGGCCCCGTGACGAGAGGCGCAAGACAAGAGAGTCAACGGTGGCGGTGCGTCCAGACCACGCACCGCCACCGCGACCACTCGCTCGCATCACCCTCCGGGGGAAGCGAACACCCGGGGTCGACCGCATCGGGCCGACCTCGATTTGTCAGCTGAACGGACCGCAGATGCGGTTCCTGCCTTCGGCTTTTGCCTGGTAGAGCGCCTCGTCAGCCGCCTTGGTCAGGCGTTCACCGGCGTCACGGTCCCCGATCAGCGACAGGTGCGACGCCCCGCCGCTGACGGTGACCTTCAGGTCGCCAGCAGTGGACGGCACCGACAGGGCCTCGACCGCCCGTCGGAGGCGCTCGCCGGCGATCTCGAGGTCGCCGGGCGCACAGTCGGACACCACAAGCGCGAATTCCTCGCCGCCGTAGCGCGCAAAGAGCTCGTTGGCCCGGGCGACCTCACGCATCTTCCATGCAACCGCCTTGAGCACCTCGTCGCCGAGCTGGTGGCCGTACGTGTCGTTGAAGCGCTTGAAGTGGTCGATGTCGAACAACAGCAACCCGACGGTCCCCTCGCCTTTGCGGACGGCGTTGGTGATCGTGCGGGCCAGATGATCGTCGAACGCGGCCCGGTTGGGCACCCCGGTCAGGCGATCGGTCGATGCCTGGATCCCGAGCTCGGCGTTGGCGACCCGCAGCTCCTCGGCGGCACGTTCGACAACGTGCAGGTCGGCGACTGCGCTCAGCGAGACACTCACGAGGCTCATGCGGGCCTCTTCGAGCATCTTCTGCGGCGAGGTGTCGGGGGGCAGGTCGACGTCGAGGGCAGCGGCGAGGCCGCGGAGGCGCTCCTCGAGGTCGATCACGAAGGGTTCGAGCTCGTCCTCGCTCATTCCCGCCACGGCCGCTTGGTCGTGGAGGCGAGCGACGTGCTCTGGGCCACCCGATGCGGTGAGCACGGTCTCGGTGATCGCACTGGCCTTGAGGACCGCGAACAGTTCGGCGCACCCGCGCAGGCCTTCGGGCAGCGTCGCCCCGTGCAGCGCGCCTACCGCTCCAGTGATGAGCTTCGGCAGCTGCCACAGCTCCAGCAGTTGCGTGGTGACGTTGCCGCTGGTGAATCCCAGCATGGCGAACTCCAGCTCGGCGTCGGGCCACCCGTCGGCGCTCTGCGCGACGACAGGGCGGTACAACGAGGCGTTGTCGCGAGCCAGGATCAAACGACCGAGATGGCTCAGCAGACCGGCGAGGAAGGCCTCCTCGACCAGGGCCGGATGCAGCAGCTCGGCCCAGCGGCGCGCCGTCACGGCGCTGAGCAGGCTGTGATACCAGTACTGGTCGAGCGCGATCGCCCCGGCATCGGTGACGTCGGAGGCGAGAGAGAAGCTCAGCGCCATCATCTTCACCGCCTTCGACCCGAGCAGCGCGGTGGCGCGCTCGATGCTCGTGACCGGATGGTTCAGCCCATAGGCGGCCGAGTTGGCAACCTGCAACAACCGAGCGGCCAGAACGGGGTCCTGGGTCAGCACTCGCGCCAGGTCGCTGGTCGAGCTGTCCGGGTCACGGGTGATCCGGATGATCTCCAACGCGACGAACGGCGGCGACGGCAACGTCTCGATACGGGCGCTGATGTCGAAGGTGGAGGTTGTGGGCGAAGGATCCTGGTTGCTCATGCCCCTGACTTCCTTGTCTGGTGGGGAGGGTTTCGTGAGGCACCGACGCGGTCCGTGCCTGTGGTGGCGTTCCGAGGCCCGCCGACCTCGTCGCGCCGTCTACTGCATGACAAAGGTCGTGAAGATCACCCGCACGACCGTGGAATCGTCGAACGCAGCGCGTGCTGCGGTCGAGATCTCCTGTTTGAGCGCCACGGTGGCGCCGGGGGCCCGAAGTTCTGTGAAGGTCTTGGTCGAGACGATGTCGATGACCACGTCGTTGATCTTCGGGAGTTCCTTTTCGACCGAGCTCGCGGCGATGCCCTTCTCGAGGACGGCCGCGATGCCGAGCCGGAGGTAGTGGATCTCGTCGGCGTCGGCGAGGTTCACGACGAGCTCGGGGATCGGCGCGACCTCACCTTCGACCAGCGCGATGTCTTCGGGCGGCGAGTCGGTGGCTTCTTGCGGCGCGGGGCTGCCCTTGAGCACGAACTGATACGCGAGCGCGGCGATCACCACCGCGCCGATGACCAGCTTCTTCTTCTTGCCTTTGCCGGCGGCTTCGTCACCGTCGTCGTCAGCCATGAGGGTGGTCTCCTTCGCTCACTCCGCCGCGACCGGAGTCGCAACGGGGTCTGGGTTGAGGTCGAGCAGGTCGGTGAAGCTCTCACCGACGAGAGGGTCGGCGCCTGTGTCGGTGACGACCTCCCCGGTCGGGATCGCGTCCCCCTCGCGGGCGACGAGGACGACGATCTCCACGCGTCGGTTGTGGGCGCGTCCATCGGCGGTGTCGTTGGGCGCGCGTGGGCGGGTGTCGGCGAAGCCAGCGGCAGAGATCTTGACCGGTGGCACGCCTTCGATCTCCACGAGGTAGCGCAGCACGGTTGTCGCGCGCGCGGTCGAGAGCTCCCAGTTCGTTGGCCATTGGGTGCCGGTTGTGGGCACGTTGTCGGTGTGCCCTTCGATGATCATCAGGTTGTCGATCCCCAACAGGATCGGACTGATCTGACCGAGCACGATCACGCCGTCGGGGAGCATCTTCGCCTCGCCGGAGCGGAACAGGACCTGCGAGTCGAGTCGGATCACGACCCCACGCGGGTCGTTCACGACATCGACGAACGGTTCGGCCCCCACGTCCGCGACGCGCCGGCGGATCTCGTCGGCAACCTGCTCGGCGTTGTCCGCGGTGACTTCCTGGAATTCCTGGTCGGAGGTTCCGTCGTGTTCCTGGGTGCTCTCGCCCTCGCTGCCGTCACCGTTCTGGGTGATGATGGGTGGCGCCGACACCATTGTGGCCACCCCGTTGCCCCGATCGAGAATGCCGAGGCCACCGTCGAGGGTGGGATTGGGTTTTCCGAGGGCCTGGGCGACGCCGAGCTTGAACTCGATGAACTTGTCTTCGTCGATGAGCGACGATGCGTACAGGAGAATGAAGAACGCGAGCAGCAAGGTCATGGCGTCGGCATAGCTGTCGAGCCATGCCTTGGACGGGCCTTCCTCGCCGCCGCCTCCTCCTCCTTTGCGTTCGCGGGCTCTAGGCACTCTTCTTCTCCTGGAGCGCTTCTTGTTTGCCCGGCGACAGGTAGGCCGCAAGCCGGTCGCTGACCGCGCGGGGGCTCGCCCCCGCCTGGATCGAGAGAATCCCGTCGAGGACCAGCTCCTTGTACGCCATCTCCTGCTCGGAGGAGCGCTTCAGGGAGTTGGCGATCGGCAGGAAGATGTAGTTTGCGATGAACACGCCCCACAGGGTGGTGGCGAACGCGACCGCGAGCGCGGGCCCCAGAGCCGAGGGGTCGCTCAGGTTGTTGAGCATGTCGATGAGGCCGATCACGGTGCCGGCGACGCCGAACGCGGGACCGAAGCCCGCGAGGGTCATGAAGAAGGCCGAACCGGTGGCGTGACGTTGGGCCATCGAGGCCATCTCGGTCTCGAGCACCTCACGGACGACTTCGGGATCGGTGCCGTCGACGGACATCTCGATGCCCTTGCGAAGGAATGGATCCTCGATCTGTTTCGCAGCCGATTCGAGGGCCAGCAGGCCCTCCTTGCGCGCGGTCTCGGCGAATCCCAGTAGCTGCTTGATGGTCTCGGTGGCGTCGGGCTGCTTGGGCTTGATGAGGCCCTTGACGAGCACCTTGCCGGCAGCGATCGCGTCATCCATCGAATGCGACGCGAGGGTGGCGCCGACGGCGCCACCGACAACGAGGATGATCGATCCGGGGTCGGCGAAGAACACCGACGCCGGATCGATTCCGCCCATGGTCATGGCGCCGAACGTTGCCGCGATGGCGACGATCAGGCCGACGATGGTGATGGGGTCCACGTCGGTCTACTCCAGTACTGACTTGTCGTGGTGGCTCCCGGTTCCCCGGGAGAAGTCCACGACCGTCGCCGGCTCGGCGGCGGTCACGACGACAGGGTCATCGAGGAAACGCAGCACCGCCGCGCGGTAGGTCTTGATGCGCTCGACGATCTCGCTCGGGCGCTCCTCGACCACATATCGGGTCCCGTCCACGAGCGTGATGATCGTGTCGGGCGTTGACTCGACGGTCTCGATGAGATCGGCATTGACGACGATCTCCGAGCCGTTGAGTCGGGTGACGATGATCATGTTTCCTCCTCGGCTCGGACGGGTCATCACGGGAATTGGCGTCCGGTCCGGGTCTTGGGACAGAGAGACCCGGACCGGATGCCAGAACGGCGGCGTTACGACGAAGCCGAAACGCCACTGGTGGTGCAGCACGCTTGGGACCAGGCGTCCTGCACCGGAGCGAGAACCGTGATCACGTCGTTGACGTGACCGGCCCTGCCATCCAGGGTGGCCTCGACGATCCTGCTGAAGGCGAAGCCGTACAGCTCGTCGAGATTGCGCGCGATCGGGCCCACCGACAGGTCCAGACAGCATCGGAGCTCTCCGACGATTGCCTGGGCCTTGGCCAGGTGCGGGGCAGCATCCCTGCGGTGTCCCGCATGGAGCTGCTCCTGCGCCATGCCGAGCTCGACGACCACCCGGTCGAGCAGCATCTTGATGAGCTGCTCGGGAGATGCCGTCATGACTCGGTCGGCGAGATAGCGGTCGCGGCCGTCATTCATGGTGATGTTCCATCCTCTTCAGTCTCGATTCGGTGGTCGCCAAGCTGGCGACCACCGACCTCATGTCACCGAGTTATCGGAGGAGCTGGAGGACGTTCTGCGGGATGGAGTTGGCCTGCGCCAACATCGCGGTGCCCGCCTGCAACATGATCTGGTTACGGGTGAAGTTGGCCATCTCCTCGGCCATGTCGGTGTCACGGATACGTGACTCCGACGCGGTGAGGTTCTCGATCGACACGTTGAGGTTGCGCACCGTGTGCTCGAGGCGGTTCTGGATGGCGCCGAGGTTGCCTCGAGTCGACGACACGGAGTCGATGGCGTCGCCGATGACGCTGATCGCAGCCGACGCACCCGTGGTGAGGTTGATGGTGCTGATGTTGACCGCGTTGGCACCGACCGAGCTCGTGGTGAGCGTGCCGATGGTGACGTCGATGGTCTCGCCGCCGGCGGAGCCGATCTGGAACGTACGCGCCGTCGTGCTGAACACGTCGAGGCCCGCGAACCGGGTCTGGCTGCCGATCTCACCGAGCTGTGTCATCAGCTGGGTTACCTCGGCCTGTTCGGCGACGCCGTCGGACGTGGCCGTGTTGGCAGCAGAGACTGCCAGCTCGTTCATACGCTGCAAGATGGCGTGGACCTCGACGAGGGCGCCTTCTGCGGTTTGCACGAAGCTGATTCCGTCCTGAGCGTTCTTGACCGCCTGGCCGAGGCCGCGGATGTCGGAGCGCAGGGACTCGGACTTGATCAACCCCGCTGCGTCGTCGGCAGCTCGGTTGACCCGGAAGCCCGAGGACAGCTTCTCGAGAGACTTCGACAGCATGCCGTCGTTGATGCTCAGGTTGCGATAGGCGTTGAACGCAGCGGTGTTCGAGTTGATCCGCAAGCTCATTGGTCATTCCTCCATGAATGGTGCCTGGACCGGACTTCCGTGTCCGTGGGATCCAATCGGATCTGCCGTCACCGAGTTGAGGTGTCGGCCACGGGATTTTTCGCGTGCGCCACGTCGGGTCGGTTCCCGCGCACCACGGTGAGGGCAATGGTCATCGCGGGAGCGACGACGCGATCGATCACGAGGACGGCCACGGTGAGGACGAGCAGCCGGATCGCGGCGACCTCGATGGGGTACGACTGGAGTACCACACCGAGCAGCACCGGTATGGCCAACGCCGTGGCCCCGAGGCTCAGCAGCCCGCGTCTCATCGGATGTCTCGGACCATGGCGCGCACGGCGAGCGCGAGCTCCATGGGCGTCGCCGGCACCCGTTCTCCGTCGATCACGAGCGCACCCACACGGAAGCCGTCGCACGCACCCCGGATGAGGTGGACGACCGCATGCTGGCCGTGACCGGTGAGCTCACACGGCCCCGACATGGTCTCCGCCGTCTCGAGGAGCTCGTCGATCGCCTTCGCGAGTGCTGCGACCCAGTCGAGGTCGGAGTGCAGGTTGCGGGGCAGCCGATCGACCAGCGCCGACGGCAAACCGATCTCGAGCAGTCGTTCGTGGCTCCAACCGACCGTCGAGAGGTTCGCCACCCGCGCATGAGAGGCTCGGTAGCCACCGGATGCATTGACGTCGGCGTCGACCGCGGTCGGGTTGGCTGCCCTCTTCGGACGGACTGCGGCGGCTTCGACGCCATCTCGCACGTCGACGTACCCGGCCGCAGCCCGGTGCGCGTCGGCAACCGGTGCCCGGCCACGCTCGGGGTCCTCGCGCACGTCGACGACCGACGGACGCGGCGCTGCGGCCCGCTTGGGCCTGGGCAGGACGAAGTCGGCCTCCTGCCACCACGACAGGTCGGTGTCGGCGAGGTCGACGCCCAGCCGGTCCTCGGCCTGGTCGACCCGGTCGACCATGCGCCGCAGCACGGAGTCGAACGCGTCGGCCTGCGCCGCCTTGCGCGCCGCAGTCACCTCGTAGCGTTCCCGGCGGCCGACCCCGAGAACACCGCGACGACGCACGCGTTGTGCATCGATGATCTCGAGGTCGTCGCCGAGCGTGGCCACCGCGGCCTCGAGGGCCTCTTCGATGGTGCTGCCTTCAAACTGCTGGCTGGTTGTTGTCGACACGGATCACTCCCGTGGGGTCGAGGCTCAGCTGGGGACCGAGCTCCTGGAAAGAAAGCACCGGCAGGCTCGGCCAGGTGCTGGCGAGCAGGCGTCGCAGCACCGGTCGAAGCCGGTCGGTACAGATGAGCACCGGGCTGGTACCACGGTTCTCCGCCGCGGCGATGACCGCGGTCGACTCGTCGAGGAACGCTTCGGTGATGCGTGGCTCCACGGCAAGGAAGGCGCCGTTCTCGCCGAGGCGCAGGTTCTCGAGAAAGTGCTGCTCGAGCACGGGGTCGAGCGTGATGACGGGCAAGCCGCCGTCTCTGACGTACTGGGCACAGATGGCGGGGCCCAGGACGCGGCGAGCGGCTTCGATGAGGACGTCGCGATCGCGAGACGTCGCTGCGGCGGTGGTGACGGCCTCGAGGATTCGGACCAGGTCGCGGATGGGTACTCGCTCGGCCAACAGCGACGCGAGAACCTGGTGGAGCTCCGAGAGCGAAAGCGTCTCGCCACCGACCTCATTGGCCACCGACGGCGCCACCTCCTTGACACCCTCGACGAGATCCTGGACGTCCTGGCGAGAGAGAAGGTCCGACGCCCGGCTCCGCACGACCTCCGAGAGATGGGTGAGGATCACCGACGCTCGATCGATCACCGAGTGGCCGCGTGCCTCGAGTTGGGGCCCGAGGTGTTCGGGCACCCACGAGGCGGGAAGGCCGAAGATGGGCTCGAGGGTCGGCTCACCAGGGATGGAGTCATCGGGGTGCGACGCCATCACCAGCACCGTGCCGGCGGGTGCAAGCCCGCGTGCCGCCTCGACTCCGTGCACGTTGATGACATAGGTCGCCGGGGGCAGGGACAGGTTGTCGCGGGTGCGTACGAGCGGGGCGATGAGGCCGAGCTCGAGCGCGAGGTGGCGGCGCAGGGTCTTGACACGGTTGAGGAGATTGCCCGACACGCTGCCGTCGACGAGATCCATGAGGTCGGGGGCGAGCTCGAGCTGGAGCGCCTCGACCCGCATCTCGCTGGCGAGGTCGATCTCGACGTCGCCGGAGCGTGATGCGCCCGCGTCGTCGGCGCCGAGGCGCCCGTCGAGTGCCCCAGCGGCGGGCTCCGGCTTGGTCCGCTTGCTCGGACGGCGGACGGCACCGATACCGAGCAAGAGCGCAAGGGTGAAGAACGGCACCTTCGGCAGGCCCGGGGCGAGACCGACGAGACCGACCGCCGCAGCGGCCACGCCGAGCGTGTGCCGGTCGGCGATCAGCTGACCCCACAGATCGGCGCCGAACCCACCGCCGTCGACCTCGCTCACCGATCGGGTGACGATGATGCCCGAGGCCACCGAGACGAGCAGGGCCGGGATCTGGGAGACGAGGCCGTCGCCGACGGTCAGCAGACCGAAGCGGGTGACGGACTCGCCGACGCCGAAGCCATACTGAAAGATGCCGATGGCGATGCCGCCCAGCAGATTGATGGCCACGATCACCACTGCGGCGATCGCATCGCCTTTGACGAACTTCGATGCGCCGTCCATGGAGCCGTAGAAGTCGGCCTCCCGGGAGATGGCGAGTCGCCGGTCGCGCGCATCGGTCTCGTCGATGAGGCCGCTGTTGAGGTCGGCATCGATCGCCATCTGCTTGCCGGGCATTGCGTCGAGCACGAACCGTGCCGAGACTTCGGCGACGCGCCCGGCACCGGTGTTGATGACCGCGAACTGGATCACGATCAGGATCAGGAAGATGACGAGCCCGATGACGAGGCTGCCCCCCACCACGAACGTGCCGAAGGTCTCGATGATCTTGCTCGACCCACCCGAGAGGATCAGACGGGTCGTCGAGACGTTCAACGCCAGGCGCAACAAGGTCGTGACCAGCAGCAACGTGGGGAACACGTCGAACTGGAGCGGCTCGTGCACCATCAGCGAAGTGAGCAGGATCACGACCGCCAACGCGATGTTCACCGTCAACAGGAAGTCGATGAGCGACGGCGGCAGCGGCACCACCATCACGACGACGATCGAGACGACGAGGAACGGGATACCGACAGCGGCGAAGCGCGTCCGCGCTGCGGCGACGGGATTGGGGGCGCTCATCGGCCTGCCTTCCTCGAGGAGGGCCGACAGCCGCCGAGGGTCAGAGACCCATTGCCATCCGAAGCTCCTCGGCGAAGGACCGCGATGGCCGGCGTCGAGGTTCCGAGGTCACCGTGAAGAACCGCCGGGCATGCGCCGGTGGCCCCGGTCGGGCCTCGGCGAGCGCCGTCGTATAGGCGTCGTGGAGCAGCCTGAAGCTCGCGGCGTCGCCGCCGCGATCGGGGTGATGCCGTTTCGCGAGCTGGTGAAAGGTCTTGCGAATGGTGGAGCGTGAGGCGTCCGGCGCGAGGCCGAGCACCCGCTGCGCCGAGGTTCCGTCCATGGAGGCGCCAGGTGAGTTCGTGCGACGCAGTCCGTTGCGTCGCTGTGGCACTCCCTTCGACCGCGCCGGTCCACAGTTGAGCCGCGCCCGGTACCCCGGCGGGCACGCCTACGGCGGTCATGCCCCGACCGCCACGACGAGCGAGACGATGTGGTCGATGACGCGCTCCGAATAGACCGGGAACGTCGCGAGCGTGGAGCCGAGCAGCGCGAGCGCGATGCCGAGCTTCAGCGGCATACCCACCATGAAGATGTTCGCCTGGGGTACGAACCGTGCCGTTATCGCGAGCGCCACCTCTGCGAGGAGCAGTGCCCCGAGGAGCGGCGCGGCGATCTCGAGACCGGCGAGCATCAGGTCCGACAGCGACACGGCCGCCATGGCGACCGAGTCCGAGTCGAACAAGGGCAACCGAGTGACCGGCGATGCCTCGAAGGTGCCCATGAAGCCCCCGACGACGGCGAGGTGTGCGTTGGTCGCGAAGAAGATCGCCATGAACGCCAAGGTGAAGACCCGCGAGATGACGGCGGTCTGCGCACCGGTGGCCGGGTCGAGCAGTGAGCTCACCGAGAACCCCGAGGTGACGTCGAGTATCGCCCCGGCGCTCTGGAAGATGGCGAGGGCGAGACCCGTGATCCAGCCCATCATGAGACCGAGCGCGATCTGACCGAACATCACCGTGGCGAAGACGAACAGATCGGTGGGTGGCACCGGCCCGTGGAGCCCGATGGGCACGGCGACCAAGGCGAGGGCGATCGCCAGGGCCAGCCTGCCGACCGCCGCGATCCCGTTCGCGCCGAAGAGCGGCGATGAGGCGACCCAGGCCGATGTCCGTGCCAGCGAGAGGACGAAGACCGTGACCGCGGAGAGCTCGAAGACCACGACGCGTCCTCACAGCCGAATCAGCGAAGGAGCCATCTGCAGCAGCTCCTCGAAGTTGGTGGTCATCTGCTGCATCATCCAGCTGCCTCCCAGCACGAGAACCGTGGCAACGCCGATGACCTTCGGCACGAAGGTGAGCGTGGGCTCCTGCACCTGGATGACGGATTGGATGAGGCTGATGACGAAGCCGATCACGAGGGACACGCCCAAGATGGGGGCGCAGAGCATGCCTGCGGTCCACAGCATCCGGCTGATGATGTTCATGATCTCGGTGTCCATGTGCGGGTGTCCTGGTTGGGCTTCGGTGGCGGGTGAGAGGCGGATTGGTGTCGGGGCGGCGTCAGGTCGAGAACGACGTGACGATCGTCGGCAGCAGGAGCGCCCAGCCGTCGACGATCACGAAGAGCAGCAGCTTGAAGGGCAGCGAGATCACCACCGGCGGCAGCATGACCATGCCCATTGACATCAACGTCGCCGAGATGACGATGTCGATGATGAGGAACGGGACGAACACGAGGAACCCGATGATGAAGCCGGCGCGCAGCTCACTCATCACGAATGCCGGGATCAGCGTGGTCATCGACACCTGCTCGGGCGTGTCGGGAGCATCGCCGGACATCTCGATGAAGGCCTCGAGATCGGCATCACGGACCTGCTGGAGCATGAAGGTCTTGAACGGCGCCAGACCGACGTCGAACGCCTCGCTCTGGCTGATCTCGCCGGCGAGCATCGGTTGGAGCGCGGTGTCGTTGACCTCGGTGAGCACCGGGGCCATCACGAAGATCGACAAGAACAGCGCCAGACCGATGAGCACCTGGTTCGGCGGGATTCCCTGGAGGGAGAGGGCGTTGCGGGTGATGCCCAGCACGACAATGATCCGGGTGAACGACGTAAGCAACACGAGCAGGGTCGGGGCCAGGCCGACCACCGTGAGCACCAGCACGATCGTGAGCGGCTGGGAGATGGCGTCGCCACCGGTGTCGAGCGAAACGCTCAGATCGTTGACCACGTCCATCGTCGATGGCTGCGCGTCGGTGGAGGGTTCCGCCGAGCCCAGGGGGGCCAGGGGCTCGACGGGGGTGAAGGTCTCGGTGCCCGGATTGTCGAGCAGGAGTGGGTCAAATGCAGACAGGGGGTCGGTTTGTGCCGATGCCGTGCCTGCCTTCCAGGGGGCCAGAACGAACACGACGACCAGGGCCACGAACGCCAGGCAACGGGCGAGGCGACGCGCATCGCCGGCGGCGGGCCGGGCTGGCGTGGTGTCCGAGGTGACGGTCACGTTCGCTGCGTCTCCAACTCGACGGGCTTCGTCGAGGTCGAGGGCGATCCGTGCCCACAGGTCGGCGGTGTCGTCCATGACGCCGTCGGTCCGATTGGAACCACTAGGTCTATCGGCCTAGGCCAAACGAACTTGAGAGCAATCTTTGGCGACTCGCGTTCCGACGGTCAGCGCACTCCGGGCGCGCTGCGACGGCCCGCAGGACGCGGGCCCGCCACTCGACGGGAACCCACCGCTGAGGGCGTGTGGTCAGGCGTCGCCGACGCGATCGCGCAGAAGCGCGAGGGCGTGTTCGAACGGGCTCGGACCGGCACCTGACCGCGGTCCGGCGTCCATCTCGGTCAGATCGACGCTCGCGGTGACGTCGGCGATCTGCTGGACGTGTTGTTCGGTGACCCCGAGCAGCAGCACGGTGTCGCCGACGCGTAAGGTCACGACCGAACCACCACGACCGACCCGCAGCTCGTCGATCTTCTCGATCAGCGGCGCCTTGGCACGCGCCGAAGTCCGCACCCCGCCGCGTCCACGGTTCCAGGTGCCCAGCATCCGCAGCGTGACGAAGAGCAGCGCGAAGACCGCTGCCACCTTCACCAGGTTGACGATGACCCCGCCCAACATCAGGCTGCGTCCGAGCTCGGGCTCTCGGCGGAGGTCGACGAACCGCTCCCTGCGTTCTTCGCGAGCCCGGCGGCATCAGCGGACGCCTGTGCTCGCTGGGTCGACGACCCGGCCAGACCAACGATGTGCACGCCGAGCTGCTCACCCACCAGGACGATGTCGCCGTAAGCGATCTCGGTCCCGTTCGCGAGGACCGTGACGTGCTGGTCAGGCTCCCGCTCGAGCTCGATGAGCGAGCCGCGTCGCAACGACAGCAGCTCACGCAGCGCCAACCGACGGCGACCGAACTCCACGGTGACCTCGACCTCGATGTCTGCAAGGAGCTCGAGGGCGGTGACTCCTCCCCCATGGGTCTCGGCGTCGGGGTCGAGCTCCTCGAGGGCGAGGGGAACCGCACGGGTCGGCGGGACCTCGTGCTGCAGTTCGGTCTCGATCGACTCGATCAGCTCCCCGTCGTCACCGAGCGCGTCCTTCATGGACTCTGGGCGGGTCGAGGCCACCTCGGCCGAACGGGCTGTGTCTGGCATCACTTCTCTCCTTCGATCACATCGACGACCTGCACGGCCACCCGATGGTTGTGGCGCCCGAATCGGGCGTGGAAGACCGTGCGACCGTCGACAGTGCAGGTCAGCGGGTCGCTCAGCTCATGATCGAGACACAAGACGTCGCCGGGTTGCAGGGTGGCGAGGTCGGCGGTCCGCATGAGCAGCGGATCGAGCCAGACGCGCAGGTCGACGGCGACGTCCTGGCACACCATCTGCATCCGGGCCTTGTCGCCGTCGGAATCGCGCAGGATCTGCCGCTCGAGCAGTTCGACGGTCACTGGAGCGACCAGCTCGTCGAAACGGACCTCGAGCTGCACCGACGTGGCCCGTCCGACGTCCCGGTGGTCGACCGGAACGACCTTGGCCAGCGAGCCCCGGCCTGGCGCCAGTGCCGTGACCAGCGGCCGCAGCGTGCCGGTGAGTCGACCCAGGACCAGATCGAGCTCGAGCTTCGTGGGCTCGCGATCCTCGATGACGCCGGTGCCACCCATGACCAGATCGGCGAGGCCGATCGTCAGCTCGGGGCCCACGAGCAGGTAGCCGAGGATGCCATTGCTGGATTCCAACGAGAGGAGCGTCGCGCCGGCCACCTCCCGGGCGCCGCCACTGACACCGGTCACCACGACGCTGACATCGGGGCGGCGGAAGGCTTCGGCCATGGCGGAGACGACTGCGGGGAGCGCACGCTCGGCAGCGGTCCGCAGCGAGAGCAGGCGCTCGACGGAGGTGGTGTTGCCACCGATGGTGAGAGGTGTGACGAGACGCGACATCACCGCACTCATCGGCGCCGACATCCCGGACCTTTAGGCCAAATGACCCACAGCGCGGTCTTCCTCGTGCCGCTCTTCTCGCTGCGGTTTCCTGCGGCAGAAAATCGCGGCCGAAAGGCTCAAGTCCGTTTGGCCCATGTCGATGGACGGACCACAACGGAATTGGATGCACGTTCACGGATGAACGCACTGGCTCTCTGGTCTTCGCACCGGAGAAGCGGGTGCGTTCTTTTCGTTTCTGCGCCCGAGTCGCACGGGACAGGCGACTCCATAGGCCTCTCACGAGACCAGGCCCGAACCCGGGCCTCTCACGAGTCCAAAGGAATCCCCCATGTCCCAACTCTTCAGCGACACCACGATGCAGACCCTCGAATTCGCCCTCCGCGGCGTCTCCGAGCGGCAACGCACCACCGCACACAACATCGCCAACGTGAACACGCCCGGTTTCCGGTCCGGTCGCGTCTCCTTCGAGAGCGAGCTCGCCGATGCGCTCAGCAAGGGCACCGGCGTCGGGTCGCTCGAGGCGAAGCACATCCGCGCCAACACCCCCATCAACACCCGGGGCAACGACGTCCAGCTCGAAGAAGAGACCCACGACCTCATCACCGCCGGGATCCAGTACGAGTCGTTGGTGAACGCCCTGAACTACAAGATCGGTTCACTCCGTACCGCCATTGGTGGAGGTCAGTAGCCATGCTGTTCCAGGCACTCGACAGCGCGATGAGCGGAGCGTTCGTCTCTCGTTCGTGGATGGACGCCATCTCCGACAACGTCGCGAACGTCAACACCGTCCGCCCCGGCGACCAGGAGCCGTTTCGTGCCCGCTTGGTCATCGCCGAAGCCGTACGCGACAGCCACGGCGTCGCGAAGGGGGTGCGGGTCGCCGGAATCCGAGAGGCCGAGGGTGAGCCGACCCTGGTCTACGACCCCAGGAACCCCCTCGCCGACGAGAACGGGTTGGTCGTCCAGCCCGTCGTCGATCTCGGCCAGCAGATGACCGACCTCGTGCTTGCGAGCCGAACCTACCAGGCCAACCTCTCGGTGGTCGACCGGGTCCGTGACACCTACATGGCTGCCCTGCGGATCGGTCAGTGACGATGATCGCACCGATCGGATCCCCTGTCGCCCCGACCGCACCCGTCGCCCCCACCGGTCCGAGCGCCCGTACCGGCGCTGCGGCCGGCGCCGACGCCGTCGGCAACGGCTTCGCGAACGCCCTCAAGAGCGTCGGTTCGGCGCTCAACGAGGCCGACAGCCTCGCCCAACAGGCCGCAACCGGCCAGCTCCAGGACCTCAGCCAGCTCACGGCAGCCACCGCCAAAGCCGAGCTGGGGCTCCAGCTCACCGTCGCCTTCCGGGATCGAGCGCTGAGCTCGTTCCAGGAAATCATGCGCATGCAGATCTGAACCCGGTGTCGTCGCCAAGCGTCGACGCCCCGCCCGAAACCACCCGCCCCCCTCCGAAAGAGTGAAATCCGTTGCCAGCTTCGAGTGCTGAAAAGCTGACCGACCGGGTCCGTCGAGAATTCGCCGACTTCACCGTGCCGCAGTACGCCGTCTTGACCCTGGCTGCGGTGGCCGTCGTGGTGCTCGGCATGTGGTTCATGCGGTGGTCCACCAGCCCGACCTGGCAGACCGTCGCCTCGGGGCTCACCCCCACGCAGGTGCAGGACAGCGTCGCCGAGCTCCAGTCGTCAGGGATCGACTACCAGCTCGCCAACGGGGGATCCGCAATCGAAGTCGCGACCGGCGACAGCGCCGCTGCACGCGTCGCTCTCGGTGACCTCACGACGACGACCGGGTCGGTCGAGGGCTACGAGATCCTCGACCGCCAGGGCTTCATGGCCTCGTCGTTCCGTCAACGCGTCGACTACCAGCGCGCCATCGAGGGCGAGCTGGCCCGCACCATCATCGCCATGGACACGGTCACCTCGGCGACCGTGCATCTGGCCATTCCCGAGGATCGCCTCTTCGCCAGCGACAAGGAACTCGTGCGGGCTTCGGTGCTGGTCAGCGGGGCACTCGGGCAATCCACGGTCACTGCGATCGCCAACCTCGTCGCCTCGTCGGTCCCGGGTCTCGACGCCGCGAACGTCACCGTCGCCGACGCTGCCGGCCGGATCCTCACCGGCCGCGGCGACACGCAGACGAGCGACCTGCAGCTCGAGATGCAGGACGTCTACGAGATGCAGCTGGAATCGGCCGCCGAGTCGATGCTCTCGATCGCGCTCGGCCCCGGCCGCGCCGTCGTGCGGGTCACCGCCGACCTCAACTTCGACGAGCTCGAGTCCGAAACCGTCACCTACTCCACCGAGGAGCAGGCAACGTTGCGGACCCAGACCATGGACGAGGCATTCACCGGCGACAAGACGGTGCCGCTCGGCACGCTCGGCACCGCCGAGGACGTCACCGATGCCGGCACCATCGCCGGTGACTCCGGCAGCGCGTACATCCGCAAGGAACAGACGTCCGAGTACGGCGTGCCCTCCACCCGCACCGTCAGCAAGCAGGCGCCCGGAGCAGTCGAGCGCCTCACCGTGGCCGTCCTCGTCGACGAGACCGTCGACCCTGCGCCAGACCCGGCGGTCCTCGGCCCGCTGGTCGCAGCGGCGGTCGGCATCGACGAAGCCCGCGGCGACTCGATCGTGGTCCAGACCATGCCCTTCGACGTGGCCACGACCGACATTGCCGACACCGGCGTCCTGGCCACGGTGGCCGCCGGCAGCGGTCTCGAGCCGATCATCGGGTACGCCAAGACCGGCGCTGCGGTGCTGGGAATCATCCTGGCACTGGTGTTCCTCCGCTTGGGCATGAAGAATCTGCGTTTCGAGGGCGACGACGAGCGGCCGGCCGACACCCGGGCCGTCGCGACCGCGGCCCTCGCCGCCCGCAGCGGTGCAACGAATGCCCTGCCCTCGGCGACGGCAGCACGCGGCGCAGCCGCCCCTGGCCGGCGCACGTCAGAGGACAGCCCGCTGGGCGACAACAGCTCGATCGACATGCTCGAGCTCATCGATTCCCAGGGTGACGCGGTCGCCAACCTCCTGCGCGACCTCATGAGCGAGACCGCGAGCTGACATGCCGATCGGTCTGCCCGAGAACCGCCGCCGCATCGCCGAGCTGCTCGTCGCCATGGGGCCCACCCGCGCCGCGAGCATGCTGCGCAACCTCGATCCTCCCCAGGTCGAGCGGGTCGTCGCCGACATGGCAACCATCGACCTGACCCCCGAGGCCGCGCGCGAAGTCCTGAAGGGCTTCACCCGCGAAATCCTCGCCAAGCGCGCCGCCCCCGCCGGGTACGACCTGGCGCGTACGGTGCTCGTCGACCTCTACGGCACCGACGAGGGCCGCAAGATCTCCAAACGCGTCGACCCCCGCCAGATCCAGCCGTTCCTGTGGATTGCCGAGATCGACCATGCCGATGCCGCCGCCCTCCTGGAGGGGGAGCCTGCGGGCACCATCGCATTGGCGTTGGCACACCTGGCCGCGTCGGACTCGGCGCAGATCCTGCGACGGATCTCGGACCCCAAACGCTCCGACGTCGCGTTCCGCATGGCGAACCTCACTGTCGTCGCACCCGACGTCGTCGCCGCGATCGACGCCAGCCTTCGCGAGCGCATCAGCCGTCGTGGCACGACCAATGAACAGAAGATCCACGGCGTCGACGTTCTCGTCGAGGTACTCGGCCAGACCGGCGCAAAGCTCCAGAAGGGAATCATCGAGGCCATCAAGGAACAAGACGGCCCGCTCGCGGGCCGTATCCAGGAACGCCTGTTCATCTTCGACGACCTGGTCATGCTGAGCGACCACGCTGTGCAGCAGGTGCTCAAGTCGATCGACACGATGGACCTCGCGTTCGCCCTGCACTCGACGCTCGACGAGATACGCGATCTCATCTTCCGCAACTTGTCCGAACGCGCCCGAGACGCGCTCAAAGAGGAGATCGACTACCTCCAGAACCCCAAGCCCGCCGAGATCAAGGCGGCGAAGGCACGGATCATCGCCGTGGTGCGCGAGCTCGAGGAGAGCGGCGTCATCGAAATCGACCGTCCCGGTGTACACGACGAGGACGGCGACGAATGAGCGGGACGAACCACAGCCGACTCCGAGGCGTGCTGCGCCTCGCCCGCAGCGACGAGGACAAGGCGCTCCGCGATTCGGCCGCGACCGGGCGACGCGTCGCCGAAGCCGGCCGGGCCGCACACGAGGCCGCCGACCGCGTCTCGGAGATCCGCGACGAGACCCCCGCCACCGCCCGCGATCTGGCCGCACACCGTCAACGCGCCGAGCTGCGCGCCGAGCAGGCCCGCCAGGCCGAGGTGAACCTCGAGGACAAGCTCTACGAACAGATCACCGCCCGCAACGAGCTGCTCGGCGCCGTCCGCCGGCGTCGCAGCATCGAGGAGCTGGAGGAACGCCGCATCGCAACCCAGGCCGGCCTCGCCGCGCACGCGGCACAGCGGGCTCTCGACGAGCTCGCCTCCATGCGCCGAGCGCACCGAGAGGGCACCCCATGATCGACCAGGTCCGCACTCGCCTCGCGGCGATACAGAGCCGGTTCGGACTTGCGTCCACCCCGCCGATGCCTTCGCCGAGCGCCGCGCCCCAGCTGACGTTCCAGGCGTTGTTGGCGCAGCAACAACGGGCCCTCCAAACCTGGGCCCCGGCCCCGACCACCCGGCTCGCTGGGCCCGGTGTCGACCTCGACACCCCGACCGCATCGCGGCGCGCCGACTTTCAGCCGGGCTTCGCTGCCGCGGGTGCTCGCTACGGCGTAGACCCCGACCTGCTCGCTGCGGTTGCGTGGACCGAGTCGGGCTTCGACCCCGACGCCGTCTCACCAGCGGGCGCCATCGGGCTCATGCAACTGATGCCGGGCACCGCCGCAGAGCTCGGTGTGGACCCCTCGAACCCCACCCAGGCAATCGACGGCGCCGCCCGCTACCTCCGTCGTCAGCTCGACACCTTCGGCGACGTGTCCCTCGCCCTCGCCGCCTACAACGCCGGACCCGGCGCTGTCACGCGCCACGGCGGCATTCCCCCCTACGCCGAGACCACCGCCTACGTCGGCAAGGTACTCGGTCGACTCCAAACCCTTCGGAGCCAGTGATGGACCTCATGGTTGCCCTACCTACCAGCTGCACCGCCCTCGGCGTCACCTCGGCGACCAGCGCACAGACCGCAGGAGCCGTCACTGCGACGATCGTCGGCTCGGCCGCCGCCGGGGAGGGCGCCTCCCCGACGTCTTTCGGCGAGATGCTCGCCAACTGCGCGCTGGGCCTCGCCGGCAACGCCGGTGCCCAACCCACCGACGTCATGGTCCGCACGGGTACCGGTGAACCCGCAGCCGAGACGCTCGGGGGCGATCCCCTCGCCGACTCCGACTCGCCGATCGACGCGTCCGATGCCCTCGTCGCCGTGCTCGGATCGCTGTTGCCGGCCTTGCCGGCGCCGATCCGCCAATCGGTCAGGTCTGCCGAGCAGCCATCCGACGACGTCACCGCTGCCGCAGCTCCCGACGCCCCCACCCTCGCAGCCACGGCTGACGCGCCCGCACTGACCTCCTCTGCGATCGCGGCGTCCGCGATCTCCTCGCAATCACCCTCCGATGTCGCAAACGACGAGATCGGGGACGCCAAACTCCCCACGCCTACTCCCGACGACCCGCCGACCGGCCTGACCGAGACCGCGACCGCTTCGGGCGCGGCGGCCGCCGTCGGGGTCGCCGGTGTGGCCGACCCACGTGCGGCCGTCGACAGCGGCCCCACCCCTGCCGCTGCGGCGCCCGACGGGCCTGGGGCCACCGACCCCGACGAACCCGTCGCCGTGATCCGCTCCGAGAGCGCCGAGCATCACGCCCGCATCGAGCACCGAGACGACCACCCCCACGGCCACGGCCACCCGGACGAACACGGACACGACACGCTCGAGCGCCTCGAGCGCCGACCCCAGCACCGCGCCCTGACGGACTCGCACGCGACGCGCGAACGCGATCGTCACCTGGGAGCGGATCAGTCGTCGGCTTCGATCCGCCGACTCGGGACGGAACCGACGGCCCTGAGCGAAGACCTCGACCAAACCAACCCTGCGCCGCTGGCGGCGCCGAAAGAGACACCAACCGTGACCAGGCTCGACCTCGACGATGCGTCACCGGACCTCGCGGCGACGGCCGGCTCCGCGGCGGCCGACGCCACTACCGACGTGGGCCCCGATGTCGACGCCCTGGTGCGGCCGGCCGCGAGCGAACCGTTGTCGACCCCGGCGACGCTCGCCGCCACCCCGGCGATGGCGTCATCGCCGCGAGGCGGAGCTGACCACGTGAGCCGCCCCGAGGAACTCCCCCGGGTGGTCGTGCACCAGCTCGGTGACCTCGCCCATGACGGGTCGAATCGCCGGATCGTGCTGCGGCTCGATCCGCCGGACCTCGGTGAGGTCATCCTCGAGATCCGCCATCGCAACGACGACGTGTCGGTCGTCATGCGGGCCGACAACGCCGATGCGGTTCGGGCACTGAACCGCGAGCACGCAGAGGTGCAGCGCGCCATCCAGAGCCTCGGCTTCGAGCTCGGCGAGTTCGACGTGAGCGCCCGCAACGGCGACCCCGGTCGTCACCGCCAGGGGGACACCCGTTCGGCTCGGCGCGGCACGCTGTTCAGCCCTGCTCCCCACCTCGACCAACCCACCGGTGCCCGCGAGGGGGTGTTGCTGCTATGAGCGACGTGTCCGTCAACACGCTCGGCGGATCTCTCGGCGCCGGGAACGCTCCTGCAGCGTCCACCGCGATGCAGGGGCTCGACAAGAACACCTTCCTGCAGCTGCTCGTGGCCCAGATGAAGTACCAGAACCCGATGAGCCCCGCAGACAGCAACCAGTTCCTTGCTCAAGCCGCGCAATACGCATCGGTCGAACAGCTCGAGAACATGGCCCAGAGCCAGGCTGACCTCAAGTCCATGCAGATGATCACCGTTGCCACCGGCCTGGTGGGTCGCCAGGTCACCGCCTTCTCCGACCTCACCGGCGAGGAGGTCCACGGCGTCGTCCAGACCGTGCGATTCGGTGCGGAACCCATCCTGATCGTCGAGGGCGCCGAGATCCCCCTGTCGGGCGTCGTGCAAGTCGATGCCGACCGGGCCTCCGTCGACGGGGCCGCTGTCGCAAGCGCCCTGCCGCGAGCGGCAACACCGGTGTCGGCGGCGCCCCAACCCGTCGCCGGCGCGGCGACCCCAGCCGCCCAGCCGGCGCCAACCGGTTCCATTGGCGAACCGGCGACGACCGAGGGCGCGATCACCACAGGCCTGAGCCAACCCTCCAACGACCCCACGGTCGCGGCGACCGGTCTGCTGACCAACGCGGCAACCGACGCCGCCGCCGAACAGGCAGCGGTCGATGCTGCCACGGAACAGGCGGCAACCGACGCCGCCGCCGAGCAGGCAGTCGCCGACGCAGCAGCGGCCTCCGCCGCAGCGCTCGAACAGACCCTCGCGGCCTATCAGGCTGCCCAGATCATGGGGTGATCGCCACGCGGCGAGCGCCCCGGACAGGGTCGACCCGACCCTGACAGTCCCCACGGATGAGCCCCAGCAACCACGGACGGAACGCTGAGAACCAGAAAGGCATGTACCTGACATGATGCGTTCAATGTTCGCCGGAGTCTCCGGCTTGCGCGCTCACCAGACAATGACCGACGTGGTCGCCAACAACATCGCGAACGTCAATACGGTGGGCTTCAAGGCCAGTCGCGTCCAGTTCGCCGACACCCTCTCCCAGCTCGTCCGCGGCGCTTCCGGCGGCACGGGTGAGGCCACTGCCGGGATCAACCCGCAGCAGGTCGGCCTGGGCGTCAAGGTGGCGTCGACCAACAAGAGCTTCACCCAGGGCGGCAGTCAGCTGACCGGACGGGCCACCGACGTTGCCATCACCGGTGACGGCTTCTTCGGCGTCGGGTTCGGGAGCGAGACGCTCTACACCCGTGCGGGCTCGTTCTCCTTCGACGACGCCGGCTTCCTCAGCGATCCCACCGGCGGTGTCGTCGTGGGCTGGAATGCCGGCCCCGACGGGACGATCAACATCAACGAACCGGCGGGCGCCATCCAGGTGCCGGTCAATGCCACCATCCCCCCCTCGGCCACCACCGAGATCATGATGAGCGGCAACCTCGACGCCTCGACCGCCATCGGGGGCGTCCAGCGCACGGCCATCGACGTGATCGACGGCCTCGGCGCCGCGCACCGCATGACCCTCGAGTTCGAGAAGGTCGCCGCGAACCAGTGGACGGCGAGTGCCGTCGACCCTGCCGGCAACGTCCTCGGCTCCAACACCATCGACTTCGACCCCGCCACTGGCGTGCTGGTGACCTCGACAACTCCCAGCTACACGTTCACCCCGGTCGGGGGGACCGCATTCACCTTCTCGCTGGACCTCGGCCAGCCCGGCGACGTCGACGCGCTGACCCAGTTCGCCGGCGCGGCCGACGCGCAGGCGGTGGACCAGAACGGTCTGGGTATCGGGAATCTGCGGTCGTTCGCCATCGCCGACGACGGCACCTTGTCGGGAGTGTTCTCCAACGGCGAGACCGCGACGCTCGCACAGCTGTCGATCTTCGCGTTCTCGAACCCCGCGGGTCTGCTCGGCGCCGGTGAGTCGCGGTTCCGGGCAACCAACGCCTCGGGGCAGGCGCTCGTCGGCGTGCCCAACTCGTCGGGTCGTGGTGGCATCTCCGCCGGCACCCTCGAGATGTCCAACGTGGACCTCTCAGAAGAGTTCACCAACCTCATCATCGCCCAGCGCGGCTTCCAGGCGAACTCCCGCATCATCACCGTCAGCGACGAGATGATCACCGAGCTCGTCAACCTGAAGCGATAGCCCCCTGATTCTCGCAGGTAGGTGATGCTCGGTGCGCTGTGTGTTGCTCTGGTTCGCAACGGCTCGTCCGCCACGGACGGGGCGGGGTGGGTGGTCGATGCCGGCCATCCACCCCGACCTCCCGGCGTGGGCGGCGAGGTCGGTTCAACGCGGCAACGGCAACGGTGCCCGTGTGGGCAGCTCGGCATCGAGAACGACCTGGCGCCCGACCCTGGTGTCGCGGTTGATCACCACCGGACCCAGCAGGTTCGCGGTGAACCTCGGAGGATCGTCATGACCGGTCACCAAACACAAGACGATCGCCTGGCCGGGCTCCTCGAGCCCGAGCGCCGCCTGGTCGAGGTCGCCGAGCACCGGCTGGTAGTCGGGGAAGAACGTCCAGGGCGTCACGCCGAGAAACGCGGTGGCGGGGTCGTCGACCGACTGGAGCCAGGTGAACACCCCGTCGTCGTCGACGGGCACGAGCGCAACCGAGGTGAGGGTCACGAATCCGAGCAACCCGTCGGGCAGCTCGATGATGGTCTCCTGCGCGACGCTTATCGATCCGAAACGGTCGGTGCGGATCGTGCGTTCAGCCACCTGGGGTCACTCGTCGGACTCGACCCGACGCGTGAGCGCCTCGACCGCCTCGACGCCCACGCCGGCCGCTTCACGGTTCTGGCGACTGACTTCGGCATAGAGCTCTTCGCGGTACACCTGGATCGACCGCGGCGCGTCGACGCCGAGACGCACTTGATCGCCGCGGAACTCCACCACCGTCACGGTGATGTTGTTTCCGATGATCAACGACTCTCCGACCTTGCGGCTCAGGACCAGCACGGGCCCGATCGTAACCGGCACAGGTGGAACAACCGGGACACCCGCGTGGCGAACAGGTCCGCGACGGGGGCCCTACTCGTGTTCACCACGGAGGTGATCTGATGGAAGGCATCCGCAACGCCCTCGCCCGCATGGACGCGATCCGCGCCACGATCGAGGGCCCCCGCCGACAGGAGGCGACCTCGGTCGCTGACGGCACATTCGCCACCATGCTGACCCAGGCGCTCGCACAGGGTTCCACAGGCGGCCTCGGGACGACCCCCAGCTGGCTGACCGCGCTCCAGTCCGCAGCAGGTTCGACGACGGGCCTCGCCAGCCTGGCGACCACCGGCCCCTCCAGCGGCGCTCCCGCCGGCCTGGAGCACTACGAAAACGGCCAGATTCCCTTCGCCGCACTGTCCAAGGTGCACGGCACCGAGGAGTACCTCTGGGCCCCTGCTGCACGGGCGTTCGAGGGAATGCGCGCCGACGCCGCCGGCCGGGGCGTCGCTTTGCCCATCAGCGACGGGTACCGCCAGCTCCACGAACAAGAGCACCTCGCCGAGGAGCTCGGCCTCTACCGGGACGGGGGGTTGGCGGCGGTGCCCGGCACGAGTCAGCACGGGTGGGGGCGCGCCGTCGACCTCGAGCTCGACGATCGGGCGCTGACCTGGATGCGCGCCAACGGCGAGCGCTACGGGTTCGCCGAGACCGTGCCCGGGGAGCCGTGGCACTGGGAGTACGCGGGCTGACCATCGGGTCCGCTCCGGCTCCGGGCGCCGCCGCATCGGAGGCGGCATGGCCCCGATCGGCGACCAGCGCTCATGCGGGGACGCGGGCGCCTTGGACCGACTCGACGAGCTCGTGGATGCTGTCGGCGACGCCGGCGCGCGCCGGACGTGACTCCTCCTTCGGCCGGCAGACACGTGCGAGGACGAGGAGGCCCACCGCGGCGGCACACGCCGAACCGCCGAGGATGCCAATCTTGGCATCGGTCTGGAGCGCAGCGCTGTCGAACGCGAGACCGGTCACGAAAAGCGACACGGTGAACCCGACGCCACCCACCGCGGCGAGCCCGGCGATCTGCCGCATGTTCACCCCGCTCGGCAGCGCGGCGATGCCGGTCTTCGCGGCGACGCCGGTGAACAACGTGATCCCGAGTGCCTTGCCCACCACCAGGCCGACGGCCACACCCCAGGTGACCGGAGAACCGGCGGCGTTCGCCAACACGTCACCGCCGAGGGGGACGCCGGCATTGGCCAGCGCGAACACCGGCACGATCATGAAGCTGGACACCGGATGCAGTGCGATCATGAGCCGCTCGGCCACCGAGTGGCTCTCGCGCATGTGGAACGCCGCGTAGTTGACGTCGACCGCCATGATCTCGTCGTCCTTGTCGCGCAGCCAGTCCACCCAGCGGCGCGCGTCGGCCCTCGACTGGAGGGGTTTGGCCGGCGTCATGAGGCCCATCAGCACCCCGGCCACGGTGGCGTGGATACCTGACTGGAGCATCGTGACCCAGAGGGCGACACCAGCGACGACGTAGATCGGCACGTACCAGACCTTGAGCATGCGCATGGTCAAGACCGCAGCGACGATGCCTCCGGCTGCCGCGAGCCAACTCCAGCCGATGGACTCGGTGTACACGATGGCGATGACCGCGATCGCCCCGAGGTCGTCCACGATCGCGAGCGTCAGCAGGAAGACCCGGAGCCGACGATCCACCCGGTCCCCGAGCAGCGAGATGACGCCGACGGCGAACGCGATGTCCGTCGCCATCGGGATGCCCCAACCGCTCGACGCGTCGGTTCCCGAGTTGAAGGCGAAGAAAATCAACGCCGGCACGACCATCCCACCGAGGGCGCCGAAGGCTGGTAGAGCCGCCGCCTTCGGGCTCCGCAGCTGCCCGCTCACGAGCTCGCTCTTGATCTCGAGTCCAGCCACGAAGAAGAACAGCGCCATCAGGCCGTCGTTGACGAGGCCCTGCAGGTCGAGATGGTGGCCCCCGGCGGCCAGCTGCACGCCGCCCACCGTGACCTCGATCGGGGTGTGCCAGAGCTCGCTGTACCCGCCGGACCACGGGGAGTTCGCCCATATGAGCGCAATGACGGTGGCAGCGAGCATGAGCACGCCGCTACTCGCTTCGATCTCGAGGAAGCGGCGCACGGGTCGGGCGACGAAGCTGGCCAGCTTCGTGTCGCTCCCGACGAAGGTGCCTTCGGGGACGGGGGCCGCGGTCATGGCGGTGGTGCTCCTCCTTGAGGGCCCCGCCGGCCGACGATGGACGGCGGGTATCGCCGACGACCGTCCGTGGTCGCCGCTGGTCCCCATCGTCGCCAGGGACGAGAAGATGAGGACGGGTACGAATTCGCGAGCGGCCCCCGGAAGGGGGATCAGGCCACGGGCGTGGCGATCGCGGGGACCGAGGCCAGGACGGCTTCGAGTCCGTGCCAGGCCGCGTCGGCACCGCTGACTTCGCCGAGGGGCTGGCGGAGGAACGCATCGATGTCGGCCCTGCGGAGCAGGAACTCGTCGAGGTCCGCGCTCGAACCGGGTTCGTAGGCCCCGATCTCAACGAGGTCACGACCATCGGCCCAGGCGGCGAGCAGGGAGCGCAGGCGCTGGACCAGCACCTGTTGGTTCGGTTCCTGCACTTTGGTGGCAAGGCGCGACACGCTCTCGAGCACGTCGATCGTGGGGAAGTGACCGGCCATCGCCAGGCGTCGGCTCAAGACGACATGGCCGTCGAGAATCGACCGGACGTGGTCGGCCACCGGTTCGTTCATGTCGTCACCTTCGACGAGCACGGTGTAGATGCCGGTGATCGAGCCGTTTATGCGCGGACCGGCGCGTTCGAGGAGCTGCGGCAACACGCTGAAGGTCGACGGCGGGTACCCGCGGGTGGTCGGCGGTTCGCCGGCGGCGAGCCCGATATCGCGTTGGGCCATCGCGACGCGTGTCAGCGAGTCGAGGAGGAGGAGGACGTCACGACCCTGATCGGCGAAGTGTTCGGCGATGCGGGTCGCGGTGAAGGCGGCCCGGCGGCGCACCAGCGCGGGTTCGTCGGAGGTGGCGACGACGACACACGCTCGCGCGCAACCGTCGGGACCGAGGTCGTCCTCGAGGAACTCGCGCACCTCCCGGCCGCGCTCACCGATGAGCCCGACGACGACCACATCGGCGTCGGTACCCCGGGCGAGCATGCCGAGCAAGGTCGACTTCCCCACGCCGGAACCGGCCATGATGCCGACGCGCTGACCTCGGCCGCAGGTGAGCATGGTGTCGAGGGCACGGACGCCGAGCGTGAGGGGTTCGGCGATGCGCTGACGATGCAACGGGTTCGGGATCGAACCCTGGAGACCCACCTCTTCGGCGGGGCCCCGTACGACGCCGAGATCGTCGAGCGGGCGACCATTGCAGTCGATGACCCGGCCGATCAGCCCGTCGCCGATCCGTAGCGTGGGAGCCTGGCCGGTCGCCTCGACGATGTCGCCCGCACCGATGCCGTCGATCGACCCGATCGCCATCATGACCACGGTGTCGGAGCGGATCGCGACCACCTCGGCGGGGCGCCGCGCCTCTCCGATCCACATCAGGTCACCGATGGCGGCGGGCAGGCGATTGGCCTCGATCTCGAGACCGACGATGCGGGTCACGCGGCTGCGATGCCTCCGAGGCGCATGGCGATCGAGGACGTCGGTCCACGGATGGGTCGAACCGCTCACGCTCCCGCCTCCAGCGACGCAGCGATGCCGGGACCGACATCTCTGATCGCGTCGGCCCAGACCCGTTCGACGGTCATGTCGCCGACGATCACCCGATGATCACCCTGGCCCAGGGACGGGTCAGAGGCGACCTCGACGTTCCCGGGCGCAACGCCCGAGACCGCTTCGACGAGACTCGGATGCACGAGGAGCTCGACCATCACGCGCCCGCTCATGTCGGCGACGACCGACTCGGCTGCCGACACCAACGCTTTCGGATCGATCCGGACAGAGGCCTCGACGAACCACGAGGCGAGGTCGGCGGCGAGATCGACGATCGTGGCGGCGTCGAGCTTCACCCGAGCACCCGCGGCGTCGACCTGCCGGGCGACGCTGTCGCGCAGCGCTGAGGCCACGTCTTCCAATGCGTCGGCAGTTGCCATACCGGCGTGCGCGCGCCCGTCGGCGACACCGCGTTCGTACGCCTCTGACAGCGCCTCGCGCATCGCCGGGGTGATCGCCGCGTTCTCGTCTTGGGAGACGACGACGTGGGCCGACTTGAGAACGCTCATCGATTGCGCCGCGCGTAGGGCCGGGCACGACGCAGGGGCGCATCCACGAGACGTTCGACGGTGCAGTCGGCGAGGAACTCCGACTCGTCGAGCAACGCCAGGGCGCGCAGCCGTTCGTTGCCGTCGGCAAGCGGGGCCGGAGGGAGGTCGACCTCCAGATCCGGAGGTGCGGGGGTGCCGAACGCCAACGCCTGACGCTGGAGCTCGATCTGTGCCGCGACCGAGTCGAGGACCGATGACCAGGTCCGGCTCGGGGTCGCGGTTGCGGTCGTGTCGCTCACTTGTTCAGCCCTCCGATGGCGCTGCTCAGGTAGCTCGACTGGCCCTGGAGCTGGCCGAGCAACGTCTCCATCGCGGCGAACTGCCGGCGGTATCGATCCTCGACGTCGGCAAGGCGGACGTCCTGCAGCGCAATGGCTCTCGTGAGCTCCTTGATGCTGGCCTCTCGGGACGCCTTGGCCGTCGTGATCCGCCCGGTGTTGTCGCCGAGGCGGTCGATCGTGGACGCAACGGCGTCGAGCACACCGTCAGCGTCGTCGGTGGGATCTCCCACGAGGAGGTCCGCTACGCCGTCTGCGTTGGAGACCAGGGCCTGGCGGAGCGCGACGTCGTCGATCTTGTAGGTCCCGTCACGCTGGAAGGACACGCCGATCTGGCTGAGCAGGACGAACGAGGCCGACCCGACGACGTGGCCCATGGCCTGCTGGAGCTCCGAGCTCACGCTCCGGCTGGTGAAGTCGCCGACGAGTACACCGCCGGTCTTCGTCTCGACGTCGTAGCTGGTGTAGGCCGAGATCGAACGCAACACGTCGCTCATGGCGTTGACGACCGCCTTCACCGCCTTCACCTGGGCATCGACGTCGGCGCCCACGGTGACCTGGACATCGCTGCCCGACGTCGTGGAGACCAGGTCGACGGTGACGCCAGCGAACAGGTCGTTGATCGTGTTCGTCGGCCGGGAGATCGCGAGCCCACCCCCGCCGAGGGTCACGACGGCGTTCGACGCCGCACGCAGCGTCGTCAGACCGCCCGAGAACGCTGACAGCCCGCTCAGATCGACCTCGGCCGCTCCATCGAGGCCGGTCGTGCGCGAGGTCACGACGAGGCGCACCGGGGTGACCGAGCCGTCGCCGGTGTCGATCAGCTGTGCCCGCACGGGACCGCCCGGCGTGTTGAGCTTGGAGACAAGGGCCGCGGCAGTAGTCGTCGCGTCGGTCACCGCGACGGTGATCGACGCAGCGCCTTCCTCCGGCGTTCCTGCGAGGGTGACCGTGCCGCCATCACCCGCGGTGAGCACGAAACTGCCGCCACTGGTGTCGACGGTCTGCTCGACACCGTCGAACAGCACCGTCGCCTCGTTGGCACCGACGTCGACCGCGAGGACGTCGAGTTGATAGGTGCCGTCGTTGAGGGTGTGACTGGACAAGGTGGTGCCGATGGCCGTCAACCCGGCGCTGACCGTTGCGGTGCCGGCGCCGACGAGCGCGCTCGCGTCAGCGAGCCCGAGCGAGGCGAGCTGGTTGGCCGCGGCCAGCGACGTGACCTGAAACGCATACGTTCCCGTCAGGGCCCCGGCCGATGCAGTGACCCGGGCAACGGTCTCGTTGGAGCTGGCGGCCTTGGCCGATGCGAGGGCACTTCCGGTACGGATGGCGGTGACCGCCGACTCCACCACCGACAGCTTCGTCTGGATCGTGCCCCACGCGTCGAGCGCGCGCTGATCACGGGCCTTGGACGCCTCGAGCCGACGCTGGGTCGCGCCTTCGGAGTACATCAACCCGTCGAGGAGTGCCGTGGTGTCGATTCCCGACGAGAGTCCCGCGACGTTGAAATCGCTCATGACGCGCGCTCGTCGGACGTGCCCGCTGGGCTCGTCCGGAAGTCGAGGGGCGCCCGCATGGGCCAGTCGCCGTCGAGGATGACCTGCATGGCGCGCCGGGTCCGGGTGTTGACGATGAACGGCGCGGCGAGGTTCGCGGTTGCCTCTGAGTCACGGATCGTGACGAACGTGTAGACGACCACGTCGTCGCTCCGCTCGGCTTCGAGCAGCTCCATCGCATCGTTGCCGAGCTCGATGTCGTAGCCGGGGTGGAACAGGAACGGGTTGACCGCGAGGAAGGCGACGTCGGGTGGGGTCGCAGACTGGAACCAGACGAAGATCCCAGCCTCGTCGGCAGGGATGAGCGCGACCATTTCGAGCTCGTCGAAACCCGGCATGGGTTCCACCACTCGGATGGTCTCCTCGGCGCCGATGTCGATGGTGCCGAAGCGTTGCGTTTCGATGGTGTGCATGGTGAGGGTCATCGCAGGTGGTCCACGAGGCTGGGGATCTGGAGGCGGGCAACCGCCGCCAGAACCGACTGATAAGCGGTTTCGGCGAGCGAGACCTCGACGGCGGTCTCGGCGATGTCGATGTTCATGATCGTGCTGACCCGTTCACGGATCGCGTCGCGGTTCAGCGTCTGGACCTGGGTGGTGCGGTCGACCTGGTTCGCCGAGGCGCCAACCTGCCCGAGGGCCTCCGTGAAGCGGTTGAAGTGCTCGTCGAGCTTGCCGAGATCGGTGCCGCTGATGGCCGTGGTGTCGCCGGCGCGCACATGCGCAGCGAGATCGTCGAGGAAGGCGAACACGTCCTCGCCCGCGGCGAAGCCGAAGGTCTCTCGACCGAGCGTGTTCACCTGGATGACCTGGCTCTCGCTGATTCGTCGCTGCACGATCCCGTCGTCGCCGACGAAGGTGACCGTCCCGGCCTGGTCCTCGACGGCGGCCCCTGAGAATCCTCCGAACACACTGCGGCCGTTGAAGGTCGTGTTCGCCAGGTCGATGAGCTGCGTCCGGAGACCCTCGAGCTCGAGAGCCAGTCCTTCACGACCCTGCCGGCCGTTGGGGACCCCAGCGGCAACGGTCAGCTCGCGGGCACGCTGCATGACGTTGACCGCGCCTTGCAGGGCGGAGTCTTGCGTTGCGAGCCAGGCTCGGGCGTTGTCCGCCGCCGACGTGTAGGCCTCGATGGCGCTGTCGCGAGCGGTCAGCTGTTCGGCCTGCACGGCGAGCTCGGGGCTGTCGGAGAGACGCTGGATCTGCTTCCCCGTCGAGAGCCGCTCGCTCACCGCTGCCATGTCTTCGGAGGTACGCAACAGATCGCGCCGCAGCATGTTGTAGCGCTGCGCCTCGGTCACCCGCATCGGAATCCTCCCTGGTACACGTCACGCCCGCTGGTGGTCATCGCGTCGTCCCCGTGCCGTTGATGAGCTTGTCGAGCATGGAGTCCATGACGGTGATGACCCGAGCCGCAGCTTCGAAGGCCCGCTGGTACTGGAGCATGTCGGTGAGTTCCTCGTCGGTGCTGACGCCGCTGATGTCCGCGATCTTGGCTTCGACCCCACCGACGACAACATCGGCGAACTGGGCCTGGCGCGCCGACGTGGCCGCTTCGACACCGAGATGACCCTGGAGCGCGTTCACGAGCTGGTCGACCGTCGAGCCACTGCTGGTGCCCTGGGTTCGCAGGTCGCCCATGACGAGGGCGTGGTTGCCATCGGTGGGTTCACCCGACGCGGAGGCGGCGATGGTTCGAGCGTTGATGCCGGCGGCAAGGGACAGGTCACGGGCCCCCGTGGCGGCGAAGAAGTCACCACCCGCCGCGCCGTCGAGGTCGAAGCCCCCGGCGTGGGTGGTGTTGACCAGGTCGGTGAGCTGCAACGCGATGTCGTCGAGCTGGCTCATGATCGTCGCGACACCTGTCGTGGCGAGCTCGAAGATCGAACCGAGCTGACCGCGGGCGGCGACGGGCGAGCCATCCACGCTCCAGCTCAGCGCCGGCGGCGGCCCGCTGGATTCGATTGCGTACGAGTGGGCGCCGTCGACGAGCGCCATCCCGTTGATCGTGACGCGGGCGTCGCCGTCGGCCTCGATGTGACTCGATGCGCCGGTCAGGCGGGCCAGCTCGGCGAGTGCCACGTCGCGCTTGTCCAGGAGATCGTTGGGCGCGTTGGCGCCCACACTGGCGTCTTTGATCTGGGCGTTGAGGAGCGCCACGCTCTGGGCGAGGTCGTTGACCTGGGTGGTGGTGGCGTGTTGGGCGTTGTTGAGGTCGGCCAGCAGGCCGTCGACACGTTGGACCGCGCCGTTGATCGAGTTCACCACCTGCGAGGCAGCGTCGATGACGATGTTGCGCGAGGTGATGCTGTCGGGGCTCTGCGAGAGGGACTCCCAGGAGTTCCAGAAGTCACTCATCGCCTGGGTGGTGCCCGAGCCGAGCGGGCCGAGGATCGTCTCGGCCTGGGCGTAGAAGTCGGCGCGGGTCGTCCACGAACCGGCCTGCGCCACACTCTCACGATGCGTTGCCGCGACGAGGGTGTCGCTGGCCCGGCTCACGGCTTCGATACTGACACCTTGACCTGCAGCTCCGGGCCCGAAGATGCCGCGATGTTGCACCAGAGGCGCAGCGGCGACGGCCTCCACGCGCTGGCGGCTGTACCCGTCGGTGTTCGCGTTCGCGATGTTGTGCGCCGCGGTCTCGAGGCGCCGCTGCGCGGCGACGAGTCCTGATGCCCCGATGGTCAGGCCGGTGAACCCCATCAGTTGGTCTCCGTGAAGAAGCGGTGGCCACGGCGCTGGGGCTGTGCCGAGAGGTCGATGTCGAGCGTGGCTGCGGAGTCGCGCAGGGCCCGTTCGGTCACGGTCGCCGTCGTGGCCAGCGCGATGCGGACTTCGCGGTGCAACGCGCGGAGCTCGGCGGCACGACGGGCGACGCCATGGCGAAACGCCTGGTCATGACCCGACACGGCCTCGGAAACGGTTTCGTGGCCCTCGCTGTGCAGCACGGCGACGGAGTGTTCCTCGGCCGTCTCGAACGCAGCCATGGCGTCCTCGAGCTCGGCGATCGCGGTGTCGACGAGGCGATGCTTGCCCGTCGAGAGGAGCAGACGCAACGTCGTGAGCCGGAGCAGCACGGTGTCGAGCTCCCGCTGTTCGGTCGCAAGGGCGTCGTCAAGCCGGTCCATCGTGGCCCATTCCTGGTGTCCTCGGTCGTCCCACACTGTTGTCATCGGTGCACCAGGTCGAGACTTGAGTCGTTCGGCCCATACCAGCGCTCGCTCTCGCCGGCATTGCGCCCGGTTCGAGGTCGGAACCTGGGTCCGAGGGCCTGGTCCATGGACCCGAAGACCCGGTCAGTGGATCCGACAGGGCTCAGCTATAGGTCTAACGACCCAGCCGGAGCGGCCGATAGGGAGAGGCGAGCCCAGGCCGAACGGCCGTCGCTCACGCCCCGATGGCAGCAGATACCGGCGACAAGACCGAACAACCGACAGCGAAGAAGCGTGGCAAGGCCCGCCGCGAGGGCATGACCGCGCGCTCGTCGGAGCTTCCGCAGGCCATTTCCCTACTCGCCACCGCGGTTGCACTGCCGAACCTGTTGCCCCGGTTCATCGAGCGAACGGCCAGCGTCTGGCGTGGAGCGATCGCCCCCGCCAGCCTCGCCGATCCGAACATCGCCACCGGGGTGTTCGGCACGTTGTTGTTCGAGGCAGCCCGGGTCTTCATCCCGCTCACGGTCATCGCCACCTTGTCGAGCACGGCCGCGCAACTCGTGCTGAGCGGCGGCCGCCCGAACGTGCACCAGATCAAGCCGAAATGGAAGAACCTCAACCCGATCAACGGCTTCAAGCGGATGTTCTCGAAGCAGATCCTCTGGGACCTCGGCCGCACCCTTGCCAAGATGTCGGCGATGGGCCTGCTCACCTACCTGCTCTATCGGCAGGTGGCGACCGAGATACTCGACGGCTCACGCAGCTTGTCCGACACCTTGACCCTGACCGCCGGCGCGCTGCGCAACCTCCTCGGACGTGCCGCCGGGCTGGCGGTCGTCATCGGGCTCGCCGACGCCGCCTGGAACAAGCGCAGGTTCATGAGCCAGCTCAAGATGACCAAGCAAGAGGTCACCGAGGAGAACAAGGGCCAGCAGGTGAACCCTCAGGTCAAGTCCGAGATGCGCCGACGGCAGGCGCAACTGTCGCGTTCGCGCATGATGGCGGCGGTCGCGGGAGCCGACGTGATCGTCACCAACCCGACGCGCTTGGCCATCGCGCTCAAGTACGAGCCGGGGGACCCCGCCCCGAAGGTTGTCGCAAAGGGCGCCGGCCACGTCGCCAAGCGCATCCGCGAGGAAGCCCGCCGGCACGGCGTCCCGATCCGCGAGAACAAACCTCTCGCACGTGCGATGTATCGGGCGATCGAGGTGGGCGACACGATCCCGGCGGAGTTCTTCGCCGCCGTGGCCGCTGTGCTCGCGGCCGTCTATCGCGCTCGCCGTCGCCGTCGAGCAGCGTGACGATCGTCCGCCCGCCGGGAGAGCCGTTCGCTCACGACCCCACACCCGGCATCGCCGGAGGGATCGCCGTCAGCTGAACAGCGACGCGTAGAGGTCGTGACTACGGCGGATGTCCACGGCCAGGCGTCCGTCCTCGAGCCGCCCGAGGCCGGCGGAGAGCAGCGCGTCGTCGATCGCGGCCGTCGTCGGCAGACCGGGGAGCGCGTTGAGGATCTTGCCGGCGATCGCGTCGCCGGCGTCGACGAACTTCTGGATGCGCTCGTGGGTCGCCGGATCGGTTTGGGCGGTGTCGGTGGAGATGCCTGCGGCTTCGACGTCATCGGAGAACGAGCGCAAGATGCCGCACATGAGGGCGTCCGCAGCCAGGTGATCGTCCAGACGCAGGGCCACCTGCTCGGCGGCGATGCCGCGCCACAGCGCGCGCTTCCACCGGTCGATCGAGTCGCCGTCCCCGGTCGTCGCCCCCAACATGCGGCACAGATGCAGCACCGCCATCTTGCGGACCGAGAGGAAACCGAGGAGCACGACGGCGCGACCGACGGTGAGCTCGTCGTTGCGCACCCCGTAGAGCGGTGATCGGGCCATACGCAGCAGCTGTTCAGACAGCGCCGGATCGGACTCGAGCGCGTCGGCGACCTCGGACGCAGTGGCGTTGGGTCGGTCGAGCACCCGGAGCGCGTTGAACGCGGCGATGATCCGCAGTTCTGCGCTCTGGCCGACGACAACTGGACTCACGACACGATCTCTCCTCGCTAAGGCAATCGACCCGTAGTGGACGACCTTTAGGACGTCGGCCCACCGCCCGCGTCGACACGCCCCATCGGCGTCGCGGCTAACGCCGTTCCTCAACACCAAGACCCATGGGTCGATAGGCCCACCACCTCGATCGACGTGGAACCACGGAAGGCACCATGCCCACGACCCCGCGACGCACGGACGCGTCACCTCCCGAGAGCGCACGGCGGCACGACACGGTGCGCCGGGCGCTGGCGACGTCGGCGACCCTCGCGCTCGCGGCCTATCTCGGCTGGAGGCTCACGGTCCTGGGGACGAATCCGTGGCTCTCGGTACCCCTGTTCGTACTCGAGCTGTGGGGTGCCGCCCAGTTCCTCGCAGTCGTCGGGCAGGCCTGGCCCCGACGAGCCGCCGACCCGGCCACGGGCGGCCCGTTCGCAGACGCGGTGGGTCTGGTCATCACGGCCACGTTCCATGATCCCGACCAACTGGAACGGACGCTGGTCGGCGCCCGCCGCGTCAGGGGGGCCGATCGACTCGTCGTCGCCCTGCGCGCCGGACGTGACGACCTTCTTGACGTCTGCGAGCGATTCGGGGCCCCGACCGTGGAAGGCTCGGGCAACCACGTCGACCTCTTCGACCTCGGCGCCCGAGGCCTGGGGCGCGCCGTCGTCGGATGGCTCGAGGCCGGTCAGGTCCCGATGCCCGACTTCGTGACCGAGCTCGGGGCCGATTTCAGCAGCCCCGACGTCGCGGTGGTGCAAGCGGCTGTCGGGCTCATGAACGGCGACTCGCTGGCCCACCTCTCCGGTGGGCGCGACGAGGACGCGTTCTACCGAACGGTGCTCTACCCGGCGCGCAGCCGCCACGGTCACGCACCCTGGTTCGGTGGCGGCTCGCTCGTGCGCCATGGCGCCCTGTCGTCGTCGGCCGGCTTCGACACCTCCGACCCCGCAGCGCTCGAACGCGCGCTGGTACGGCTCCACGCGTCCGGCTGGTCCACCTTGTATCGCGCACGGGAGCTGGTGTGGGACGACGCGCCCGACTCGCTCGACGCGTACCTCGTCACCCGACGACGACGGGCCATCGAAACGCTCCGCGTGTTCCGCACCCCCCAGAGCCCGCTGCGGACCAAGCTGCCCTGGAGGGCGCGGATGGCACACCTGGGCTGGGCCCTGGGATTCGGAACCGGCATTCGCCAGATGCTGTTGACCGCGTTGTTGATGACCACCCTGCTGACCAGCCGGCTCCCCGTCGGGGAGTCGGCGTCGGTCTGGCTGCGCTGGTGGATGCCGGCCTTCGGGCTCCAGGTCCTCGCCAACCACCAGTTGGCGCGTGGCACGCTGCGCATCGGGGACCGGACCCGCCAGGGCTGGCGAACGGTCACGTCGGACCTCTCGGCGCTCGCAGCGGTAATGGGCCGAACCCGCAGCTCGATCGCCTTCGGCAGCGATCGGGCCGATGGCGTCCGTTCACTGGGGGCACTCCGGCTCGTGACAGGAATGCTCGTAGCACTCGACGGGGTCATCATCATCCGCAGCTCGACGATGTTCCTGCCCGACCTCCTCCCGGCATTCTCGAGCACCGGACGCGTGTGCGCGCTCGGGATGGCCCTGGCCGCCAGCGCCGGGCTCACCGATGTGCTCAAGGTGGTGGTTCGTCGACGGCAACGCCGTACCCAGCATCGCATCGTGGCCGATCTGCCCGCGCGCCTCGGGGGTTCGCCTGGCCGCGTCATCGATCTCACACCCGGGGGAGTCGGGGTCATCGTCGATCACGCTCCGGCTGTCTCGGCCGAGTTGCCCATCGAGATCGGGCTACCCCAGCTCGTCGGCGGTCCGCGAACCGTGCGTGCTCGTGGAACGATCAGGTCGGTGGTCGAAACCCGCGACAACGCCTGCCGGGTGGGCGTGCAGCTCGTCGGGCTCGACGAGGACGACCGGCGTGCCCTCATCGAGTACTGCGCCATCACCCACCACCATGGCGGCGACGTCGCCGCTCCACAGCTCGCACCCGCCGACCTGTTGGTCGCGACCGGCGAGCGCAGCCGCCACCTCGCCCAGGCGATCACGATCGTGGCGCTCGTCCTCGGTCTCGGCGCGATCTTCATGGGCCCCGGGGCCGGCGCCGCTCGCGCCGACACCGGCGAGTCCTCGGGCGAATACACGGGCGCGCAGGCCGTCAGCGCGTGGGAGACGTATCGAACCAGCCCGGCCCAGAAGAAGGGCGTCACCTACCAAGACGGTGGCGGCTACCACTGGGAGTACAACGCCGGGGACAAGAAGTTCGCCTGGGAGTTCCACCCCGGTGAGCAGCAGTCGGTGACCCCCACACCCACCCCCACAGCGACGCCGACGCCCACCCCCACACCCGAAGCGCCGACGCCGACCGCCACCGCAACGCCACAACCACCCACCCCCACACTGACCGCGACCCCGGAAACGCCCACACCCGAAGCGCCGACGCCGGCAACGCCGACGCCGA
>JAHECR010000091.1 GCA_024641655.1 Acidimicrobiaceae bacterium
GCGCCCACCGTAAGCCGATTCGATCGACAGCGCCAGGGCCGGACGGCCCGGCTCTGCCCTCCGTCGGACGTTCCACCGCGAACGGGGCAGTCGAGCGGGGTCTACCGTGCACGGATGGCTCAGGATCGAATCGTGGAGTACATGCCGGGCGCACCGTTCCCGGGTGTGATCGGGCGGACGCTCGACGAGTCGTCACCGGCGTGGCCTGCGCCGTCGCGCGCCCGCGACGGCTCGCCGAACGTGGTGGTGGTGCTGTGGGACGACGTCGGCTTCGGCCAACTCTCTCCGTTCGGCGGGCTGTGCGAGACGCCGACACTCGACCGGATCGCCGCCCGTGGCCTGCGCTACTCGAACTTCCACACGACAGCGTTGTGCACGCCGACGCGCGGCTGCCTGATGACGGGCCGCAACCACCACACGCTCGGCTTGTCGGCGATCACCGAGACCTCGCTCGGCTTCCCGGCGCACAACAGCTTCATCGGCTTCGAGCACGGGTTCCTGCCCGAGATGTTGCTGGAGCACGGATACAACACGTTCGCCATCGGCAAGTGGCACCTGACCGCACCGACCGAGTCGACGACGGCCGGGCCGTTCAACCGCTGGCCGCTCGGCCGGGGCTTCGAGCGGTTCTACGGGTTCCTCGCCGGCTCGACCGACCACTGGTTCCCCGATCTCGTCCACGACAACCATCCGGTCCCGGCCCCGGCGACGCCCGAGGACGGCTACCACCTCAACATCGATCTCGCCGACCACGCGATCCAGTTCGTCAAGGATGCCCACGTCCACGCGCCCGACAAGCCGTTCCTCCTCTACTACGCGCTCGGGGCCGGCCACTCGCCGCACCACGTGGAGCCGGAGTGGATCGAGAAGTACGCGGGCCGCTTCGACGCCGGATGGGACGAGTACCGCAAGGTCGTGTTCGAGCGGCAGTTGGCCGAGGGAATCGTGCCGCCCGACACGGTGCTGTCCGAGCGCGACCCCGACGTGCCGGCGTGGCACGACCTGAGCGACGAGGAGCGACGGATGTACGCCCGTGAGATGGAGGTGTACGCGGGGTTCATCGAGCAGTCGGACCATCACCTCGGCCGGGTCGTCGACTTCATCGACGAACTCGGAGAACTGGACAACACGATCATCGTCGTGATGTCCGACAACGGCGCGAGTGCCGAGGGCGGCGTGCACGGCACCTTCAACGAGGTGCAGTTCTTCAACGGGGTGCCCGAAACACTCGAGAAGAACCTCGAGTTCTTCGACCGCTGGGGCGGTCCCGACACGTATCCGCACTACTCGTGGGGGTGGGCGTGGGCGGGCAACACGCCGTTCCGTCGGTGGAAGCGTGAGACGTACCGCGGTGGGGTGACCGATCCGTGCATCGTGTCGTGGCCGGCGGGTATTTCCGGGCACGGCGAGGTGCGCACGCAGTACACGCACGTCACCGACGTCCTCCCGACGCTGCTCGACACGCTCGGGATCGCTGCTCCCGACGTGATTCGCGGCGTCGAGCAGTCGCCGATCCACGGCACGAGCTTCGCCCACAGCTTCGACGCGCCGGACGCGCCGTCGAACCACACCACGCAGTACTTCGAGATGTTCGGCAGCCGCTCGATCCACCACGACGGCTGGAAGGCGAACTGCCCCGTGCCGGGCCCGAGCTTCGCCGAGGCGGCGCAGCGCGGTCGCCGGTTCGGCCAGGCGCTGACGGCGGAGATGCTCGAGCAACTCGACGCCGACGGGTGGGAGCTGTACCACGTGGCCGCCGACCCCGCGGAGACCCGCAACCTCGCCGTCGACATGCCCGGCAAGCTCGCCGACATGAAGGCGCTCTGGTACGAGCAGGCCGAGAAGTACGGCGTGTTCCCGCTCGCCTCGGCAGGCATCTCACGGTTGCTCACCGTGCGCCCGACCATCGCCGCGCCCCGCGATCGACTCGTCTGGTACCCCGACGCGGCGCCCGTCTACTTCGGAGCGTCGCCGCGGATCTACAACCGTCCGTACAGCATCACCGCCGACGTCACGATCCCCGACGTCGACATCGCCGGTGGCGCGTCGGACGGCATCCTGGCCACGCACGGCGGACGTCACGGCGGCTACGCGTTCATGGTGCTCGGTGGCAGGCTGCGTCACGTCTACAACTGGGTCGGGTCGCAGCGGTTCACCACGTCGAGCGACGAGGTGCTGACGCCGGGCGACCACGAGTTGCGTTTCGAGTTCGCACCGACCGGCGCCCCCGATCTGGCAGCGGGGACGGGGTCGCCCGGCAACGCCCTGCTGTCCGTCGATGGTCGTCTGGTCGGCGCCACGGCGTTTCCGTTCACCACGACGAACCGGATGGGCCCGGTCGGCTTCAGCTGCGGGTATGCCGCGTTCGACTCGGTCGACCCCGGCCTGTACGCCGCACCGTTCCGATTCGCCGGAACGATCCGGCGCGTGATCGTCGACATCTCGGGCGAGCTGCTCCGGCACGACGAAGCCGAACTCCGCGGCCTGATGGCTCAGCAGTAGCGGTCCGTCGCCCGGTCGCTGGCATCTCTCGGCGGTCCCGGTGTCGGAGACCCCGGTTCAGCGGGACCGGGCGAGGACCACCAGCGTGACGCACACGGCGATGATGCCGCCGAGCACCTGCCCGCCCTTGAGCAGGCGGTTGACATCGACCGTCGGCTTCCACACGACGGAGTCGGCGTGGACCTCGTAGACGCCGATCGGATTGACGCGCAGCCCGAATCCGGCACCGAAACCCTCGCCGCCGGCCTCGTTCTCGTCGGTCCCCTCACCGCCACCGCCACCTGCGCCCCCGGACACCCGCGCCACGGGGATCACCGTCACACCATCGAGCTCGATGGGATCACCGAAGGAACGTCTCACCGACAACGAGTCGTGCGTTCCCCTGATCGACTTGAGCACTTCCTGCTTCGACGTCTTGTCGGGCATCACAACCTCCTCGTCGCGGCTTCTCCCGTCGAGAGTACGGGACGATGCCGGGTGGCCCAAGGGCCGATCGGCCCGTCAGGGCGCCTCGGGCGGCGAGATGGCCGTGATCATCTCCGCCGCCACCGACGGAGCAGCCGTCGCGGTCAGCGCAGCGTGGTGAGTCGCCGGTGCTTCGTCTCGTACTCGGCGTCGGTGAGGATGCCGTCGCGGTGCAGCGCCGCGGCCGCGTCCAGCAGCGCCTCGACTTCGATGCCCCGCTCGTACGAGGACGAGGGCGGCCGGTCGACAGCATCCACGGTCGAGACGTCGGAATGAACGAGCACGATCGGTCATCGGCATCGAGCGGCGCGAGCTTGACAGATCCCGCCGCGATCGATCTCGGGCGCTGACGTCGCAGCGCGGCTGCCGGTCGTGCGGCCGGTGTCGGGTCCGACCCGGCTGGATGGTGGGCCTATGGTGTCGTTGTGGGGCTGCCGAGTGGGACGGTGACGTTGTTGATCACCGACATCGAGGATTCGACGCGGCGGTGGTTGGAGGATCGGTCGGCGATGGAGGCGGCGTTGGCCCGCCACGATCGGTTGTTGAACGAGGTGGTCGACGCGCATCGTGGTTCGGTTTTCAAGCACACGGGCGACGGGATCTGTGCGGCGTTCGAGGCGGCCGGCGATGCGGTGGCGGCGGCGGTTGCTGCGCAGTCGGAGTTGGAGCTTCCTGTTCGGATGGGGCTGCACACCGGGGAGTTGACGCCGAGTGGTGGGGATTATCACGGCATGGTCGTGAACGAGGCGGCACGGGTGGCCGATGCGGGCCATGGTGGTCAGATCGTGGTGTCGGCGGCGACGGCGGCGCTGGTGGACGGTGTGTTGTTGACCGATTTGGGGTCGCATCAGTTGAAGGGGTTGAACAGGCTGACGAGGTTGTGGCAGGTCGGTGCCGGGTCGTTTCCGCCGTTGCGGGTCACGGCGGCGCTGGCCGGGAATCTGGTGGCCGACCTGCCGCGTTTGTTGGGCCGCGAGCTGGAGGTCGCGGGGGTGGCGGTGCAGCTCGAACGGGCGCGGTTGG
>JAHECR010000002.1:0-146190 GCA_024641655.1 Acidimicrobiaceae bacterium
TTCGGCGGCCTCGTTCACGACCCGATCAGCGTCGCCCTCAACCGACAGGTCGCCGGTCACCGCGATCACCTGAGCACCATGGGCTTCGGCGAGCTCGGCGGCGGCAGCGGTCCCCGAGGTGGCGTCACGGCTCACGATCGCCACGTCGGCGCCCTCTTCGGCGAGCACGGTGGCCGTGGCGAAGCCCATCCCGCGGGTCCCCCCGACCACCAGGTACGGCCTCCCTCTCACTCCAAGATCCACGAAACCGATCCCCCTTGCGCTTGTGCACGACGTTCGCAGCCCCCAGGCGCGAGGAGCAGATCTTCGCACAACGGCGCATGACTCGCCGCGGCGAGGCGGAGGTGACAGGAGGCGCGGTGCCGTTGACTTGGTTCGGATCGGGCTCGAGCATCCACGGCACCGACGTGCTCGGCCTCCGCAATCGGTCGGCCACCGAGACCGTCGTGGGCCCCCTGTCAACGGTCTCGCCACGCCGGGCAGCTGGCGTCTGCGCCTCCCGCCGCGCGGCTCGCCTCAGCCGACCGCGCTGATGACGTCGTCGGCGAAGCGTTTGATGAAGTCGACGATGCCGTCCACCGAGGCGCCCGCAGCGCCCATCGGGGCCACGATCAAGCGCGTGGCGCCGATGTCCTCGGCCCGGCGGATCGCGTCGAGGTCCCCCGCATGGGACCCACCCAGGGTGACCTCGAAGGGCTCGTCGGCGCGTCCGGCGTCGGCGCGTTCGGCCATGATGAGGTCGAGCTTCGCGCTGACGTCGTCGAGATCAGCCGAACCGATCTCGATCCAGCCGTCACCGAGCCGACCAGCCCGACGCAGCGCCGGCTTCGATACACCACCGACCTCGATCGGGATGTGCCGATGCCGCGGCTTCGGCTGGAATTTCACCGGCCCGAAGTCGAAATGCTCGTTGTGGACCGCGATCACGTCGTCGGTCCAGAGACTCCGGATCAGGGGGATCATGGCGTCGGCGCGCTTCCCGCGATCGTGGAAGCCCCGGCCCACGACGTCGAACTCCTCCTCGAGCCAGCCCACGCCCACCCCCATCGTGACCCGCCCGTTCGACAGCCGATCGAGCGTCACCACCGAACGGGCCACCTCCACGGGATGGCGGAGCGGCAGCACGTACACATTGGTGGCGAGCCGGATCGTGGAGGTCGCGTGCGCGATGTAGGCGAGCACCACCCAGACGTCGAACAACGGGGTGTCGGGCGATACCGGCGGATAGCCGGAGTCGCTGTAGAGATACGTCGGCGGGATCTCCTCCGGGAAGATCAGGTGCTCGGGCATCCACACCGATTCGAAGCCGTTGTCCTCCGCCGCGCTGGCGATGTCGCCGTAGAACCGTGGGCTCACACCGAACAACGGCAGTCCGAACTTCATGTCGATCCTCCTCGACCGCGCCGGGGTGCGCGAGGCGAAGGATCGTAGCGGCCGGCCAGCGCCCGACTCCTCTTCGCCGACCTGCACTCCGGTCGCCGCCTCAGATCCGAGCTGGTCCCGCGAGGGCGAGGCCAGCGTGGCCGCCAGGCGCCAGGTAGGGTCCGCTCGACACACCGTCGCCAGGGGGAAACATGTTCGATCTCAGCTCGATGGACACCGCATTCGATCTCTCACCGGGTTTGGACCTCACAGGGAAGAAGGCCCTCGTGACCGGTGGGGGCACCGGGATCGGCGAGGCCACGGCGAAGGTGCTCGCCGGTCGCGGCTGCGACGTCGTGGTGGCGAGCCGCAAGGTCGACAACTGCACCCGGGTTGCTTCGGAGATCGAGACAGCGACCGGGCGCCAGGCGATCGCCATGACGCTCGACGTGCGCGACGACGCCTCGTGCGAAGCGACCGTCCAAGCCGCGATCTCGGCGCTCGGCGGGATCGACATCCTCGTGAACAATGCCGGAGGGAGTTACATGTTTCCCTTCCTCCAGACCGGCATGGATCGCTTCGACAACAACATGGCGCTGAATCTGCGGGGGCCCTACCAGCTGATCCAGTTGGTGGCCCCGACGATGATCGAGCGCGGCGGGGGCTCCATCGTCAACATCTCCTCCGCCGCCGGCGTCCAGGGCGTGCGCGGCGGCGCCGTCTACAGCGCGTCCAAGGCCGGGCTCCAGATGCTCACCCGCGTCGTGGCCTCCGAGTTGGGCCCGAAGGGCATCCGGTGCAATGCGATCGCTGTCGGTGCCGTCGCTTCCGAGGGCGCGCTTCGAGCGTGGGAGCGGTTCGGTATGACACCCGAGTCCGCCGGCGCCCGCGCACCATTGCGTCGGGTCGGCCAACCACTCGACATCGCGATGGGCGTCTTCTACTTCTGCAGCGAGCTGTCCTCGTGGGTTTCGGGCCAGACACTGTCGATCGACGGTGGGCCTGCCATCGGGGGCGGCCTTCCCGACGAAGACTGAGCCCTCGGCGCGGGTCGCCTCGGACGGCGGGCCGGCGGCGGTGCAGTGAGAACGCGCCGGCGCTCGACGCTCAGCGAGTGAGCAACATGCACCCGGCGATCGGCCCCCCGCCGTTGGAGACGACCGCGACCTCGGCGTCTTTCACCTGGCGCGCATGTCCGTGTCCCCGGAGCTGGATGCACGCCTCGTAGAGCACCCAGTAGCCATGCATGCGTCCGGCGGAAAGCTGCCCTCCATAGGTGTTGAGCGGGAGTTCGCCGTGGAGGGAGATGCGCTCACCACCCTCCATGAAGGGGCCACCTTCGCCGGGCTTGCAGAACCCGAGGGCCTCGAGCCACGCCAGGGTGAGGTACGTGAAACCGTCGTAGAGCTCGGCAACGTCGACATCTGCAGGCTTGAGGTCGGTCCGGCTCCACATCTCGGTCGCGGCGTCGACCGAGGCCATGTTGGGGTAGTCGGCTCGCTGGTCCCAGCCGCCGGTGCCGGGCGACCCGCCAATCGCCTGGACCCGCACCGGCGGATTCGGGCAATCCGGCGCGTAGTCCGCAGCCGACACCACCACGGCAATGGACCCGTCGATGGGCACGTCGCAGTCGAGCAGACCCAAGGGGTCCGAGATCATCCGCGCGCTCAGGTAGTCATCGAGGGTGATCGGCTCGCGGTAGCAGGCACGCGGATTGAGCGACGCGTTGTGACGGCTGTTGACGGCTAGCGCTCCCAGCTGTTCACGGGTGGTGCCGTACAGGTGCATGTGGCGCTTGGCGTGCATCGCCAGCCAGTTGACCGCGGAGTACGCGTGGAACGTGAGGAGCGTGGCCATCTGCTCCATGCCCCTCGGTGGCGGGTCCGATGATGGTTCGGCTTCGCCGCCGCCTGGGGGGCCCTGGTTGACGATGGCACCACCCATCATCTGCACGGTGCGGTAGACGAGCACGTGGCGCGCTCGACCGCTCGCCACGGCCATGAACGCCGACATGACCGGCGACAACAAGCCGCCGGTGTCGAAACCGCCCCCTCGGTAGCCGACCTCGAGTCCGAGGTCGGCGATCACCTCCGCGATCGGGGTCTCGCCCATCGTGGAGATGCCGTCGATGTCTGCCGGCGTGAGCCCGGCGTCGGAGATCGCATGCATGGCCGACTCACGGGTGAGCTCGAGACCGGGGATTCCGGTCTTGCGGCCGATCTGCGAGATCCCGATACCGGAGATGATTGCGTTGCGCTCAGCGATGTCGACCATGCGGGGGAGCGTAGCCAAGGTGGCCGAGCCACGAAGACTTGGGCCGGCCAGCGCGCTCGCACCCTATAGTCGGGTCGATGGCTGACACCGCTCCACCACCGCCGAGGATCCCGCCTCCGATCACCGACGCCAGCCGGGCGTTCTGGACCGGCGGCGCCGACGGCCAGCTCCTCATCCAACGTTGTGATGCCTGCGACCGCTGGATCCACCCTCCCGAGGGGGCCTGCCCCCACTGTGGCGGTGGACTCATCGCCGCACCGGTGAGTGGCAAAGGAACGATCTTCACGTTCACCGTCAACCGTCATCAGTACCACCCCGACGTACCGCCGCCCTATGTGGTGGCCATCGTCGAGCTCGGCGAACAACCCGGCCTCCGGTTCACCACCAACATCGTGAACTGCGACCACGACACCTTGCAGATCGGCGCGCCGGTTCGCGTGGTGTTCGAGCGAGCCGGCGAGGCCTGGGTGCCGGTCTTCGAACCCGACGCCTGACACCGTCTAAGACGCAGTTCGTCGACGGGGACAACCTGCCGGCCTCTTCGATCGCGACCTCGTTGCCAGATGGCTGCCCGCACCCTCACGCGCCTGTCCGGATCGCCCGCCGGCGAAGGCGGCGTGTCAGCGGCGCCACATGAGCGCGAGGGCGATCCCGTCGGGGTCCTTGAAGTTCAAGATGGCGCCGGGGGGCACGTCGAGCGGCCCGGAGTGGTCGATGCCGAGACCGTCGAGGTGTGCCGCCCAGTCGTCGAGGTCCGAGCGCGTCCCGACGGCGAACGCGAAATGGTCGAGGCCCGTGTGGGTCGGATCGAATGGCGCATCGGCGCGGGCGTAGAACTCCGAGAGCCCGATCAACAGGCTGGTTCCGGGCAAGCCGAGGACGGCGGCGTGGCGATGGTCGGCGGGTTCGTCCATCACCACCTCCGCCCCGAATACCCGCTGGTACCAGGCCAGCGACCGTTCGAAGTTGCCGACAGAAAACGCGATGTGGCTTGCCCCGGAAGTGTGCACGCCCCATCCTTTCATCTCCGCGCCCGTCTGCGCGCCCCCCGGCACCGCCGACGGCGAGCACCGAGACGACTGCCCCACGACCACACAGGCACAGCGACCGGATCCGGGTCGGTCGCTCACACCGGGCTGCGGTGGCCCCAAAGGCTGGGTTTGGTGATCTCGGTGACGGTCCAGGTGGCGTCGTCGACGAGGCGGCCGCCACAGCCGATCTCGACGTCGAACCCCGACGGGCTGCGGCTGTAGAACGACACCATCTGGTCGTTCGGGTGCTTTCCCAGGTCCCTGGAGATCGGCACGCCCAGCGCGCGGTGACGGTCCAACGCATAGCCCACATCGTCGAGGGTTCGCTTCTCGAACATGAAGTGGTACAGCGCCGCTTCGTCCGCTGTCGACAGTGCCAGGCTGTGATGCCTCGGGTTGCAGTGCAGGAACAACACCTCGGACCCGCCGGGACGGAAATGGTCGCTGACGCGGAACCCGAGCACATCGACGTAGAAGGCCACGCTGGACGCGAACGCGGGCGTACCCAGCACGATGTGGCCGAGGCCGAGCGGTCCGGCAACGAAGCCAGACCCACCTCTGGGGGCGGTGAAGGGCTCGTGATCGAGAACGGGTCCCCAGAAGAGCTCGAGGCGAAACCCTCCGGGGTCGGTCGTGTGGATGAGTCCGCAGACCCGTCGCCGGGCCCGTTCGGCCTCAGAGGAAGGCCGCACCTCGTGACCTGCTGCCGCCAATTCGTCGGCGGCCTGGTCCAACGCGCGTCCATCGGCAAGCTCCCATCCGGCGAAAGCGAGCCCCTCTCGGTCGTCGGCTTGCTGCACGATCACCCGGTAGGGCCGCTCGTCGATCCTGACGAGGAGGTCGTCGCTGCCCTCGGCGGGAGCGACCGCCGCACCGAGGGTGTCGGCATAGTTCCTCCACTCTTCGCCATCGCGCACGTCGAGCCCGATGTATCCCAGCGCCCGCACATCCATGGCCCACCTCCGTGAGTGTCCCGACTGCGCTGACAGTACAGGAACCCAACCCCCGTGATCCTGCCTCAGGGGGCGCCCGCCCGGCGGGGTCCGCTGCCGTAGGTGCGGGTGATGATTTCCAGGCTGTGCCCGTCGGGGTCGGGGAAGTACACGCCTCGTCCACCGTCGTGGTGGTTGGTCTGTTGGGCGTGGTTGCGCCCGGGGTCGGCCCAGTAGGGAAGGCCTCGTTCGACGACGCGATCGAAGATCTCGTCGAACTGTTGCTCGGTCACCAGGAACGCGTAGTGCTGCCGGGTGATGGCATCACTCGCCTGCCGGTAGTCGAGGCTCACGCCGTTTCCCGCCTCGACGACCATGAAGTGACCGAAGGCAACGGGTGGATCGAACCCCATGACCTCGGCCAGGAACGTGGCCGAAGCGACGGGATCGCTTGCCGAGACGATCGTGTGGTTGAGCTGGGGTCGCATCGAGCCACTGCCCTCCTCGACGGGTCGGTTCCTGCACCGACCCTCTCGTGACGAACCGAGCGTAGTTGCGCCCGAACCGGTCGTGCCGGCGCCGGCGCCAGGCCCGAGATCGGCGTCAGACGTCGCCGTGTTCGAGAGCGAGCACCAATCGCCGGACCGACCGGACGCCCAGGTGGACGAACGTGGGCGCCGGCACCCTTCGGCGGCGTTGGGGCAGCAGCTGCACAATGGTGAGGTTCATCGACGGGCTCGGGTAGATCCGCAGGGTCGCCGCCCGCCCGAATCGACCGGGAAACAGACCGACCCGGACCCGCCACGCCACCCCCCACTTCGACTCGAGCTCGATCGACGTGGCATCGAGGCGCATCCATGGCACACGCCAACTACCCAACCCACCGCCGAGTGCCATCGCCACGACCCTGCGGGGATCCGCCAGCACGGGTGCGCGTACCTCATCGCGTGCGTGGAGCCGGCTCACCGCACCGACGCGCGGCGCAGACCCGATCACCACCCGCGACGCTCCGGGGGCCGATCCCGTGTCGGGCTCGACGGCACGCTCGTAGTCGCAGGCACGTGCCGTCGACTCCCCCGCCCACGCCGCCTCGACCTGCGCGCCCATCTCGTCGAAAAGCGCTCCGGCGTCATCGACCCAGAGCACTTCGATCGTGGGCAACTCGTCGGCTAGTCCCGCATGACGCCGCATCTCCGGCAACGTAACCCCGATCCCACGATTCGTCGAGGACCGCGCCGGGAGGAACGGGTCGGGCCCTCGCAGCGGTCCAGGGAGCGCCACGTGCGACGGAGAGCTAGCGCAGTTCGGGGATCATCTCGGCGTACCGGTCGATGAACGGCATGGTCGTCGAGGGGTCGTCCCAGCCGATTCGTGAGCCGCCCACGACCGTGCGTTCCACGCCGAGGGACGCGTAATACTGCAGCGTCTCCAGCGTCGGATCACCGAAGGTCAACAGGTTGATCGGCACCTCCCCACGTCCGGCCTCGGCCGCAGCCTGGCGGAACAGCCTGATCTTCTTCTCGATGCGCCCGCTCCTCACATCACCCAGAGCGACATCCATGGGCATCCACACGTCGGCCCAACGCACTGCGTGGGCGGTGCCCAACCTGCCGCTCATGCCGCACACCACCGGAATCTCCGGCTGCAGCGGTTTGGGGAGGCTCCACACCGGGTCGAAGTCGAAGTACTCCCCATGGAATTCGGCCTCCTCGTCGGTCCACAGGCAGCGCAGCGCGGCCACGCACTCCTCGAGGGCCAGGTACCGTCGGCTCCAGGGAACGTCGCTGTGGTTGGCCAGCTCCTCCCGGTTCCAGCCGACGCCGACGCCGTACAGCACGCGCCCTCTCGAGAGCCGGTCGAGGGTGGCAACGGTCTTCGCGAGCGCCAACACGTGATGCTGCAGCGACAGCGACACCGCCGTGCCGACCTTGAGCGTGGAGGTCGCGCTCGCAGCCAGCATCAGCCCCACGTAGGGGTCCATCATGCGCGTGTACGGCCCGGGCAGCTCGCCACCCGCGGGGTAGGGCGTGTCCCGGGACGTCGGGATGTGGGTGTGCTCACCCATCCAGAGCGACTCGAAGCCGCGATCCTCCAGGGCGCGCGCCAGCACGTCGGGAGCGACCTCTTCGGGCGTGTTCATCGACGAGAAACCCAGCTGCACGAATCCTCCCAGGCTCGCTACCGCGACGGCGGTCGGCACCGTAGCCCAACGCTGCGGGCCGGCGCCCCGTGTCGATCGCCGTCAGCGGGTTGCGGTGCCGATGATGAAGTCCGGCAGGTAGAGGCCAGGCTTCATGACCGTGTGCTCGAGCTCGACCGCGGCGAACCCCGCGGACTCGATGACTGCTGCCGTGTCGCGATGGACCTCGCAGCCGTTGAGCAACCACCGATGCGGCCGGTTGAGGACCTTCTGGATGCGCCGCATCGTCGATCCCGGTCGTGCGCCGACGTGCTCGATGAAGAAGTACGTCCCTCCGGGACGCAAGACCCTTCGGATCTCGCGCAGCACCTGGCGTTGGTCGGTCACGCCGCACAGCACCAGCGTGCCGACGACCCCGTCGACGGACGCGTCATCGACGTCGAGGTGCTCACCACGCAGCATCCGAATCTCGAGGTCGACGCCGTTGGCTTCGGCGTGCGAGCGAAGGCGTTCGTGCATCGCAGGGTTGGGTTCGATCCCGATGACGTGCACCCCGTCGCGGTAATAGGGCATGTTGGCGCCGGCACCGGGCCCGATCTCGACGAGCGTGCCCTCCATTGCACCGATGACTTCCTGCTTGCGCCGGCCGTGCTGGGCGTTCGACCCCTTGGCGGTGGCATCGAGCAGCCAGGCCTCGAACCGGCCCCTACGGGGCTGGGCGGTGAAGTCGATCGCCTCAGCCATGGGCGTGGACCTCACGCGTCACTCCCATCGGAACGCCGGCGGCCTGCGCTCGCCAAATGCCTTGCCGGCCTCGTCGGAGTCGGCATACCGCTTGACCCGCGTGGTGTAGTCCTGCTCGGTGCGGTACCCCTCCTTGAGGTCCATGTACTCGACGCGGTTGGCGGACTCCTTCGCCAGGCGCACCGCGATGGGACTCTTCGCTGCGATCTTGTCGGCCAGCGCCCGGGCGGTTGCCATCAGCTCGTCGGGCTCCACGACGGCCTCGATGCACCCGCGTCGGTAGAGCTCCTCGGCTCCCACGTACTCGCCGGTGAGGAACATCCGTTTGGCGAGATAGGGGCCCACGAAGCGCTGCGTGGCCTTGACGCCACCGAGCACACCGACGTTGATCTCGGTGAGGGCCATCTCGAAGCGGGGGGTGGCGACCACCATGTCGCACAAGCCCACGAGCATCGCCCCCGCACCGATAGCCTTGCCGTCGATGGCGCCGATGACGGGAACCGCGCAGTCGTAGAGCGAGAAGAAGGTGCGGCGTGGGAGCAGCCCGGAGTCAAGCTGGTCACGCGGGTCGCCCTGCGGCGCGTCGTCCTCGGGGCGGCCGTCGGGACGGTGACGCTTGGGCGAGTCGACCAAGTCGACCCCGGCGCAGAAGACCTTGCCGGTCGCGTTGAAGATGGCGACGTTGACGTCGCGTCGAGCTCCGAGCGACTCGAAGGCGACCGCCAGCTCGCGCCACGTCGGGGTGTCGAGGGCGTTGACCGGTGGTCGGTCCAACGTCACGATCGCGACCTTGTCGGCCACCTCGACCCGAACGTTCTCCAGCTCCGCTTCCATGTGCTCCCTCATCGCAGATAGTTGTAGCCGCCGTCGACCATGAGCGTGGTGCCGGTCACGTAGGCCGCATCGTCGCTACACAGGTACACGACCGATCTGCCGATGTCTGTCTCGGCATCGCCGAGCCGACCGAGCGCGACGTCGGGGATCACCAGGTCCTCGTACGCGCCAGTCTCGCCGTCGAAGAAGTCCATCCCGGGCGTGTCGGCGAGCGGGCAGACGGCGTTCACGCGGATGCCGTAGCGGCCCCACTCGACCGCGGCCACACGAGTGAGCACCCGGATGGCCTCCTTGGCCATCGCGTAGCCACCCATCACCGGCCGGGGCAGGATCGATGCGCCCGACCCCATGTTCACGACACAACCCTTGGTGAGACGCAGGTGATCGAAGCTCGCCTGGAGCATCCGGAAGGTGCCCATCGGTCCCGACTGCCACATCGACTCGAGCTCGTCCTCGGTGAGCCGGCGGATGGTGTTGTAGGCGAGCGTCTGCGCGTTGTTGACCACGATGTCGAGGCGGCCCCACTCGGCAACGGTTGCGGCGACCACCTCGTCGACCGACTCGCGTTGCTCGACGTCGCCGGGAGTCACGAGCGCGGCGCCGGTGCCGCGGTGGGCGATCTCGCCGGCGACCGACTCGAGCTTGCTCGGTGTGCGGCCCATCAGCGTGACCATGGCTCCTTCGCCGGCGAGCGCTAGGGCGACGCCCCGGCCGATGCCCTGGCCCGCGCCGGTGACGATGGCGACCCGCCCTTGGAGACGGCCGGTCACAGCTCGACCGTGGAGGCGATGACCGTCTCGGCGAAGGTGCCGAGCTCGTCGGTGACCTCCTCCTGGCTCTTTCCCCGCAGCGCGATGACGAGTCGGTCGACCCCCAGCGCCGCCATCTCCTCGGCTTCCTCGATGGTTCGGGCCCCGCCCACGGTCATCTCGATCGTGTTCGGGTCGCGCCCGATCCGCTCGGCTTCCTCGCGCACACCTCGGATCACCGATCGCAGCGTCTGCTGCAGGTCGAGGCCGGGTGGGACCCACGGGAAGTAGCCGTCTCCGACGGTCGCGGCGCGCCGCAAGGCGGCCGGCGACGCGCCACCGATGTGCAGCGGGATGGTGCCGCGCGGTGGGCTCGGGTCGCAGCGCACCGACCTGAGCGTGACGTGGTCGCCCTCGTACGTGGTGACCTCCTCGGACCACAGGGCCCTGAGTGCACCGATGTACTCGTCCATGCGCTTCCCGCGGTTGGTGAACGACATGCCGACGGACTCGTACTCCTCGGGGAGCTCACCGACACCGATACCGAGCTCGAGGCGGCCGCCCGACAGGTAGTCGACCGTGGCCGCGGTCTTGGCCAGCACCGTCGGCTGGTGCTCCGGCAGGATCACGACGTTGGTGCCGAGTCTGATGGTGCTCGTCCCGGCAGCCACGAACGCGAGCCAGGCCAGCGGATCGGGAATTCCGCCCCGGCGCCACAGCCGATCCATCTTCCCGTCGAGCGACCCGCTGTAGGGCGTCACGCCATCGCCGACGGCGACGACGACGTGCTCGGGGCACCACAGCGACTCGAACCCGACGGCCTCCGCGGTCTGGGCCATGTGCAGGGCGCGATCAGGCTCCGGGAACGAGGTGCTCGCGAAGACGATCCCCCACTTCACGAGCGGTCCCCGTTCTCGACCACGCCGACGTTCACGACGTCAGTCCTTCTTCTCGAACTGCGCGAGCTTGGCCTTGAAGTTCTCGACGGTCTCGGCGATGTCGGGGGTGGCGAACGACTCCTGCTCGGCGGCACACGCGAACGGAGAGACCAGCAGCGTGGCCTGCCGCAGGTGCAGGTTGATGGCCCGCTTGGTCTCCTCGAGTGCTTGTTGGGGCTTGGAAGCCAGGCGGTGCGCGAGCTCGAGCGTCTTGTCCATCAACTGATCACCGGGCACGGCGAAGTTGGCGAGGCCGATCTCGACGCACTCCTTGGCCGGGATGCGCTCACCGGTGAGCAGGTAGTACTTGGCCTTGAGGATCGACATGAACAGCGGCCACTGCACCGCGCCGCCGTCGCCGGCCACGAGGCCGATGTCGACGTGGGGGTCGGACATGAACGTCTCCTCGGCAACGAAGACGATGTCACAGGAGATGGCGACGCTGCATCCGAGGCCGGTAGCGGGGCCGTTCACCGCGGCGATCATCGGCTTGGGGCACTCGAGCATGGCATCGAGCACCCGCTGGGCGCCGCGCATCGACTCGCGCCGCCGGATCTGCGACTCGTAGTCCTTGATGAAGTTGGGAATGTCGCCGCCTGCGGAGAAGGCGCGACCCTCGCCGGTCAGCACGATCGAGCGCACCGAACGGTCGAGGGAGAGGTGGTACCAGACCTCACGCATCGCCTCGTGCATGGCATCGCTGAACGCGTTGAGCTTCTCGGGGCGGTTCAGCTTCAAGATGGCGACGGGTCCGTCGCGTTCGATGATCAGCTCGTCGATGGGCTGGTACGGCATGTGGGGGTTCTCCCGTTGGGTTGCAGTTGTGGGTTGGATGGGGCCGTCTGTTGGACGGGGACGATCGTTGGGATGCGGGATTCAGGACGCGAGGATCGCTCGGGCCTGCACGCGGAGCTCCGTCTTGAGGACCTTGCCGGTGGCGTTGAGGGGCAGTTCGGTCACGAAATGGACGTAGCGGGGCACCTTGAAGTTCGCCATCTCGGCGCGAGCGAAGGTGAGGATCTCGTCAGCGGTGACGTCGGGGCCCGTGGGGATGACGAACGCCATGCCCACGTCTCCGAGGCGTTCGTCGGCGACGCCGATCACCGCGACTTGGGCGACACCGGGGTGCTTGGCAAGCGTGGCCTCGATCTCCGCGGGGTAGGCATTGAAGCCGCCGACGGTGAACATGTCCTTGAGTCGGTCGGTGATGACCAGGTTCCCGTCGGAGCGGAACAGACCGATGTCGCCGGTGTGGAACCAGCCATCGGGATCGATTGCCTGCGCGGTCGCCTCGGGATCGTCGAGGTACCCCCGCATGATCGTGTAGCCCCGCACGAGCACCTCGCCCTGCTCACCCGGGGCCAGGGCGTTGCCGTCGGCGTCGACGATCTTCACCTCGAGGCCCGGGAGCGGCTTGCCCACGGTGTTGGTGACGACCTCGGGCGGTTCACCGGCTGGCACCAGCGAGACGGTGCCCGACGACTCGGTGATACCGAAGCCGTTGCGCACCTCGGGCACGCCGAGTTTCTCGATGATGTCGGTGACCAGTGTCGGGGGGAACCCGGCGGCACCAATGGTGACACACCGCAGCGACGAGAGGTCGTACTTCTCGCGATTCGGGCTCTGCAGCATCGCCTGGAACACGGTCGGGGGCCCGGGGAACACGCTGACCCGGTCGTCCTGGACGCGCTGCATCACCGCGTCGGGATCGAAGACGAGGTGAGGCAGGATCGTCATGCCACGCATGAAGGCGGCCAGGATGCCGACGTGCAGCCCGAACGAGTGGAAGAACGGGAGCACCACGAGCATCCGATCGCCATGGCGCAGATCGAAGACGTTGCAGAGGTTGTGGTACACGGTGCACACAGCCTGATGCTCGAGCATGACGCCTTTGGGCGCGCCCGTGGTACCCGAGGTGAACAGTACATGGCACAGGTCGTTCGGGCCGACGGCGGCAGCACGCTCGGCCCGCTGCGCCTCGGTGATCTGATCGGCGCGGGCGAGGAACGCTTCGCGGTCCTCGGCATCGTCGTGCGCACTGCCGTGGAGCACGACGATGTGCTCGAGATGGTCGAGGTCGTCGCGGCTCTGGAGGATCGACGCGTAGTCGGTGTCGAGGAAGTCCGACACGGTGAACACGAGCCGGGCCTTGGACCGGTTGAGGATATAGGCCGCCTCGGATCCCTTGAACCGGGTGTTGACGGTTACCAGCGTGGCACCGGCGCAGTGCACGGCCAGCGCTGCCTGGATCCACTCGAGTGTATTGGGCGCCCAGATGGCCACCCGGTCACCGGGTTCGACGCCCCACGCCATGAGCGCCTTTGCGTTCTGACGGATGCTCACGACGAGCTCGGCGAACGAGAGCGAGACCGAACCATCGCTGAAGGCCTCGTCGTCGGCGAAGCGCGCCGCCGCGTCGTCGAGAAGCGCAGGAATCGTTGGCCAAGGTGCGTGTTCCACGAGCAGAGAACGTAGTGCAGCAGTGCGACGGATGACACCTGCGTCACCTAGGATCCGGGACGCCCTCGCTACAGGAACCATCAGGAGAAGGTCGACCCATGGGATTGCTCGAAGGACGCGTCGTGATCGTGACCGGTGCCGGCCGGGGCCTCGGCCGGTCCCATGCTCTGCACCTTGCCGCCGAGGGCGCCACGGTCGTGGTCAACGATCTCGGTGTGTCGCTGCACGGGCAGGCTGAGGAGAAGTCACCGGCCGACGACGTCGTCGACGAGATCGTTGCCGGCGGAGGCACCGCTGTCGCGAACGGCGCCTCGGTCACCGATTGGGCGGCGATGCAGCAACTCATCGCGGGCACCGTCGACCAGTTCGGCGACCTCCACGCGGTGGTCAACAATGCCGGATTCCTGCGAGACCGCATGATCACCGGCATGTCCGAGGAGGATTTCGACTCGGTCATCGAGGTCCATCTCAAGGGAACGTTCTGCGTGCTCAAGCACGCGTGTGACTACTGGAGGAGTCAGGGCAAGGCGGGCAAGCCGGTGTCGGGTCGTATCGTCAACACCACCTCGGGCTCGGGCCTTTTCGCCAATGTCGGTCAGGCCAACTACGGCTCGGCCAAGTCGGCGATCGCCACTCTGACACAGGTCGCGGCGCTCGAGATGCAGCGCTACGGGGTGACCTGCAACGCCGTGTCCCCCATTGCCGCGACCCGCATGCTCGCCACCATCGGCAAGGTGGCCACCGAGGGGCAGTGGGATCCCCTCGACCCCGCCAACATGTCACCGGTCGTTGCCTGGCTGTGCAGCGAGGAAGCTGGTTGGCTCTCCGGCCAGGTCATCCGCGTGGACGGCAACAAGGTGCAACGGGTCACGGGCTGGGCCGTCGAGGGCATGTTCGAATCCGCCGGCCACGAGGCCATCGAGGTCGGCGAGGTGGGCATGGGCCTGCGCAAGCTCTACGGCACGCTGCCGGCCGGCCTCGTCATCAAGTAGCACGGCGACGATCGACGGCTACGGCCTCTCGCCGCGTTCGGCGTGAGGCGCATGGTGTCAGACACCTGTCCGTTTGTCCGGACATTCGGACAGGTGTCTGACACCTTACGCTTGCGTCAGATCGACGAACGCTCGTAGCGGGAGAGGTGGTCGCCGGCGAGGGTGGTCAGGTCGATGACGCGCTGGTCGAGGTGGGCGAAGTCGACATCGGCCTGGCCCATCTGCTGGGACTCGTAGCGCCGCTTGACGCCCTCGGCGAGCGCTGCGACCTTCCAGTACTGGAAGGCCTGGTAGTACTCCACCGCCCCCACGTCGAAGCCGGTGGTCCGGGCGTAGCGTTCGAGGAGGTCGGCGCGGGTCGGGAAACCACCGGCAACCGTCGGGGGAACCTCCATCCACACCAGCGGGATCGAATCGTCGGGCAGATTCCAGTTGTTGAGCAGGAAACCGACATCGGCCAGCACGTCCCCGAGCGTCCACAGCTCCCAGTCGAGCACGGCCACGAGATCACCCGCGTCGTCGATCATGACGTTGCCGAGCCGATAGTCGGAGTGCACGATCCCCGTGTAGCGCTGCGGCGGCATGGCATCGGTGAGCCGTCGAGCCAGATCGTCCATGACCGGCAACTCGCGGGTCTTGTTCGCGTTCCACACCTTCACGTAACGCGAGATCTGGCGTTCGAGAAACTGCTCCCTCCGGGCGAAACGCCCAAGATCGACGGCGTCGACGTCGACCCGGTGCATGTCAGCCATCACGTCGACGATCTGGTCGCCGGCGTGGCGGCGCACGGCCGCGTCGGGGAAGCACCGCTCTGCTTCTTCGGGGTTGTCGATGACGTGAGCGTCGATGTGCGCCATGACGTAGAACGCGGAGCCGTTGACCGCCTCGTCGCGGCACACCCCCAAGGCGTCGGGCACGGGCACCGCCGTCGGCCGGAGTGCCGCGATGACGTCGTACTCACGACCGACGTCGTGGGCCCGGCCGCCGGCCTCGCCCAACGGCGGGCGCCGCAGGACGAACCTGGCCCCGTCGGCGTCGGTCACAAGGTAGGTGAGGTTCGAGTGCCCGCCGGTAATGAGATCGAAGCGAAAGGGGGCGACGGAACCAGCGACGTTGGCCGCGAGCCAATCGCCAACCGCCATGACCGCGAGACCGATCGGGTCGCCGTCAGTCATGGAGGCCCACCGGAACGCCGTCCTCGACGAGGTCGTGGTACTCGAGATGACCGGTGGCGGTGCGGCCGTCGGTGAACTCCCATGTCGCGGGTTGCTTCACGATGCGCAGCAGCGCCTCGTTGCCCTCGGGGTCGCGTTGGCGATGTCGGGCCGGGAGCCAGTTGCGTGGCGTCCCCCGAGCCGTGAGCTCCAGGTCGCCCGCGTGCACGGTGACCCCCACGCCACGAAGCTCGTGGTACGGAGCACCGGCATAGGTGTTCGTCATCGTGAAGTCGTCGACCACGCGGAAGGCGCCGTCGTGGAGCACGAAGCCGCTGCGCGTCTGTTTGGTGGGACCCACGGCACGGGTCAGCATGAACCCATTCCGGTCGTCGATGCACGCCGTGAGCCAGCGCAGGTAGATCTTCGCGTGCCAGTTGCGGGGACCCCACGAGTGATCCTTACCACCGCGACCGGATACCTCGAAGGTCCGATCACCGAGTCGGATCGTGCCGGTGACCGCGGTCATGTGCTGGTAGTGATAGTCGGCCTGGCCGGGCAGGAAGATCAGATGGTGCTGATCCTGGTCCTGCCCCATGACCGCCGTGAGGCCCGCCGACCGGCAGGTCAGCGACACGTCTGCGGGTTCGGTCGGGCTGGTCGAGAACGCTTCCTTGGGGTTCGTCAACAGCCACGGGTCGCGCAGCACCGTCATGTCGCCGGTGAACGCCACGGTGTTGACCCGCCACGGCTCGACCACCCCCCAGCGGAGTCCTCCGGCAGTGAGACCATTCTCGCTGATGTCGGCGCGCTCGAACGTGAATGCCGCCGACCCGTCGGGGAGGTACACGCACGCCGACATCTCCGCGTAGTGGGCGTTGGGCCGGGCTCCGATGCGGAACCAACCGCCGACGTGCGCCTCGTCATCCCAGAAGTCGATGTAACGACTCTCGTTCCAGTTCTCCTGCGGCCCGGGCGTGTGGACACCCTCGTCGATGTCGGTCAGCAGCTCACCCATGACCGGCATCCTTGCACACTCGGTCGCGGGCGGGAACGGCCTGAAGCTGGATCGGCTGCGGACTAAAGGGCGTGGCGCTGGATCTTGCCACTCGGGGTCCGGGGGAGTTCGGCCACGAACTCGATCAGCTCCGGCACCTTGAACTTGGCAGCCCGACCGGTGACCAGCCGGCGCAGCTCGTCGGGGTCGACAGGCTCCTCGGCATCGACGGGAACCACGACGGCCTTGACGATCTCGCCCCATCGTCGGTCGGGCACGCCGACGACCGCGACCTCACGCACGCCCGGGTGGTCGGCGATGATCATCTCGATCTCACCCGGATAGATGTTCTCGCCACCTCGGATGATGCGGTCACCCACGCGACCATGCAGGGTCAGGTAACCCTCGGCATCGAGGATCCCCAGATCGCCGGTCCGACGCCAACCGGCGTCGTCGACGACGAAGGCATGGGGGCCCCGCAGCGCGACCTCGCCGATGCCATCTTCGTCGGGGCTCTCGATCCGCAACACGCAACCGTCGAGCGCCCGGCCGACCGAGGTGAGCAGGTCGGGGCGATCGTGCAACGCGCGGAGGTGGTCCTCATGGTCGAGGAACGCGATGGGGCTGGCCTCGGTCTGGCCGAAGATTTGCAGGAGCCGGGTCTCGGGCAGCGCGGCGTGCACCCGCCGCAACGTGTCGGGGTGGATGGGCATGGCCCCGTACTGCAGGACGCGTGGCCGCACCTCGGCCAGTGCGCCCGCCTCGAGAAGCATGTCCATCATGGTCGGCACCAGCAGGACGCAGGTGGCGCCGAGCCGTCCGGCCCGGCGCCAGTTGTCGATGCTGAACCAGTCCTGCGGGATGATGCCGACGCCCATGGCCAGCACCGTCACGTCCATCGCCACCGAGGCAGTGTGGTAGAAGGGCGAGGCCGAGCAGTACCGATCGCCGGGGCGTAGACCGAGGGCCTGGGCGTAGATGCCCACGCGAGACCCGACCTGGCGCTGCCGCTGGAACACCGGCTTGGGACGCCCGGTGGTGCCCGACGTGTGGACGACGACCACGCCGTCGTCGGGACGCGGCCGGGGTTCGAGGGGGTCGCAGGAGGGCAACGACCCCTCCTCGACCACGACCAGACCGACGCCGGTGCCGGCGACGACTTCCTCACCCAGCTCGGCCCGTTCGGCCGACACCAGCAGCACGTGCGCGCCGAGGCCGGCGACAGCATGGCTCAAATCACCCACCGGCAACTTCGTCCCGAGTGGGGCCACTGGACGCGCCGACAGGCCGCCACCGACCACGAGCGCGATGGACGTCGCCGTCTCGTCCATGAGCGCAGGGACCGCGGAACCGGCGCGGAATCCGAGCTCGTCGAACAGCGCCGCCGCGCCGGCGGCCTGTGCGAGCAGCCCTTCGCCGGTGATGATCCCGTCGTCGTCGATGACCGCAGCCATTTCGCTGCCGCGCCAGTGCTCGAGCACGAGGTCGGTCCACAGCGGAGAGGGCACGGCGGAGGCCTCTTCGGTCATGGTCGGCGCTACCGCATTCCCGGCAGGCGGTTGTCGCTGCCCTCGACGATCAGCAGGTCGACGGCAGCGGCGCCCGCCTCGCTGCGGACCCGCTTGGCGGCCTGGTAGTCGGGGGAGTGATAGCAGTCGAGTGCCTGCTGATAGCTCTCGAACTCGATCAGCACGGGACGTTCGCGCCAGGTGCCCTCCACGCGCTCGGCATCGCCGGCGCGCACCAGGTACACACCGCCGTACTTCTCGACGGCGACCTTGGCGAGCTTCGCGTAGTCCAGGTAGGGGTCGGGGTCGAGCACATCGACATGTCCGATCCAGTAGCCGTTCGCGACAGCCGTTCCCTCAGCCCCGTCAGCCACTGCGTCCCCCTCGAGGTCGGGCGGCCACGCGCTCTCGAGCCGCGGGCGCCGAGCGTAACACGGGCTCGGCGCCCCAAGTCCGGGTGCCCGATCGCCCTCCTGCACCGACCACTTCAGCCCACCAGGTCGCTGATCACCGTGTATCCACCGAGGAAGAACTCCCAGGGGTTGGGCTCGATGTTGTCTCCCGACGATGTCGAAGCGGCCGCCCGATGGCAATTGGCACGGCCCGGTCCGCGGCAGCAGGATACGTCGATGAGCCACCCCGCATCGAGCGACGTCCTCCTCACCCGGGTCACCGACCATGTCGACCTGATCGAGCTGAACCGGCCACCGGCGAACTACATCGACACCGACCTGTTGCGCGATGTGGCCGACCGCATTGACGACTGCGAAGCCGACGCCAGCTGTCGCGCCATCGTGCTCGCGTCGGTCGGCAAGCACTTCTGCGCCGGGGCGCTCCTCGGAGCCGATCGCACCGACCTCCCCGAGGGCGACACGAACCCGCTCTACGAGCAGGTCGAGCGCCTGTTCCGGGGCACGGTCCCGATCATCGCTGCCGTGCAGGGCGCAGCGGTGGGCGCCGGCCTCGGCCTCGCGCTGTCCGCAGACTTCCGCATCGCCTCCACCGAAGCCCGCTTCGCAGCGCCGTTCGCGACGCTCGGCTTCCACCACGGTTTCGGCCTCTCGGTGACGCTGCCCCGCGTGGTCGGCGAACAGGCCGCGCTCGAGCTGCTCTACACCGGTCGGCGGGTGAAGGCCGACGAAGCCCACGCGATGGGGTTGTGCGACGAACTCGTCGAGCCCGACGCGCTCCGCGCCACGGCCGTCGAGCTCGCCGAGCGCATCGCGGCATCCGCGCCACTGGCGGTTCGCTCGATCCGTTCGACCATGCGTGGCGATCTGGCGGGGAGGATCAAGGACGCGACCGATCGAGAACACGCCGAGCAGAAGCCGCTCCGCCGGACCGAAGACCATCGCGAGGGCGTGCTCGCCAGCCAGGAACGCCGCCCCCCGATCTTCCGCGGGCACTAGGTGTATTGACCACGGACCCCAGCCCGAGGCTCGGAACCGGCTAAGCCCGCTCGGCGCGTCGCAATGTCGCCGTCTGCGCAACCGTCGCGAGCAGCGTGGTTCCGTCTTGGGCCCAGAGGCCGGCACGGCAGTGTGCGAAGCCGTCGACGATCTGGTCGACGCGCAGGTCGATCAACACCCACTCGCTCGCGTGCGCGCTGCCCACCCGGATCGCGTTGTCGACGCTGCTGCCGATATAGGGCGCTCCGATGACATGGCGCAGACCCATCGGGGCCAGGTCGCCGAGGATGGCGAGGTCCCACGGTGTCAGCGCAGCAGTCGGGTCGGCCCGCCCCCGAGCCCACATCGCGAAGCGGCCCGGTTCGCGTTTGTTGGGCCACACTGCGACGCGCAGCTCGGCGAGATCTCCCAGATCGCCATGGCCGGTCGCGAAGTACCGATGAGGCTCGCAGTCTCCCGGAGGGGGGACTGCGCCGAGCTCGGCCGGTGTGCGATCGACACTGGCGTCGCGGGTGCCAAGGGCCGCGGTCGCACGCGACAGGAGCGTTCCGTCGACGACCACGTCGCAGGAAGCCTGCGCGCTCGAGCGCCCCGAGGCTCCGACGAAGACACGCAGGTCGACCGAAGCCCCCGCACTCGGCGCGGCGAGAAACTGACACGACGCCCATCGGACGGGCTTGTCGGTGACGGCCTCCATGGCCGACATCGCGGCGCCGAGGGTCGCCCCTCCCTGGACGAACCCACTGGGCAGGACGACGAGGTGCGGCGGCCGCCAGACGAACGTGTCGGAGGTGGCACCCTCGTGGAGCGACAGGCGGGGAATGGCCATCGTCAGCAGCTCCCGTCGGCAGCGGCAGCGATCGGGGAGGCCCTCACTGCTCGACGAACCGTGGCGGGGACGGGATCCCTGGCAGGGGGGCCGGTGGGAGCGGAGCGAAAACCGGGCTTCGTCGCTCCACGAACGCTGCGACCCCCTCCGCGAAGTCGGGATTGTCGCCTGCGTTCAGCGCCACCATGGTGTCGAGCCAGACCTGGTTTGCCTCGCTGTAGCCCCGGCTGAGGTCACCCCACACCTGCCGCCGCATGGCCGCCATGGAGCGGGGCGAGCTACCCGTCGCCAGCAACCGGGCGTACGCGTAGACCTCCGCGAGCAGGTCGGCCGGTTCGCTGACCCGGGTGACCAGGCCGATGGCCTTGGCCTCATCGGCGTCGACCGCCCGCGACGACAGCAGGAGATCGAGCGTCCACTCCACCCCGATGAGGCGCGGCAGCAGCCACGACAGCCCGTACTCGGCGGGAACGCCAAGCTTCGCGTAGGCCGTCGCGAGCCTGGCGCCGCGAGCCATGAATCGGACATCGCACACGAGCGCCTGCACCAACCCGATGCCGGCACAGGCGCCGTTGATCGCGGCGAGCATCGGCTTGGGCACCGTGAGGGCGTGGTGCTGGGATCGCCGGCCGGCGAGCTGGAGTCCCGTCGAGGTCGCAGCGTCGGACAGTCGGCCGGAATCGAGACCGGGGCAGAACGTCGAGCCGGCTCCGGTGAGGACGATCACACGGACCTCCTCGTCGACTGCGGCGCGGTCGAGCAGCGCGAAGTACTGCTCCTCCATCGTCGGGTTCCACCCGTTGCGCCGCTCGGGGTTGTCGAGCGTGAGCGTGCAAATACCGTCGTCGACCTCGTAGCGGACCTGGGGCGCGGCCTCGGACAAGGGTCAGCCGAGCAGCACGATGGCCGACCCGGCCAAGACGGCGGCGTCGGTGCCGTTCACCGTGGTGATCGACACGTCGGCGACCCGTCGACCACGGTCGTCCTCCCGGACGGCGTCGACGGTGGCGGTCGCGACGAGGGTGTCGCCGGGCCAGACCTGGTTCACGAACCGTGCCGCGTAGCGCAGCACGCGATCGGCACCGAACCAGTCGGTGAGCACCCGCCCGGCCGCACCCATCGTGAGCATGCCGTGGGCGAACACGCCGGGGTAGCCGGCGATCTCGGTGGTGTACCGCTCGTCGCTGTGGAGCGGGTTGTAGTCGCCGGACGCGCCGGCGTACATCACGATCTGGGTGCGCGGCAGGTCCTCGAACAGCACGGCCGTGCGGGTGTCGCCGGCGGCGACGTCGATCGTTGGCATGGCTCAGCCCTCCTGGTCGACGGGTCGCTCGGTGACGACACCGACCATGGTCACGGTCACCACGAGCTCGCCTGCCTGATCGCGATACTCGGTGATGGACTCGTCGAACTTGAGCACCCCGCCGCGCCGTGACTCCTTCTGCCAGGAGCGACCCTCGCGAGAGGCTCCGGTGAGGACATCGCCGGGGCGGACGGGCCGCTCGTACTCGAAGATCTGCTCCGCGTGCAGTCGTCCGGAACCCCCGGGGCGGGTGAACCCCGGACCGCCTCCGGAACCGAACCACGCCTCACCCGGACGCGGAATGAGCGGGTTCTCGGGGTCGAACTGCGCCGCCGCCATTGGGAAGGTGGGCGGCGCGACGATGCCGCCGAGAGCCGTCGCCGCGTCGCTTTCGGGGTCGCGGAACGCCGGGTTCGGATCGCCGATCGCCCTGGCGAACATCATGATGTGGGTCGCTTCGACCGGAAATCGTTCTGCGGTCACCGTGGGTCTCTCCTCTGGTCCGGGCCGTAATCCTTCGTCACACCGAGCCGGCGTGCCCCTCGAGCGTCGAGCCCTCGGCAAGGTCACCGGCTCCCATGACCCTGCCGCGGCCACGCGACACCTGCGGCACGGAGCCTAGGCGGTCGGCCCGGCGGCCGGACAACCTCGGCGAGCGCCGGCCAGGGCGCTAGCGTCCGGGGCAACCGACCACCGACCTGAGCGCAGGACCGACCATGCACGTGTGGTACGCCGACGGGCCCGATGCACCGCTGTCCGACCCCTTCACCGCGCTCGCGTCCGCCGGCCTGACCGCGGAGCGATGTCGGGTGACGCTGGGATGGATGGTCGAACCCCTCGGCTGGCTCGACGACCCACGTCTCGAGGTGTCCACCGTGCTGGCCGGGTACGCACTGGCCGGGCCGGTGAACAGGGGCACCGTCACCGCAATCGACGCCAGGCTCTCGGCGGTGCCCTCACTCATCGCCGAGGCGCGACCCGATGTGGCCGTCGTCTCGGGCGTGCGGCGCGGTGACGCGCTGGCGTTCTCCCGATCGGTCGGCTGGGGCGACGTGCTCGCTCGATCCGCCGGCGCAGTGGTCGTCGAGGTGGACGAGCACGGTGTCGACCTCGGCGGACCCGAGATCGAGGGCATCATCGTCGCCACCATCGAACGACCGGCGAGACCGCCAGGCGCGTCATCTGCGACGTCGCGTCGCGCCGACGAGATCGACCGCGCCATCGGCGCGCAGGTTGCCGCCCTGCTTCCCGACGGGGCAACGCTCCAATTCGGGCCGGGAGGCATCGGCGAAGGCATCGCGGCCTCGCTCGAACGACCGGTGGCCATCTGGTCGGGGCTGGTCACCGAAGCCATGGCGGAGCTCGCCGACCGCGGCCTGCTCCTCCGACCGGTCGTCGCAGCATACGCCTGGGGAGGCGAAGCGATCGCGCGTCTGGCCGCCGAGGCCATGTTGGAGCTCGTCTCCAGCACCCGCACCCACGACATCTCGCTGGTCTCGTCGATCCCGCGATTCGTCGGCTGCAACACGGCCCTGCAGATCGACGTCCAGGGCGCCGTCAACGTCTCGCGTGTCGGCGGCCGAACCATCGCCGCCGTCGGCGGGCATGCCGACTACTGCGCCGGCGCCTCCCGGTCGGTCGGCGGCCTTTCGGTCATCGCGCTGCGGTCGACCACTGCGCGGGGTATCTCTACCGTCGTGCCCCGGGTCGAGGTCGTCTCCACTTCGGGTATCGACGTCGATGTCGTCGTCACCGAACACGGCGTCGCCGACCTCAGGGGGCTCGGCCAGCGCGACCGCGCGGCACGCATCGCCGCCATCGCGGCCCCGGACCACCGCGCGGGACTGCTGTCGTTCTAGTTCCCTGACCGGCAACCATTACCGCGTTGCTGAGGACCCCTCGGCCGGCCATTGCGGGTCAGCCGACGAGGGGCTCCCGAGGAAGGCCGAGGATGCGTTCGCCGAGGATGTTGCGCTGGACCTGTGAGGTACCGGCGTAGATGGTGTCGGCGACGCCGTTGTAGAGCGCTCCGACCCACGAGGCCGACGTGTTCAGGGCCCCGGGGTCGTCCGCCCGGTACCCCCGCAGCGGTGGTCGCCCCTCGAGCACCATCGCACGAGCCCCGAGGACGTCGACCGCGAGCCGGGTGACGTCGCGGTGGTACTCCGACCACTGCAGCTTCGAGATCGAGGCTTCGGGGCCCAGCGAACCGCTGGTCAGCTCACCCGTGAGGATGCGATAGCCGAGAAAGCGGATGGTCTCGACGCGGATGTACGCCTGGGTGATGCGATCGCGGATCACGGGGTCATCGAGGCGGCCCAGCTCCCGTGCCAGCTCGACGAGGCGATCGAGCTCGGAGCGAAAGAGCACCGGGTTCGTGGCAGCCTCGTCGCCGCGTTCCAGCGCGAGGAGACTGTTCGCCACCGTCCACCCGTCGTTGACCGCCCCGACGACGTTGTCGACCGCCGTGCGGGCATTGTCGAGGAAGATCGTGTTGAAGTCCGGCGACCCGCCGATCATGCGGATCGGCTGCACCACGATGCCCTCCTGGCGCATCGGGACGAGAAAGAACGTGAGTCCCCGGTGCTTGGGGGCCGAGGTGTCCGTGCGGGCCAGCACGAACATCCAGTTCGCCTCTCGACCGCGTGTCTGCCATATCTTCTGGCCGTTCAGCAGCCACTGGTCGCCGTCGCGCACAGCGGTGGTGCGGAGTCCCGCCAGATCCGAGCCTGCGTCGGGTTCGGAATAGCCCTGGCACCAGAGGTCCTCGCCAGAGAGGATGCGCGGCAGGAATCGTTGCTTTTGCTCCTCGGTCCCCCACTTGAGCAGGACACCACCGACCATCTTGATGCTGAAGGTGTCACTCGGTCCCATGGAGGGAACCCCGGCCCGGGCCAGCTCCTCGACGAGGACGACCTGTTCGAGCTTCGTGAGCCCACCACCGCCGTACTCGGAGGGCCACGAGACCCCCAGGAATCCGTTCGCGCGCAAGGTCGCTCGCCAACGGTCGGTGAAGGCGAACGCCTCGTCACGACTGAGCGCTCCGATACCGCGCCAGTCTGCGGGCAGCTCGGAGGCAAGGAAGCCACGGACGCGGGCACGGAACGCCTCGGCGTCGCTGGTGTAGCTCGGATCCATCGGCTCGACTGTACTCAGGGCGAGCGGGCGCGGCCCCTGGACGACGACCAACAGGTCCCGCGCCGGCCACGGGCTATTTGACTGCTGCCGGCGGCGGTGCGACCGTTGGCTGACCTGCAGGGACGGTCCGATCCGACCGGTCGCCTCCTCGAAACGCCAAAGGCCACGACCAGATGGACTTCTCCTGGACTCCCGAGCTGCTCGCGCTGCGCGATGAGGTCACCGCCGTTGCCGAGGCCGCTGTTGCGGATCGCCCCATCCGCGAGGAGGCGTGGGTCGCGCAACCCGATCGCGCGTTCTCGCTCGAGCTCGGACGCCGGGGTTGGCTGGGCATGACCTGGCCGGTTGCCTATGGCGGCGGCGGTCGCAGTGTGCTCGAACGCTTCGTGGTCACCGAGGCGTTGATCGCGGCCGGCTCGCCGATCTCGCGTTCGTGGGTGGCCGATCGCCAGATCGGCCCGACACTGCTCGCGTTCGGTACCGAGGAGCAGCGCCGCAAGTACCTCCCCGCGATGATCACGGGTGAGGCGTGCTGGAGCATCGGGATGAGCGAGCCCGATGCCGGGTCGGATCTCGCCAACATCGCGACGAAGGCGATCCGCGACGGTGACCGCTACATCGTCAACGGCCGCAAGATCTGGACGAGCTTCGCGGCCGAGGCGTCCCACGTGTACCTGATCGCCCGCAGCGACCCGGAGTCCTCGCGCCACCGGGGTTTGTCGGAGTTCGCCGTGGACATGACGCTGCCCGGTATCTCGGTCGCGCCGATCGGCGACATGACCCGCGACGCCCACTTCTGCGAGGTCACCTTCGATGACGTGGAGGTCGACGTGGCCGATCTCGTCGGGCAGGAGGGCGGCGCGTTCGGTCAGGTCATGGCCCAGCTCCAGCACGAGCGCGCCGGCATCGATCGACTGGTGTCCAACCGTGCTCTGTACCTCCAGGCGCGCGCCGACGCCGACACGTCCGACCCGCTGATCCGTCAGGAGATCGCCGAGATCGAGTCGCGGTACCTGCCGGCGCGGCTCATGGTGATCCGTGAGACGTTGGGCCAGGGCAGAGGCACCGCGGCCGTCACCAAGGTGCTGTGCACCGAGCTGGAGCAACGCATTGCCGGCTTCGTCGGACGGGTCTACGGTCCCGCGGCGATGGAGTGGGGCCGCTATGCCCGCGCTCTGTGCTACGCCCCTGCCTATTCGATCCAGGGTGGCATGAACACGATTCTGCGCAACGTCATCGGTGAGCGCACCCTCGGGCTGCCAAAGGAACCCCAGTGAGACGGGCAGCGGCGAGGAACCCGGAGCGAACAGTGAACGAGGAGCGGTTATGACAATCACCCGGATTTCCACCTATCTGCCTCCATGGGTGGGACCTGCCGGCGGGCGCGCCGCGGGGCTCGACGAGGACGAGGTGACGATGGCGGTGGCCGCAGGGCTCGTGGCCATGGGCAAGGATCTCGCCGCCCGGGTCGTCGTGGTCACGCGTGAACCTGCGCTGCTCGAAGGTGGGAGCGCGGCCGTCCTCTGCGCCGGGCTCGGGCTCTCCAATGACACCGAGGTCGTGGAGCGGCTCGGCGGCGCGCCCGCTGCGCTCGATGCCATCGCGACTGCGGCCCCGGGCACCCTGGTCATCGGTGTCGACGTGACCGACGGCGCCGGCGCCGGCGCGGTCATGGTCGGCGACGAACCGGCCATCACGCTCGCGGGACGGGTGCAGCGCAGCCTCCCCATACGGACGCGATTCACCGATGGCAGCACCTATGTCGACGACGATGCCCGCCTGCTGCGCGAGCGCGGCACCCGAGCGTCGCTCGACGCGGCGAACCTCACCGACAAGCCGCAGATCATCGCCGGGCTTCCGGCCCGCGATGCCAAGCCCTTCGCCCTGCCCGACGCTCCGGTCCTTCCCACGATCGGGGCATCGAGCCCGTTCTTCGGCCTCGCGTCGCTGGCCGACGCGGCCAACAGCGGCCTGCTCGTCGCGCTCGAACAGGCCACCCTCGCCGCCGCGGCCATCACGGGCCCCGTCGAGGTCCTACGCCAGGAGCCGCCAGCCCAGGAGATCCCGCGACGCACCGCCAATCCCGGCGGCGACATCAAGTTCGCCCTCACCGCATACGACCGCGCCTTCGAACCGAAGCTCCACTGGCAAGCGGGCAGATGCACCGAATGCGGCACCCTCGCCTTCCCCCCACGACATCATTGTCTCGGTTGCGGCAGCCAGGACAGCTGGGAACTCACGTCCCTCCCCCGCTCGGGAGAGGTCTACACAACCGCGACGATCCATGTCCCGGTGCCGAGCATGCAAACCCCCTACTCGGTCGCGATCGTGGAGCTCGACGACGTGGGCGTGCGGGCCCTGGTGACGGTGACCGATACCCCGGCGAGCACTGTCGAGATCGGCGACCGGGGCCAGATGGTGCTGCGGCGCGTGGCGATTCGAGCAGGCGTCCCTGACTATGGCTACGCGTTCTCACCCGAAGGGAGCCGGCAGTGAAACCCGTGAGCCGCACGGCGCGACAACCCCACCACACCACCGGCACCACCCGCACCACCCGCACCACCCGCACCACGACCGAACCCAGCCAGAAGGCGAACCAATGAGAAGAGTCGCAATCGTCGGAGCGGGCATGACCGCATTCGGCGAGCATTTCCACCTGGGTATCAAGGACCTCGTCCCCATGGCTGTCGCCGAGATGGAGGCATCGGTCGACAAGGGCATGAGCCGAGCTGACATCGATGCCGCGTGGTTCGGGGAGCTCACATCGACCGACGGGTTCGCGTCGGGCATCCTGGCCGATTCCTGCGGGTTGCTCGACATCCCGATTAGCCACCTCGAGAACGCGTGCGCGACCGGCAACGACACGTTGCGCAACGCGGTGTACGGCATCGCCTCGGGCTACGTCGACGTGGCGCTCGTCGTCGGCGCCGACAAGGTCCGAGAGACATCGTCTCGCACCACGTTCTGGGAATGGATGGGCATGACCAGGGACATGGCCTGGGACTTCCCCCTCGGCTTGGTCGCTCCCGCGAACTTCGCCCTCCACGTGAAGCGGTACCTGCACGAGTCCCCCGCGACGCTGGAGCATCTCGCGATGATCGCGGTCAAGAACCACAAGCACGCGGTCACCAATCCCAAGGCCCAGCTCCGCCAGGAGATCACCGTCGAGCAGGCCATGAACGCGCCGTTCGTCGTCGAACCGTTCCGTCTCTTCGACTGCACGCCGCAGTCCGACGGCGCGGCGGCTTTGCTGGTGGTCGGCGAGGAACACGTCGATCGCTATACCGACCACCCCGTATGGATCACCGGTCTCGGGCTCGGCCTCGACCGCGTGATGCACCAGCACAAGGCCGACATGACGACGTTCCCGCCGACGGTGAAGGCGGCCAAGGCTGCCTATGCCATGGCCGGTATCGGCCCAGCCGACATCGACGTCGCCGAGGTGCACGACTGCTTCACCGGCGTGGAGCTCATCTCCTACGAGGATCTCGGCTTCGCCGACCGTTTCGAGGGCCACAAGATCGTCGACAACCGCGACCACTACGTCGGCGGCGCCATCCCGGTCAATCCGAGCGGCGGCCTGAAGGCGAAAGGCCATCCGCCAGGAGCCACCGGCGTTGCGCAGTGCGTGGAGATCTTCGAGCAGATGCGCGGCGAGTCCACCAACCAGGTCGATGGGGCCACCATCGGCATGGCCCACAACATCGGCGGTCCCACTGCGGTGTCGGCGATCACGATCATGAGCTCGGCCAAGCCCTGATGGACCTCAGCTACGGCGCCGAGGCCGAGGCCTTCCGGGCCGATGTGCAACGGTTCCTCGCCGACAACATCCCCGACGGCTTCGTGTACGGCGCGCTCGACTCGGCCGAGGCCCACGCGTGGGCCGAGGACTGGCGCAAGACGATGGCCGCCAATGGCATGATCGGTGTCACCTGGCCCGTCGAGTACGGCGGCCGTGGCCTACCGAAGATCGCGCAGGTGGTGCTGGCCGAGGAGTGCGCAAAGTCAGGGGTGCCGTGGGCCCGCAACATCGACGCCACCACGCTGAAGATGATGGGCAACACCTTCCTGCGCTGGGGCACCGAAGCACAGAAGCGACGGTTCCTGCCGGGCATCATCGCCGGCACCGAGGACTGGGTCCAGGGCTACTCCGAACCCGACGCCGGCTCCGACCTCGCAGCGCTCGGCCTGCGGGCACACCGCGAGGGCGACGAGTGGGTCCTGAACGGCCAGAAGATCTGGACGTCGCGCGGGGAGCTCGGGCACTGGATATTCACCCTCGCCCGCACGAACCCCGACGCTGCCAAACATCGCGGCATCAGCTTCCTTCTCGTGCCCATGGACCAGCCCGGCATCGAGGTCAGGCCAATCGTCACGAGCACCGGCGAGGCGGAGTTCTCGGAAGTGTTCTTCGACGACGCCCGCACGGCTGCCGACAACATTCTCGGTGAGGTCGACGGCGGTTGGGTGGTGGCCAACAGCCTGCTCGGACTCGAGCGAGGTGAAGAAGCAGCGACCAACCCGATCCTGTTCAAGGGCGAGCTCGACCGCATCATCGAGCTGGCCCGAACGCATGGGCGCACCGGCGACCCGGTGATCCGCCAGCGAATCGCCTGGTGCTACTCGAAGGTCGAGATCATGCGGATCCTCGGCTACCGGATCCTCACCCAGTGGCTCGCCGACGGAGAGCTCGGGCCGGCGTCGTCGATCGCGAAGCTCTACTGGAGCGAATACCACCAGGTCGCCACCGACCTCGCTCTCGAGATCATGGGTATCGGCGGGCTCGTGCGCGAGGGTCGCAAGCCGTCACGGCAGATGCGCGCCGACGAGGTGGGCGCGCCGAACTCGAACAACGCCTGGATCGACATCTTCCTGCTCAACGCACGATCGGGCACGGTCTATGCGGGCACGTCGGAGATCCAGCGCAATATCCTCGGCGAGCGCGTGCTCGGCCTACCGCGGGAGCCACGCTGATGCTGGGAGCCGTCTGGTACGGACCACGCGATCTTCGGATCGAGGAGGTCGCCGAGCCCGAGCCCGGGCCCGGCCAAATCGTCATCGAGGTGTCGCGCAACGGCATCTGCGGGTCCGATCTCCACACCTACGTCGGCTCCGACACGGGCGGCGCGTCGATGCACGTGCCCGGGGTCGTGCTCGGACACGAGTTCGCCGGGACGGTGATCGCGGTCGGCGATGCCGTCACCGACCTCGCGACCGGAACCCATGTGGCGATCGCCCCCATCGAGTACTGCGGGTCGTGCTGGTCGTGCCGCCACGGGTACCCCAACACCTGTCGGTCGGTCGCCATCTACGGCGGGTACCTCGAGCCGCTCCATGGTGGGTTGACCAGTCGGGTCGCGGTGTCGCGCCGGTCGGCATTCGTCATCCCCGACGGCCTCGGCGTCGTGGAGGCTGCGCTCGCCGAACCGGTCGCTGTTGCCGTGCACGCCGTGCGGCGGGGGCCCATCACTCTGGGCGCATCCGTGCTGGTCCTGGGCGCCGGCCCCGTAGGGCTGGCCATCCTGGCAGCGGTGAAGGCCGGTGGCGCCTCACTCGTGGCGGTGAGCGAGCCCTCGCCGAGGCGCCGGGCCGCGGCAGAAGCCTTCGGAGCGTCCGTCGTGATCGACCCGCTCGAAACCAGCGTTGCTCGGGCCGCTCGCGAGCTCACCGGGGGTAGCGGTGTCGACATCGTGTTCGACACCACCGCAGTCCACGACGCCTTCAACACCGGCATTCGTGCGCTGCGGCCGCGCGGAACGATGGTGAGCGTGGCCGGCTGGCAGGAGCAAGGGCACGTCGACATGGGCTATGCAATGGCCAAGGAGGCCGACATCTCGTTCACGATGACCTACGAGCCCGAGGTCGACTTCCCCGCTGCGATCCACCTCCTGGCCACGGGAGCCATCGACCCGCAGCTCCTGATCTCCGATCACATCGGCCTCACCGAGGTGATCGACCTCGGGCTCGAGGAGTTGCTGCACCACAACGACGCCCACATCAAGATCCTGGTCGACCCGACGCGATGAGCACGCCCCCGCGATTCGACGGACGGGTCGCCATCGTCACCGGCGCCGGGAGCGGCATCGGCGCCACGCACGCCCGGTTCCTCGCCCGACACGGCGCCGCGGTGCTCGTGAACGACGTCGACGAGCCGGCAGCGAACGCCGTCGTCGAAGGCATCGTGTCCGACCGAGGCCGAGCTGCGACGTGTGCTGCCAGCGTTGCCACCGAAGATGGCGCCGGCGAGATCGTCGCCACTGCGATCGACCGCCTCGGCGGGCTCGACATCGTCATCAACAATGCCGGGCTCCTGCGGTCTGCTCCCATTGCAGAGTTCTCGACCTCGGACTGGAACGACATCCTGGCGGTCTCGCTGACCGGACCGTTCTTCGTCACCCGCGCTGCGTGGCCCCACTTGGCCGCGCAGGGGTACGGACGGGTACTCATGACCACTTCGAACTCGGGACTGCTCGGCATCCCGGGCTCTGCGGCGTACGCGTCGGCGAAAGCCGGCTTGTGGGGGCTGCTCCGAGTCCTCGCCCTCGAGGGCGAGGAGGTCGGCATCGCCGTCAACGGGCTCGCGCCGATGGCCTACACCGCAATGTCCGCCCGATCGAAGGCGGCGCCGAAGGCCTGGCAGGACGGCACAGGGGATGCCTGGTCACGACGCCTCGACGTCGAGCTGGTGTCGCCGGTCGCAGCGTGGCTCTGTCACGAGTCGTGCCCGCTCAGCGGCGAGGTGCTCAGCGCCGCTGGAGGACGGGTCGCCCGCTACTTCATGGGCCTCACTCACGGCTTCGCGTCCGAAACGCTGACCATGGAAGACATCGGCGACCAGCTCGCGCTCGTGCTCGACACCACCGACCCCGAGATCCTCCGCCGCGCCTTCGAAGAGGGCCGCAACCTGCACCGGCGTCTCCTCGGCTGAACTTCCTGGTGTCAGACACCTGTCCGGACATTCGTACCGGTGTCTGACACCAGCCGCATCGACGGAGCCTATGTGGTGCGCTTGCTCGCCGACGGGCTGCCCGGTCCATGGGTGGAGGTCACCCCGCTGGCCGTGAGCGGGGGCAACGTCGCGTTGGAGAGCGTGGTTCCCGGCGCTCTCACCGAGGGCAGCAACGTCATCGTTCCCTGATCGCCCGGCAGGTTCCGGCACGGGGGTCGGTCAGCGACGGTTCAGGATGGATGTGGTTGGCTCGGCTCGAGGCCCCGACGGGAGGCCAGAAAGGAGCCGGTCCATGTCCAACCCCGAGCGTTTCGCCGACGCAGCAGCGCTCGAGTGCCACGAACTCACGGTCCGCTATGGCGAGACCACTGCGGTCGATGCCATCTCGTTCACGATCGCCACCGGCGAGATCTTCGGGCTCCTCGGACCGAACGGCGCCGGCAAGACCTCGGTCATCAGGGCGCTCACGACGATCGTGTCACCTGCCTCGGGAGCTGCCCGGATCGCCGGTCACGACCTCGACGATGCCACGGCGGTGCGGTCGGTGATCGGTGTGCTGCCCGAGAGCAACGGGTACCCCGCCTCCCAGTCCGCCCGCTCCTACCTTCGATTCCACGGTGAGCTTTTCGGTCTGATGCGCGACGAGGCCGATGCCCGGGCCGAACGGCTGCTCGATGGGTTGGGCCTGGGCCGCAACCACGCCAACATCGGGACGTTCTCGCGGGGGATGCGCCAGCGTCTCGGGCTGTGCCGAGCGATGATCAACGATCCCGCCGTGCTGTTCCTCGACGAGCCCACGCTCGGACTCGATCCAGGTGGGCAGGAGGAAATCATGCGACAGCTGGCCCAGCTCGCAGCCGACGCCGGCACTGCGGTCGTACTGTGCAGCCACCTGCTCGACGATGTCGAACGCGTCTGCGACCGGGTGGGCATCATGCACGAGGGCCGCGTGGTCGCGGTTGGCACGGTCGATGAGGTGATCGCCGCGTCGGGTGTGGGGCGCATCGGCAGGGTTCGGGTGGGACCCCACGACATGCAGGTCACGTCCGGGCTGCTCCATGACGCAGCCGGCGTCCGGTCGGTGGATTTCGATCCGGCGCGCCTCGGCGACATCTCGTTCGTGATCGGCGACACACCCGATGCGCGACGTTCGGTCGTGCAGGCGCTGCTCGACGGCGCCGTCGACCTCCGCGGGTTCGATCTCCAGGGCGCCCGACTGAGCGACGCCTTCTTCGCCCTCACCGGTGCCAACGAGGAGGTACTCCAATGACGGCCTCCACGGGGCGCAGGCCCAGCAGGGGCTGGGTGGTCATCGGGCGCCAGGAGCTCAGCGAACTCTGGTTGGGCACCAAGGGTCTCTCGGTCCTGTTCGGCTTCACGTTGTTGCTGTCTGCACTGGGCTACCTGGCCTCGGCGGATGCTCGGATCAACCTCCTCGATGCTCGGGAATCGGTCGGCATCATCGCCCAGGTGGCGATCGGGCTCGGGAGCCTGTCCGCGCTCGTGGTGAGCGCGGACGCGATCTCCGGCGAGCGCGAACGAGGCACGCTCGAGTCGCTCCTGGTGACGCCGGTGTCCCGGCACGACATCGTGGTGGGCAAGCTGCTCGCGGCCACGACGATGTGGCTCGCGGCACTGGTTGTGGCCGTCCCGTTCGTCGTCGCGCTGGCTGACGGCCCCGGCGTCGTGGCCGACGCACTGGCGGTGCTGCTGGTGTCGGGCGCGCTGGTCGCAGCCGCGCTCACCGCACTCGGCCTCGCCGTCAGCGCGGTTGCCATGTCCAATCGGGTCAGCCTGGCTGCATGCGTCGCCATCATGCTGCTCCTGGCAGCGCCCAGTCAGCTCCCGGCAATCTCCACAAAGACCACCCTCGGATCGCTGCTGATCAAGGCAAACCCCGTCAGCGCCGGGCTGCAACTGGCGAAGAACGTGCTCGTGAACCAGCGGCCGTGGTCGGATCAGTGGAGCTTCCTCGTCTCGCCGATCGTCGCCGCAGTCGCGCTGACGCTCGTCGCCATCTCCTTGTCCTCCCGCCTCACCCTCGGAGGTTCCCGATGAAGCCGGCCGCCGGGCTCGCGCTGCTGATCAGCCTCCTCTGCGTATTCGTGGGCTCCGACCCGGCGCAGGCCGAGACTGCGTCGCTGGACGAACTCGAGGTCGTGATCGCGCCGACGGACGCGTCGGTCGTGCTCGGCGACGTACTCGTCTGGCGGGTCGAGGTGACCAACACCGGCACGATTGCGTCACCACCGGCTGCGGTGCATCTCGACATCACCGACCCGGACGCCACGGCGTCGGTCGACCCCGAGGACTGGACTTCGACGTTGACGCGCCCGATCGAGGCGCTCGCGCCTCGCCAGACGATCACCCTCGAGTGGGAGGCCCAACCGATCAGTGTGGGCACGTTCACCGCCTATGCCGTGGTGGTCTCGAACGAGACGGCGACCTTGGCCGCATCGGGCATCGCCCGAGTGCAGGTCAGCGATCAACGCACGCTCAACCCCGGTGGCATCCTGCCCGTCGCGCTCGGCGCACCCGCGATCGTCGGCGGGCTCCTCGGCTTCCGAGTCCGGCGGAACCGCTCTTGACAGTCACGGGAATGCCCATCGGGAAGCGCGAAGCGTCCAGGCGGCGACCTTCTGGCGTGCGAGCCGCGATCGCCTCGGGTAGTCCGCCCCGCCCGGGAAGCTTTCACAAATGCACAAAGTGGGCTAGGGTCCAGTGCCACACGAGCCATGCCGGTGGAGTGCCACCGGCACGAGGAGGCAACATGCGCCACTATCTCGTGGTGGGCCACCGGACCCTCGGCGGCGCCCACCTCCTGGAGCACCTGCACCAGCTCCGAACCACCGACCCCTATTGCCGGTTCCACGTTCTCGTACCCGAACACCTGGGCGTGGGTTGGGCCGAGCACGAGATCCGGGCCGAAGCCCAGGTCCGTCTCGAAGAAATGCTCGATCGCCTCGCATCGATGGGCATGGGCGCGACCGGCGAGGTCGGCGCGTCAGATCCGCTCCAGGCGATCGCCCGGGTCATCGCTCGCTCTGGCACAGACCACTTCGCGGCGATCGTCTTGTCGACCCTCCCCCAAGGCCTCTCGCAGTGGTGGGACGTTCCGAGCGCAGTGCGCGCGGCGTTCCCCGACCTGCCGCTCCGTCACCTCGTCGCCGAGGTGGCCGCAAGCACCCGCTGATCGGCAGGGGTCGCTCCCCCGCGGGTTGCACCCGCTCCGGTGCCCGGCACGTGCCCGGCACCGATCGTCGATCGAGGCGGCCGAGGGCGACACGGCACGGTGACACCGGGGGTCGCCCGGTGTTACGTTGAGCGCACGGGCGGGCACGGTATGCGTCGCGACTCGCGCTGGGCGTGGTGCCTGCCCGCACCGACCGGCCGACCATCGTTCGAGGGAGCCAACTGATGGGCACCGATGCCGTAGCGAGGCTCGAGATCGCCGGACCCGACGGGAGCAAGGTCGAGCGCGCCGGCACCGTCATCGAGGTGCTCGACAACGGCTACCTCGTGGTGGAATGGGACGACGGCCTCGAGTCGATGGTCAGTCCGTCCGGGAGCCACGTCGACGTCCACGGCGCAGAGAGCCCGCCAACCCACCTCGGCTGTCAGATCGACCTGCGAGTGTCACAATCGCGCCACGAATGCCGGGCAGTCGCCTGGATGGACGTGCCACGCGGCACCTTCATGGCCGTCGGCGTCGCCCATCGCCACCCCGACGACCCCCAGGTCCCGCTCATCGGTGAGGAGCTGGCCATCGCCCGCTGTCTCCAGACGCTCGCTGCGCAGCTCGAGACCGCAGCCGAAGCCGCCATCCGCCACCCCGGCGACGCGAAGCCGCACCTCCTCTGACGCTGCCGGCACCCAGGTGTGCCGTCGTGGCCTGGGGTGTCAGTCGACCGCCGCGAGCAGTTCGGCAAGTTCGCGGTCGCGCACCGCGCAGGCGAACGCGACCGGGTTCCCGTCGCCGTGGTCGCCCGCGTCGAGAGCGGCAAGCGCCTTCTTCTGCGCGGCGTAGTCGAGGTTGACGATTCCGGCGCGACTCTGGAGCATCCGCCAGCCTCGTCGGCGCTCGATGCAGAACAGCACCATCTGGCGGGACAAGGCGATGGTGGTGACCGCGCCGTCGTCTTCTTCGATCTCGGTGTACACGCCGAAGTCGGGCACGAACGACCGATGCGTCGGGTCGAAGCTCCGCCGCTCGATGACGTCGTCCTGGGTGACCATCGTCAGCATGTCGTACAGCTCGATGAGGCCGTCGCTGGACTTCACCGGGCGCCAATGGCGCCGGAACCGAGCCTCGGTGACCGCCCAGTGCGGTGGCATGTACTGGTAGTGGCGCCCGGTGGACTTCGACGTCTTCTGGTACCAGTCACGGTTCACGTTGGGGTTGCCGCCGAGGTCCAGCGCGTCCTGGTACGACTCGCCCGCCGACGGCGAGAACACGAACTGGGGCATCCCGCGGCAGTCACGGATCCTGGTGGCCTGCTGGGTCGACATGTCATCGGCGACGCCGTGCTCGGGTTGGCAGGTCGTGAAGCACTGGAAGAACGACGTACCGCGATACTCGAGACCGTTGAGGATCGCCTTGTAGAACTGGGCGGTGTTCGCCGCCGAGACCTGGGCGACGAAGGGCGAGCCGTGGCCACCCATGAACGTCTCGGCAACCCCCTTCTTCTCGGTGAGCTTGCCCTGGGACGCGTGGCCGAACTGGTTCATGTCCCCACCACCGGGCATCGGGGTGGAGTCGGAGTTCTGACCGCCGGTGTTGGAGTACACCTGGGTGTCGAGCATCAACAAGTTGACGTTCGGGCGGTTCTGGAGCACGACCTTCGACACGTTCTGGAAGCCGATGTCGCCCATACCGCCGTCACCGCCGACACACCACACCTTCGGCAGCTCCCGGACTTCCCGGGCCGTCAGGTCGGCGTCGGTCATGTGCGTGTACATGTCGTAGTCCGCCGGGGTCACCACGTCGGTGTCCCGACCGAGCACCGCGTCGGCGAGGCGCTCGGGGATCACCGATCGCCGGGTGTGGGTGAGGATGAACCCCTCACCCATCAGCCAGGAGATCGTGGCGCCGTCCTGGAACAGGGAGTTCATCCACGGGTACGGGTGGGGGTTGTTGACCGGCGTCGAGCCGTAGACCGTGTTGCAGCCGGTATGGGCGCCCATCGCCATCACCGACATGCCGTTTCCGATCGTGCCGTCCACGGCCTGCAGGTCGCGATGGTTGAAGGCATCGTTGCGCAGCACCTCGGCGACGGCATCGACGAGCTCGGCATTGGTGATCTTGCCGTGGGCGTCCAGGCGAGCATCGGTGTCGGCTTCGTTGTCGCCACCGAGCCCCATCAGGAGGTGCGCGACCGAGCGACGGAACAGCGCGTGACCTTCGGGGTCGGCTTCGGCGAGAGCTTCCAGGCGGGCAACGCCCTCTTCCTGCAGCCGCTGGGCTTTCGCAGCCAGACGCTCGGCCTTCGCGTGGTACATCGGGCGCATGTACGACTCGGTGAGCGACGCGATGGCATGGAGTGCGGTCTTCTCGCCGCATCCCGCACATGCTCCGTCGCCGCTGACGAGCGCTTCGTACTGGCTGCGGAGCATGAGATGGTTCTTGAGCTGCGCGGCATGGGACTGCTCGGGGTGTTCCGGGTCGAAGCGACCGAGGAACTTCGACGGGGTGTCGGCGAGCATCCTCAGGAAGTTGGTGCCGCTCACGTGGTCGGCGTTGAGCTCGGCACTCTCCTCGGCCATGTAGAGCGCCTCGTGCTCGCCGCACTCGACCACGCACTCGCCGCAGCCCTTGCAGAGGTCCGAGACCATGATCGAGAAGATGCCACCGCTGCCGGCTTCCTTGCGCTCGAGCTGGCGGAACACCGACGGCGTCTTGTAGTAGGCGAAGGGAACACGTTCGAACAGCTCGAGGAACTGGGCACGAGCGCGGGCGCCGATCGACGGGGTGGCCTCCAACGCGTCCTTCAGCAAGGTGCCGAAGGGCCGGGCCTCCTTCGCCTCGATCGCGTCGCTCATCTGGGCGCGCACGGTGGCGTCGATCGCAGGAATGGCGCCGATGACCGCCGCCCGCTCGCCAGGGTCGGAGACGTAGGCGTTGGCTGCGGTGCGCAGAATCGTGTCGATGTCCTGTGCCGTGTTGGGGAGCGCGGTGTCGGGGCACGCCGTGATGCAGTCGAGACACTGGGTGCAGTTCTCGGCGATCCACACCGGTGTCTGGCGACGGGCCCCGTACTTGCTGGCCGTGGCGCCGGTCGCCGCGGGCATCATGGCCACCGAAGCCAGTGCCGACGCCGGCTGGTAGTACCCGAGACCGGCGCGGAACTCGGCGTCGAATGTCGCCGTGCGGGCGAGGGGCATCCGAACCGGTTGGGCGACCGGTAGCGGGGCGGTCTGCGCGGGTACCGGGCCGCAGGTGTCACACGCCACGAGCGCTGGATGACGCATCGACGAGGTGTCGGCAGCATCGATGGGCCCGTGGGCGACAGGGCGAACCCGGTCGTACCCGTCGGTCATGACCACCATGTTCGACTCGACGACGGCATCGCCGAAACGGCCGAACTTCTTCACGTACTGGGCCCGGACGAGCGCTCGATACTGCTCATCGGTGACGCCGTACTCCTCGAGGATGCCCGACACACGGAAGAACGCGCCCAGGAACGCGTTGCCCTGCATGCGCAGTTGGAGGTCCTCGCGATCGGTGGCGGCCTTCGCGATCGCGAAACCCGACAGCGTGTACACCTTGATGTCGCGGTCGATGATCTCACGCCGGCGCTCGATCGGGATCCGCTCCCAGAAGCGCTCGGGCTCCTCGTCGGACTCGATAACGAAGGTGCCGCCGTGGTTGATGCCGTCGAGCGGGTTCGAGTGGGTGAACGCCTTGGGGTCACAGCACAGCACCACGTCGACGTGGCGAAGATCACAGTTGACCCGGATGCGCTCGGGTGCCGCGACCAGGAAGTACTGCGTCGGCGCACCCTTCTTCTCCGACCCGTACTTGGGGTTGGCCGACACGTGCACGACCTCGGCGATGCGTCCGAATTCGTCGAGCCGGCCGCTCTGGCGGGCGACGTCGTCGCCGATCTCGCCGATGATCTCGCTGAGGTTCTTGCCCGTGGTGATCATGCCCCATCCGCCGATGGAGTGGAACCGCACGGCGATGGCCCCCTCCGGCAGCAACGACGGGGTCCGCTCGGAGGTCACCGCGAAGGGGTGGTCGATCCCGAGGACGAAGTTCCGCACACCGTCGTGGGGTCCACGACGGTCCTGGCGGACAACCTGCCCGACGGTGAACTCGTAGGCGCCGAGTGCGTGCTCGGGCCGAAAATCTCGCGAGCCCAGGCCGTAGACGCCCGAGTACACGAGTGGGATCTCGTGGGGCTCGAGCACGGCGACATCGCCGGCGGGATGTTCGCGACCGACCTCGACACCTTTGTTGATGCACGCGCGGATCTCGCGGGTGATGGCGTTGTCGCCCGAGAGCGTGTCGTCGTTACGTTCGAGCACGATGACGGTCTTCTTGCCGCGCAGCGCTTCGACCAGCTCGGCTTCGGGGAACGGCCGGATCACGTTGATGTGGATGGAGCCGACCCTGGCGCCGTCGTTGTCTCGGAGATAGTCGACCGCAGCTTCGATGTTCTCGGCAGCGGAGCCCAGCGACACGAACACCGTGTCGGCATCGTCGCAGCGATACTGGCTGAGCATCCCGTAGTAGCGACCGGTGAGGCGACCGAACTCTTCGTAGGCCTCCTCGAGGAACCCGTGGATGTACTGGCCGAAGTTGTTGCGACGGGCGACCACCCCGTTCATGTAGTGCTCCTGGTTCTGAACCGGCCCGAGGAGCATGGGGTTCTTGAGATCGATCATGCGCGGCACGCGTCGACGGGTCGGGCCGAACAACTCGCTCTGGGCGGGCGTCGGGCTGTCGATGATGTCGTCGTAGGCGCCGAGGAACTGGCGGATGAGCTCCGATTCGTGGCGGAAGAAAGTCCGCTCGAGGTGCGACGTGAGGAAACCGTCCTGGACGTTGATGGCCGGATTGAGGGAGAGCTCGGCCACTCGGCGGGCGATGAGTGCCTGGTCGGCGGCCTGTTGCGCATCCTTTGCGAACAGGATCGTCCAGCCGGTGTCGAGCACTGCGTAGACGTCGTCGTGGCCACAGTGCACGTTCAGCGCGTGCTTGGTGAGGGCGCGCGCTGCGACCTCGACCACCAGCGTCGAGAGCTTGCCCGGCGCGTGGTAGTACTGCTCGAGTCCGTAGACGAGGCCTTGTCCCGAGGTGAAGTTGACGACGCGTCGACCGGTGAGCGACAACGCGATGGCCCCGCCCTGAGCGGAGTGCTCGCCTTCGGTCTCGATGGCGATCTTCGAGTTGCCGTACACGTCGAGCTGGCCCTCGGCGTAGGCCAGCTGGTAGTTCTCGCCCATCTCGGTGGACGGGGTGATCGGATAGAAGACGCCACCTTGGGTGATCCGCGCCTCGGTGTGGTAGGCGACGAGCTGGTTGCCGTTCGTCGTGATGCGCGTCCCCGGGAAGGGGGGCTTGGTGTCCGACGTCGCTTCCTGCACGTTGCCTCCTCGGGTTTCGCTCACTGCCTCCACTGTGCCACCTTCGCTCATCGCATGGCGGTTAGGACCCGACCGACGGTCTCGTGACGACGGCCGACGATGCGTTCGTACGCCGCGGGGTCGGTCGCTCCTTCGGTGACGATGACGAGAGCGGTCTTCTCGGACAGAGCGGACAGCGACGCCCGCGCGTCGGGATCGACCAACAGCGCCTGCAGCCCTGCGAGCGAGGCGCCACCGGTCTCGCCGGCGACAACGGCTGCGTCGGCGAGCTCGCGCATGGCGAGACGCGCGGCGTCGTCGTCGACGGCGACGAACCAGTCGATGCCCGATGCGAGCCGTGGCCACGCGATCATCGACGGGCGCCCACAGTTGAGACCGACCATGATCGAGCGGTGCGGGCCCGGCACGTGGGTGATCGTCCCCGCCAGCGCCGAGGCCTCGACACAGTTGGCGTCGAGCGGTTCGACACCCGCGATCACCGGCGACGGCCCACCACAGCGGTAGTGACTGACGGCCGCGGCCATGAATGCGCCCACGCCCATGGGCACCACCACCAGATCGGGCTGGGCGAGGCCGCTCGCGTCGAGCGCATCGTCGATCTCGTGGAAGATTGTCGAGTAACCCTCGATGACCTGGGCTGGGATCGTCTCGTAGCCGGGCCAGGACGTGTCGGACACGACCAGGCAGCGGTCCCCAGCCTGCTCGGCCGAGCGCGCCACCGCGTCGTCGTAGTCTCCGTCGACGACCGTGACGACGGCACCCTCACGTTGCATCGCCTCAATCCGGGGCGATGCCATCCCGGCGGGGACGAAGATGCGAGCCTGGAAGCCGAGCAGACGAGCCATGAACGCGACGGCCCGCCCGTGGTTCCCGTCGGTGGCGGTGGCGAGGGTGAACGGTCGCAAGTGGGCGAGGTTCGCCGCGAGCTCGTTGATGTTCCCCCACGGTTCGGGTTCGTACCCGAGGTGGGCACAGATCGCCCGATAGGTCGCCCACGAGGCACCGAGGATCTTGAACGACGGCAACCCGAGCCGGCGGGTCTCGGCCTTGACGAGGATCCGGCCGATCCCGAGTCGCTCAGCCAGGTCTGGCGCGTCGAGCAGCAGCGTGGGCGAATAGGCCGGCATCCGATGGTGAAACTCGCCCACGGCCACCGGCGGCACCGGCCATCGACGGTCGTCCCGCAACGGGTTGGGCGTGACACGAGCGGTCATGTGGCCTCCTGCGGCCGGGGCTCACCGCCGACCCTACCCGCCGGCCTCGACGAAGTGTCCACGTCCACCCGGGGCCCCATCCGATGGCGGGGGCCGTCGCCGGGGGCGTCGCTCAGGAAGGTGAACAGCACCGCGTCAGGGTCATAGGGCGCGCCATCCCCGACCAGTTCGTGGACCCCTGCGCCGTAGCGGGCCTCAGGGTCGGTGGGGCCGAAGGCCCTCTGGAGGAAGCCCGCCGCCTCGAACGCAGCTCGCAGATGATCACTCTGCTGCGGGTCCCGGGTCCACACGACCCGAGCGCCGGGCGCACACAGCGCCGGGAGCTGGGCGATGAAACGGAGCTGGTCATCTCGTTCGAGATGGCCGAAGATCCCGCAGGCCACGACGATGTGGGCCGGCACGTGATCCCGGTAGACCGACGCCCGTGATGCGTCGGCGGCGACTACCTGTACACCTGGCGCACCCGATTCCATCGTCGTTTGTCGAGCTGCGGCGACGTTTCGCTCGTCTCGCTCGACGAGCAACGCCCGGACGTCGGGTGCTCTCGGGTGCCGGGGAACGACGCCGAGCACGTCATGACCCTGGCCGGCGCACATACTGACCAGACGGATCGGCCCCGGCGCCGCAGCGCGCAGCGCGTCGTCGAGATGCCCTCGCACGTGTCGGAGCCGCGCGGCGAGCGGATCGCGCGGATCGCCGTACCGGTCGTGCCACTCGAACCAGCCGGACGGAACCGTCATGACCGCAGCGTAGGTCAGCGCCGCAGATCGGTGCCGCGAAGAAGGCGTAGCGTGGCGACCATGCGCACCCCCATCGCGATCACCTCATGGATGCGACCGTTACTCCTGCTCACGGGCGCCACGGCGTCGACGTCGTTCGTCGAGCTGACCGAAGGCACGGCCACCGTGCAGCTCGGCGTGGCGTTCCGAGCCACGTTCCCGGTATCGGCCGCGGCTCGCGCGTCGCGTTGGGAGGGCCGCGCCCCGTTCAGCATCGGCGCGCACGGATGGCGCGGCCGATGGCTGGTGAACGGGGCGCGACGCCCCCTGGTGGTCATCGATCTCGATCCGGGCCAGCGCGCCCGCGTCCTCGGGGTCCCCGTGAGGTTGTCCCAGCTCGTCGTCAGCGTCGAGGACCCCGATGCACTGGTCGACGAACTGGTCTGAGACCGCGTGGACCACACGAGGTCTGGGTCGGCTCAGCCTGCGTCGTGGGTGTGGTCGGCCTGCGCCGCCTGGTGGTCGGCGGTCAGCAGGAAGTTGGTCGGCTTGACCGGGTTCTCCTCGGGGTCGAACCCGGGGACCTCGTTCACGATGATGGCGGTGACCATGCCGAACATGCCGCTCTCGCGCTCGACGTGGTTCAAGATGTGGCAGTGCCAGACCCAGACCCCGGCGTCATCGGCCCGGAACAGCACGGTGTAGCGCTCACCGGGCGCGATGTTGAGCGTGTCGGTCCAGTACGGCACCTCGAGGGGTACGCCGTCTTTGGCGTAGACCAACTGCGGGAACTGGTGCAGGTGCATCGGGTGGATCTGCAGGCCCTCGTTGTAATAGGTGACGCTCACCCAGTCCCCCTGGTCGACGACGAGCGGGTCGGTCGCCGGGAAGCCCTTCCCGTTGAGGCTGAAGCCGATGACACCGGCGTCGTTGAGGATCATGGGGAGGTCCTCGACGATCTGGAGGTCGTCAGGGATGTAGACGCCGCTGATGGTGGTGCCCCGGGGGATCGGATTGTTGCCGATGCGGAACACCCCGAACATCCCGTTCACCACCTGCATCTGGGCGTGATTGTGGGCGTGGTACATCCCGATCGCGTCCTCGTCGGCCACGAACTCGTAGGTGAAGGTCCCGCCGTCGGGTGCGATCAGGTCCTGGGTGATGGGGGCCACGCCGTCCTGGTCATTGGGGGTGCGGACGCCGTGCCAATGGATGTCGGTGCCCATCGGCAGGTTGTTGACCACCCGGATCTGCACCTTGTCGCCGCGGTCGACCCAGATCTGGGGGCCCGGTACCTGGTGGTTGTAGGCCCAGGCCTGCACGATCCGGCCCGGTTCGGTCTCCCAGTCGATGATCGATGCCTCGAGATCGAAGACCTTGGTGCCGTCGCTCAACACCTCGGTCGGCTCGAGCATCTGATTGCCCCGGCCCTCGGTGGCGGCGGGGAACCGCATGATCGACTCCATCATCGCGACGTCGAGCGCGGCGTAGTCGGGTGCATCGTCGTGGCCTGTTCCCGTATCCGGCACAGGAGCCCCCGCCCCGAGCACCGTGAGGGTGGTCTTCATGCCCGAGTCCGCGTGGCCGGGAATCTCACAGATGACCTCGTAGCTGCCCGGCGCGAGATCGCCGAGCGCCAGCTGGGTGGTCCCGCCGGGACCCACGTTGCGGCTCGTGAGGCCGAGGGAGGGGACACCGACGTTGTGCTCGACGGTGCCGACATTCGCGATGTTCAAGGTCACGGTGCCCGCCGGGACCGTTGTCGTACCGGTGATCGCGAACTCCGAAAGGGTCAGGTCGGCCGTGGTGGAGACCTTCGCTGCGACCGACGAGTCCTGCCTCCAGACCGCGATGCCCCCGATCACGGCGATCGGGGCCACGAAGACCACGAGCGCGCCCAGGACGAGGAGCGTGAACCAGGCTCCCCCGCGCGATGCGGCTGCCCCCTTCCACGTGGCAGGGTCCGATGCGTTCGGTGTCGACATGACTTCCTCCTGTGCCTGGGCACGGCCGGGCACCACGCTCGTGGTGGCGGTGGGCGATGGGTGGCATTGTGCGGGTGGGTGGGAGCGACACCCAGTGACAAAGGTCCCGGAACCTGCAATCTTCTGGCGATGGCGCCCATCGCTTCTGGCGATGCCGGACGTCTCACCGATCTGGTCACCTCTTGGGGCAATCGGCCCACGGAGCCGGAAAATGCACCGAAAACACGGCCGACGCCTAAACCAAACGCACCGAACCGGTCGTGTGCACTGCAGCGGTGCCGATAGGAACACCTGACGACGCCGCGTTGTGCCCGCAACCCAGGAGAACCCGCTCATGAGAGCCCCCCGTATCCTCTTCGCAGCCGTAGCCGCTCTGGCGCTGCTCGCGACCCCCACGGTCGCCATGGCCGAGGACCCGACGCCGACACCGGAAACCCCGGCCACGCCGACAGATCCGACGATGCAGCAGAGCGTCCTGACCGTGCTCGGGACCCCGATCACCCTCGACGTCACGATCGACGGCACCGGCCACCTCCAGCTGGTGGATCTCGGCGGCGCCCCCGACACCACCACGGTCGCTTCGGCAAGCGCCCACAAGGTGCGCTTCGTCCTCGACGACGCGGGCACACGCGTCGAGGTGAAGGCCAAGCACAACAAGGTCGAGACCAAGATCTCGGCGACGACGCTCGGCGCGATCTCCGGCGCGCAGAGCTGGAGCGGGCAGCTGTTCGGCCCGGGCAATGGGTCCACGACAGTCACCTTCACCGTTGGCGGGACTGCGGGTGCGCCGACGATCACCGACGTCGCCGTCGCGGACGCGACGCCGGGCGCACCCGGCGAGATCTCCGACGTGACCTACGACGATCACCACGGCGACGACGACGAAGCCGAGGCCAGGGTCAAGATCAAGCTCGCCTTCGACCATGACGGAGATCCGGCCACCGAAGACGCCACGGCCAGCGTGACGATCAAGGTCGAGGTCCACGTCGAGGACGGCGTCGAGATCGCGAAGCTCAAGATCAGCGCCCGCAGCAAGCTCATCTCCCCCGACGAAGGCGGCCCCGTGGGCGACCTCGGCGTCGTCATTAACGGCGGGGAGCCGTTGATCGTGCCGGCCCCGGTCTGCACCGACGACGATGACGACGATCACGAGGGTGATCACGAGGGTGATCACGAGGGTGATCACGAGGGTGATCACGACGACTGCGACGACCACCACGAGCGTCACGAGGACGATCACGACGGCGATCACAACGACGGCGGCAAGCACGACCGTCATGACGACTGAGGACCGCAACCGTCGGCGGCCGAGCGTGGCAACACGCGCGGCCGCCGTCGGCGCGCTCGCCCTCCTGTTCGCCACCGGGTGCAGTGGAAGCCCTGACGACACATCGTCGGGACAAGAACCAACCGTCGACACCAGCGTCGCCGACGCCGCTGCTGCGGCTGCCACCCGTCAGGCGATCGTCGCCGATCCCCAGCAGGCGCTGACCGACGCCGTTGCCGGTCTGGGGACCAGCTACAAGTTCGCCACCCTGCTCACGACCGCGGCCGACGACCAAGTCAGCGTCGCCGGCTACCGGATCGGCGACGACCTGAGTTACCAGCTCGTCGTCGGCGGCGAAACCGTCGAGGTGATCACCGCCACCGGCAGCACCTGGGTGCTCGAAGCGAACACCGACGAGTGGCTCCCCGCGGATGCCGAGGAGGTCGGCGACCCGCTCGGGCCGCTCACCACCCCGGCCTCCATCAGCGCCGACGCCGACGGCACCTTGCACGCGAGCTACGACGCCGCCGTGCTGCTCTCGGGAGCCACCGGCACCCTCGAGGTCACGATCACCTTGGGGGCAGGAGCGGTGACCTTCACCTCCACCGACGGCCCGCTCACCTTGAGCACGACGCTCACTGCAGCGACCTCACTCCCGGCGATCGTCGCTCCCCTCTGACCCTTCGGCCCCCGGCAGCGATCACTCGCATGCCGGGGCGAAGGGCACGGCGGCCACCTCGAGCGGTCCGTCGATCGACGAGGCGCTGAAGAGCTCGAAGCCCGGCGCCACCACCCACCCACCGTCGAAGATCGGACTCGGCGCTGCGGGTAGCCGCAGCCGCCTGCCGATCGCGGCGAGCGCGTCACCGAACGCCACCCCACCGGGGAGGTGCACCTCCGCGAACGACGGGCCGCCCGGGCGCGCCGCCATCGTCGTCGGGTCGATGCCGTAGGTCCAGGCAAACAACGACTCGCCCTCTTCGGTCCGCACGAAGTCAACACGCAGCGAACCCCAACGCACGGACCGCTCGTTCTCCTCGGCGCCGTCGAGGGGACAACCGATGACCCACCCCGTGTCGTCCTCCGGCGGTCCGAAAGCGCCGATCAACGTTCCGAGCGCGACTTCGGCCTCGTCGCCGAGGTGGGCGCCGGCAAGGTCGCCCCAGGGCTCGACCCAGATCTGCGGCCAGGGCTCCCCGAGCTCGGCGGGAAGCCGGAGATCGGTCTCGAATGTCGTCGGCGTCGAGCCGACGATCCACAGGTCGCCGGCGACGATGCTCGTGCTGACCCCGCCTTGTTCGTAGTACAGCTTCCCTGCGACGACCACGATCTTGTGGCCGGCGTCGTCGCCGATGGGGCGGACCCGCTCGAAGGGCCCGAAGTCGACCATGTCCCAGACATCACGTTCCGCGTCGTAGCGATACAGCGACGGCCCGATCTCGGTCTCACAGTCCCGATCGAGACGCCATGCGGCGGCGAACAGGGTTGCACCCGACCAGAACAGATCGTGGACACGGAGCTCCCCCTCGAACACGGTGGGGTCGCCCTCCATGAACGCCATGTCGCGCAGCTCGCCGGTGTCGAGGTCGAGCAGCGCCACCGATTCCCAATGGGAGCAGTACCCGGAGCGGGCACCGAGCCCGCCCAGGGCCAGGAGCCGGCCGCCGGGCGACACCGCGTGGAGATGGATGCCGATGTTGGCACCCGTCTCGAGCACGAACCGCGACGCACCGGTCGTGGTGTCAACGGTCCAGATCTGCTGGGGGCCACCGTACGCGGACGGTCCGTTCGCCAGCACCACGTAGAGCAGACCGTTGCGCTGAGCCAACGGTGACGGTCCGGTGAGGCTGTCGGCGTCGGTCTCGGGCAGCGCGTGCTCGATCACCCGACGCTCGCGGAGATCGGCGACGTCGTAGACCTTCAGCACCCCTGACCGATCGATGGCGTAGACGTCGTCGCGGGCCACCACCACCTCGTAGCAGCTGTCGCAGTCGACACGCGCGATCTCACCGGTGTCGGGGCGCCACAGCCGCAGTTCGTCGGATCCGCTGATCAGCATTGTGCGGTCGACGCCCACCCAGGTGACTTGGCCGACACCGATCCCGGACCCCACCTCGACCGGGTCGGGACCGCCGTCGAGCTCCCACAGCAGGTCGTCCGCGCGATACGCGGCCTGGACCCGCGCCGCCCGGTCGGTCTCGGCAACCACCGGCGTGGCCGATGGTTCGATCGTGGGCCCCGGCGACGCGGTCGCGCCTGTCGTCGGGTCCGGGTCCGGGGCCGCGGTGCCTGGCGTGGCGGTACGCGATGCGACGGTGAGCTCGCCGGCGCCGCACGCAGCGAGAACGAGGACCACCACCAGCCCCGCAGCACACCGGGCTCGCGCCTGTCGTCTGCCGGGGTGGGGCACGGTTGTCTCCTCGAGGGGCCATGGGGGCGGCGGCGGTCACGCGTCGGGCGGAACCGAACGCGAGCGTAGTGAGCCGGTTCCGGTGGATTCACCCTAAAGAAACGGCCTTGGGGTTCACCCGAGGAGGTCGCCCGGCAGCTCGCGCCATAGGCGCCCGCCGGATGTCGCCGCTTCAGCATCATTCCGGTGGGCGACTCCCTCGAACACGAGATCGAGTCGGTCGCGGCCACTCGCCGCCGAGTTGATCCGCCTGCTCGCGCCCGTCTGAAGCCTTCCCTCCTGGCGGAGTTAACGCGGCGTTCTCCCAGCGGCAGCACGCCGTGCACACAGCGGTGCGACAGTGCACTCAGGCGGAACATCACCAGGGAGAGGGATCGTGGATCTCCACCGTATTCGTGTCCAACTGCGCGACACCCCGGGCCAGCTGGCGCGCGTTGCCGGCGCGCTCGGGGACCTCGGGGTCAACATCCTCGAGGTCGACCTGCACAGCGTGGTCGGAGCGGCCCGTGCCGACGAGATGCTCGTCGACCTGACGCGGCCGCTCGACCTGCGAGCGGTCGAGCTCGCCGTCCTGAAGGCCGGCGCCGAAGTCCTCGACATCGCCCCGGCCGATCCCCACGAGCTCAAGGACCCCGTCACACGCGCCCTCGAGCTGGCATATGGCTTCCTCCGGGAGTCCGACCACAGCGCGTTGGCCGACCTCGCTGCCGCCCTCGTGCGGGCCGACCAGGGGGCGATCGTGCCCGCGAGTGGGCTCGACCCCGTGGCCGCAGCGTCGGCCAGAGTCGGCGGTGGCGGTCGACAGTCCCGTGAACGCGCCGACGACGACACGCTCGAGTGGACCTTGTCCATCCCGTTCCACGATGGCCACGAGCACCTGGTGCTGACGCTGTCGCGCCGTCAGCCCCACTTCAGCTTCACCGAAATGGCTCGCGTGCGAGCCCTCCTCGGGCTCGTCCCGCGGACAGCGCCGTCCGCGCAACCACCGGTGGCACTGCCCGATGGTGGGGCGATCGAGACCCGGCTGCTGTCGCCGAACGACCTTCGAGCCGCGGAGCGACTGCACGATCGGTGCAGCGCCACGACGCTTGCTCAGCGCTACTTCACGTCGGTCCCGCTCGCTCGCTCGGGTCTGCTGCCTCGGCTCTTCATGTTCGACGAGCACCACCTCGCAATCGGGGCAGCCACCGGCTCGGAGCTGGTGGGCATCGCGCATCTCGCGATCGAGCGGGAGCAGCCGAGGGCGGAGATCGCCATCCTCGTCGAGGACACGCATCAGCGGCGCGGCATCGCCACTGCGTTGCTCGCAGAAGCCACGTCACACTTGCTCGACCGGGGTATCGAGCATCTCGAGGCCTTGACCCTTCCCGGCAACGGAGGCATGGAAACGCTCGTGCAGCGGCTCGGGCAACCGCTGCGGCTGCGACGAGAAGCCGGTTTGGTGCGGGTGGTCATCGACCTCAGGCAGCTGGCCGAACAGGCCACGACCGCTCGGCGCTGAGGTCAGCGCGTCCCGAGGTCAGCGCGTCCTGCGGTTCCATGCCGGCACCGGCCAGCCGAGGAGGTCCTCTGGCCGGACCCTCGGAGCGCCATCTTCGTCTGCATCGGGCGGGCTCGGCGCAGCGTGGTCGTCGTCCCCGCAGGCCGCAGCATCGGCATCGTCGATCCACAAGTCGCCCTTGCCGGGCGAGGCCGGCATCGCCCGCTTGTCGGCCTCGTCGAAGAGCGGATCGGGATCGGTGGGTGGGGCGATGACGGGAGCAACGGCGTCGGATCTCGTTGCCCGACGTCGTCGGACCATGGCGGTCAGCCAGACGGAAGCGAAGGTCACGACGGACAGAGTCGCGCCCACCGCGGCGGACATCCAGACGAGCTCGGCGACACCCCGTCGCTCGAACGGCAGCAGGCTGAGCGCCGCGGCGGTACCCAACGCACCGACCAGCGGGAGCGCGGCGATGCCCACGATCCGTCGATAGCGAGGCGATGCGTCGTGCGTCTTCAACAGAGGTCCTCCGGCCCGCGACGTCAGGGAGCACGCAACCGTGCTGTGACCCAAGACCGTAATCAGCAGCGACCGGAGCCGAGGCGCGACGAGCCCGGGGACCCACCGACCGGTGTCGTTCTGACCACCCAGCGCGGCGGGACGGGCACGCCAACCGGCGGCCTGGGGCTGCACGGCGCCTGAGAGGGCGGAGGCGGCGAGCCTCGCCGACGACGGCGGTACCGGTCAGCTACGTAGGGCTGCGTGCGCCGCAGCGAGACGAGCCACCGGTACCCGGTACGCCGAACAGCTCACATAGTCGAGGCCGTACTGCTGGCACAGCGCAATGGACGCAGGGTCACCACCGTGCTCGCCACAGATGCCGATCTGCAGCCCCGGCCGCGCGGCGCGCCCTTCCGCCACGGCCATGGCCATGAGCCTGCCGACGCCGTGTTCGTCGATCGACCGGAACGGGTTCTCCGCGATGATCTTGTCCGCGAGGTACCCGAGCAGGAACTCCTTCTCGGCGTCGTCACGGCTGATCGCGAGGGTCATCTGCGTGAGGTCGTTGGTACCGAACGAGAAGAAGTCGGCATGCTGAGCGACCTCACCGGCAGTCAACGCAGCTCGCGGCACCTCGATCATCGTGCCGATCGGGATCGCGATCTGCTGACCACGAGCGTCGAACACGCCGGCCATCGCGGCCTCGATGATCCGGCGCGCCGCCGCCATCTCCGATGCATGCCCGACCAGGGGGACCATGATCTCGGCCTCCACCGCCAAACCGTTGTCGCGCACATCGAGCGCCGCCTCGACGATGGCACGGGTCTGCATCGCCATGAGCTCGGGGATGCGCAACCCGAGCCGGACTCCTCGCAGGCCGAGCATCGGGTTCGCCTCGCGGAGGTCCTCGACCCGGTCACGCAACGCCCGGACCTCGGAGAGCTCGTCGACGAGCGCGTCGACGCTCTGGAGGTCCGCTGCGTGCACGAGGCGCAAGCGGAGCTCCGTTGCCCGCGTCGAGAGCTCGTCGTAGCTCGGGAGGAACTCGTGCAGTGGTGGGTCGATGAGCCGGATGATGACCGGGTGGCCGGTCATCGCGGTGAACAGCCCCACGAAGTCGCCGCGTTGGAGCGGGAAGAGCGCGTCGATCGCCTCCCGGCGCTCGGCTGCGGTCGGGGCGATGATCATCTGCTGGACGATCGGCAGCCGGTCGGACCCGAAGAACATGTGCTCGGTCCGGCAGAGTCCGATGCCCGCGGCGCCGTAACGCCGCGCCCGTGCCGCTTCGACAGGGTCGTCGGCATTGGCGCGCACGCCCAGCGTGCGGAAGTCGTCGGCCCAGCCCAGCAACTCCGTGAGCCACGGATTGTCGAGGTCAGGATCGGTGGTGGCGATCTGCCCGACATAGACGTTGCCGCTCGTACCGTCGACCGAGAGCCACTCTCCTTCGTGGATCTCGATGTCGCCCACCGTCAAGGTGCGGGCGGTGAGGTCGATGTCGATGTCGGCAGCACCCACGACTGCGGGCTTGCCGAACTGACGGGCGACGAGCGCGGCATGGCTCGTCCTCCCGCCGCTGGAAGTGAGGATGCCCGTGGCCGCGAGCATCCCGTGGACATCGTCGGGCTTGGTATCGGGCCGAACGAGCACGACCTTGCGCCCGTCCTTCCCCCAGCGCTCGGCCAGGTCGGGGTCGAGCGCGGCGACGCCGACGGCTGCACCCGGGGACACGTTGAGACCCGATGCGAGAGGCTGCGCCGCAGCCAGGGCATCGGCCGCGAACTGGGGATGGAGGAAGAAATCGATCTGGTCGGGCGTGACCCGGAGCACCGCCTCCTCGCGGGTGATGAGGCCTTCGTTCGCCAACTCGACCGCGATCCGTACCGCCGCCTGCGCGGTGCGTTTGCCCGTGCGAGTCTGCAGGAGCCAGAGCCGGCCCGCCTCGACGGTGAACTCCATGTCCTGCATGTCGCGGTAGTGGCCTTCGAGACGGTGAGCGATCGCCGACAGTTCGGCGGCAACCTGGGGAAGGTCGTCGGCGAGCTCCGCGATGCGTTTCGTCGGTCGGATCCCGGCGACCACGTCTTCGCCCTGGGCATTGCGCAGGTAGTCGCCTTCGAGACGGTTCTCCCCCGTGGTCGCGTCGCGACTCATGGCCACGCCGGTGGCCCCGTCGTCGCCGAGGTTGCCGAACACCATGGTGACGACGTTGACGGCGGTGCCGAGGTCGTGGGGAATGCCTGCGGCCTCCCGGTAGTCGTGGGCCCGTTTGCCCCGCCAGCTCTCGAAGACCGCCTCGACGGCCATGCGTAGCTGGTCGAGGGGCTCGACCGGGAACGGCTCGAGGGACTGCCGGGCAATGGATCCCTGGAACGAGGCAATCACCTCGCGGAGCTCCTCGACGGAGAGCTCCGCGTCCGACGAGAGGTGGCGACGATCGCGCTGGGCGCGTAGCGCCGACTCGAAGGCCTGCTCGTCCACGCCCAGAACCACGCCGCCGAACATCTGGATCAGGCGACGGTAGGAGTCGAGCACGAAGTGCTCGTCCCCGGTCGTGGCGATCATCCCTTCGACGACGGCGTCGTTCAGCCCGATGTCGAGCACCGTGTCCATCATCCCCGGCATCGAGAACTTCGCTCCCGAACGACAGGCCACCAGCAGGGGGTTGGCGGGATCGCCGAAACGCTTGCCCGTCGCGCGTTCCATGTCCCCCATCGCCTCTCGGACCTGGTCCCAGAGCCCCTCGGGCATCTCGCCGCCAGAGTCCATGTATGCATTGCAGGCCTCGGTGGTGATCACGAACCCCGGGGGAACCGGGATGCCGAGCTGGCTCATGTCCGCGAGGTTCGCCCCCTTGCCCCCGAGCAGTCCACGAACGGCTTCCCAGTCGTCGTCGACACGGCGTCGAACCTCGTCGAGCTCGTCGAAGCGGTACAGCCATCGATGCGTCATCGCGAACCTCCTGCAGGGACTCACTGCCCGCTCCGACCGTACCTCTCCGCGCGAATCGCTCCCATGGACGAAAGTCCATGGGAGCGACCCAAGCGCGGGTGTCGACCGGAGGTCAGGCGACGCGACCGGTGAACGCAGCGAGCTGGTCCATCGGGCCGGCCCCAGAGGCCGTGCGTTCGGCTCCGAAGGCACCGGTGCGCATCTCCGGCGAGATCGCCGCGCGGGCGAAGGCATCGATCTCGGCAACCAGGCCTTCCGGAGGTGCCCAGTCCTGCGACGTCGACGTGGCCAGGTCCCAGCCGTGGACAACGCCGTCGAGCGCGACGAGCCTGGCGAATGCCTCCCCTGGCATCTGGCCCCCGGGCGTCTGGATGGTGCGATCGAGCGCACCCGGGCTCTGCACGGCAGCGAGCAGTTCGGCCATCGCCGCGTCGAAGGCCTCGACGGGGTCGGAGCCCAACGCCACCGTGCCGGCGGCCGCGGGATCCTCGCCCCGGAACATGGGCGCGAACCCTGTCGCCAATTGCGTCATGTGATCGAGCACCGCCTCGACGGTGAACTCCGTGCAGGGGGTGGGTCCGGGGAGTTGGGCGGCGGTGATCCTGCCTGCCACCTCCCTGAGCATGGGGATGATCACGGCCAGCTGTTCGTTCGGTTCCATGGGTTTGCTCCGTCTGTGAGTGGGGTCTTCGTGTGGGTGATGGGTGGGTGCGCCGCGAGAGACGTTCAGCCGGCCATGCGGGCCAACATGTGGTCCATGACCGCGCCGTGCTCGACCTGTGGGCTGAACAGGATGACCTCTGCGTCCTCGACGACACGGACGCTGTGACCTGGAGGCCAGTAGAAGAGATCGTTGCCGACGCAGGACTCCTCGCTGCCGTCGGCGTAGGAGACGACGACCGCTCCCGCCAGCATGAACCCCCAGTGGGGCGCATGACAGGCGTCGCCGGACAGACCTTCGAGCAGTGGAGCGATGTCGGTGCCGGCTCCGAGCGAGAAGTATTCGGCACCGAGCGAGGCGTACGACGAGACGTCCCCGAAGCCGAGGGCCTGCCTGGCGACCGCGCCCGGGACATCGATCTTGGTCGGGATGTCGTCTTTGGTGATGTGCATTGGATCCTCGATTCGGTGGAAGTGCGACGAACCGTCGATGACCGAGCGCCGCGTGGTACGGCTCCCACTCAAGACCACTGCCCCGCGAACGGATAGTTCCAATACTGAACCGTGCCATGATGGCCCATGGCTTCCTACGGTCAATACTGTCCGATCTCGCGATCGGCCGAACTGCTCGGCGATCGCTGGACCCTCCACATCATCCGGGACCTCCTGACCGGTACGAGCCGTTTCAACGAGCTCATCCGAGGCAACCCCGGCCTCTCGAGGGCGCTGCTCACCCGCCGGCTCCGCCAGCTGCAGCTGGCCGAGGTGGTGGAACGCGCGCCCGACGGGACCTACCACCTCACGGCAGCCGGCCGCGACCTCGAACCGGTCGTGTTCGGCCTCGCGACGTGGGGCGCTCGCTGGATGTTCGGAGCACCGGCGGTCGACGAGCTCGACCCCGACCTCCTGCTGTGGTGGCTCCACCGCCAGATCGACACGACGAACATCCCCGGACCCCGATTCACGGTCTACGTCCCGTTCTCGGATCATCCCAAGCGCTACTGGATCGTCATCGACGAAGCCGCCTCGCTCTGCCTCGCCGATCCGGGTTTCGAGATAGACGTGACCTTACGCACCGACCGCGCCGCGCTCTACGAGACGTACCTCGGCCGCCGCTCGCTCGCGGACGCCCAGCGTGCCGGCAGCGTCACCTTGAACGGGTCGCAGGCCGCGGTGCGCGCCTTCTTCGACGCGTTCGGGCAGTCGCCTGTCGCAGCGATCGTGCACGACGAAGCGTCGTGACACCGCCTGCGTGGCACCCGCCGAGCTGCGGTTCAGCAGGACAGCGCGTGACGGGCGACGGTGACGTGGAGCTCGGCGTGACCGGCATATTCGCGTGCTTCCTCCAACGAGTCCGACGCCAACGTGAACGTCGCCCAGCCGACGACCCGCATTGGGTGACTTGCCAGCGACGGCATCGTGTTTCTGTCGCGCCGCCAGGCGCCGATGGCCTCGGCCATCACCGCCCACGACGCGCGTGGATCGGTCCAGTCGCCGCCGAGCACGTCCCGCTCCACGCAGCCGACCGCCGACAGTGGCGCCGCCAGGCCCACCGGGGTCCCGTCCAGGCTGGGAAGAAGCCCGGCGCCGGTCGCTCCGCCGACCGCCCCGTCACGGTCGCGATCGCCGTAACCGGGACCCCCGGGGCCGACAACGAGGTTGGCGGCCGTTTCGGCGCCTTGCTGCGCCTCGCCGATCGTGGAAGCAGACGCCCACAGACGCACCGCGGTCTCGATTGCGTCGAGTCGATCGACGTACGCAGCGGTGCTCGCTCCGCCGCCGATCGTGGCTGCCGGGAGCGCTGACCCGGAGCCGCCGCCACACGCACCGACCAGCAACGCTGCCAGCGCGACGACCACAAGGCGACGCCGTGGCCTCCCGACGGGCGCCGGAGGCGTAGGTACACCGCCGAGCGCGACTCCCGGACCGGCCCAGGTCACCACCCGTTCCAGTGAATGATCGAGTCGAGGTCCTTGCGGGGCGCCGGCTTGAAGTCGGTGCCCTTGGAGTAGGCGACGGGAAACAGACCGCCCTGTGCGCACCGCTCGTAGGGGATGCCGAGCACCTCGGCGGCTTCCTGCTCCTTCGCCAGGTGCATCGTGGTCCACGCAGTGCCGAGCCCACGGTTGCGTGCCGCGAGGCAAAAACTCCACGCCGCGGGCAGCAACGAGCCCCAGTAGCCGGCCTGGTTCGCCCCCTCGGGGCGCCCCCACTGGAGCGGGATCAACATCACGGGCACTTCGTGGAGGTGGTCGGCGAGGTACTCCGCGGACGAGTACACACGCTGGTCGCCGTGACTCATGATCGTCACGTTCGGGGAGTACGCGTGCTTCCAGACGCTGTTGTAGATCGAAGCGAGCGCCTGCTTCTTCTCGGCATCGTCGACGAAGAGCCAGTGCCACTTCTGCACGTTCGAGCCCGAGGGCGCCTGCACGGCCAGCTCGACGCACTCGATGAGCACCTCGCGCTCGACCGGCCGATCCAGATCGAGGCGCTTTCGGACAGCGCGGGTGGTGGCGAGAACGTCATCGGCGGAGAGGTCGAGGTGCATGGGCGCACCGTAGCCGCGTCGATCGCGCGTTCAGAACCGCTCGATCTGGTCCGGCCCCGGAGCGTCGACCAGGACAGGGAGGCGCGTCGGCGTTCGCCGGCCCCTCGCATGAGCGCGGGCAGGCGCCCCGTCAGCCACCTATCACATCGGGCCGAGGCAAGCCGGCGGCCTCGCAGAGTCCCAGGTAGGTCTCGAGCACCGCGGGGGCGTCGCGGACCGCGGTGATCTGCCCGTCGGGGTCAAGCAGCAGGTTCGCGCCCCAAACGGCGAACCACACGTCGGTGCGCGCCGTGTTGTCCGCCGGCGCCTCCAACGTGTGCACCGAGTTGGCGGGTTCGAAGATGTGCGACCCGGGCAGGTAGTCGTGACCGTATTCGGCGTAACGCCAGCGACCGGTGAGGGTGAACCCGAGCACCGGTCCGGTGTGGCGATGCGTCTGCAGCGCCGTGCCCGGTTCCAGGCGACTGCGGATGACCCACAGTCCAGCGTCGAGATCGACGTGGGCGAGCTGGAAGGAGTAGCCGGGCATGTCCGACACGTAGGGCAGGTCGTTCTCGTTGCGATGCAGCGCTGCGGGGATCGGCGAAACCGTCATGGCCCCGAGCGTAGGCGTCGCGCAAGGGTTCGGCTGGGTCCCGCCGGGCTCACCGCCACTCGGCAACCACTGCTCGGTACGGGCTGGTGCCGACGTTGACGAGTGCGGTCGACCTCGGTGCATCGTGCCACAGCAGATCACCCGGCCCGACGACGACGATGCGGTCCGGCCCAGCTGCAGGTCGAACGAGCAGGCTCGCTTCGGTGATGACGACCGTGAGGCCCGAGAACGCGTAGTCCACCGCCCCCGTGCGTTCTTCGGGTCCGAGGACGAGTTCGTAGGCCCGGAGCCGATCGGTCTCCCACAGCAGTACATGGCCGGGTGCCTCGAGCGGATCGGATGCGGCCCCGGGACCGGCAGCGAGGACCTCGGCGCCGACCATGCGCATCGGGTGCTCGTCGACGTTGGTGAGGCGGTGGATGAGGTGCTGCTCGCGGAAGGCCGAGCAGTAGCAGACCCCGGCCGCGGCTGTCGGTCCGGTATCGGTGGCCTCCTCGCCATAGACCTGCCGTCGCACCGTCGCCCCGGCGATGGCGACATACAAGGTGTCCTCGCAGTGACGGTGGTAGAGCGTCGTGTCGCCGGGGGCGAGCAGCACGTCGTACACGCTGACCTGCCCGGTCGCGAACCGGTGTCGATGCCTCGGTTCGTCACGCACCTCCACGAACCCCTGACCGGTCTCGCTCACACGCGCACCGTAGCCCGATCGGCGGTCCACCCGTTCGTGGTGGACCATGCCTACTGTCTGGGAGGGATGACGGACCGCGCGAAAACCTACGTCCTGGACACCTCCGTGCTGCTGAGCGACCCCACCGCTCTGCACCGCTTCGACGAGCACGAGGTCGTCGTGCCACTGGTCGTGCTCAGCGAACTGGAGGCGAAACGGCAGCACCCGGAGCTCGGCTGGGCCGCGCGCGAGAGCCTGCGCACCCTCGAGGCGCTCCGCGAACGACATGGCAGCCTGCTCGAGCGCCTGCCCATCAACGAGCTCGGCGGAACGCTGCGCGTCGAGCTCAACCACACCGACCGGGAGACGCTACCGTCGGAGTTCCGGATCGACAGCAACGACCACCGCATCTTGTCGGTCGCCCATCACCTCCAGCGCGGTGACCTGGGGAGCGCCGGCGTCGACGTGGTGCTGGTCTCAAAGGACCTCCCCCTGCGGCTGAAAGCAGGCGTCATGGGTCTCGCCGCGGTCGAGTACCGCGACAGCGAGGTGTCCGACGACCACTGGACCGGAATGGCCGAGATCCAGGCCACCTGCGAGCTGATCGACGAGCTGTTCACGGAGAAGGTCGTCGAATGCGACGCCGCCCGTCAACTGCCGTGCAACACCGGGGTCGTGCTGATCAACGGCTCGCAGTCCGCGCTGGCACGGGTCAAGTCCGACAAGCGGCTGCACCTGATCCGCCCGGACCACGAGTTGTTCGCCATGCGCGCGCGTTCCAGCGAGCAGCACCTGGCGATCGACCTGCTGGCCGATCCCGATGTCGGTATCGTGAGCCTCGGCGGTCGCGCCGGAACCGGAAAGAGCGTCCTGGCGATCGCCGCGGCACTCGAAGCGGTGCTCGAGCAGCGCACCCAGCAACGAGCCGTCGTGTTCCGACCGCTGTTCGCCGTTGGCGGCCAGGAGCTCGGGTACCTGCCCGGGAACGAGACCGACAAGATGTCGCCGTGGGGCGCCGCTGTCACCGATGCACTCGAAGCCATCGCCGGACCCACCGTTGTCGAAGAAGTACTGGCCAGACGCCTGCTCGACATCCAGCCGCTCACCCACATCCGCGGCAGGTCGCTCACCGACACCTTCGTGATCATCGACGAGGCCCAGAACCTGGAGCGCAGCGTGCTGCTCACCGCGCTCACCCGCCTCGGAGCGGGGTCCAAGGTCGTCCTCACCCATGATGTGGCCCAGCGTGACAACCTGAGGGTCGGTCGCCATGACGGCATCGCGACGGTGGTCGACCATCTCCGCGGCCACCCCCTGTTCGGCCACGTCACCTTGCACCGATCCGAACGCAGCGCGATCGCAGCGCTCGTTGCCGGTCTCCTCGACGGCCGTCAGGGCTGAGACGCTCCCCGCTCGGGCATTCCGGCGATGACCGATCTCCAGGAACCCGCCCCCACCGGTTCCTCGCGCCGCGATGCGATCCTGGACCGGATCGACACCGTGCAACGGCGCTCCACCCCTGCGGGCTTCACGGTCGGTGTCATCAAGAAGTTCGGTGACGACCGCGCCGGCAACCTCGCCGCACTGATCGCGTACTACAGCTTCTTCTCGATCTTCCCGCTGTTGCTGGTGCTCGTGACGATCCTCGGGTTCGTGTTCGACGGCGACCCCGGCCTCCAGCAGGACATCGTCGGCTCAGCACTCGAGCAGGTCCCTGCCGTCGGCGAGGAGCTGGCGAGCGGAAGCCTCCAAGGCAGCGGCGTCGGGCTGATGGTGGGCATCGTGGGCGCGCTCTGGGCGGGCCTCGCAGCCATGGTCGCGGGCCAGAACGCCATGAACGATGTCTGGGACGTACCCCGGGACGCCCGTCCGAACTTCATCGGCACACGGGTGCGGGCGTTGCTGGGGCTCGTCGTCGTCGGCGTCGGCCTGCTCGGCGCAACCATCGTCGGTCAGCTCGGACCGACCTTCGACGAGATCCCACGGGGGGCGTCGCTCGCCCTGTCCCTCGCGAATCTCGTGATCAACGTGCTGGTGACCGGTGCGGCCTTCCGCGTCCTGACGGCTCGGAAGCTGTCGGCCGGGGAGATCCTGCCCGGGGCGATCATCGCCGGTGTTGGTTACTTCGCGCTCCAGCGCTTCGGTGCCGCGCTGGTCACCCGGGCAGCCGACGCCAGCGACACCTACGGGGTCTTCGCGCTCGTGATCGGCCTGCTCTCGTGGTTCTATCTCCTGGCCCAGTTCACCGTCTTGGCAGCGGAGGTCAACGTCGTACGCGCCCGTGCGCTGTGGCCCCGCAGCCTGACCGGTCGCAACCTGACCGAAGCCGACCGGCGCGCCTTCCAGCGCTACGGGACCGAGGCCCGGTTCCACGACGAGGCCACCGTGGAGGTGTCCTTCGACGGGTGCGTCTCGCCCGGCCAGGGCGAGCAACGGAGCTAACGTCAGGCCCATGGAACGCACACACGGTGGTCGCTGGTTCGAGGAGCTCACGCCGGGCACGATCGTCACCCACGCGGTGCGTCGCACGGTGACCGAAGCCGACAACGTGCTGTTCACCTCGATCACCATGAACCCGGCCTGGGTGCATCTCGACTTCGACTACGCCGAGAAGCAGACCGAATTCGGGCGACCGCTCGTCAACTCGCTGCTCACCTTGGCGATGACCGTCGGTATCAGCGTGCACGAGACGACGCTCGGTACCACCGCAGCCAACCTCGGTTTCGGCGAGGTCTCGTTCCCCGCCCCCGTCTTCCACGGCGACACGCTGCACGTCGAGACCGAAGTCCTCGAGGCACGACCGTCGAGGAGTCGACCGCTGCAGGGCATCGTCACCTTCGAACACCGAGCCTTCAACCAGGACGACGCTCTCGTCTGCCGAGCGATCCGCAACGCGTTGATGCTCAGACGGCCAGGCTGAGGACCCGGCGTGCCTGACGTGCGAGCGGCTCGTCGATCATCTGGCCCTCGAAGCTGACGACACCGAACCCCGCGGCGACAGCTTCCTCGAAGGCCTCGATCAGGCGGCGCGCGCGTTCGATTTCGGCGTCCGACGGGGTGAACGCCTCGTTGGCCAGCACGACCTGGCTCGGGTGGATGCAGAGCTTGCCGGCGTAGCCGAGAGCCCGGGCTTCGGCGGCCTCGGCGGTATAACGACCGTCATCGGTGAAGTCCGACACCACCATGTCGAGCACAGGGACGCCGGCGAGGCGACCGGCGAGGGCCACCAGACTGCGAGCGGTGCGGACCTCGTCGTTGGTCGGGGTCCGCAGCCCGCCCATGTCGGCGATGAAGTCCTCGGCCCCGAAGTAGGCACCTACCACCTGGGGGTGCGCGAGCAGGGGCCGGGCGTCGACGACACCCAGAGCGGTTTCGAGCCCGGCGATGATGCCGACGTCTGCGTTGCCGGACGCGCCGAGCAGCGCAGCGAGGTCATCGAGCTCGCGCACCGTCTCGACCTTGGGCACCATCACCGCGGCCAGCTCGGCGGTGACCGCGAATTCGATGTCGTCGGCACACCACTCGCTCCCGGGGCTGTTGATCCGCAACACGGCGCAGCTTCCGGCCTCGACGAGCGCGTGGGTTGCCGCGCGCGCCGCGGGACGTGCCGCCTGTTTCTCGCCGGGCGGCGTGGCGTCTTCGCAGTCGACGACGATCACGTCGGATCCTCGTCGGGGCGCCTTCGCGAGGAAGTCGGGCCGGACCGCAGGGATGAACAGGACCGACCGTGCCCGTCCGAGCGGCCGTGGACTCACGACTGGACCATCGAGCGTTTGGCAACCTCCTCGAGCATCACCTCGGTGGCGCCGCCACCGATCGGTAACACCCGGGCATCCCGATACATGCGCTCGACAGGGGTGTCGGTCATGAAGCCTGACCCACCGTGGAACTGGACGCAGTCGTACATGATCGCCATGATCGCTTCGGCGCCGAAGGCCTTCAGGCCCGAGACCTCCTTGACGTTGTCGAGGCCCTGTTCTCCGAGCCAGGCAGCGTGGTACATCGCGCCGCGCACTGCGTCGAGCTTCGCCTGGTCCATGGCCAGTCGCTGGCGGATGGCCCCGAGGTCGAACAACGTGGCGCCGAAGGCCTCGCGATGCTGGGTGTACTCGAGGGTGATGTCGATCGCCCGTTGCGCCGCTCCGACCCCCATACCGACCAGGACGAGGCGCTCGTTCTGGAAGTTGCGCATCGCTTCCCGGAATCCGCGGTGCTCGGTGCCGAGCAGGTGATCTCCGGGGACCCAGGCGTCGTCGAGCACGAGCTCGGCGGTGTCCGAGCAGCGCCAACCGTGTTTGTCGAGCTTCTTCGCGACGCTGAACCCCTCGGTCTCCGCAGGAACGAGGAACATCGAGATGCCGTACCGGTCGCCGGGGTCGGTGCGTGCCGCCAGAACCGTGACGTCGCTGTGGACGCCATTGGTGATGAACGTCTTGGTGCCGGTGATGCGCCAACCGTCGCCGTCACGCACCGCACGCGAGCGCATTCCGGCGACATCGGACCCGGCGTCGGGTTCGGTGACCCCGATCGACAGGATCATCTCGCCCGACAGAATCCCGGGGAGCAGACGAGCCAGCTGGTCCGGCGACCCGGAGTTGAGCAGGTGCGGCAGAGCCATGTCGGTGTGGACCAGGACGGTGACGTCGAACCCGCCGTAGGTCGACGCTCCGAGGGCCTCCGAGAACACAACCGATGCCAACGGCCCCAGCCCAAGCCCGCCGTGCTCCTCTGGCACGCGTAGACCGAACATCCCGAGTGCACCCATCTGGCGAAGCACCTCGCGAGGCACCTTGCCGTCACGCTCCCACTGGTCGGCCACCGGAGTGACCTCCTTGCTCACGAAGGCGACGACGTTGTCGTAGATCGCCTGCAGCTCGTCGGTGGTGTGGGCGTTGCGGTTGGTCATGGTCGGGTTCCTTCGGTGTCGGATGCACCATGGGGTCGCGGTCCATCGTCGTCGGTGAACGTCACCAGCACCTGATCGGAGGCCACCTGATCGTCGACCGCGACGCGGACTTCGGCCACGACGCCGATCCCGGCAGCGGTGAGCGTATGCAACATCTTCATCGCCTCGAGCACGAGGAGGGGATCACCTGGGCCCACCGATGCACCGGGCGCGACGAGCACATCGGCCACGACCGCCGGGAACGGTGCCGTAACGGCGCGAGCAGCGCGGGTGCTCGCGCCAAGCGCAGGCGCCCAGCGATCGGTGCGGGTGGGCACCGCGAAGGTGTGGGTGTACCCGTCCACGTTCACCGCGACAGACCGGCTCGCGCGATCGACCGACGCCGGTCCGCAGAAGGCGGGCGCGCCCCCGGCGGCAAGGGCGACTTCGGTGGCGGCGCCGGAGAGGTCGACCAGGCCGACGGGCTGGCTCGCCTCGTGGGGCGTGACCCTGAACATCGCCAGCGCCGACCACGGTGCGCTCCGGTCGGCAGCAAGACGGCGCGCCGCGGTCCAAGCCGCCGCGGCTTCGACGGTCGCGGGTTCCGGTGTCAGCGGTCTGGCGCTGTCGTCGAGGAACCGGGTCGTGACCCGGCCCGCCACCACCGGCGCGGCATCGACGAGCCAGCGCAGGAAGCCGGTGTTGGTGCTGACCCCACCGATCACGAGCCCGTCGAGCGCGCCGGCCAGTCGCCGCAGCGCGCCGGGCCGGTCCTCGCCGTGCACCACCAGCTTGGCGACCATCGAGTCGTAGTGCGGGGTGACCATCGAGCCCCGCTCGATGGCGCTGTCCCAGCGAACGCCGGCGGGCACGACGAGGTGTGACACCGTTCCGGTCCGTGGCGCGAAGTCCTGCGCCGGGTCCTCTGCGTTGACGCGCGCCTCGAAAGCGTGGCCGTGCCAGGTGACCGACTCCTGCCTCAACGGCAACTTCTCACCGTCCGCGACCCGGATCTGGAGCTCGACGATGTCGAGGCCGGTCACGACCTCGGTGACCGTGTGTTCGACCTGGAGGCGGGTGTTGACCTCGAGGAAGAAGAAGTCGCCCGTGTCGTCGTCGACGATGAACTCGACCGTGCCCGCGGAGTCGTAGCCGATCGCCGCGCCCAGCCGCAACGCACTGGCCTCGAGACCGGCCCGCGTGGCGTCGGGCAGGTTGGGAGCCGGGCACTCCTCGAGCACCTTCTGGTAGCGGCGCTGCACCGAACACTCGCGCGTGCCGAGATGGATCACCGCGCCGTGCCGGTCACCGACGATCTGCACTTCGACGTGTCGAGGGCGCTCGATGTAGCGCTCGACGATCAGGGAGCGGTCACCGAAGGCACGTTCGGCCTCGTCACCGGCGTCGCCCAGGGCGCGGGCCAACTCACCAGCGGTCCGGGCAATGCGGATGCCCTTGCCGCCGCCCCCTGCAGCGGCCTTCACCAGCACCGGAAAGCCGAGCCTCTCGGCGGCCCCCGCGAGATCATCGAAGTCTTGCGACTCGGCGTAGCCCGGGATGAGCGGAACCCCTGCGCCGGCGGCGATCGACCGGGCGCGGATCTTGGAGCCCATTTCGGCGATGACGTCGGGACTCGGCCCGATCCATCGGGCGCCGGCATCGAGCACCGCGCGAGCGAAGTCGGCATTCTCGGACAAGAAGCCGTACCCCGGATGGACCGCGTCGGCTCCGGTGCGGGCGAGGAGCTCGACGTACCGCTCGATGGACAGGTACGAGTCGCGCAACGGCGCCGGACCGAGACGTGTGGCCGTCGTGGCTTCGCGCACGAACGGGGCGTCCTGATCGGGGTCGGCGTACGCCGCGACCGTGTGATGTGCGAGGCGATGCGCAGTGCGCATCACGCGCCGGGCGATCTCGCCACGATTGGCAATCAGGATCTTCACGGCGTGCTCACATCCGGTAGACGATGCCCGGACCGGGGGCCGGCTCGTCCTGACGGGCCGCGAGGGCCAGACACAGCCCGAGGACGTCGCGTGTGTGGACCGGGTCGAGTAGTCCGTCGTCCCACAGGCGAGACGTGGCGTAGTAGGGGTCGGACTGGGTTGCGTACTGCTCGTGCACCTCGGCTCGCAGCGCCTCGACCTCCTCGTCAGTGGTCTCGTCGGCCCGGAGGCCACCGAGGCGGATGTCGACCAGCACGGTCTCCGCGGTGCGCGCCGACATGGTTGCGATCCGAGCGTTCGGCCAGGCGAACAGGAACCGGGGGTCGAACCCCCGGCCGCACATCCCGTAGTTGCCCGCACCGTAGGAACCACCGATGAGGACCGTGTACTTGGGAACCGTGGCGTTGGCCACGGCCGCGACCATCTTGGCGCCGTGCTTGGCGATCCCGGCGATCTCGCTGTCGCGCCCAACCATGTAGCCGCTGGTGTTCTGGAGGAACACCAGCGGGATCCGGCGTTGTTCGCACAGCTCGATGAAATGGGTCGCCTTGAGGGCGGCGTCGGAGAAGATGATGCCGTTGTTGGCGATGATCCCGACGCGGTGACCCCACAGACGCGCGAAGCCACACACGATCGAGGTGCCCCATTCGGGTTTGAACGCGGCGAAGCGCGAGCCGTCCACGAGCCTGGCGATGACCTCGACACCATCGAAGGGCATCCGATCGTCGGCGCTGACGATGCCGTAGAGCTCGTCGGCGCCGTACGCGGGTGGCTCGGGATCGGCCCAGTCGACCCAGGACTGCCGGGCGGTGATCGGACGCTGGGCCGTGGTCTCGCAGATCTCGCGCAGCTTGCCGTATGCCTCGGCCTCGGTGGCCGCGAGATGATCGCTCACCCCCGAGATCCGGGTGTGGAGGTCGGCGCCCCCGAGATCGTCGGGGTCGACGATCTCACCGAGTGCCGCCTTCACGATCGGCGGGCCTCCGAGGAAGATGCGACCGATCCCCTCGACCATGATGACCTCGTCGCACAGGGCGGGCACATAGGCCCCGCCCGCGGTGCACCCGCCGAGCACCACCGCGAGCTGGGGCAGGCCCTGGGCTGACATACGGGCTTGGCGGAAGAAGGAGCCACCGAAGTGGTCCTTGTCCGGGAAGAGCTCGTCCTGCAGCGGGAGGAAGGCGCCGCCCGAGTCGACCAGGTAGATCACACCAAGCCGATGATGCTCGGCGATCTCCTGGGCCCGGACGTGCTTCTTGATCGACATGGGCAGCAGCGAGCCACCCTTGACCGTGGCGTCGTTGGCGATGAACATCCACGGCGCGCCGTGCACCAGTCCGACACCGGTGACGATCCCCGCGCCGGGGGCCGAGTCGTCGTACTGGCCCCATCCGCTGAGCGTCGACAGCTCGAGGAACGGGGAGTCCGCGTCGAGGACCATGTCGATGCGGTCGCGGACCATCACCTTCCCGCGGGCGATGTGCCGTTCGATGGACCGGGCCCGGTCCGGGCCACCGTCGATCACCCACTGCTGGCGGGTACGCAGCTCGTCGATGAGGGCGCCGTAGGCCGTCGCGTTCTCACGGTACCCCGCAGACCCGGGGTCGATCCGGGAGACGATGCGTCTCATGGAGAGGGCACCGCGGAGAATGCGTCGAGTGCTGCTGCCACGCGGACACGGTACTCGTTGATGCGGCGCTCCTTGAGCGCCTCGTAGCCGCGAATGAGATCGGGGAGGGCCGCGATCGCGACCGCATCGGTGTGATTCTCGTCGGTGAGGCCGGCGTAGACCCGGGCGAGAGTGGCTCGATACTGCGACGGGAGGCGCCGCTCCTCTCGTCGCAGTTCGGTCCGCCCGAACGGGTCGAAGCGGGTTCCCCGAAGCCGCTTGCCCTTGCGCAACAGGGCGATACCTGCAGACGCCTTGCTCGGGATCGGCAGCTTTGCGTCCATACCGAGCGCCCGGAGCATGGGCGGATGCAGCTGCCAGGAGAAGTCGCTCCCCGGGCCGGCCACGGCCTCGATGGCCTCGCGTGCATCGGGGAGCAACATCAACCGTGCCACCTCGTACTCGTCCTTGTAGGCCATGAGCTTGTGCAGGTTGCGGGCCACGGCTTCCGTGAGCGCGGTCCTCCCCCGCCCCAGGGACTGCTCAGCACGCGCCGCGCTGGCGACCTCGTCGAGGTAGGCGGCGGCGTAAGCCCGGTGCTGGTAGTCCACGAGGTCGGCGGCGAGCATCGACACCACGTCGCGCAGCGCGCCGTCGTCGGTGATGGCCTCCACCCTGCGGGAAAGCTCGTCGGGCAGCTTCGCAGGCTCTCTCCGGCGGGGGCTTTCGAACCCCAGGGCCGCCTCGGGATCCGCGACCCACTGGCGCCCCCACGCGAACGCCGCGAGGTTCGCCTCGACCTCGATGCCGTTCAGCGTGATGGCATCACCGATGGCCGACGCGGCGACAGGCAGACGACCCGCCTGCACCGCCACGCCCAGCAGGAACAGGTTCGCGTATGTTGCGCTGCCGACGATACGACCGGTGATCCCCCACGCGTCGACGTACCGGTTCGTCTCGACCCGCGACACGGCGGCGAACCGCTCGATCAGCGAGTCGATCCCCGGATAAGGCACGGTCGGATCGGTCACCATCGACCCGGTGGGAGTCTGGTGGGTCGACGCGACGATAGTGGTGCGCTGTGGGTCCGCGCCGTCGAGCACCATCGGCCCAGCGGCAACCAAGGCATCGAACGCCAGCACGAGGTCGGCCTCACCGCTGCTGATCAGGTTGGAGGTGTCGCCCGCAACGCGTCGCAGGATCACATCGCTGACCACCGGGCCTGCTTTCTGACTCAAGCCGGTCTGGTCGAGGCCGCGGGTGTGCCATCCGTCGAGCATCGCCGCCGTCGCGAGCACCTGTGCCGCCGTGACGATGCCGGTACCCCCGATGCCCGCGAGGCGGATACGGAACCGATCGACCTTCTCCACCGGTTCGGGGTCCGCCGGGTCCGGCACCGGGATCGAGGCTCCTGCGGGAGGCCGGTCCGGGTCCACGTCCACCGTCATGAACGCGGGGCAGTCACCCTCCAAGCACGAGTAGTCGTAGTTGCACGACGCCTGGTCGATGGTGGTCTTGCGCCCGAACGCCGTTTCGACCGGCTGCACCGACAGGCAGTTGCTGACCTGGCCGCAGTCGCCGCATCCCTCACAGATGCGATGGTTGATGACGACACGCCTGGTCGGGGTGGCGACGCGATCTCGGCGGCGAAGTCGGCGCGTCTCCGCGGCGCACGCCTGATCGTGGATCAGCACGGTGACACCCGGCGTTGCTCGCAGCTCCTCTTGTACCTCGACGATGTCGGTGCGGTCCCGCACCTTCACCCCGTCGGGAAGCTGCACGTCGCGGTAGGTCGCGGGGTCGTCGGTCGTGATGACGACCTTCTCGACGCCCTGTGCCAACAGGACCGCAGCGATCTCCGGGACGGTGCGCTGCCCTCGCGGGGTTTGACCCCCGGTCATGGCGACCGTTCCGTTGTGGAGCAGCTTGAACGTGATGTGGTTGCCGACGGCGACCGCATGCTGGATCGCCAGCTGCCCGGAATGGAAGTACGTGCCGTCGCCGATGTTCTGGAACAGGTGGTCGGCCTCGACGAAGGGAGCAACCCCGGTCCACTGCGCGCCCTCGTTGCCCATGGCGGTGAGTCCGAGGCTGTGCCCGACGCGTTCCTCGTCCATCAACAGCACCATGGTGTGGCAACCGATACCGGCGCCCACCTCGGCGCCCTCGGGAACCTTCGTGCTCCAGTTGTGCGGGCAGCCGGAGCAGAAGAAGGGGCTGCGCTCCGCGGCGAGCGGGAGCAGGGCCCGGCGTGGGGCAGGCGTCGGGGCCAGACGGTCGCGGAGCTTGCGGTCGAGACGTGCCCGCACGGCCGGCCCGATTGTGTCGGCGTCGAGCAGCCCCCACGACGGCACGAGCCTGTCGCCGTGCTCGTTCTCCTTGCCGACGATGACCGGTCCGCCCGTGACGCCGTAGAGGGCATCGCGCACCCGGGTCTCGATGGTGTCGTCCTTGCCCTCCACGACCACGATCTCCTCGAGCCCGGCCCCGAAGCGGCGCACGATGCCCGGGTCGAACGGCACCGGCATACGCAGATGGAGCAACCGAATGCCCGCATCGGCAATGGCCGCCTCGTCGGGAAGGCCAAGGCGGTGCAGGGCATGGAGGAGCTCGTGATAGGTGAAGCCCGAAGCGACGATGCCGATCCAGGCATCGGCGGGGTCGACGGTCACCTGGTTCAGCGCGTTCTGCACGCCGTACTCGCGGGCCAGGGGAATCCGAACTTCGTGGATCTCCCGCTCGATGTCGAGGAGCCGAGCGCCGAGCAGCCGTCCCGAGGGGTGACACTGGTAGGGTCGCCCGTCGACCATCACCGTGGGCATCACGGGCGGGGAAGCAACAACGGGAAGACCGACGGTTCCCGAGCCGTCAGCCACCGGGGTGACGACTTTGAGCGCCGACCACAGTCCCGTGGCGCGCGACGCCGCCACCGCGTGCAGCCCGAGCTCGATGCACTCTGCGACGGTGCCGGGATAGAACAACGGCATCCCCATGGCCACGAGGGTGGCCGCCGAGCTCGACGGCAAGGTCGAGGACTTGTTGGCGGGATCGTCACCGACGATGGCGACGGCGCCGCCGTGGCGGCTCGTGCCGGCGAACATCGCATGACGAAGGGCATCGCCGGCGCGGTCGACTCCGGGTGCCTTCCCGTACCAGAACCCGGTGACGCCCTGGAGCTCGGTGTCGGTGCGGCCTTCGACGAACTGGCTCCCCATCACCGACGACGCTGCGAGCTCCTCGTTGACCGCTGCCCGGTGCACGATCCGCAACTCGGGCACCAGCGCGATGGCGCGCACGACCTCGAGGTCGAAGCCCGCGAGCGGCGAGCCCGGGTAGCCGGCGAGGAACGCGCCCGTGCGCAGGCCGGCATCGGCGTCGCGTCGAAGCTGTTCGATCGGGAGGCGGCACAGGGCGTGGATGCCGGTGAGCAGCACCTCACCGTCGCGACGGAGATAGCGGTCGGTGAGCGCATAGTTGGCGACGGTCATGGTGAAGCGTCCTTCTCTGTACGTTTCCCCGCTTCGGGCTCGGAGGCGACGGGTGCTCGGGTCACCGCAGCTCGGGAAGGTCGACGAACAGCTCGAGCGCCTCGGGGTTTGCCAGGGCTTCGGCGTTGACGACCGGTCTCCGGTGCACAACGTCGCGCACGGCGAGCTCGGTGAGCTTTCCGCTCCGGGTCCGCGGCAGGTCTGCGACCGCCACGATGACCGCGGGCACGTGCCGCGGTGACGCACCGTTGCGAACTCGCTCCCGAATGGTGGTTCGCAGGTCGTCGTCGAGTGTTGCACCCTCGGCGAGACGCACGAACAACACGATGCGAGTGTCGCCGTCACGTTCCTGCCCGATCACCAGGCTCTCGGCGATCTCCGGCAGCGATTCGACCTGGCGGTAGATTTCGGCGGTCCCGATGCGGACACCTCCCGGATTGAGCGTCGCATCGGATCGCCCGTGGATGACCACGCCGCCGTTGTCGGTCCACTCGGCATAGTCGCCCTGGTGCCAACGTCCCGGGAAGCGCTCGAAATACGCCCGCTGGTACCGCACCCCGTCGGGATCGGCCCAGAAGCCGAGTGGCATCGAAGGAAACGCCGTGGCACAGGTCAGCTCGCCACGGTTGCCGGCACCGAGCGCTGCTCCGGTCTCGTCGAGGATCTCGATCGCCAGGCCGAGTGCCGGGCGCTGGATCTCGCCGGCGTACACCGGGCTGGTGGGATCACCGGCAACGAGGCAGCCGCACAGATCGGTGCCACCGGAGATGGATGCGAGGTGGACATCGGCTTTCACCTCGTCGTAGACGTAGGCGAACGATTCGGGCGCGAGCGGCGACCCCGTCGAGCAGATCGTGCGCAGGGCTCCGAGATCGCCGCCGGCGCGTGGCGAGATTCCGGCCTTCCGACAGCCATCGAGGAAGCGGGCCGACACACCCATCAGCGTGGTGTCGGTCCGGCTGATTAGATCGAAGAGCCGGCTGGGCCGAGGGTGCATCGGGGACCCGTCATAGAGCACCGCCGTAGCCTTCGAGCCCAGTGCGGAAACCAGCCAGTTCCACATCATCCAGCCCGCCGTCGTGAAGTAGAACACCCGGTCGCCGGGTCGAACGTCACAGTGCAACTGGTGCTCCACGAGATGCTTGAGCAGCACGCCCCCGGCCCGGTGCACGATGCACTTGGGGCGCCCCGTGGTGCCCGACGAGTAGAGGATGTACCAGGGGTGATCGAACGGGAGCGGCGTTCGCCGCAGCGATCGGGGGCGGTGCCGCGCCAACTCCACCATTGCGTCGAGCACGCCCGACGGCAACGCCACCGCGTTCGCCTCGCCGTCGTAGGGCACGGCGATGGTTGCCCGAAGCCCTTCGAGCTGTGCGGCCACCGCGCTCGTCTTGTGCAGCACCTCGTGCTCGCGGCCGGCATAGAAGTACCGGTCGTGGGCGAAGAGGACCACCGGCTCGACCTGACCGAGACGGTCGACCACGGCGCCGGCGCCGAAGTCCGGCGACACCGACGTGAACACGGCACCGATCGACGCGGCAGCGAGCATGATGGCGCACAGGTCCGGCGTGTTCGCCATCATCGCCGCCACCCGCTCGCCCGGCTGGACGTCTCGTTCACCGAGCACCTGCTCGTAGCGCGAGGCGAGCCGGCCGAGCTCGTTCCAGGTCAGGATGCGGCGGTGCCCGTCCTCGCCCTCGAAGAGCAGTGCCGGCGCTTCATCGTCTCGGGCCAGGAGCGTGTCGACGACATTGAGTCGGCCGTTGGGGAAGAAGCGGGTCGCCGGCAGCGTGGCTCCGGTCTCGACAACGGTGTCACCGGGGTCCCCGACCAGGCCACAGAACCCCCACGCCTTCGACCAGAACCAGTCGGGGTCGGTGATGGAGCGCCGATGCAGCTCTGAATAGTTCGCGGCGTCACAGTCGCGCATGAACGCCGCCAGACGCGTCTCGGCAACTCTTCGCTCGTCGGGCACCCACAGTGGCGGGCGGGTCATGGCTTCACCGTAGCCCGCCGCCTCCGCGTGCAAGGCCGTCGTCGTCGCCGACGGGGTCGACTGCCTGCGGCCACCCAGTCGGGCCCTGGCCGCACCAGCACGACGTTCGCCTGCGAGCTGACGGGGCGCCGCCCGACGGGTATGCCATCACCGGTCGCCGGATCAGTCGTCACCACCGAGGAGGTTGCCGTAGCGGTGGCGGGTGCGACTCACGCTCTGCTCGCGCAGCCACCTCGCCAACTCGACCCGACCCGACCCCGAGACCGCACTGGAGTCGAGATGCACCCCTGCGGTCGCCGCGCTCCGACGCAGTCGATCTCCCACCGTGGTGGCCGCCCGGATGCGTGCCACACCGTCGTGGGCGAGCCGTTGTGCGAGCTCGGACTCGTCCTCGGCAACGACGCGCGTAGCGACCGACACGAACGACACCAACCTCGACAGGCTGGTGACACCCGTCGGTAGCGAGACCTCCACGGGCGTTCCGCAACCGAGCGCGGCGGCCAACATCCGCACGAGGTCGCGGGCATCGGTACCCTCGCCGGCCCGGAGCACCACGAGCGGCAACGGGCGGTAGCGGAGGAGGTTCTGCTCGAATCGCAGTCCCGACGGGTCGTGGCCGCGCCCATAGACGTTGGCCCACCACCACGCGTCGGACGCCACCGCGTCGGTGAGGCGATCGTCGAAGGTGACGCCGCTCTCGGCCGCCCGTTCGATCAGATCACGGACGGCGAGCGGCGGACGCTGGACGCGCCGGGGGCGCCCGTCGTCTTCCCAGGTGCCGAACTGGGCCACGTAATTGGGGCCACCCGCCTTGGCCCCAGGGCCGACGCTGCTCTTCTTCCATCCGCCGAAGGGCTGCCGCCCGACGATGGCACCGGTGATGCGGCGGTTGACGTAGGCGTTGCCGACCTCGACGTGTTCGAGCCACCACTCGACCTCGCGTGGATCGAGACTCCAGATGCCGCCGGTCAGCCCGTACGCGACCGCGTTCTGCCACGCGGTGGCCTCTTCGAGCCCCGATGCCCGCATGATCCCCAGTACCGGACCGAAACATTCGGTGTGGTGGAACCACGAGCCGGGTGCGACACCGAGTCGCACGCCTGGCTGCCACACACGACCGTCGTCGCTGAGGGGGCGTGGCTCCACCAGCCAGGTCTCACCCGGGTCGAGCCGCCGCAACGCGCGGTCGAGACGCGGACCCGGGGCCCCGATGAGCGGGCCGACCTGGTTCGCGAGGTCGGTCGCAGGCCCGACTGCCAACGAGGTGACGGCATCGACGAGCTGACGGGCGAACGCGGGGTCGTCGTAGAGCTCGGCCTCGACGATCGCGAGGCTGGCGGCGGAGCACTTCTGCCCGCCATGACCGAAGGCAGAGCTCACGAGGTCGGCGATGGCGGCGTCGACATCGGCACGCGCGGTGATGACCAACGCGTTCTTCCCGCTGGTTTCCGCGACCAACGCGAGATCGGCGCGCCACGAGCGGAAAAGCTCTGCGGTCTCCCATGCCCCGGTGAGCAGCACCCCGGCGACCGCGGGGTGCGTGATCAGGCGACGCCCGACCTCGTCCTCGGGCACGCGCAGGTACTGCAACGCCTCGGGCGGTACCCCGCCTTCGTGCAGCGCGTCGACCACCAGGCGCACGCAGCCCGGTGTCTGCGGGGGCGGCTTGACGATGACGGCGTTGCCCGCCGCGAGCGCCGCGAGGATCCCACCCGCGGCGATGGCGACAGGGAAGTTCCACGGAGGCGTGACCACGATGACGCCCAGTGGTGCGAACCGGGCACCGTCCACCTCGTCGAGCTCGAGCGCCGATCGTGCGTAGTAACGGGCGCAGTCAATGGCCTCGGAGACCTCTCCGTCGGCCTCGGCGACGGGCTTGCCGGCCTCGTGCACCATCGTCGCGATCAGCGCGCCACGCCTCCGCGCCAGCTCTCCAGCGGCCGCTTCGAGAATCGAGGCCCGGTCACGCGCCGAACGCGCTCCCCAACGCGTTGCTCCCGCGTTCGCCCGGTCGACCGCAGCGTCGACGACGTCGATCGTGCGCTCCTCGGTGCCGACGTCCGGTGGAGACCATCGCGTGACTGCCTCGGCCATCCATCGACGGTTGGCCCGCAGCGCAGGATCGGTGTCGGGTTCGTTCGCGAAGGGCCGATCGAGGTCCACCACCGCCGGCTCCGTCGCGCGTTGCTGTCGGCGGCGCGGCGCCTCGGACACCTCCCAACGCTCCGCCAGGGCCTGCTCGAAGCGCGCCAGTTGACTCTCCCAGTCCGGTGACCCGGGCGTCAGATCGAAGAGGTGACGCAGGAAGTTCTCGGGGGCGGCGTTCTCTTCGAGCCGACGGAAGAGGTAGGCGATCGCCGCCTGGAACTCCCGCCGCTCGACCACCGGGGTGTACAGCAGCAGGTTCCCGGTGGTCGCCCGAACCGCCTCGGCGTGGCCCGGCGCCATGCCCTCGAGCATCTCGACATCGACCCGATGCGCGACACCACGGTCGGTGGCCAGCAGGTGGGCCCAGGCGACATCGAACAGGTTGTGGCTGGCCAGGCCGATCCGCACCGCCGACAACCGCCGGGGATCGAGGGCCCAGTCGACCATGCGCTTCCAGTTCGCGTCGACCTCGTGTTTGGTGGGATAGGGCGCCTGGGGCCACCCGTGGATCTCGGCGTCGACCCGCTCCATCGCCAGGTTTGCGCCCTTGACGATACGGACCTTGATCTGGCCGCCGGAGCGGCCATGGCGGTCGCCGGCCCAGGCGAACAGCTCACGCAGCCGGGTGAAGGACTCGGGCAGGTACGCCTGCAGCACGACACCGGCGTCGAGGGACTCGAACTCCGGCTCGTCGAGGACTGCCCGGAAGACATCGAGGGTGAGGTCGAGGTCGCGGTATTCCTCCATGTCGAGGTTGACGAACGCGGCGGGCGAGCTCGACTGCGCTGCCCGGTAGAGCAATCGGAGGCGCTCGGCCACACGCTCGAGGGTGGCGTCGTAGCCCCAGAGCTGGAGCTGGCTGGCGATGGCCGAGACCTTCACCGACGTGTAGTCGACATCGCCGCGCCGCAGCAGCGCAACGGCGCGGTCGAGTCGGCGGCGCGCTTCGCGATCACCGAGAACCGCCTCACCGAGCCAGTTCACGTTGGTCCGCACGCCCGCAGCGGCACGCCGTGCGAGGTGCCGGGCGAGCGCGGGGTCCTCCGCAGGGACGATCAGGTGCCGGGTGAGCGCCCGGACTCGGCGAACCGCGAGAGGGGCCACTACCGGAGCCATGACCGGTCCGAGCGCGGCCCCGACGCGTAGGAGGGAGCGATCGACGCTGCCCAGGAACTGCGGCGTGCCCCGCCGTTGGACGAGGTCGTGCAGCTCTTGGCCGGCCGTTGCGGGGGTCGGCGCGCGCATGACCCGATCGATGAACGCCATCGTGAACCGCAGCCCGTCGGCATCGTCGAGGAGTCGACCGAGCTCGTCGGCAGCGGCGCCGAGCGGCGACCTCGTGGGGTCGACGGCCTCGATCCATTCTCGGGCCAGTGCGGCAACTCGCTCGGGTCCGGGTACCTCGCCTCGCGCATCCATGGTGTACCTCTTGCCGCGACCCTACCGCCGACCCCGCGGTCGATCGGAGCAGCCGTCGCGGCCGACACGCGTTGGTAGGGTCGATCCATGGCCCTCGACGACGAGCTCGTGAACCGTGTCACCTGGAAGATCCCGAACGCGCTGGCCCTGGTCGGTTCCCGAGCCGGCGGCGAGCGCAATGCGATGACGACGAGTTGGGTCTCGCAGGTGTCGATGGAACCGGTCCTGCTCGCCGTCAGCGTCGACAACAGCGCGGTGACCCATCGGCTCATCACCCAGGGCGCATGCTTTTCGATCAACCTGTGGGACAAGGACGACACCCGGGTCTTCGTGAAGTTCTCCAAACCTGCGACCGATACCGGCGATGCCCTCAACGGTCGACCGGTGCATGCCGAGGCCACCGGCGCCCCGGTGTTCGACGAAGCGATCGCCTGGATGGACTGTGCACTGCGTCAGGCGGTCGACCTGGGCTCGCACACGCTCTTCATCGGCGAGCTCGTCGACGCGGCCATCGCCGACGACGCGAAGGAACCGGCGTCGATGGCGGACACCCGCATGAAGTACGGCGGCATCAACCGGCACTGACTCCGGGTCGGCCGGGCCGCGTGTGCGACACTCCAACGGTGAGTTCGGTGGCCATCCTCGCGCAAGTTGCGGACAACCTCGTCGACAACGGCCTGAGCGGTCGCGACTGGATCAAGGCGGGCGTGATCGTGACCGCGGCCTTGGTGGTAGCGATGACGGCGTCGCGGTTCACCCGCCACGCGATCGGCACCTGGGTCGACTCGGGCTTCGCGGCCATGGTCGCCTCGCGGTTGCTCGGCTACGTCGTGTTCCTCGTTGGGCTCTTCTACGCGCTCAACAGTCTGGGGGTCCAGGTCGGCCCGCTGCTCGGTGCCCTGGGGTTGGGCGGTCTGGTCCTGGCACTGGCCCTGCAGAAGATCGTCGAATCGTTCCTGGCCGGCATCCTCCTGCAGACGCGCCGACCGTTCACGATCGGCGACACGGTGACCCTCGACGAGATCACGGGAATCGTGGTGGACATCGACTCACGCACCGTGGTGTTGCGGGGTCTCGACGGCACCGTCATCCGGATCCCGAACGGGAACGTGGTCTCGGAGACCATCGTGAACCTCACGCGCAACACGAGCCGTCGCAGCACGCTCGCGGTGGGCGTGGCCTACGACACGGACCTCCAGGCCGCGACCGACGCCCTCAGCGCCGCCATCGAACTCGTGCCGCGCGTGCACGCCGAGCCCGCGCCGATGGTCGTGGTCAGTGGTTTCGGTGCCTCCACGATCGACTTCGAGCTCCTCTACTGGCACACCAGCGACGTCCCCTCGGAGAAGCTGGCGCGCCACGATCTGATGCTCGCGATCCACCGGGTGTTCGCGGACCGGGGTATCTCGATCGCCTTCCCGCAGGTCGTCGTCTGGCAAGGCAGCCGCGCCGATTCGCCGGTCTACAGCGACACACCGGGCCGCGTCGAGACGGACCACCCGGCGTCGCCGAAACAGTCGACAGAGGGTGAGCGGCGGAAGTCGACGATCCGACGGCTGCCGCGTCCCTGGGGGTAGCGCCTCGACCACGTGGACCGCGTCGACGAAGGGGTCCCGTCAGTCACCGATGTCGTCGGGCCCCGGACCGGTCGGGTCGTTGCCCGGCAGATGGTCGCGAAGCCCCCGACCAGTGCCGGACACCGAAACGGTGCCCGGCACGGACGCGTTCTATGCTCGCCCACCACGACGACGAAACCCCGGGGGCAATCGTGGACGACATCGACATCGTCATCGCCAAACAAGAGTGCGCCGACCTGAGCGGGCGCTACTGCCGAGCCGTCAACGAATGCGACGTGGAGGCGTTCACCGCACTGTTCAGCCCCGACGGCGAGTGGAACCGACCCGGCGGTCACTCGATGGTCGGGCAGGCCGAGATTCGCGAGTACATCGCCTACGCGCTGGCCGATCCGGCGCAACGCACCCTGCGCCACGTCAACGGCACGGTCCTGGTGGAGGTCGTCGACGAGGCCAACGCGACCTCGTGGTCGCAGACCACGGTGTACGACACGCCCACCGGTGGCCCGTTTCCGGTCGCCCTCTCGGGTCCCGACATGATCGTCGAGTACCGCGACCGCCTCGTAAGGGGACCCGACGGCTGGCGCATCGCACAACGCAACACGACCGTGGTGTTCTCCGTCCACGAGGTGCCCGGCGCCCCGCAGTGACCCTCGCCGGTTGACGCGTCAGTCGAGCACCGACGGGTCGCGGTTGATCTCCATCCGCAGCTCCGCCTCCCACCAACCTGGCGCCATCGGCTCGAAGTGACGACCGAAGTCACGCGCCACCTCGGGCGCGAGCGGGCGGCCGCCGCCGATCGCCTCCAGCTCCCACGCTCGGCGGGACCGCCATTCGAGGGTGTAGCTCCGCAGGAACGCCTCGGCGATCGTGCGCCCCGTGACCAACACACCATGGTTGGCCAACAAGCCCCACTCGGCGTCACCGAAGGCGGCTGCGGCCGAGTCGGCGTTCGCGACCGCGGTGAAGTTGCCGCCGTATTCGTCGACCAGCACCAACTCGTGGGCGATGCCGGCCGAGGTCTGGTCGTAGATGGGTGGGATGCGCAGGCAATCGGCCCAGATCATGGAGTAATGCGGGTGGTTGTGGACGATCACGCCGACATCGGGGCGCAGGCGCCGCAACGACAGGTGGATGCCGTACGCGATCGTCGGGTTGTATCGGCCGGCCAGTTTCACGCCGTCGCCGTCGATGGTGACGACGTCGCTCGCGCGCACCTCGGGCCAGCAGAGCTCACGCGGGTTGATGAGGATGGTTCCGTCGGCCTGCCCGACGGTGACGTGACCGGCGCGCAGATCGTCGTACCCGTGACGGTGCAGGACCCGCACCAGCAAGGCGAGCTCCGCTGCCGGCGAGATGTCCGGGAGCGCCGGAGGTTCGTACGCAGGAACGTACTTGCCTTCGTTGGTCGTCGTCATGGCCCACCTCCGCATCTTCTGAACACGCTGGCACCACGGTAGTGGCAGGCCTCGGGGACACGCTCCTGCGATACCGTGCGGCCATGACCACCACACCCGGAGGTACGGCGAAGTGCACATCGACCTGAGCGGCCGCACTGCGTTCATAACCGGGGCAGCCGGCGAGGGGATCGGCCGGGCCACTGCGGAGCTCATGCTCGAATCGGGGGCCCGCGTCGCGATCACCGATCGCGGCGCGAGTCGCACGCCCAGGGTCACCGCCGAGCTTCGCGAACGCTTCGGCGACGCCGTGGCGGGATGGGTGCTCGACGTTGCCGATCGCCCCCGCGCCGATGCGGTGATCGCCGAGGCCGTCGAGCGGTTCGGCCCGATCGAAATCCTCGTCAACAACGCCGGCATCAACGTGCTCGGCGACGCCCACGCGCTCACACCCGAGGAGTGGGACGCGGTCATCGACGTCAACCTCAACGCTCCGTGGTACCTGTCGCGTGCGGTCCTTCCCGCGATGCGCGCCCGGCGACGCGGGGTGATCGTCAACGTGGGGTCGGTTGCGGCCTACGCCTCGGACGCGCTCGCCCGGGGGCCCTACGCAGCGTCGAAAGCCGGGCTGGAGTCGCTGACGCGCACGATCGCCGGCGAGTCGGGGCCCTTCGACGTGCGGTGCGTCGGCGTGCACCCGGGGATCATCTCCACGCCATGGATGCAGGAACGCATCGCGTCGGCACAACTGAAGGACAGCCCGGCTCTGGAACGGCTCGGACGTCCCGAAGAGGTTGCGCAGCTGATCGTGTTCCTCGCGTCTGACGCTGCGTCGTACATCACCGGCGAGACCATCACGATCGGCGGCGGCTTCAAGATGCGCCCCTGACCCGACTTCCCGCTCTGGCGGCTGGCAACCTGCCGGGTGCCGAAGCGGTGGGGCTCACCCCGAGACGGCGGTCTCCACAGCGGTGCCGGAGAAGAAGTCGGGGTTCCCACGCGTCTGCAGGTCGACCACGTTGGCAAACGTGAACGAGCGGAACTCGGCCTCGTCGAGCAGGCCCTTTTCGACCAGACCCCAGGCCTCGGCCAAAACCTCGCCCATGTCGAGCACGTCGTAGTGCCCGATGTCGGAGCTGAACATGGGCCGCAGCTTCACGCCCAGTTCGGAGCGGAACGCCATCCAGGTCAACGTATCGTCGGCTTCGGCCCCGAAGAAGAAGTGGTCCTCGAACAGCGCGGCGATGTCGCGCTTGGACGTGATTCCCGACGCAGCGAAGTCATCGAGGTCGTCCACCTCACGTTCGGCGAGCTGGCGGGGCGACACGAACGGACTGACCGGACTGCGTGGGGTCAGGTCCGGATCGAACGGGCCACCGACGGTGTAGGTCGAGTACCGGTCCCAGAGCTCGCGGAACTCGCCGACATCGAGATTGTCGGGGCTCAGGTAGCGCTCGACGAAACCGGTCGCCCGCTTCTCCCAGTGCTCCTGGAGGTTGAGCTGGAGCATCGCAGCCCACCCCGCGCCGCCTTCGAGGAAGGCGAACGGCAGCTGCGGGAACCGGCGGGCGACACCACCGAGGATGATGGCCCGGCAGCTGGCGTGGAGACCCTCGGCGAAATGACCGACGTGGTTGAACACGAAGTTCGTGGGCGATTGACGATCAGGCCAGGTCCAGCTTCCGCCGTGGTCATGCACCGCGACGCCGGCATCGGCGCAGGCCTGCCAGAACGGGTCGTAGTCGTGGGCTGCGTCGAGCCCGAACGTGTCGACGTACGGGCGGCCGCCTCCGTCGACCGGGGTGCGCACCGTGCTGCCTGCGAACAACACCGCCTTGAACCCGAGCTGATCGACCGCGAACCGCAACTCCTCGATCGCCTCGTCGGGATGTTGGATCGGGATGCACGCGACGGGTGCCATGCGGTCGCCGAGGCCGGCGAATACTTCAGCGGTCATGAGGTTCATGGCCCGGCACGCGGCACGGCGCAGGTCCGGATCGGGGTAATTGATCGTCGACAGGCCGAGCGTGGGGAACACGATCGCGAAGTCGATACCGAGCTCGGGCAGCCGCTCGTGCATCAGCTTGGGCAGCATTGCGGTCGCACGGTCCTTGGTGACCCACGGGTCCGACCACCACGCCCGTCGCTTGAGTCGCTGAGCCTGGCGTTGCTGCGGCGATGCCGCGTACCAGGCGGTGTCGAGGCGTTCGTAGACAGAGCGGAACGCGTCGACTGCGGCTGCGCCACCGGCGTCGCGGAGGAACTCGAGGAACACCGGGACCGGCTCGAGCCAATGAGCGTCAGCGTCGATCACCGGGTGATCGAGGCGGTCGTGGATCTCCTGGGCGGTCCGTGTGTTGCTCATGGCCAGACCGCCTCCGGCGCCCCAGCGGCGGGCGCCGCGTCGGCAGAATGATCGGTCATGGAACCACCCCGAAGACGAACGCGGCCGTGGTGACGGGGCGATCCTCGTTGCCCTCGTCGTTCAGGATGACGCGCACCCCGACCCGCCCCTCGGTTCCGGCGTAGGCCTCGGTGCTGGCGCGGAACGGACCGACCTTGCCCCGGGCCGCGAACTGGCAGTGGTAGCTCTGGACCTGGAGCCGGTCGGTCCCCGTCATTGCCGCCGCCGCGTCGACCGCCGCCGTCTCGAGCACGATGTGCTGGGGCCCGAGGTGCAGTGCGGCGTCCGGTGACGCCATCTCGATGCTGAGTGTCGGGAGCCGCCATGCGGCGTCGTCACCCTTGGACGCGTTGAAGACCTCCCACAGCGGGGGCAGGTCCGGCGAGTCCTCGATGGCGATCGGTGGGTTGTCGACCTTCTCGTAGCTCCCCGGGGTACCGCCGAGAGAGACGCCCATACCCTCGGAGATGGCGATGACGCGTGCCTCGTCGTCGGCGTCGACGATGAGCGTGCGGCTGAACCCCATCTGACGACCCAGACGAACCGTCTCGGGGAGCGAGCGAAGTGCCCGCACGTCACGAGCGTCGTCGAGGACCTGCATCGAGGCGATGACCGGATTCGGGACGTATTCGTCGTCGTTCATCCCCCCGGCCTCGGGGCAGAAGATGCACAGGGGCGCGACCATGATGCCGCCCACCGGGTTGCGCATGTCATGGCGCAGCCGCATGAACTCGGCCCCCGGGTTCGTGTCGAGTCCTCGGTTGACCCGGCCCAGGTAGCGGTAGCTCAGCAGGCTGGTCCACTTCCTCTCGAACACCTTCCAGTACTCCTCGGGTGACACAGTGCGGATGTCGACCAGCTCGTCGTCGGCCATCGCTCCCCCCTTCGTCGCGATGTCCGGGAACCTACTCGATCGCGTCCAGGCAGCAACACGCGACGCCGCGTACCACCTCGGGTCAGTTGCCGACCTCGAAGAAGTCGCCGGCGAGGCGCTCGAAGTCGGGGTCGAACTGGAAGCAGCCGAAGAAGTGCGTGCCCGGCGAGAAGAAGGGGACGATCATCGAGGTGGTCGAACCCGGCGCCACCGAGCTCCAACGCAGCAGGACCGCGCCCGACCGGTAGAAGAGGTTGTCCTCGTCGAGGTCGGCCATCACGGTCCCATCGGGGAACTTGGCCACGAAGAACTCGACCTCACGTGCGGTCGTGTTGTCCGCCCGCACCTCGACGACATCGGTGCTGCGAATGCCGGCGAGATCGACGCTGCACACCCCTTCGGTCGCCTCGCTCATCGACAGCTCCCGCTCGGTCGTCGCCGTCGGCTCCCCCACCACGAGGATCGCGTCGCCGGTCAGGATGCTGTCGATCGGCCCGGACATGTTGCCCGCCGGGAAGCAGGCCACGAGCCATCGTCCGGTCTCGTCGAAGCGTGCGGTCAGCGCATTGGTCGCGCCGGGGGCGACGGTCATCCCGCTGACGACGTCTCCCATACTCTGGTCCCCGGCCTGCAGTCCTTCGTAGCTGAGGTCCCCGGCGGCGACGTCGTCCGCGAGCCGCCAGACGAACAGCGACCGGGCCTGTGACGAGCTGTTCCGCGCTTCGAGCCGGACTCGGTCTCCGGCGACCGCTTCGAACGCGGAAGCAGTGCAATCGGGCGCCATCTCGACCCGGACGACGCGATCGACCCCCGGCACGGTTGCCGGCGGGGTCGACGGGGACAAGGGCGCCTCGACCTCGCCATCGATGAGTGCCCGTCGGGCCCGATCGACCGCGTCGAGGACCGCCGGCGCCATGTTGCCCGGCTCGGCCAGGCCGAGCACCCCGTTTGCCACACCACCCCGGATGACGCCCCCACGCAGCGTTCCCTTCTCGAGTCGACGGAGCATCTCGAGGACTGCCAGGTCGTGGCGCTTGAGCATCGATGTCAGCACGTGGTCGGCTTGTTCGGGTGGGGCAACCAGTGACTGGTCGACATCCACCCCGATCACCCAGACCTTGCGCTCAGTGTGCGCTGCGGCGGTGCGGAGCACGACGGCGCCGGCCTCGCCCGCTGCATGGAAGATCACGTCGGCGCCTTGGGCGATCATCCAGTCGGTGACCGCGTCGGCGCCCGGCCCGGTCATGAACACGTCCCCGAAGTAGCCGACGAGGTACGTGCTCAGGATCTCGATGTCGGGCCGCTCGTAGCGGGCGCCGGCCTCGAAGCCGGCGCGGAAGGCATCGATGAGGTACGGCGGTCCACCGACGAAACCGATGGTGCCCGACCGGGAGGTGGCGGCCGCGGCGACGCCCGCAAGGAACGAACCTTCCTGACTGGCGAACTCGAACGACACGAGGTTGTCGAACTCGAGCCCAGGATCGTCGGGGATCGCGAACAACTGATTCGGGTTGTCGGCAATGAGCGATTCGACGTCCCCGGAGCGGAGCCCGGCACGAACGACCCCGAGGTCTCCCGAAAGCCCGTTGAGCACCACCAGGTCCGGAGCGGTGTCGACCACCTGGTTCACCTCGCCGAGGAAGTCCGACATCGGCCGAAGCGGCGGGTCGAAGGTGAGGTCCAACTCCCGTTCGGCCTGAGCCCAACCGTTGGCGAGCTGCTCCTGGATCGATCCGCCGGCGCCCGGGTCGATCCTGGCCACTCGTGGCGGATCGTCACCACCGGCGAACAGCACCAACCACACCCCGACGGCCGCGACCAGACCGAGCAGGGCGATGAGGCCGGCGGCCCGAACCTTTGCTCGACGGTCGAGCGCCCGTTCGCGAGCGGCGCGCTCGGCATTGGCGCGGTCGTCATCGTCACGCTTGGCGACCGCCGTGTCGAGGAAGTCCCGCTCCAACTCGGTCAGCGCGATCGTGCTCTGCCGGGCCCACGCCTCCGCATCGTCGAGTCGGGACCCGGTGAAGAGGTAGTCGGCGCCGCGACCGGCGTCCGCCCATTCTGCGGCGGCTGCCCCCAGTGAAGTCCGACGACGAACGTCGACTTGGGATTCGGCGATCCACTCGTGCAGCCGCGGCCACTCCGACAACAGGGCTTCGTGGGCGACCTCGAGGGTCGGCGACCCCGAGACACGGTCGCGGTCGAACGACAGCAGCCGATAGGTCCCGAATTCCTCCAGCACCCCTGCGAGGGTGGCGACGTCGACGTCGAGGCCGAGCACTTCGGCGGCGCTGACGCGTCGTCGACCCCAGGCGTCGCCCTCGTCGATGGTCACCAGGCGCAGCAGTACCTGACGAGCGACTCGCTGCTCTTCGCCGTCGAGCGCGGCGAACAGATCCTCGGCGCGGCGGGCGAGCGCACCGCGCACGCCACCCAGCTGGTTGTGCACGGCCATCGTGACGGTGCCGTCCACCCTCCGATCGAACAGCTCGGTGAGCGTGTACTGGAAGATCGGGAGCGCGCCCGGTTCGCCGGCGACGTCGCGTAGCAGTGCGACGAGAACCGCCGGCTCGAAATGGCAGCCGGCGCGCCGTAGCGGCTCGACGGCCGCCGCCTCGAGCTCGTCGGGAGTGAGCGGCACCACGTTCACGATGCCCTCGCCCAACCGGCGCCCGAAGCCAACGTGGTCGATGGCCCGACCGTAGAAGTCGGCCCGCAACGTGATGAGGACCGTCACCCGCCGGTGCGGGTCGTCGATCGCGGGGATCAACGCGTCAAGAAACGCTCGCCGGACGTCGTCGTCGACCAACGTGAACAGCTCCTCGAACTGGTCGATGAACACGACGAGGTGGGCGTCCACGGCCGGCAGCAGCCGAAGGGCGGCGCCCAGGAGTCCGTCCTCGCTGCGCAGCCGGTCCCCGAGTGACTCCGGCGGATCGATGGTCGAGCGCAAGAGCGCGGCCTCGAGCTCGGCGAACGGGCGGGCGCCGGGCACCATCTCCGCGACGAGCAGGGCGTCGCGGGAAGCCCAGGTGCCCTTGCGGAGAGCCGGGAGAACGCCGGCTCTCACCACACTCGACTTCCCCGATCCGCTCGGCCCGACCAGGGCCACCAAGGGAGCCTCGCCTTCGATGCGGCGCACGACATCGGCAACGAGCTGATCACGGCCGAAGAAGTCTGCGGCGTCGTCCTCGGTAAAGGGTCGCAGACCCTTGAACGGGTTGACCTCCTGGGCACTGACACGGGCCGGACTCTGCAATCGGCCGGGTGCGCGCAGCTGGAGCCGACTGTCGTGCAGCAGGATCTGTTCTTCGAGGCGCACGAGCTCCGGCGAGGGATCGATGCCGAGCTCCTCGGCGAGCATGCGACGGAAACGTTCGAAGGTCCGCAAGGCCTCCGCCTGGCGGCCGCCGCGGTACCTGGCCAACATCAGCTGACCGATGAGCCGCTCGCGAAAGGGATGCTGGTCGACCGCGGCCTCGATCTCGGCCACGAGCCCGCCGGCGGCGCCGAGCTTCAGCTCGAGGTCGAGGCGGTCCTCGAGCGCGGCGACACGCAGCTCCTCCAGGCGGGTGGCTTCGACGGATGCGAACGGCGCATCGACGCCGTCGAGCGCCCCACCCTTCCACTCCTGTTCGGCGTCCCGGAAGCCGGCAAGGGCGGCGTCGGGGTCTTCGCGCGCCAGCTGGCCGGCGGCGCGTATCGCCGCCTCGAACCGCCGGGCATCGATCCGCTGGTCGGGGACTTGCAGCGCGTAGCCGTGGTCGCGGGTGACGAGAACCTCATAGCCCTCGCTCTGCGTCCGCCGGGGCTCCAGAAGGCTCCGGAGCCGGGAGATGTAGACGTACAGCGCGTTCTCGTGGCCGTCGGGCTCGCCGGGCCAGAGCTCCTCGATGATCCGATCGGTACGAACGACGCGGTTGACGTGAACGAGCAGGAGCGCGAGCAGGGCCCGCTGTTTTCGCGATCCAACATCGACCGCCACGCCGTTGTCGATGACGCGCAGGGGCCCGAGAATCTCGAAGTCCATCGTCGGTGGCCCCTCCTTCCGGATCCGTTCCTGCAAGGCACAGCCAACCACACCGACCTTGCAGCGACCTTGCAGCGCTCGTGAGCAGGCGAAAGGTGGCGCCAACTCGCACGTAAGGCCTCGGTCCGACGCTGCGATCATGGAAGCCACCAACCACAAGCCCTCGTTCCGTGCAGCCCTCGGATCCGCCGTCATCGTTGCCATGATCGCCGCCTTCGCGGCGCTGACCATGGGCGCAGCCCGCACCGCGTCGGCCTCGCCCGTCCGGACCGTGACCGGCGGCGACGAGACGCAGCGGACCCTCGTCGAAGAGGCGCTTGCAGCCTTCGACGACGCAGGACTCGTCCTTCCGAAGTTGCGAGTGGAGATCCGTGCGCACGACCGAGCTGCCTGCCATGGGTATCGGGCCTACTCCGAACCCGGCGACCGCGGCGACACGGTCGCGCTGTGCTTCACCGACCGGTTCACGCTGCTGCACGAGCTCGCGCACAGCTGGGAACGTCACGCGCTCACCGACGAAGTGCGCGCCGCCTTCATGGCACTCACGCCCGGACAAGTCTGGCGCGACCAAGCGGTTCGCTACAACAGCCAAGGCGTCGAGGACGTCGCCAACACCGTTGCTCGAGTGCTGTCGGCGAGTGGCCCCGACCCCACCCGTGAGGTCGGGGCCGACGACCTCACGGCCTACCGGATCCTGGTCGGCTCGCCGAGCCCCAGCGCCCGGCGTTAGCCGCGCAGCGACCCGGGGCCCGCGTTCAACCCCGGTCTCGTCGATCTCGACGCACCCGCCTATGGCAACGGGTTGCCCTACGGGCGGCGCTCGGCCTTCGCTCGGGAATCTCGCTTGGTGCCGCGCGACGTCGCGGGCGTGGATGTCGCTGCGACCGACCTCTCAAAGCAGGGCTTCGCTCGCCACAAGCTCGGCGTAGCGATCGGGGCCGATTCCGAGGAGCTCGTGGAGCACTTCCTGCGTGTGCTGCCCCATTACAGGGGCGGGGCCGCGCACCTGCGACCCGCCATCGCCGATGCGAAACATCACGCCGGGCACCGGGCCGGGGCCGGTGACGGGGTGCGTGACCCACCGCAGCCAATCGCGCTCGTGTAGATGGGTGTCACGCGCCAGGCGTTCCGAGTTCATCAAAGGGTAGGCGGCGATGCCGTGCCGCTGACAGGCGTCGGTGACCTGCCATGGCGAACGCTGTGCCGTCCACGCCGAGACGGCAGCGTCGAGCGCAGCTTCATCGGACTTGCGCTCGGTGAAGGTGTCGAGGTCCGCGACCGCCTCGCCGGCGTCACGCAGCAGCGTCCGCAACGCGCCCCACCGGTCATCGTCCTCCACGGCGATCGCAACCCAAGCGTCGTCACCCGCGCAACGGTAGAAACCATGCGGCGCCATGGTCGGTGACTTGTCGACGAGTCGCTCGACGGCTCCTCCCCCTGATCGGGTGACGATGGGTCCGGGCATCGTCGTGAGCAACCCCTCGACCTGGGCGTACTCCAGGTGACGGCCGCGACCGGTGTGCTCGCGCTCCTCGAGGGCCGCCAAGATCGCCAGCGCCCCGTACATTCCCCCCACCGGATCGCCATAGAACGTGTTGATGGGTGTCGGCCCGTCGTCGGGATGGCCGATGACCGAAGCGAGACCGGAGGCGTAGCCCAGGTGATCGCCGTAGGCGACGTAGGCCGACTCGGGACCGGTCGCGCCGTAGCCCGACAGCGACAGATAGACGACTCCGGGGTTCACCGAGGCGAGATCGTCGTAGCCGAGCCCGAGCCCGGGGAGGACCCGGGGCGAGAAGTTCTCGATCGCGACGTCGCTGACGCGGACCAGCTCGAGCACCAGCGCCCGGCCTTCGCGGTGCTTCAGGTTCACAGTGATGGACCGCTTTCCCCGGTTCGTCGCCGCGTACCAACCGCTGCGCTCGTGGTCCCGAATCCCGTCGGCGAACGCCCCCGACAGGCGCAGCATGTCGAGGCGTTGACTGGTCTCGATCTTGACGACGTCGGCGCCCATGTCGGTGAGGATCATGCCGCAGTAGGGGCCGGCCCAGGTCCAGCCGAAGTCCAGCACCCGCAGGCCCGCCAGTGGTCCCGAGCTCATGGCGTTCCTCCCCACGCAGCGACGACATCGCCGAGCTCCACCGCCATCGAGGGTCGCCAGGAGGCGGGCTCCATGAGCGGAACGCGCGGAACCGTCGCGTCGACCCCCTCGAAGTCCACGCTGCGCCATACCCCACGGGCCCGCAGCTGCTGCCATGCCAACACGTCGTCGAGCGAGCGGGGTAGGGCGATGGGAATGTGGCGGCGCTGGCCCTCCTCGAGCAACGCGAGCCGCGCCTGGGGCGCGCTCCATTGCCCCATCAACAACAGGAGGGCGTCGTTGTTCGCGAGCCGGCTGTCAGGGTCGGCCCCAAGCGCTGCGACCGTCTCGTCGCCGATCCACGCCGTCAGCGCGTCCCACTGGCGGGGGTCGAGCGTCCGGATGTACACGTCACCGTCCGCTGCCGGCAACAACATGCCCAGGGAGGTCGACGGCGTGCTGGGATGGCCGGTGATCACCCCGCCCCACACGTAGTTGGGGAAGATCCCGTGCAACATCGCCGCGAGGACCTCCTGAACGGATACGTCGGCAACGACGGCCGCTCCCGTCGTCCTGGCCCAGCGCCGGCCGGCGACGACCGCGGTTGCCGCAGCGATCCCCGACAGCGCCTGCGGCTGGAAACCCGGAGGCAACACCGGCACGTACCGCTCGAGATCACGGTACGGGCGCCGCGTGACCTGCCCCAGACCCGTCGACGCCCACTCGGTGATGTCGGTCATGCGGAAGTCCTGATTCGGTCCGCTCCGACCGAGGCTGCTGATCACCACCAGGACCTGCGGCGCAGGTGCGCCGCGCAGCTGGGCAACATCGGCACCGATCCCGAACCGCTCCAGCTCGGCATCGGTGAGGTCGGTGACGATCACGTCCGCAATCGACGCCAGCTCGCCGATGGTGTCGTGAAGGGTCCCCTCCTGCGAGGTGAGGTCAACAACGCGTCGGCCCCGGTCGTAGTAGACCGCTTCAGCGCGAGGGACCTGTCGGCCGGCCAGCCGAACCTGAGCCACGTCGGCGCCGAGGGCGGCAAGGGCCAGCCCCGCGCCCGCCACCCCGAGGCGGCGTCCGACCTCGAGGACCCGCACCTGCTCGAGCGCGGCGGCCATCGTCTCGGGCGTCTCGTCCACGGCGCTCACCGTAGTGCACCCGCTCATCTACCCGGCGAGGCCACCGCCCTGCCGAGCCACGCGAGGATGGTGCACCAGCGCGACTCGGGTGACACCCGCGAACAGGAGGTGGACGATGTGGGGTCGTAGACGTCGGGAGCTGCCCGACCACGACGAGGTCGAGGCGATCATCGATGCCGGAGTGACCCTCGCCGCTACGTTGTCGACCGCTGAACGGTCCGGGCTCCACGCACTGGTCCTCGAGCTCCTGTCGTCGAAACGGTGGGAGGCCGTGGGCGCCATCGAGCTCACCGACGAGGTCCTGGTGACGGTGGCGGCCAACGCTGCGCTCCCCATCCTCGAGCTCGGGAGCGGCGTGTATCGCAACGTCGCGTCGATTCTCGTGCAGCCGGGCACCCGCTTGTCCCACGGAGTCCGAGCCGGGCCCTCGGTGGGGGTCGTCTCCGACGAGCCGATGCCGGTCGTCGGGGAAGCAACGCCGAACCAGGGACCCATCTCGGTCTCCTGGGCGCAGGCGCGTGCGGACAGCCTGCACCCGCAGGAGGGTCGCAACGTCGTGATCCATGAGCTCGCGCACAAGATCGACATGGCCGACGGCTACACCGACGGCACGCCCCCGCTGTCGGGCACCGCGGCGAAGCGATGGCACGCGCTGCTCGCCGACGAACTGGAACGCGCCGAGGTACGCGCCTCCGACGCCGCCTTGCGACCCTATGCCTTCACGAACCCCGCGGAGTTCTTCGCGGTCGCCACCGAGACGTTCTTCTGCACGCCCGCAGTGCTTCGCGACGCGAAGCCCGACCTGTACGAGGCGCTCGGAGCCTTCTACGGCCAGGACCCCGCGGCGCGAGTTCTCCCCGAGTCACCGGGCAATTCCCCGTCGACGTCACCACGATGAGCGATCGGTGCCAGGCGCGTGCCTGGCACCAGCGACGACTGCCACCGACAATTGCCACCGAGATCTGGCCAGAGCAAACGCACGGTCTCCTAGCCTGGGACCCGCCGCCCGCCGTCGCCTCCCCCGGAACCCGATGCATCGCATTCTCGTCGAAAAGCTGCCAGCCTTCGCCGCCGAAGCCGGCCACCTGCTGCGCGACCTGCGCGAGTCGCTCGCGCTCTCGTCCCTCGAATCCGTGCGTCTGGTCCAGCGCTACGACATCGACGGGCTGACCGACGCAGAGTTCGACGACGCGGTGCACCAGGTGTTGTCGGAACCCCAGGTCGATACCGCAAGTCCGCAACTGCACGTCGGAGGCGACGAACACGCCTTCGCGGTGGAGTACCTGCCGGGGCAGTTCGACCAGCGGGCCGACTCGGCAGCCCAATGCATCCAGATCCTCACGGGCAAGGACAAGCCGACGGTGGCCTGCGCCCAGGTCATCGTGCTACGCGGCTCGCTGTCGGCCGCCGATCTCGCTCGCGTGAAGGCCTACCTCATCAACACCGTCGACTCCCACGAGGCGTCGATGGAACTCCCGGAGACACTGCGGCGGGGCGTGCCGACACCTGCCGACGTGGACATCCTCACCGGCTTCGCCGACCTCGAGCCAGCCCACTTGCGCGACGAACTTGGGCTCGCGATGTCATCCGAGGACGTCGCGTTCTGCCAGCGCTACTTCCGTGACGACGAAGCACGCGACCCGTCGATCACCGAGCTCCGGGTGCTCGACACCTACTGGTCCGACCACTGCCGGCACACCACGTTCCTCACGGCCATCACCGAGGTCTCCTTCGCCGATGGCACCGAGCCGATCGAACGGGCCTGGCAGACCTACCTCGACGTGCGCGCCGCAATCGGCCGCGAGGCGCAGCCGATCACGCTCATGGACCTCGCCCTCACGGGCATGCGGGAACTTCGCGCGTCCGGTGAGCTCCAGGATCTCGAAGAGTCCGACGAGATCAACGCCGCGTCGATCGTGGTGCCTGTCGACCACACCGGCGAGAACGGTTCGGTCCACCGCTCCGAGTGGCTCGTGATGTTCAAGAACGAGACCCACAACCACCCCACGGAGATCGAGCCGTTCGGCGGCGCAGCCACGTGCCTCGGCGGCTGCATTCGGGACCCGCTGTCGGGCAGGGCGTACGTGTACCAGGCGATGCGCGTCACCGGCGCCGCCGATCCGCGCACCCCCATCGCCGACACGCTCCCCGGCAAGCTCCCCCAGCGCACGATCTGCCAGGTCGCCGCCGCCGGCTATTCGTCCTACGGCAACCAGATCGGTCTGGCCACCGGTCAGGTGGCCGAGGTGTATCACCCCGGCTACGTCGCCAAGCGCATGGAGATCGGCGCAGTGGTCGCCGCAGCGCCCCGCGTCAACGTCTCCCGGGGTACCCCGGCCCCCGGAGACGCCATCTTGCTCATCGGCGGCCGGACCGGTCGCGACGGCGTCGGTGGGGCGACCGGGTCGTCGAAGGAACACACCGATACGGCGCTGGAGAGCTCCGCGGAGGTGCAGAAGGGCGATGCCCCGACGGAACGCAAGATCCAGCGGCTGTTCCGCGATCGGGAGCTCGCGCGTCGGATAAAGGTGTGCAACGACTTCGGGGCCGGTGGCGTGTCGGTGGCGATCGGCGAGATCGCGCCCTCGCTCGACATCGACCTCGACGCCGTCCCCAAGAAGTACGACGGCCTCGACGGAACCGAGATCGCCATCTCGGAATCCCAGGAGCGCATGGCCGTCTGCGTCGGTGCCGCCGATGTCGATTTCTTTGTCGCCCAATCCGACAAGGAGAACCTGGAGTGCGTACAGGTCGCCACCGTCGCCGACCACGGTCGGCTCCGCATGACCTGGCGTGGTGCCACGATCGTCGACCTGGCGCGAGGGTTCCTCGACACGAACGGAGTCCGGCAACACGCGTCGGTCACCATCACCGCACCCCGGCCGCGGCCAGACGTCTCCACTCCCGCCTCACTCGGCGAGCACCTGGCAGCCCTCGGACGGAGCTCCCAGAAGGGCCTCGGCGAGATCTTCGACGGATCGGTCGGGGCTGGCACCGTGCTCTGGCCCTTCGGCGGTGAACACCAGCTGACCCCACCAGACGCGATGGTCGCCAAACTCCCGCTCCTTGAGGGCGACACCGACGTCGCGACGTTCATGGCATGGGGCTTCGACCCGGAGGTGTCCTCCGCATCGCCGTTCCATGGCGCCGCCTGGGCAGTCACCGAGTCCGTGCTCAAGTGTGTTGCTGCCGGCGCCCGCCTCGTCGACGTCCGCCTGACGCTGCAGGAGTACTTCCCCAAGCTGGGCACCGACCCGGCTCGCTGGGGGCTGCCCTTCGCCGCCTTGCTCGGCGCCTTCGAGGCCCAGCACCGCCTGCGTTTGGCCGCCATCGGAGGCAAGGACTCGATGTCGGGATCCTTCAACGATCTCGACGTACCACCCACGCTCGTGTCGTTCGCGCTCGCCCCGGGTCGGGCGAGCCTGGCCCGATCACCGGAGTTCGAACGCGTCGGATCGACGATCTCGTTGATCGACATCGGGGCGACCGACGAGGACCTGCCCGACTTCGACCGCATCGCCGAGGTCGCGGCGACCCTCCACAGCGCCATCGCGTCAGATGCGGTCACCTCGGTGAAGCTCATCGGCGGCAACGGGCTGGCACATGCGCTCGCCACCTGCTGCTTCGGCAACGGCCTCGGCTTCGCAGCCGCTGACCGATTCCCCGTCGCGTCGCTCTACCAGCCCAGGCCATCGTCGTTCCTCGTCGAGCACGTGGGGCCGCTGCCCGCCGGCCTCGGCGCGGTGCCGATCGGCACGACGACCGCCGAACCGGCCATCGTTCTCGACGGGGATCGGCTTCCCCTCGACGAGCTGCTCGCGGCGTGGACGTCGACGCTCGAACCCGTCTATCCGACCGGGATAGACGGGCCGCCTCGACACGTCGACCTGCGGGCGCCGGTGGTCCGCTCCCCGGCTCCACCCGCGTGGCCGGGTCTCGGGGTGACCCGGCCACGGGTACTGATCCCGACCTTTCCGGGCACCAACTCCGAGTACGACTCCGCCAAGGCGTTCCGCGAGGCCGGCGCCGAAGCCGAGATCCTCGTGTTCGCGAACCTCACGCCGGCACACATCGAGGCGTCACTCACTGCGCTCGCAGAGCAGATCCGGCGCTCCCAGATCCTGTTCCTGCCAGGCGGTTTCAGCGCCGGCGACGAGCCCGACGGCTCGGCCAAGTTCATCGCAACGGTGCTGCGCAGTCCCCGGGTCGCCGACGCCGTGATGGACCTCGTGAAAAACCGCGACGGTCTGATCCTGGGAATCTGCAATGGGTTCCAGGCACTGGTCAAGACCGGACTCCTGCCCCATGGCGACATCCGCGAGGCGACGGTCGAGGCGCCGACACTGTTCCACAACGAGATCGGGCGCCACGTCTCGTGCTACGTGCACACCCGCGTCGCGAGCACCATGTCGCCATGGCTGGCGAATTCGACGGTCGGGGCGCGGCATCGGCTGCCGGTGTCGCACGGCGAGGGCCGGTTCATCGCGACGCGGGAGGTGATCGCCGGCCTGGCCGCGAGTGGACAGATCGCCACGCAATACTGCGACGCCGATGGCAACCTGTCGATGGCTCTGCCGTACAACCCCAACGGGTCGGCATTCGCGATCGAAGGGATCACGAGTCCCTGCGGCAGGATCTTCGGGAAGATGGCCCACAGCGAACGACGCGGCGCCAACGTCGCCAAGAACATCCCCGGCGACAAGATCCAGCCGATCTTCGCCGCCGGCGTGGCCTGGTTCGCCTGACGGTCGGCTGCCTTCGGTTCCTGGCACGTGCGAGGAACCATCGAGGCTCACCGCTGCGTGATCAGGCCGAGGAGCTGCGTCTCCCACCGAGCCCCGGCGCGGACGGGCACCGTCGGGAAGCCGCACCGGTCGGTCAGCCATGCCAGGTTGCGACGATGCAGATCGTCGCCCGGGTCGTAGCGGTTCACGACGATGATCGGAACGACCGGTGCGAGTGCCCGGGCGGCCAGACGACAGGCGTTGATCGTCCCGAGCGCCGCATCCGCGACCAGCACGACCGCGTCGGGGTCGAGCATCGGCACCAGGTCGATGCTGTCGGCGTCGTCGGCGATGGGCGAGTAGAGACCGCCGACGGTCTCGACCAGCCCGAGGTCGACATTCGACGGCCATGCGGTCGCCGCCGCGAGATCGGCCAGGGTCGGGCCCGCCCGACCGAGCGCTTCCGCGGCCATCGGCGGCGCCATGGGTGCTGGTAGCCACAGATCGGCAGGGCAGACCGCCGTGGCCGTCTCCCCGGTCGCTGCGGCCAGCAACTCGGCGTCGGTGATCTCCCCGGGAGCGAAGGACTGGACCGGCTTGCGAGCGGCGACGTTCATGCCCTCCCCGATGGCGGCGTGCAGCAGATGCACCCCGACCCAGGTCTTTCCGACCTCGGTGCCCGTTCCGACCACGACGACGAGCGTTGCCGGTCTGCTCACGACAGTGCGAGCTCTCGGAGTGCGACGACGAGCTGATCGATCTGGTCATCGGTGTGCGCTGCGGAGAGGGCGATGCGCAGGCGGCTCGAGCCGGCGGCAACGGTGGGCGGTCGGACGGCCGGGACGTACAGGCCCCGCCCGAGCAGCGCAGCAGCTGCAGCCATGGCGTCTTCCTCGGCACCGATCACCACCGGGACGATCGGTGAAGGGTGGCCGGAGCGGAGTCGGTACACCGCCGCGCGCAGTCGCTCGACGAGCCGGTCACCCTCGGGACTGCGCAGCACCCCCAGGGCCGCGAGGGCTGCGGCTGCGTCAGGGGGCGTCGACGCGGTCGTGAAGATGAACGGCCGGGAGCGGTTGACGAGCAGGTCGACCACATCTCGTGACCCAGCCACGAAGCCGCCGAGAGCCCCGAGTGTCTTGGACAAGGTTCCCACCCTGACGAGATCGCACTCGATGTCGTCGGGATCGACGTCGGGACCGAGCACCGCGTGGGCCTCGTCGAGGAGGAGCAACGCTCCGTGCCGCGCGCACACCGACGCGAACCCGCCGACATCGGCGATGTCGCCGTCCATGGAGAAGACCGTGTCGGTCACCACGATCGCCGGCCCCGGGGTTTGCGCGAGGAGCGCGTCGAGATGGTTGAGATCGCCGTGACCGAAGACGCGGGTCGCCGCGGCCGCGAGTCGGCAGCCGTCGATGATCGACGCGTGGTTCAGCTCATCGCTCAGGATCGTCGTACCCGCTGTGCCGAGCGCCCCGAGCACGCCCAGGTTCGCCTGGAACCCCGTCGAGAACAAGACGGCGGCTTCGGTCCCCTTCCAGGCGGCGAGCGCCTCCTCGAGATCGTGGTGCACTGGACGGGTGCCGACGAGGAGCCGCGCCGCAGTCGACCCCGTGCCCCAGCGATGCGCCGCGGCGACCGCAGCGTCGATCACCGCAGGGTGCTGGCTCAAGCCGAGGTAGTCGTTGCCGCCGAAGGAGACCACCGTCTCCTCTTCGAGCTCACCGACCTGACCGAACGCATCGAACGTTCTCGTGGAGCGCCATCGCCCTGCCGTCTCGATGGCGGCCAGATCCGCAGCGATCCGCTCGTCCCATCGCGTCATGAGGCACCGTCGACGACTGCGCCCATCGCGCTGCAGATCGTGGCTAGCTGGGCGTCATCGGTGGGGTACGGGGGCATCGTGTACAGCAGCCGACCGAAGGGGCGCAGCCACACTCCGGCCTCGAGGAGGGCCCGTTGGCTCGCGGCCATGTCCACCGGTTCGGCCATCTCGACGACCCCGATCGCTCCGAGGACCCGGACGTCGGCCACTGCCGGTGACGCCGACAGGGGCGCAAGGCCTCGCCGCAGTGCTGCTTCGATGCGGCGCACCTCATCCTGCCAGCGCTGTCCTATGAGGAGATCGATCGATGCAATCGCCACCGCCGCGGCCAGCGGATTGGCCATGAAGGTGGGGCCGTGCATCAGCGCACCCGACTCTGCCTGCGACACGCCGTGGGCCACCTCGGTGGTGCACAAGGTGGCCGCCATTGTCAGGTACCCACCTGTCAGCGCTTTCCCGACGCACATGATGTCGGGCGACACGCCGGCATGGTCGCAGCCGAAGAGCGCACCGGACCTGCCGAAGCCGGTCGCGATCTCGTCGGCGATGAGAAGGATGCCGTGGTGATCGCACAGCGCCCGCACCTCCGCGAGGTAGCCCGCGGCGTAGAAGCGCATGCCGCCGGCACCTTGCACGACGGGTTCGAGGATCACGCCTGCGATCTCTCCGCGATGGGTGTCGAGCAGTTGCTCGAGCTCGACGATGTGACTGCGGTCGAACGGCTCACCGAACGACGGCGTCGGTGTTGGGGCGAACAGGTGCCGGGCGAGCACGTCGCCGAACATCGAATGCATACCGGTCTCCGGGTCGCAAACGGCCATGGCCCCGAAGGTGTCGCCGTGGTATCCCGACCGGACCGTCACGAGCCGTTCGCGTCGTTCGCCGCGTCCCCGCCAGAACTGCAGGGCCATCTTGACGGCCACCTCGACCGCCACCGAGCCCGAGTCGGCGAAGAAGACGTGATCGAGTCCTGCAGGGGTGAGGGCGACGAGCCGCTCGGCCAACTCGATCGCTCCGCGATGGGTCAGGCCGCCGAACATCACGTGTGCCATACGCTCGAGCTGGTCGGTCACTGCGGCGTCCAGCACCGGATGGCGGTATCCGTGGATGGCGGCCCACCAAGACGACATGCCGTCGATGACGATGCGACCGTCGGCAAGCTCGAGCTCGACTCCTGCGGCGCGGACCACGGGCACCGCATCGAGGGCTGCCGGCATCGGCGCATAGGGGTGCCACAACACCGCGCGATCCCGCTCGGCGAGGTCGCGCGCCGCTGCTGCTCGATCGTCGGGATGCGCCATGCCCCAAGGTTGGCTCGGCGCGCTGTCTCAGGCCACTTCACCGAGGCCCATCGGCGTCAAGGAGCGGTCAGGAGTTCTTCGGGAGGTCCTTGAACGGCACTTTGCGATCGTCGCCGGGCTCGCGGGCGAGACCCAACACCCGCTCACCGACGATGTTGCGCTGGATCTGATCGGAGCCCCCGTAGATGGGTGGCGCCGCGGCGAACAGCGCAACCTCGACGAGCTCTGCGAACCCGTCGATGCCGGTGAGGGCCTCGATCACCTCGGCATCGGACTCGTCATACCCGAACAGGGCCCCGCGCTGACCGAGCACGTCGAAGGTGACCGCTCGCGACTCGCGATAGAGGTGACTGGACCACATCTTGGTGAGGTTGGGCAAGCCCGCCAGCTCACCGCCGGCGGCGCCGAGGTCGCGTGCTCGTTGCCCCGTGAGGGCGAACGCCTGCTCGAGGCTGTAGAGGCGGGCCAGGCGCTGGCGCAGAACCGGGTCGCTCGACCGGCCGAGCGCTCGAGCAACGGCTGCCAGACGCTTCGCCGTCGTCGGTGCCGGGAAGTCGGGAGCGACACTACGGATGCCCGTGAACGCACCGGCGGGTCGCTCCAGGTCGCCTGCGAGTGGGCCCGGCGACGCCCACGACGACACCCCACCGGTGCTGCGGCGGCCACGCTCGTAGGCCAGCGTCGTGTTGGCGACGGCCCATCCGTTGCCCTCGCCGCCGATGAGGTCCTCGGCGGGTATCCGTGCATCGGTGAAGAACACCTCGTTGAACACCGCACGACCAGTGAGCTCACGCAGCGGCCGGATCTCTACGCCGGGCTGGCGCACGTCGATGAAGAAGTAGGAGATCCCGGCGTGTTTGGGTACCTCGACGTTGGTGCGCGCCACGAGCATTGCCTTGTTCGCGATCTGCGCGCTCGATGTCCACACTTTCTGGCCATTCACGACCCACGTGTCGCCGTCGTGTTCGGCGCGACACTGGAGCCCGGCGAGGTCCGAGCCGGCGTTGGGCTCGCTGAACAGCTGGCAGAACGCGTCGGCCCCGGTGAGCAGCCCCGGGAGCCACCGCCGGATCTGGTCGTCGGTACCGTGATCGATCAAGGTCGGTGCCGCCATCGCCGTCGCGAAGCCACCGGGCGGCGGCACCGCGCCGAAGGTCTGGATCGCACGAGAGAGCATGCCGGCGGCCGCCGGTTGGACACCCTTGCCGAACCGATCCGCGGGGAAGTGCGCGTAGCCCCAGCCGGATTCGGCCAGTTGGCGCCACCACTCCCCCAGGGTCATCCTGGGGTCCCAGGTGGCCTCGAGCCAGCCATGGAGCTCCCCCTGGAGCGCACCAACGTCATCGTTCATGGAGATCACCCGTTTCGCTGGGACGGCCTGGCACTGCAGTGGGAGCATAGGATCCGACGTCGGAGCCCGCCGCCGTACCAACCCCATGCGACGTCTCGCAGCGCTCGGTTCGCGGGCGCAGCCCTCGACCCACCCATCTGGCCCCTCTGGAGCGACCCATGACCACCGACTCGATCGCCCTTCCCGACGAGATCCTGGCGTGGATCGTCAACCAGGCCGGGGGCGCGGTCACCGCCGCCGATCGTGTTCCCGGAGGCGCAAGTCGCGAAGCGTGGTTCATCGACGTCGAACGATCCGACGGCACCACCTGGCCGCTGTTCCTCCGCTACAGCAGGGTGGCCGATCCCGGCGACCCGTCGGTGACCGCGTTCCTGCCGCTTCGCGTCGAGGGGGAGGTGTTCCTCGCGCTGCAGGACACCGACGTCACCGTGCCCCGCACCATCGCGGTCCACCCCACGCAACCGGCGATCCTGGCCGAGCGCGTCCCCGGGGGCACGTGGTTCTACCGGATCAAGGACCCCGCCGAGGCCGTCGCGACCGCACAGGACTTCATGCGGAACCTGGCTGGCTTGCACCGTCTCGACCCGCGCACCCTGCATCTGCCGAGTTTCGGCCCGGTGAAGTCGGCGCGCGAGCACGCGCTCGACGAGCTCGCCCACATCCGCCGCCGCGCCACACGCGCCGATGGCACGATCGAGCCGCTCCTGCGGTTCGGCATCGACTGGCTCGAGCGCAACGTCCCCGACTGGGACGGACCGACGTGTCTCGTGCAGGGCGATACCGGACCGGGCAACTTCATGTACCAGGACGGGAAGGTCACCGCCGTCGTGGACTGGGAGCTCGCCCATTTCGGTGACCCCATGGACGACATCGCCTGGCTGTCGCTGCGCACCGTCCAGGACACGTTCACCCACTTCCCGGACCGGCTCCGCGAATACGAACAGCTCTCGGGCATCGAGATCGACGAGCAGCGCGTCTGGTATTACCGCCTGTACGCGGAGATGCGCATGGCGACGCTGCGGGCACAGCCACGCGCCGCTGCCGGCGAGGACGCGCCAGCACGCTCGGCCGCACGCGACATCGGCAACGGACTCATCTACGGCATGTTGCACCGGCGTCTGGCGATCGAGGCCCTCGCAGCGGTGCTGGGACTCGATCTCGAGACCACGGGGCTACCACCCGATGCCGAGGCGCACGCCTGGCACGGCATCTACGACGACCTGCTCGACAACCTCTCCGTGATCGTCCCCCGGATCGACGACCCGCTCGCTGCCGGCTGGACCAAGGGTGCGGCGCGGGTGGTGAAGTACCTGAAGGAGCTCGATCTGAACGGTCGCAGCTTCGTCGACGCCGAGCTCGACGACATTGCCGACCTCGTGGGTCACCGTGCTGCGTCGGCGAGTGAGGGACGAGCTGCGCTCACGGCCGCCGTCGAGTCGGGGAAGGTCGGCGACGAGGACTATGTCCGCTGCATGTGGCGGCAGGTCCAACGCGACGACCACCTTCTCCGCGGCGCTTCAGGCGCCCTCCGCGAACGGACATGGCCCCCGCTGCGCGACTGAACGAGCGCCGGCGCGGACCGGTCGGGCGACACCGACGGCGCGCGTCCGAGCACAGGCGCCCCCCGGCGCGTCAGCGGCCCTTCCACTCGGGCGGACGTCGCTCGGCGAACGCACGAGGTCCTTCTTTGGCGTCCTCGCTCGCGAAAACGGCGCGGCGCAGCTCACGGTTCGCCTCGGTCGCCGCGTGCTCACCCATAGAGAACGAGTCCCGGACGATCGCCTTCGAGTAGCGCACCGACAAAGGCGCGGCTTCGCAGATCTCCGCGGCGAGCTCGAGCGCTGCCTCGAGACAGGTGCCCGATGACACGACCCGGTTGATCAGGCCGAGCTCCAGCGCCCGCTCCGCGGAGATGGCCCTCCCCGTGAGAACCAGCTCCATCGCGATCGACGGCGGGATACGACGCGGCAGGCGCTGCAGCCCCCCACCGTTGGCCACAATCCCCCGCCGGACCTCGGGCAGTCCGAACTGCGCGTGCTGGTCGGCGACGATCATGTCGGCGGCGAGGCAGATCTCGGTGCCCCCACCGAGTGCGAACCCGTTGACCGCAGCGATGACCGGCTTGGCGAAGCGCCGGCTCGTGATGCCGCCCCAGCCGCCGTAGTCGCGTCGGGGGGAACCGTCATCGGGCTGCGGAAGCCGTTCGGCAACGGCCTTGAGGTCCTGCCCGGCGCAGAACGCCTTGTCGCCTGCTCCGGTGATGACGATGACCCACACCGCGTCATCGGCCTCCAGGACATCGAGCACATCGGCGATCGCAATGGTGAGCGCCACGTTGACGGCATTGCGCGCCTCGGGCCGGTTCAACGTGACCACGGCGGTGTGGTCGTGACGATCGATCAGGACCAGCGGCTCGCCGGCTTCGTTGGTGCTCACGATCGTCGACCCTACTCCCGCTCCCCTCCCCGCGATCGCGTCTGTGCGCAGGCTCGCCGCTACACCCGGCACGTCCGGCTGCCGCACCGGTACTGTGCCGACCACGAGCACTGGAGAGGGACACGCGCCGATGGCACCAGGGATCATTCGTGAGTCGCCGGTCTACGTGCCCATGCGCGACGGCGTGCGGCTCGCGGCCGACGTGTGGCGCCCCGACACCGACGACCCGCTGCCGGTGCTCGTCGCCCGAACCCCCTACGACCGGCGCCTGCTCGCGCCGCGGCTCGGCGCCGAACAGCTGGCGCTCGACGGGTACGTGGTCGTGAGCCAGGACTGCAGGGGTCGCTTCGAGTCCGAGGGGGAGCACTGGCAACCCGTGGAGCTCGAAGGCGACGACGGCTACGACACCGTCGAATGGGCTGCCGCCCAGCCGTGGTCCAACGGCAAAGTCGCCATGTTCGGAGCGTCCTACGGCGGCTACGTGCAATGGCAGGCCGCCATCGCCCGACCACCCTCGCTCGTCGCCCTCCTGCCCGAATGCTGTGCCTCGGACTACTGGGACCCGGTCTGGGGGCCTGGAGGCGCCTTCCGAATCGCCAATCGGGTCGGCTGGACCTTGACGGTCGGGATGGAGGAAGCACGTCGCTTGGGCCTCGACGACCCGACGGTCGACGAGGTGCGGCGCCTCCAGGACACCGCGGGCGACGACATCGTCGCCCGCTCCGAAGCTGCGGCTCCCGTGGTCCAACGCCTGATGGAACACCGTCCGCTGCGCGACGTACCCGTCTTCGACGCCATCGCGCCCTGGTACCGCGGTTACTTCGAACACTACCGACGCGACCATCCCCGCTGGCTCCGGTCGAACCCCCGCAGCCACTTCGCCGCCATCGACCACCCGGTCCTCCACGTCGGTGGCTGGTTCGACGTGCAGGCATGGAGCACGATCGACGCGTACCTCGGCATGACCGAGGGCTCGGCGAGCGAACACAGCCGGGCGAACCAGTGGCTCATCATGGGTCCGTGGACGCACTGGGGCATCGAGAGCGGTATCGTCGGCGACCTCGACTTCGGACCCGACGCCACGCTCGACATGACGACGCTGCGACGAGAGTGGTTCGGTCATTGGATGCACGGCCGCTCGACCGGGGTCCTCGACCGAGCCCGAGTGCGGATCTTCGTGATGGGGCCCAACATCTGGCGTGACGAACACGAGTGGCCGCTCGCGCGCACGTCGTGGACCCCGTGGTACGCCGCGCCCGACGGCGGTCTCTCCCCGACTCCGCCGCCGCCGAGCGCCGAACCCGACACGTTCGTGTTCGACCCGAACGAGCCCGTGCCAACTCGCGGGGGGCGAATGCTGAGCGCCAGCGCCGGCGCTCGCGGCGGACCCGTCGAGCAGGGCGACCTGGCGCGGCGCGCCGATGTGGTGACCTACACCAGCGATCCGCTCCGCGACTCACTCGAGATCACCGGGCCCGTTCGCGTCGACCTCTGGGTGTCGACCACCGCACCCGACACCGACTTCACCACCAAGCTCGTCGACGTCGGGCCCGATGGACGGTCCTACAACATCTGCGACGGCATCGTGCGTACCCGCACCGTGGCCGCCATCCCCCTCGAGCCAGGGGCGGTGTACGCCCTTCCCGTCGATCTGGGACCCACCTCGATCGTGCTGCCCGCCGGGCATCGCCTGCAGCTCCAGGTCTCGTCGAGCAGCTTCCCCATGTGGGAGCCGAACGCCAACACGGGAGCTCCCGTCGGCTCCGACACCCTCGACGATCTCCGGACCGCTACGCAACGCGTCTTCCACGACCAAGCCCATCCGAGCCGTGTCGTGTTACCGGTGATCCCGGCGAGCTCGACTCTCGCCGGTTCGGCACGCGCCCGTGACGAGGCAATACCGTGACAGGAGACGAAGGGGGCCCACGATGAACGCACTCGCAGGCAAGGTCGCGGTGGTGACCGGCGCCAGCCGGGGCATCGGCAAGCAGACCAGCCTCCTCCTCGCGGCCGAAGGAGCAACCGTCGTGCTCGCGGCGCGTACCGACGCGCCCCGCCCGGGCACGCCGGGCACCCTGGGCGAGACCGCCGACGCGATTCGCGCGGTCGGGCCCCAGCCGCTTGTCGTGCGCGCCGACCTGTCGGTGCCCGCTGACCTCGACCGGCTCGTCGATACGACGCTCGACACGCTGGGGCGTTGCGACATCCTCGTGAACAACGCCGGGTACACGGTGGGCCGCACCATCTACACCCTCGTGCCCGAGATCGGCCGCGAGCAGTGGGACAAGCTGTTCGCGATCAATGTCACCGCCCCGCTGATGCTCATCCAAGGGTTCTGGGAGGCGTTGCAAGCTGCCGACGGTGGCGTCGTCGTCAACATCTCGTCGGGTGCAGCGGAGCTCTCCGACGAGCTCGCCGCCCCCGCCGGCCATGACTTTCCCGAAAACGGGCCCGCGTATGGGGCCAGCAAGGCGGCCCTCAACCGCATGACCAACGTCATTGCGCGCCATGGCCTCGCCGACCGCATCGCACTCATCGCTATGAAGCCGGGCTACGTCATGACCGAGACCATGGCCGCCACGTTCGCCCGACAAGGGATCGAGGACAGCACGGCGATCGACGCAGCGATACCCGCCAAGGCCGTGCATCACCTCTGCACCTGCGCTGACCCGATGCAGTACAGCGGACAGGTGATCGACGGGCCGGCGCTGGTGGAGGCACTCGGCCTGTGAGGATCGGCATCGTCTCCGACGTCCACTGCAACATCGCCGGCCTTCGGCGCGCCGTCGATCTCATGGGTGACGTCGACGAGCTCCTGTGCCTGGGCGACAGCGTGTACGAGTTCCGGTTCTCCAACGACGTCGTGGGGTACCTCCGAGACCGGGAGGCGCAGGTCATTCTCGGCAACCACGACGAGGTGCTGCTGGGACACCACGGGGAGCGGGCGCGCGCACGCGAGGGCGTCGACGCGACCCTCGTGTCGTGGCTCGGCGCGCAACCGCACCACCGCAGCCTCACCATCGGCGGGGTGCGGATCGTGATGGTGCACTCGACGCCGTTCGAGCCCTATGGGACCTACGTCACGGCGCGCAGCGCCGAGCTGGCGCGATTCGGAGACGTCGACGCGGATGTCGTGCTCTACGGGCACACACACCAGCAGCTCGTGCACCAGCTCGGTGACGTCCTTGTCGTCAATCCCGGTTCCGCCGGCGACGGGCGCGACCCGCGCAACGGTCGTCAACTGAGCTTCGCCGTCTTCGACACCGACTCGCGCACGGCGACGGTCACCGATTTCGCCGATCCGACTCGGCCGAGCGGATAGACCCATCCCGGCACGTCAGTTGGGGGCCCACCCTGTCGTTCCACCCCGGTTTCAGGGCCGTGTCGGCACCGGCCCAGGGCCTGGCTTAGGACCCCTTGCATTGTCATGTTAGGTATGCTTATCTATCGCAATGGGATCAAGCCTGCTCATCACCTTGCGCGAGGGACTCGAGATCGCTCTCGTGCTCGCAATCATCGTCGCCTACCTGCAGAAGACCGGACGCGGTGACCGTCTCTCCGCGGTGTGGGCTGGTGCCGGCCTCGCCGCAGCAGCGTGCATCGTCGCGGGACTGGCGTTCCACCGACTCGTCGGCGAATTCGAGGGGAAATCCGAGCAACTGATCGAGGGAAGCCTCGCCATCGCCGCCGCTGCCGTGCTGACCTGGATGATCTTCTGGATGCGCGGCCACAGCCGAGGCATCGCCTCCACGCTGCACTCCCGCATCGACGAGGCCATCGATCGTTCCTTCGTCGCGCTGGCGATCGTCGCCTTCGTCGCCGTTGCCCGGGAAGGCTTCGAGACGGTGTTGTTCCTCCTCGGCTCGGAGACCGCCAGCAACTCAGGGACCGAGGTGGTCGTCGGGGGCGCCATCGGTCTGGTGATCTCAGCGGTGCTCGGCGTGCTGTTCTATCTCGGCAGCGACCGCATCGACCTCCGCAAGTTCTTCAACGTGACCGGTCTGCTGCTGATCTTGTTCGCTGCCGGACTCGCCGCCAAGAGCGTCCACGAGTTCCGCGAGCTGTTCGAGCTCGAGGGCGGCTGGTACAGCGAGCCCGTGTGGGAGATCACCAGCGGACCGCTCGCCACGGGCTGGACCTACGACTTCCTCAAGGGCCTCTTCGGATGGAGCAGTGACCCCGAGCGGATCCGGGTCGTGACGTACTTTGCCTTCCTGATCCCCGCCCTCCGCTTCTACTACCGCAAGCCGGCGCCGTCGACGGCCTCCCCCACGGCCATCGACACCGCACCGTCGCCGGAGACCATCACCGTCGCCGCCGAGACCGCGTCAGCCGGCCAGCGCTGACCTCCCCGGCGGAGCGCTGATGGCCCCCATTGATCGCTGCGCTCAGGCCGGCCGGGGCATCTGGAACTGGTCGCGGGTGCGGGAGTAGCCGTTGCCCGCGTGTCGTCCAATTGCCGCGAGCGCGGTTTGGTCGATCCGAGTGCCGTCGAGGATGGCTTCGCTGACGTGGATCGCGACGGCCTCGCCGATCACCAGGCTGTTGCCGTCGTCGCGATCGCCGATCTCGACGATGTCGAGGACCCGGCACTCGAAGTTGGCCTTGCACTCGGCGACCATCGGCACGCGCACCCGGTCACCGACGACGGCGGTGAGCCCGGCCAACGCGAACTCGTCGACCTGGGGGTCGACGCTGGCCGACGTGGCGTTCATCGCCTCGGCAACGTCCTCGGTGACCACGTTGATGGTGAACTCCGGGACGGCCCGGACGTTGGCAAGGGTGTCTCGTCGACCGCTGCGTCCCGGTGAGAACACGAACGTCGGGGGGTTGCCCGACACCACGTTGAAGAACGAGTACGGCGCCAGATTCGCCACGCCGTCGTGGGAGAGCGTCCCGATCCAGCCGATGGGCCGGGGCACGATCAGACCGGTCGCGAGCTTGTATGCGTCGCGCCCGACGAGCTCGTCGACGTTGAACGTCCGCTTGTCCATCGCGGTGACGGTATCGCCGGCGACGGCCCCACTTGGTCACGACCAGGTGAAATCGACGAAGCGCCGGTGCAGCTTCCACCCGTCGGGCGTGCGACGGAACTCGTCGTGGTACTGCCCCATGACCGACAACGTCGGCGTCGTGTCGGCGTCGTGGTAGGCCTGGATGTAGGACTTCACTTGCGCGGTGTCGTCGTCGTCGAAGCCGACCACGGTCATCGCGAGGAAGTGCGCGACCTTCGTGCCCGGTCCCATCGTGCCCGCCTCGCGGCGGGCAACGGCTCCCTCACGGATGGCGGCGTGGCCGCGACGGACGTCGCCGCGCATCTCCCATTCGGCATCCTCGGTGAAACACGAGACGTAGGCGTCGAGGCCGTCGATGTCGGTGTTGTCGGCATGCCACGCCAACTCGGCGAGGACGTTCCGGATCGCGAGCTCGTCAGCGGTGCGGTCGTTGCTCATGCGGGTGTGAACTCCAGTCCGAGAAGGTCGATGGCGTTGTTGCGGGCCGACTCAGTCCGTTCACGAACCCGACGACCGCTGCGGTCTCGTCGGCGGTGGGCGGCTCGCGGCGCCGGGACAGACGGGCGGTCTCCACGCCGGCACCGTAGGCCCGGCCTCGACCTGCGTCAACGCGGTGCAGGTGGGCGTTCGAGTTGCAGCCGCTCGGGCTTCCCGCGGCGCGAGTCGTTGCCGTAGGCTGGACCAACCGAACAGGGGGAGCCACCGTGTCCGACCTCGCCGACTACGAGTACGTCGACGCCGACAACCACTTCTACGAAGCGCCCGACGCGTTCTACCGCCACGGCAACGAGCGGGTGAAGCGCTTCGTGCAGTGGGTGGAGCAGGGCAAGAAGAAGTTCCTCCTCTTCGGCGGCGCGCACGCACCGGGCAACGCCAACCCCACGTTCAATCCCGTCGCGAAACCGGGGGCTTTCCACGAGACGCTCAGGGCCCTCGCGGAGGGCCGCGAGCCCGAAGGGCCGCGCTACGGCGAGCTCGCGCCCCTCGACCGTGCGTTCATGTACCGCGACGAGCGGCTCATGGCCATGGAGGAGCAGAACCTCGCCAAGATGATGATCTACCCGACCATCGGCTACAGCTGCGAGCACATGTTCGTGAACGACTGGGACCTGCTGTACGACTTCTTCCACGCGTACAACGCGTGGATCAACGACGATTGGGGCTTCAACTACGAGGGCAGGATCTACGCACCGCCGATGATCCCCATGGCCGACGTGCACCGGTCGCTCGACGAGCTGGAGTGGGCCATCGACAGCGGCGCCCGCATCATCACGATGACCCCGGGCCCCTGGTACGGACGGTCACCGGCGGACTCGTACTTCGACCCGTTCTGGAAGCGGGTCAACGACGAGAAGTTGGCGGTGATCTTCCATGCCTACGGCGGCATCCCGGCCGCCTACAAGGACTTCTACCAGCGCGAGTGGGCCAAGCCCCCCGTCACCAACGACGCCCACGCCATGATGCTGCGCGGCGCCATCCTGCCATACCACCGCCCCGTCATGGACTCCATGATGGCCATGACCCTCGGTGGGCTGTTCAACCGGTTCCCCAACGTGCGCGTTGCCAGCATCGAGGTCGGCGCCGCGTGGGTCGGCTACTGCATGCACGAGCTCGACCACGCCGGCTCCAACCTCGTGGAACGCCGCGTCACCACCTTCGACGGTGAGCTCGTCGGCCGCCCCTCGGACGTCTTCAAGCAGCACTGCTACGTTGCCCCGTTCCCCGAGGAGGACGTGGTCGAGCTGGCCGGCCTCATCGGCGCCGACCGGGTGCTGTTCGGCTCGGACTGGCCCCACCCCGAAGGCGTCGCCAACCCTGCCGACTTCCGGAAGTTCACCACGGGTCTGCCCGAGGCGGAGCAGAAGCTGATCATGCGCGACAACGCGCTGGACCTGCTCGAACCTGCCTGAACGCCCCGGCGGCGCGCCGCCGACGGGGCGAGACCGTCAGCGGACAGGCTTGTGGCAGACGATCTCGACGGGCGCCAGGACCCCCGCGTCGAGGGCCGCGACCATGTTCGCGATCTTCTCCGGCGCCTGAGGGCCGAGGATCAGCTGCAAGCCGAGCGGGGCCGGCGCGCCACGCGCGGCCCCGAGCGACGCGAAGACGGCGCTCGCGAACGCGCGCCGGTCGCGGATCGTCACGATCTCGAAGCCTGCCGCCTCGAGCCCTCGCCGGTACTCGGCCACCTCGCCGAGGAAGCTCGAGGTCGCGTCGCCGGCCCACGGAACCGGGAATCCGTGCTCACCCGGCGACACCTGCATGATGTCGTAGAGGCCGAATCGACCACCTGGAGCGACGACCCGGCTCACCTCTACGAACAGTGCGGCCTTGTCGGCGATGTTCATCCCGACATGCAGCTGGGTCGCGACCTCGAAACTCGCGTCCTCGAAGGGCAAGTCGAGCGCGCTCGCCACCTCGTAGCGGACGCGATCATCCAACCCGGTCCACGCAGTGAGCGTGCGGGCGACGGCGACGAACGCCGGGCTGATGTCGATACCGGTCACGGAGCACCCCGTCGTGGCCGCAAGGAACCGCGCGGTGCCCCCGATACCGCAACCGATGTCGAGCACCGCGGCCCCGCGGCCCAGGTTCAGTCGGGCGCACAGCTCGGCGGTGGCCACCGGTCCCCCGATGTGGAATTCGTCGACCGGGCCGAGCTCGTCGACGGTCACCGTTTCGGGCGACTTCCCGCTCTCGATGATCGCTGCTTCGATCGCCCCCAGGAGCCCCTGACCGGCGTAGTGATCGACGACGGCGTCGATGACGCGTCCCGCGTCGGGCTGGGCGGCGTGGTCCATCGAGAGCGACACTAGCGGCGCGCGACGGACGCGACGCGGGAGGTCGAGCAGTGCACGAGGCAAAGGTCGGGTTCATCGGGTTGGGACGCATGGGCGCCGGCATGGCCCGGAACCTGTTGGCGGGCGACGTGCCCCTCGTGGTCCACGATGTGCGCGCGGGAGTGGCCGAGGAGCTGCACGCGGCCGGTGCTCGCGTCGCCGAGTCACCGGTGGCGGTCGCCGCAGCCGCAGACGTCGTGTTCACCTGTCTGCCCTTCGCTCCAGAGGTCCGAGCCGCGTTGTTCGGGACCGACGGTGTCGCCGATGCCGCGCGCGACGGCCTCCACGTGATCGACACGACGACCCTCTATCAGCGCGACGCGATCGCGATCGGCGGCGACGCTGCCGCCGCAGGGTTTCGGTACAGCGATTGCCCCGTCTCCGGCATGCCGTTGCGCGCTGCCGACGGCACGCTCACGATGATGTTCGGTGGCACCGACGGCGAACTCGAGCGGGCCCGCACCTATTTGGAGCTGATGGGTTCGACCATCGTGCATTGCGGCCCGCTCGGCAGCGGCCAGTTGATGAAGGCGGTCAACAACGTCATCTACGACATCAACATCGTGGCCCTGTGCGAGGTGCTGCCCCTCGCCGTGAAAGCCGGCCTCGACGCCGAACAGGTGGCTGCCGTCGTCACCAGTGGCACCTCACGCAGCTTCGCCAGCGACTACTTCGTGCCCCGCATCCTCGCCGGCCGGTTCGACACCGACTTCTCGATGGGCGAGGCCCACAAGGACATCGTCAACATCGAGCAGGTGGCCAGTCGCCTCGGCGCCGAACTGCCTCTGGTCGGCGCCATGACTGCGAGCTACGAGAAGGCCATCGAGGCCGGCTACGGCGACCAACCCAAGAGCGCCATCGTGAAGATCTACGAGGAGGCGCTCGGCATCGAGGTGCGGTCCGACCCGGGAGCTGCTCGGCCCTGAGGCCTGGCCCGGTTGCTGTGCCGGGCAGGTCGGGGCCAGCCGAGCCGATGGAAGGCTCCGGCATGTGTCATGCTCCCGTCGTGGTCAGCTGCTCTCGAAGCACACGAACGTCTTGTCGCGTCTGTCGACCAGATCGTGCGCTCGATGTCGCAGACAACAGCCTGGACTTCGCCCACCAGCGGACGCTCCGGCTCGCCGACCAGTAGCCCCGACAGCAACGACCGACGAACAGAAGAGGCACACGATGGAATTGCGCGAAGCGATGCGCACCACGCCCGCGACCCGGGCATTCACCGACGACGACGTGAGCGACGAGGTGCTCTACGACATTCTCGAGCACGCCCGGTTCGCGCCCAACGGCGGCAACCGGCAGGGCTGGCACGTGATCGTGGTGCGGGACCCCGACACGAAGGCCCGCATCGGCGAGCTCTACGATCTCGGATTCCGTGAGTACGCCGGCTACCACCGAGCCGGGCTCGTCCCCTTCGCCGCCGAGGACGACGGCAAGCCTCCCAAGATCGACCTTGCCGAGGCCCGCACCGTGGCCCTGCCCAACGAGCCGTCGCACATCTGGACTGCGCCGGTGCTCCTCGTGATCCTGCTCGACACGAGCGCGATCTCGAGCGTCGACAGCGGGCTCGGCCGCGTCCCGGTCACCGCCGGCGGCTCGGCATTTCCGCTGGCGAACAACATCCTGCTCGCGGCCCGTGACGTCGGCCTCGGCGGCCACGTGACCTCCGTGTTGGCCCGCGAGGAACCGGCGTTGCGCCGGCTGCTGCACATCCCCGACCACTTCATCCTCGGGACGATGATCCCGCTCGGCAAGCCCGTGAAACAGATCACCAAACTGCGCCGCGCTGCCGTCGAGACCTTCACCACCGTCGGCACTTTCGACGGCCCCGCGTTCATGCCGCCTGCGAGCTGACGACGGGCGCGCTGGGAGACGGGCTCGCCGACTGCACTGCCTTGCATGCCTGAACGCCACGGCGCACCACGCCAACGGCGACCGGTCCAATGCGCGCGACGACGCCGGCCTGTGGACCTGAAGCTGGGTGAGCGCATTCCGGTGACATCGACGGTGTCGTTGACCCTTCCATGGCGAATGCGAAACGGAGCCGAGGAGCGGGCCAACGCGCCAGACAACCGTCGGGCGGCTTCCGGACGATCGGTCCGCTGTGTTAGAACGGCATCCGTATCGGGCAGGACACAGGTCCGCACCGACCCGACGCCATCACCGAGGGGGCCTTCCATGGCATGGGATTTCACGACCGAACCCGAATTCCAGGAGAAGCTGGACTGGGCTGACGAATTCGTCCGCACCAGCATCGAGCCGCTCGACCTGCTGTACCCGGGGATGAACTACACCCCACTGGACGAGCCGCTCAAGGGCCTGATCCGCCAACTGCAGGACGAGGTGCGCAGCCATGAACTGTGGGCCGCACATCTCGACGAGGATCTGGGCGGTCACGGCTACGGTCAACTGAAGCTCGCGCTGCTCAACGAGATCCTCGGCCGCTCAGGATGGGCACCCACCATCTTCGGGTGCCAGGCCCCCGACACCGGCAACGCCGAGATCATCGCTGCCTACGGCACGCCCGAGCAGAAGGAGAAGTACCTGCAGCCGCTCCTCGAAGGAACGGCATTCAGCTGCTACTCGATGACCGAGCCCCAGGGGGGCTCTGACCCCAAGCAGTTCAAGACCCGAGCCGTCAAGGACGGAGACGAGTGGGTCATCAACGGCGACAAGTTCTTCTCGTCGAACCTGCGCACGGCGAAGTTCCTGATCGTCATGGCCGTCACCAACCCCGACGTGAGCGCCTACCGAGGCATGTCGATGTTCCTGGTCCCCGCCGAGACACCCGGCATCAAGGTGCTGCACCACCTCGGCCTGGGGAACGAATCGTGGCACGAGGGTACCCATGGCCATGTCCGCTACGAGAACGTACGCGTGCCTGCGGAGAACCTGCTCGGCGGCGAGGGGCAGGCCTTCGAGGTGGCCCAGCGCCGACTCGGTGGCGGTCGCATCCACCACGCGATGCGCGCAGTCGCCGGCGCACAGAAGATGTTCGACATGATGTGCGAGCGAGCCCTGTCGCGCTTCACCCAGGACAGCCTCCTCGCCGAGAAGCAGTTCGTCCAAGAGGCCATCGCCGACTCCTGGATCCAGATCAAGCAGTTCCGCCTGCTCGTCATGCACACCGCCTGGCTCATCGATCAGTCCTCCACCCACGCGGTCCGCCAGTACGTGGGCGCGTGCAAGGTCCAGGCTGCGCAGATCCTCGCCGACATCAACCGACGTACCATCCACATCCACGGTGCGCTCGGCGTCTCCAACGCCATGTCACTCGGCGGCGGCGGTGGCGCCATGGGCCTCGTGGACGGGCCGACCGAGGTCCACAAGGTCACGATCGCCCGACAGGTCCTCAAGGACTACAAGCCCCACCCCGACGGATGGCCGACCCAGTTCCGGCCCCGCAAGCTGGTCGCTGCCCGGCACCGCTTCGAGGAGATGGTGGCGGAGCGCTTCGACGATCCGACGATCCACGAGCAGTTCCACGGGATCCTGCAGGACTCCGAGGTGCCCGACGGCATTCTCATCGAGATGCAGGAGTACCTCGACAACATCCTGAATTCGTTCTGACCGGCGCCTCCCCCGTTCCCGGGCGCCCCTGCGGCAGCGCGCCCGCGTTCGGGGCCAGACCGGCGCGCGCTGTCGACCTGAGAGGCACTTCACATGGCAGACATCGCCCTCGAAGAGATCGGGGAATGGATCGCGACCGTCACCATGGGGACAGTCGAGTCGCTGACCCCGGCGGGCGGCGGCGGCCGACCGGGCTTCGTCGCCGAAGTCGTCATCGACGGCGAGCGACGGCGCCTGTACGCGCAACAGGGCCGCACCGCTGGATTGGGGTCGTTCCTGCCGATCACGCGGGAGGCAGAGGTCCTTCGCGCCCTCGAGCCGCTGGGCGTTCCCGTCGCACACGTCTGGGCCGTCGATCCGGAAACCGGGAGGATCCTGGTCGACCGCATGCCGGGCCAGGCGTGGTTCCAAGCGCCCAGCGACCCCGACGAGCAGGTCGCGGTGGCGCAGGACTTCATGCGCCACCTCGCAACCTGGCACCGCGCCGACGCGGCGGCGATGCCACTGCACAGCTTTCACCCGGTGAAATCGATGGGCGAGCACCAGCGCGAGCAGTTCGCCGCTATCCGGGCCGAGTTCGAGCGAGAGGACAGCGAGGAGCCCATCGACGCACTGGCCCGCCTCGAGCTCGACCTACTCGACAACAAGCTGCCCGACCTTCCCGGACCCGCCGTGCTCGTGCAGGGCGACACCGGCCCGGGCAACTTCATGTACGAAGACGGTCGGGTCACCGCGATCGTCGACTGGGAGCTCGCGCACCTCGGTGACCCGATGGACGACATCGCCTGGCTGTCGTGGCGCGCCACCCAACACGGCTTCCCGGACTTCCCGACCCGGCTGCGCGAGTACGAGTCCCACAGCGGCATCACCGTCGCTGACGACCGCGTCCGGTATTACCGCGTCAACGCCATCGCCCGACTCGGCCCGAGATTCGGTTTGGCCCCGATGATCGGTTCCGGCGGCCCACTGTCGGGGATTCGCGCCGGCAACGAGCGCTCGGCCGACGGCAGCGCGTTCATCATGAGCATGCTGCACCGACGCATGGTCCTCACCGCGCTGGCCGACCTCGCTGGCATCGACGTGCCCGACCGCGAGATCGAGGTCGAGGCGCAGGCCGAACCCCACAACACGATGTACGACGGACTGCTCGACAACATGGCGGCGATCGTGCCCCGCATCGCCGACGCGAGCGCGGCCCGAGTCGTCAAGGGCGTCGCCCGCCACCTCAAGTACCTCAAGGAAGTCGACCGCAACAGCGCACTGTTCGACGCGCAGGAGCTCGACGACGTCAACGGACTGCTCGGCACGAGGTTCACCGGTCTCCCCGAGGGTCGGCCGGCGCTCGCCGAGGCTGCGCGCGAAGGAAGCGTCGCTCTCGAGGACTACCTGATGTACCACTACCGCCGGATGGCGCGCGACGACTGGATGATGCGCACCGCCTCCGGCGCGATGTTCGAGCGCGCCTGGCCCGCGCTTCGCTGAGTCGCCGACGCCGATCGCCTCAGTTGAGCGGCAGCCAGTCCGGCTCGCGCTTTTCGGCGAACGCGACCGCGCCCTCGGTCGAGTCGGGATGCTGCTGCTGCCACATCAGCACGTTCTCGCCGGTGTCGACGGCCTCCTCGTGGTGCATGCGGGCCACGTTCCACAGGACCTCGAGCTGGCGGGCCATGGCCGTGGGCGAGTTCCGGGCGATGACCTCGGCGAGTTCGAAGGCGCGCGTGAGCGCGGTGCCTGCGGGAACGACCTCCTGCACCAAACCGAGCCGCTCGGCGCGATCGGCGTCGAGTTCGACCTGGCCGCCAACGACGCTCATGTAGAGCGCCGCGCCCAGGCCGGCCTTGAGTGCGAGGAAGAGGTTCTCGCGGTTGCCGACGAAACCTCGCTCGACGTGGGTGTCACGGAAGGTGGCGTTCTCACCGGCGATGACGATGTCGGCCTCGGTGACCCAGGTCAGCCCGCCGCCGATCGCCCTGCCCTCCACCACGCAGATGACGGGCTTGCGGACGCCGGCATCGCGGTGGGTGCGGCCCGAGCCCCGCACCGGTCCGTAGCCGCCGAGCTCGCCGAGGCCGGCGAAACCGCCGGCACTCGCGACCTCCTTCAGGTCGATGCCGGTGCAGAAGTTGCGGTTAGTGGTTGCACCCAAGACGACGACCCGCACCTCCGGGTCGTCACCGAAGTGGAGCCACGCTTTGGCGAGCCCGTGCATCATCGCCCGGTTGTGTGAGTTCCCCGACTCCGGTCGATCGAGCAGCACCACACCGGTGCGGCCTCGCTTGGCGATGACGACCGCGTCTTCCCAACGTTCGACGTCGGTGAGACCGTGGGCCTCGACGAGGGCAGTGACCTGTTCTCCGAGCATGCGCGCTGTCCTTTCTCCTAGAGGTGGCCGTCGACGGGTTCGTCGCCGGTGAGCCATTTGTTGAACGTGGCCGGTTCCCTCGCGAAGAAGGCAACCGAACCCTCGCGAGCGTCGAGGTGGAAGTCGCTAATCGCGGTCTTGCTGGCGATGTCGTCGCCGGCCTGGTCGAAGGTCAGCCGCTCCGCGTTGTACACAGCCTTCTTCAGGAGGCGCATTGCCACTTGCGGGCCGTTCGCGAGCTCGCTCGCGAGCTCCATGGCCCGCGCCGCGAGCTGATCATCGTCGACCACTTCGTTCACGAGGCCGAGCCGCTCGGCTTCCGCGGCGTCGACGATCCGCTTGTGCATCAGGAAGTCCATGGTGCGCTTGACGCCAAGATGCTCGACGAGGAGCCAGTGGCCGCCCTCGTCGGGCTGCCAACCCATCCGCAGCGTCGCACTCCCGAGCTTCGCGGACCGGGCGGCAACGGCGAAATCACAGGCGAGCACGATGGACAGCCCGAGCTGGATGGCGAAGCCGTTCACCGCGGCGATGGTCATCTTGTCGAGCCGGCGGATCGTGCGTGGCAGTTCCTGGCCGTGGAACGACAGCCGGCCGTACAGGTCGACGGGGACGTGCGCGTGCGCGGGAATGGGCGGGCCGAGCACCGGGTCTTCAGGCTGGGTGGAACGATTGTTCACGCCGGCGACGAAGCCACGCCCGGTGCCGGTGAAGACGATGACGCGAACGCTGTCGTCGAGCTGCGCGACCGTCAACAGCTCGACGAGGTCGCGGCGGGTGCCTGAACCCATGGCGTTGAGACGCTCGGCTCTGTTGAACGTGAACACCGCGATGCCCGGGTCCTCGATGCGGACATCGAACCCCTGATACTCACCTTCGATCATCGGTGCACTCCTTTCGCGGTGTCAGACACCTGTACGTACATTCGGATATTCGGACAGGTGTCTGACACCGATCAGACGTAGGTGTCGCCAATGTGGCCCTGGGCGACCAGATCGGTGTATTCGTCGTCGCTCACCTCGAGGATGTGCTTGTAGACGTACTCGTTGTCCTGGCCGACCACCGGTGCGGCGCGCCAGATCACCGGTGGCGTGCCGGACAGGTGGAAGTTGGCGCCGGCGTGGAAGTGCGTCCCTGCGGAGCGATGTTCGAGCATGTGGAAGAAGCCCCGATCGTGCAGGTGGACGTCGGAAGCGGCCGCGGCCTCGTCGAGCACCGGGCCAGCAGGGATTCCTACGGCCTGGAGCGCCTCGGCGGCGGTCATGGACGGACCGGCGCGGGCCCAGGCGGCAATCGCGGCGTCGATCTCGTCGTGGGCGCGCCGACGACCGGCAAGGGAGGTGAGCTCCTGGCGATCGATCGCTGCCGGACGACCGAGCACATCGAGCAGGCGCTGCCATTCCTCGTCGGAACGAACCGACAGCACCAGCCAGTCGTCGTCGCCGGCGCAGCGGTAGCACCCCTGCGGAGCGAAATCGGGGCTGCGGTTGCCCCAACGTTTCGGCACCCTCTGGTTCATCGCTGCATCGAGGGTCAGGTCCCCGATATGACAGATCATGTTCTCGAGCTGCGACACCTCGCACACCACTCCCTTGCCCGTGCGGCGCCGCTGGTGCAGCGCCATGAGGAACGCGCTCGCCCCTGCGGGACCCGACGCCCCGTCCATGAAGATCGAGCCGACCTCGACGCCATCGGGGTAGCCCTGGACACGGAGGAAACCGCCGAGGTCCTCGAAGTGCCACCCGAACCCCGTAGCCGACGCATCGGGACCCCACAGGCCGAGAGGCGGCATCCGCACGATGATCAGCTCGGGGTTGGCCGCGAGCAGCACGTCGGGCCCGATGCCCAGTTTCTCCAGCAGGCCGGCCGCATTGTTCTCGATGAACCCGTCGGAGCGCTCGATCAGTTGGAGGAACAGCGCTCGCCCCCGCTCGGTACCGATCTCCATGGTGGCATCGCGCTTACTGCGGGCCTGGGCGTTGAACCAGCTCAAGCGGTTCCATGGGTCATCGCCGGGATCGCCGTCGGCGTAGTCACGGGCGGTGGACATCGCCACCGCGTCGTCGCCGCGCGCGGGGTTCCGTGGGCCTTTGGTCGCCGACTGGTAGTGGATGCGGGACTCGATCTTGATGATCTCGGCGCCGAGATCGGCCAACAACATGGTGGAGAACGCGCCGGCCAGCGCGACCGTGAGGTCGACGATACGCATCCCTGCCAGCGGGCCATACTCGGGGCGATCGTCGGCCGTCACGAGACCGCCCCTGTCGTTCGAAGCTCGGCGACGTCGTCGGGTGACAGCCCCAGGAGCTCAGCGAGCACCTCGTCGGTGTGCTGTCCCAACAAGGGGGCGCTGTGGTGGATCGCCCACCCGCCACCGTCGACGCGCCAGGGCGCACCCGTGTAGGGCAGCGCACCGGCGACCGGGTGCTCTGCGGTGACCCAGAAGCCCCGAGCGAGCAGGTGGTCGTCCTGGTGCAGCAGCAGTGGATCGTTGACGACCACGACCGGCCATCCTGCGGCTTGTGCCTCGCGCATCGCGGCGCGCGCGTTTCGGACCGAGGCCCAGCGAGCCAGGGCAGCATCGACCAAGGGAGCAGCATCGACCATCAGTCCCAGACCGAGCTCCTCCCACAGCCGTCTGAGCTCCGGGTCGTCGAGGACGTCGATCATGCGGCCGACGTGGTCCGGCCAGATCCGACCGGTGGTCACCATCAACCCATCGGCGCATTCGAACCTGCCCCCGGCTGCGGGTCGACCGGTGCCGACGACGGGGACCCGCTCGGCGACGGTGCCGGAGTACTCATACGACAGCAGGTAGTACCGGCGCCGGTCGAGGCTGCCGTTTTGGGTTTCGAAAGTGGCCACGTCGACGTGTTGACCAACGCCACGGGTCACGGCCATGTCCAGCGCGCCGAGCGTCGCCACGCACGCCGTTGATCCGCTCTGCATCAGCACCGCGTTGCCGATGAGCTTCACCGGCTCACGATCGGAGACCCCGCTGGCATTCATCGGTCCACCCATCGCGAAGGCAACGATGTCGGTCATCTGCCAGTCCCGGTAGGGACCGCTCTGCCCGAACGGCGTCACCGACGTCACCACCAGCTTCGGGTTGGCCGCGATCAGGTCCGCTGGTCCGAGACCTCGTTCGGCGAGCGCCCCTGGTCGTCCCGACTCCACGACGATGTCGGCTCCTGCCGCCAACGCCCGCACGATGTCGACCCCACTCGCGGTGTCGAGGTCGACCACGATGCTGCGCTTGTTGGTGTTCAGGTGCAGGAAGAGCCCGCCGGCGTCGGCATGGGGCACGTCACCGGGGTGCGGCCCCATGCGTCGCGTCGGATCACCCCCAGGTGGCTCCACCTTCACGACGTCTGCGCCGAAATCCGCGAGCACCTTGGTGCAGTACGAGCCTGCGATGCCGAAGGTGAGATCGACCACGCGCAGATCGTCGAGCGGTTGTGGCGCCACGTCTCCCCCTGGTCGGCGGTGCGGGGACAGCATGACACAGGCCGCGTGAGCGTGACCACCACGTCGAGCGCCCGCGTTCGTTATTGTCACGACCATGCATCTGGAGCTGACCGACGACCAGGAATTCTTCCGCGACACGACCCACCGGTTCGTGGCCACGGAGACCCCGATCACCACCGTACGTGCCCTCCATGGCGACGACGTCGGCTTCGACCGGGCCATCTGGCGCCACGCCGGTGAGCTGGGCTGGACGTCGCTGCTCGTGAGCGAGGAGCACGGCGGCGGCTCGTTGTCGGGCAACCCGCTTGCCGACGCGGTGATCGTCGCCGAGGAACTCGGGCGCGGCGTGGCTCCGGGACCGTTCCTACCGGTCAACGTCGTCGCTTGGGCCCTCTCCCACGCTGGCGGCGCCCAGGCCGACGTGCTCGCGACGCTTGTCTCCGGCGAGTCGGTGGCCACCTGGGCCCTGGCCGAGCCCGGCAGCACGTGGAGCCCGGCGCACCTGACCACGACCGCTACAGCCGACGGTGACCGAATCGTCGTCAACGGCACGAAGGCCTACGTCGAAGCAGCAGTCGCCGCCGACCATCTGCTCGTGACCGCGCGTACCGGGGACGGCCTCACCCAGGTGCTGGTCCCGCGCTCGAACGACGGGGTGGTCGTCGAGCCGTCGCAGAGCATCGACCTCGGCCGCCGGTTCGCCACCGTGCGTCTTTCCGAGGTCCGCCTGCCGTTGTCTGCAGTCGTCGGCGAGGTCGGCGGAGCCGCAGATGCGGTCGAGCGTCAGTTGGAGATCGCCGTGGCCCTCCAATGCGCGGACATCGTCGGCGGCCTCGATCGGGTCTTCCAGTTCACCCTCGAGTACATGAACGACCGCTATGCCTTCGGACGGCCAATCGCGTCCTACCAGGCCTTGAAGCACCGCGTGGCCGACCTCCTCCTCCACCTCGAGGCGGCCAAGGGCTGCGTCGACGCTGCGGTGGCCGCATTCGACGCCGGGCGCGACGACGCGGCGCTCGAAGCGAGCGTCTGCAAGGCCTACGTGGCCGACAAGGCGATGCACATCATCCAGGAGTGCATGCAGTTCCATGGCGGCATCTCGGTCACTTGGGAGCACGACCTTCACCTCTACCTGCGCCGAGCATCGGTGCATCGGGCGCTCTACGGCTCCCCAGAACAGCACCGCGACCGCATCTGCACCCTCCTCGGGTTCTAGGAGAACACCATGACCGACAGCGAAACCCCCGAGGAGTTCCGGGTGCGGGCCCGGGCTTTCATCCAGGCAAATCTCGAGCGGGCCGATCCCGAAGACCCGAAGCGACTCGAGCAACCCGAGGCCAAGGTGCTCCAGGCGACGATCTTCGACGCCGGGTTCGCCGGGATCGCAGTGCCGAAGGAGTACGGCGGCGCCGGTCTCACCCTCGAGCATCAGAAGGTATGGGCCGAGGAGGTCAACGGGTACGTGGTGCCCGCGACGCTGTTCGTCAGCATCGGCATGCTCGGCATCACCCTGCTCGACCACGGCTCCGAGACGCTCAAGGCCCGACACATCCCCCGCATCCTGCGCGGCGACGAGGTGTGGATGCAGCTCCTCTCGGAGCCCTCCGGCGGTTCGGACATGGCCGCGGCCATGACCCGCGCCACCCGCGACGGCGACACCTGGGTCATCAACGGGGCCAAGATGTGGAGCACCGGCGCGGCGACCGCCGACTACGGCATGTGCCTCGCTCGCACCGACTGGGACGCACCCAAGCACAAGGGCCTGTCGATGTTCGCGGTGCCGCTGCAGCAGCCCGACGTCACCATCGAGCCGATCGTGAGCATCGAGGGCGGCCCGGCACACTTCTTCCAGGAGTACTTCGACGACGTCTCGTTGCCTGCCGATCACCTGATCGGCGAGGAGAACGAGGGGTGGTCAGTCGCCCACAGCCTGCTCTTCCACGAGCGCAATGCCACCGCCGGCGTCGGCCACGGCCTGGGGCTCGGCGGTGGCCATGGTGACGGGGGAGGCGCCGACGGTCACGGTGTGGAAGACCTCGTCCGGTCGGCAGCCAAGGCCGGGACCCTCGGCGACGCCGCGACCCGGCAGCTCATCGCCGAGGCCTACGTCGCCCAGCAGGCGCGCGATCACACCAACGACCGGGTCGGTGTCGGCATGCGCACCGGGCAGTTCAAGGGCGACTGGGGGTCGCTGCTCAAGCTCGGGCTCGCGCTCGACACACTCCGTCGTGGTGAGATCGGCCTCATCGTGGGTGGCGTCGACGGGGTCATCTGGAACGACGACGGCCCCGACGCAGGCGGCGCAGGCAACCGCTGGCTGGGGGCACGGTCGATCTCGATCGCGGGTGGCACCAACGAGATGCAGCGGAACATCGTCAGCGAACGCCTCCTCGGCATGCCCCGGGAGCCCGCCACCGACCGCGACATCCCGTTCCGCGAGGTCGTGGCCCGCCGCCCCAAGCCCGAGTAGGGCGCCGCGCCGGTCCGGCTCCGGTGGCCTCCTTCGTCGTGCGTTTGCTAGTTCTCGGGCGGTTCGCCGATGAGGTGCGGGCCGGTGGTGATGGTCAGGTGGATGACATGACTTTCGTCGACGGCACCATGGACGTGGTGCTCGCCGGGGTCGGCGATCACGATGTCGCCGGGCTCCATGACCACCCGCTCGTCGGCGGTCTGCACGAAGCCGCGACCCTCGATCACGACCATGACCTGACCACCGACGTGCGCATGGGGCGGGGTCACCCCGCCGGCTTCGAGGTGGACGACGCCGACGTCGAGACGGTCCGAGGTGTGCGGCCCTTCGATCCAGTGGGGGCCCTGTTGGGTCGGACCGAGCCCACGCGCGTCATCGCCACGAACTGTCTTCATCGGTACTCCATCGTCGGCGTGTCCACCCGACCCACGACGTGGGGCCGGCGGCACCATCGTGCCAGAACTCGCGCCGGTGGCCGACCCAGACCGCCGCAGCGCCCCGGCAACGGAGATCTCGCGGACCCAAGGACTTGACCGCGGCACCGCTCGACCCTGTACTGACACCATGACCGATCCCTCGGACCCACAGGTCCGCGCTGCCATCGTGACCGAAGTCGTCGGCGCGCTGGAGGAGTTCCCCTTGCACACGATGCGGCTGGCACACGTCGGCGGTCGGCGGATCACGGTGATCCGCACCCCATCGGGGGTGCACGCCATCGACAATGCCTGTCCCCACCAGGGCTACGGCCTGACGACCGGCACGGTCGACGGCGACGTCGTCACCTGCCAGTGGCACAACTGGAAGTTCCGTGTGACCGACGGGCACTGCCTGATCGGCGAGGAGGACGTTTCGTGCCACCGGGTGGACGTCATCGGCGGCAAGGTGCACGTCACGGTTGTGCAACCGTCGCCGGCCGACCGCCTGGCCGCGCTGTGGCCGAGCCTGCTGCGCGGCCTCGACCGCCACTACCCCGGCCAGATCGCCCGCGACGTCGCCCGGGCACTCGAGGCCGGGGCCACGCCCGAGCAGATCGTGGCCCGAGCCCTCGTGCATGGCGCGCCGCGCATCGACAAGGGGCTCGGCCACGAGATGGCGATGGCTGCGGACTGCCTCCAGGTCGCCCACCTCTGGGAGGGGTTGGAGCAGACGCTTCCCGTGTCCCAAGCGCTCTCAGGGATCGCAGAAACAGCCCGTGATCGTCCGACACAGACGCTCCCCGAACCCGACGCGTCCATCGACCTTCTCGCGGCAATCGAACGAGAGGACGTGCGCGCGGCAATGGCCTCGGTGCTCGGTCAGGTCGACGTGGGCGCAGGCGTTCAGGCGCTGCAGCGACAGCTGATCGAGGCGGCATCGATGCACCACCTGAGCTACGGGCACGGCGCCATCTACACCCAGAAGGCGTTCGAGCTGCTCGAACGGATCGGCCCCGCCCACGCACGCGATGTCCTGCCCTGGGTCGCCATGGCGCTCACGTACTCGACCCGCGAAGACCTGCTCCCGTACATGCGAACGGCGATGGGCGAGATAGAGGTGGTCGACCTTGGCGCGCTGGCTGCCGCGCCGTCCCAGCGCGCGACCGGGTGGAGCGACGGCGGCGAGCTGCGAGACGCGATCCTCGGCGACGCGCAGGCCCCGATCACCGTGGCGGTCGCCGCTGTCGTTGCCGGCGCCGGTATCGAGGGGCTCCTCGACGCCGTGAGCCTGGCCGTGAGCGAACGTCTGCTGCGCCACGACCCGTCGATCGACTTCGACACCAGCATCGACTTCGGATGGCTCGACATCACTCACGGGCTCACCTACGCGAACGCAGCCCGCTGGGCCTGGCGCCGCCACCCCTGCGCAGCCACGGCGCGTTTGGCCCTGTTCAGCCTGTTCCTCGCGCACGACACCGGCCGGGCCGAACGGAGCGGCCTGGTCTCGGCCAGGACGGCGCTCCCCGATCCGGTAGCGGGTGATGTCGGCATCGCCGTGCTGGACCGTCGACCCGACGATGCGGTGGCGCACTGCCTGGCCGCAGACCCGACGGAAGTGGGAGAAGCCCTCGCTCGGGCAGCGATGGCCGACCGGGCCGGGTCGTTCATCGTCGCGGCGCACGTGGTCAAGCTGACCGAGGCGGCCACCCGGGAGAGCGCCGAGACCGGCTCCATGCTTCCACTGGCGGCCGCGACGCGTTTCGCCGCGGCGCCTCGACTCGAGCGCTTCGTCGCCGCTGCAGCCGCCGAGGCGATCGACTTCGTGCGTACCGGATCGCCGCCCAAGCGGTAGCGTCTCAGCACGTTCGACGAAGGGGCACCATGGCGACAGTCCGAAACAGTCGGTACTGATGCAGCTCGGTATCCATCTCCCCCAGTACGGGCGCGCCGCGACGCCCGAAGCGATCGAAGCCGTCGCGCGACGCGCCGAGGCGCTCGGATTCGCCGACGTGTGGGTCTCGGATCATGTCGTCCAGCCCGCCGACCAGGGCTACCCGTCGCCGTACCTCTTCGAGCCCATCCTCACCCTCGGCTGGGCGGCGGCAGCGACCGAGCGGATCGGGCTCGGCACCAGCGTGCTCGTCGTGCCCCAGTACCACCCGCTCCAGCTCGCGAACGCGCTCGCGAGCCTCGACCGCCTCAGCGGGGGTCGGCTGAAGTTGACCGTCGGGGTCGGCTGGTCCGAAGCCGAATACGCCGCCCTCGGACAGGACTTCCACAGCCGGGGCCGCCGACTCGACGAGGCCCTCGAGATCTTCGCCGCAGTCTGGCACCACGACCCCGCGTCCTTCCACGGCGAGCACTACCACTTCGACGCACTCAGGGTCCTCCCCCAGCCGGCGCACGAGATCCCGATCTGGGTCGGCGGCAGCAGCGAGCCCGCGTGGCGGCGCGCCACCGGACGCGGCGACGGCTACCAGGCCATCAGCACCGCGCCCGAGGACCTCGCCTCCATCGTGGTCCGACTACGAGCCGAGCGACCAGGTGAGGACTTCACGATCTCCTACCGAACCGGATGGGACCCCCAGGGAATGGACCCGGCCTTGATCGCCGACGAGTGCGCGGCCTACGCGGAAGCCGGCGTGCAGCACGTCGTGTCTGCGCCCTGGCGCACGACCGGCGACGACTGGATCCGTTCGATGGAGCTGCTCGTGGACATCGTGCAGCCCGATCCGGCGTGACCTCACGACCATCGGAAGCTCCGCCGTCGATGCGTCCGGTCACAGACCGTCGGTGACCTCCGCCGCCTGCTCGGCGACCCGTTCCACGCCGGCGCGGGTCGCGTCGGGAAGGAACAGTGCCATGCGGGTGAAGCCGGTCTCGACGTTCTGCTCGACGATGTGGCGATGACGCGATCCCAGGCAGGTCAGCTCGAGGGCGTCGGGATCCCGGCCGGCGTCTGCGGCCGCGCGCCGGGCCACATCGACCAGTTCGCGCAGGCGGTCGGGATCCTTGCCGAAGGGAAAGTAGCCGTCACCGCGACGGCCGGCGCGGCGGGCGGCAGCCTCGCTGTCGCCGCCGACCCAGATCGGGACGGCGTGGTCGACAGGCTGCGGGAAGCTGTGCACGGGCGGGAACGAGAAGAACGCCCCGTCGTGGCTCGCGAGCTCGTTGGACCACAGGGCCCGCATGGCATCGATGGCCTCGTCGCAGCGGCGCCCCCGGGTACCGAAGTCGACGCCTACCGCGCGGTACTCGTCCTCGCTCCACCCGACGCCGGTCCCCAGCCGCATCCGCCCACCCGACAACTGGTCGATCGTCGCCAGGCGCTTGGCCAGGATCAGCGGATTGTGCAGGGGCAGGATGAGGATGCAGGTCCCGAGCAGGATCGTGTCGGTCACTGCGGCAGCGAACGTGAGCCAGTCCAGCGGGTCCGGCAGCGAGCCCGTCGGCGAGGGGCCCAGTCGGTTCTGATTCGCCCCGGGATAGGCCTCACGCGGCGACATCACCACGTGTTCGCCCACCCAGATCGAATCGAAGCCATTGGCTTCGGCGGCCTGCGCGACCTCGGTGACGACGAGGGGGTCGGTCGGAAACGTCCCACCCGCCGCCGGAATCAACCCAACCTGCATCAGCGCACTCTCCCGTCGGCGATCAGCGGTGAACACTAGCGCCCGGCGGAGGACTCGGCCCCCGTCACCGATACCGCCGATCCTCACCCCTCTCGCCTGCCGCAGCGATGATCCTCGCTCCGCCGCGATCATCCATGCCTGCGGGTGCTAGAACAGTGGCCGTCCGTCGCCCACCCACGAGGAGCACGTGCCCATGATGCGGTTCGACCTGACCGAGCTGACGGCGGCCGAACGGGCTCTGCAGAGCCAGGTCCGCGCCTTCCTTGCCGCCGAGCTGCCCGTGGGGCAGCACACCCCGGGCCTCGGCATGGACGCTCGGTCCGACAAGGCCTTTTCCCGCAAGCTCGGCGCGCGAGGGTGGCTCGGGATGGCGATCCCGAAGACCTACGGCGGCCAGGACCGGTCCGCCGTGGACCGTTTCATCGTGACCGAAGAGCTGCTTCGTTGGGGTGCCCCCGTTCGCCACCACTGGGTCGCCGACCGCCAGACCGGGCCGATCATCCTGCGCTACGGGACCGAGGCCCAGCGCCGGCACTTCCTGCCGCTGATCTGCGCCGGTGAGATCTCGTTCTCGATCGGGATGAGCGAGCCCGACAGCGGCAGCGACCTGGCATCGCTGAAGACGAAGGCCACCCGCGACGGCGACGGGTGGGTCCTCGAGGGTACGAAGATCTGGACCACGATGGCCCACGAGAACGACTACGCCGTCGTGTTGTGCCGCACCACTCCTCGTGACGAGGTGCCCGACAAGCGCCAGGGAATGTCCCAGCTCATCGTGGATCTCCGTGCCGAGGGGGTCACGGCGACCCCGATCGAGTTCATCGACGGCAGCGCCGACTTCTGCGAGGTCGTCTTCGACGAGGTGTTCGTCCCCGGCGACATGGTGTTGGGCGAGATCGGTGCCGGATGGACGCAGAACACCTCGGAGCTCGCGTACGAGCGCGGCGGCCCTGACCGTTGGCTCAGCTCGTTTCCGATCGTCCAGGAATTGCTCCGGCTCCGTGCCGGAGGCACCCTCGACGACAGCCTGGCGGACCTCCTCGGTGGGGTCGTCGCCAGCTATTCGGTGCTCCACAACCTCTCGCTTTCGGTGGCGCGCTCGATCGACACCGGGGGCGCGCCGGCCATCGAGGCTTCCCTCGTCAAGGAGATGGGCACGCGTTTCGAGCAGGACGTGGTGAACGCCGTGCTCGCGCTCGTCGACTTCGAGCCCAACGTCGCGTCTCGGTCGCTCTTCGAGGAGCTCCTGGTGACCGCCACGCTCACTGCACCGGCCTTCACGATCCGAGGCGGGACCCTCGAAGTGCTGCGGTCGGTCGCGGCGCGGGGTCTGCAACCGTCGGGGGGCGGCCGATGAGCGCCGACACCGAGACCACCGCACTCATCGACGAGACGGTCGACCGGCTGCTGGCGAGCGTCGTCGACCATGACACGATCGAGGCGGCCGAGGCCGCGCGCTGGTCCGCTCGCACCTGGGACCCGCTGGCCGAGGCCGGCTTCCCGTGGGTCGGCGTCCCCGAGCCGAGCGGTGGCTCCGGCGGATCGATCCTCGACACCCTTGCGGTGCTCCGGCAGGTCGGCCGCCACGCTGCGCCGGTGCCAGTCGCCGAAACCGGGCTGCTGGGCGGGTGGCTGCTCTCGAGCGCCGGCATCGAGGTGCCGTCGGGGCCGATCACCGTCGCCCCCGACCCCATCACCGTCGACACGGGTCGCCTCAGGGGTGTGGCCACGGTCGCATGGGCGACCCGAGCCGAGCGGATCGCGGTGATCGCTCAGGGTGTCGGCAACGCGATCGTGGCCTCTCTCAGACCCGATCAGGTCGAGATCGTTCCGGGGGCGAACCTCGCCGGTGAACCTCGCGACCAGGTCACCATCGACGTGGCCCTCGGCGACGTCGAGCACGCACCCGGATCCGACAGCGACGCGGCTGTGCTCCGGAACCGTGGGGCGCTGAGCCGGGTCGTGATGGCTGCCGGCGCGATGGAAGCCATGGGCCAGATGACCATCGACTACACCCATGCCCGCCATCAGTTCGGTCAGGCCGTCGCCCGCTTCCAGGCTGTCCAACAGCACCTCGTCACCGTGGCCCAGTGTTCGGTCCGGCTCTCCATGGCCGCAGACCTCGCGTGCGGGGCCATGGCCCGCGGCAGCGTCGGTGCCGAGATCGCCGTCGCGAAGGTGATCGCCGACGAAACCTCGGTGCTGGCGACCCGGGCCGCACACCAGGCACACGGGGCAATGGGGGTCACCCGCGAGTACCCCCTGCACCAGTTCTCGCGCCGCCTTTGGGCCTGGCGCCACGAGTACGGCAGCGGCGCCCAGTGGCGCCGACAGCTCGGCCGGGAGATCTTCGCCGCCGGTCCCGATCAGCTCTTCGCGCTGATCACGGGCTGAAGGAGCGAACCCGATGCCCGATCTCGAACCGCTGTTCCGCCCCCGCTCGGTCGTGCTCGTCGGAGCCTCCCCCGACACCGCGATCATCCGGGGTCGGATGGTGAAAGCCATGGCCCAGTGCGGCTTCTCCGGACCCGTCTCCTGCGTCAGCCGCAGCCACACCGACATCGGCGGCTTTCCCACGTACGCAGAGATCGAAGCGCTGCCCGGGCCCGTGGACCTCGCCCTGATCACCGTTCCAGCGGCGTTCGTCTCCGAAGCCCTCGAGTCCTGCGGCCGCCTCGGCATACGCGCGGCGGTCATCATCAGCTCGGGCTTCGCAGAGGAGCGCAGCGCCGAGGGACTCGCCCGTCAGGCGGCAGTGAGTGCGGTGGCCCGGGCCCACGACATGGCGGTCATCGGCCCCAACGGGGAAGGCTTCCTGAACAGCGGGCTCCCCATTACCGCGACGTTCAGTCCCGCGGTGCTCAACAGCGATCTCGACCTGCTCCCAGCACAGTCGCGCAGTGGCGGCATCGCCGTGGTGTCCCACAGCGGCGGCATCGGATTCTCGATCTACAACCGCGCCCGACCTGCCGAGCTCCGGTTCAGCTATGTGATCAGCATGGGCAACGAGGCCGGTATCGACAGCCTCGACGTGGTCGACTTCCTGATCGATGACCCCGACACCGACGTGATCACGATGTTCATCGAGGGCCTCAAGCAGCCCGGCCGGCTCGCGTCCGTTGCCACCCGCGCCGCCGAGGCCGGCAAGCCGATCGTGGTCGCCAAGATGGGCCGGTCGGAGGCCGGCGCTGCAGCAGTGGCGTCGCACACCGCGTCGTTGGCGGGGTCGCACCGCACGTACCGTTCGGTGTTCGACCGGTACGGCATCATCCACGCCGATGACCTCGACGAGCTCGTCGACCTGAGCGCCGCGTTCGCCTACTTCCGGACCTGCGTCCCGCGCGGTCGGCGAATGGCTGTGCTCACGCCGTCAGGCGGTGCGGGCATCTGGCTCGCCGACAGCTGCGCCGCCGCGGGACTCGAGGTGGGAGAGCTCGATGCAGCCACCCGGGCCGCCATCGACGAACACCTCCCGCCGTATGGAAGCAGCCGCAATCCCGTCGACCTCACCGCCCAGGCGCTCGATGCCCTGGGCTATGCCCGAACGATCGAGATGCTGGCAGCGTCGCCTGAGGTCGACGGAGTCATGGTGGCGTGCTCGCTCATCAGCCCACGGCACATCGAAGCCGACGAGGCCCGCCTGCACGCGCTACGCGAGACCCTCCACAAGCCGGTCATCTTCTGCCCCTATACCCAGGCCCATCCGCGAGCGATCGAGATCCTCGCCGCAGCGGGGTTCCCGTGTTTCACCTCCGCTCCCAACGCGGCTCGCGCTGTGGCCGAGCTGGTCCGCTACGGCGAGTTCCGGGAACGCATCGCTGCGGGTCGACCGTCACCGGCAACGGCGCCGAGCGAAGCCATCCGGACCGATCTGCGCGCCGGCCCGTTCACCGAACACCGGTCGAAGGCCCTGCTGGCGGCCCATGGGGTGATCGCCGCGCCGGGCACACTCGTGCACTCGCCCGAAGAAGCGGCGGCGTACGTGACCACCAGCCCCGGCACCTACGCTTGCAAGATCCAGTCCTCCGCGATCGCACACAAGACCGAAGCAGGTGGAGTCGCGCTGGACGTCGCAACGGCCGAGGAGGCACGAGCGGCGTACGTCGCTCTGGTCGCCGCCGCACAGCGGTTCGCTCCCGGCACGTTGATCGAAGGCGTGCTGATCGAGCCGATGGCGCCGCGAGGGGTCGAGATGATCGTCGGGGTCACGACCGATCCGGAGTTCGGTCAGCTCCTGCTGGTGGGCACCGGGGGCGTCCTCGTCGAGGTGCTCGACGACGTTGCGCTGTCGCCGGTACCGGTGAACCGGAGCGAGGCCGAGCGGATGGTCGACTCGCTCGCAGGCGCCACGCTGCTCGCTGGCGCACGCGGCGCTCCACCTGCAGATCGGAACGCGCTCGTCTCCCTCATGGTCGCGGTCTCGACCTTCGCCGCAGCCGCCGGTGACGCCCTGTCCCAGCTCGACCTGAACCCGGTGATCGTCCACGCCGCCGGTGCCGGCCTGACGGTCGCCGATGCGCTCGTGATCGGCAGCTGAGGTTGGGGTCAGGCAGGTAGAACTGCTGCTGCGTCCCGCTCGGCCCACCAGGTCGAGACGATGGCGAGGCCCACGAAGACCACGAGGGCGAACGCGAACGGCGTCACGGTGTCGTCGATCACCGTGTTCACGACCCCACCCAGCACCGACCCGCCGGCAATGCGGGCCGCGCCGGTGACCGAAGAGGCGGTGCCGGCGAGCTCACCCATGGGTTCCAGCGCCGCCGTGTTGAGGTTTGGCATGAGCAACATGAACAGACCCAGCATCAGGCCGAGCAACGGCATGAAGACCCAGAACTCCGGTTGGCCGTCCGATAGCAGCGTCAAGCCCAACAGCGTGACCGAAAGCACCAGGACCAAGCCGAGGGCGACGTGCACCAGCCGGGTGATCCCGATCCGGCCGACGATGCGGCCGTTGACCAGCGCACCGGCTCCGAACAGCACCGCGACCGCCCCGAAGATGTAAGGGAACTGGTCCTCGCGGTCGAAGACCTCGCTGATGATCCGCTCCGAGCTCCCGATGTAGGAGATGAACACGCCCTGCAGGAACAGGGTCGTCAACGTGTAATAGGCCGTCGTCCGGTTGCGCGCGACGTAGCCGAAGCCGGCCACGACCGACCGGAACTGGAGGGGACGCCGGTGCCGAGGATCGAGCGTTTCGGGCAGCCGCCGGCTCCACAGCACCACGAGGCCGGCCCAGATCACGCAGAACCAGAAGATCGAGCGCCACGGCAGCACCGCGATGATGCCCGAGCCGATGGCCGGCGCGATCACCGGCACGAGAACGAACACCGCCATGATCTGCGACATGGCTTCGGCCATCCGGGTTCCCTCGAAGGCGTCACGAACGATGGCCGTGGCGATCACTCGAGCGCCGGCAGCCCCGACGCCCCACAGGAAACGGAACAGCAACAACCAGACCAACCCGGGCGCCAGTGCCGAGCCGACCGCACCCGCGACGTAGACCGCGATCCCGACATACAGGATCGGCTTTCGGCCGAACCGGTCCGCCAGTGGCCCCCAGACAAGCTGCGACACGGCCAACCCGAAGAAGAACACGGTGATGACCTGCGACACCTGGTTCGACTGGTCGCTGATCCCGAACGAGGCCCGGATCTCGTCGAAGGCCGGCAACAAGAGGTCGATGGCAAGCGCAGTGAGCGCCATGATGGCCGACAGCATGGTCATCAGCTCGCGGTCGCTGATGCGCCGCAGCGGCGGAGCGCCGTGCTCGCTGCGGCCCGCTTGGGCGCGTTCGGATAACGTCACGGCCCGCACCATAACGGCGCCGGGCCGCGTCCGTTGGCCTGGCGCGTGCACCGACACGAGGTGCGGGAATCGCCACGACGAGCTCGGCGGCCCGGAGCCACTCCTCAGCCGCGGTCGGCGATGCGCTCGAAGACGGCGCTGATGCCCTGGCCGCCGCCGATGCACATCGTCTCGAGGCCATAGCGAGCCTCGCGCCGGTCCATCTCGCGAAGCATGGTGGCGAGGATCCGCCCGCCGGTGGCGCCCACGGGGTGGCCGAGTGAGATGCCCGAGCCGTTCACGTTGATCCGATCGAAGTCGCCCTCGACCAGGCTCCAGGCGCGCGTGCACGCGAGCACCTGCGCGGCGAAGGCCTCGTTGAGCTCGATCAGATCCAGATCGGCGAGCTCGAGCCCTGCTCGGGCAAGCGCTTTCGCCGTCGCCGGTACGGGTCCGATACCCATCGTCGCAGGTGCGACACCTGCGGACCCCCAGGAGACCAGTCGAGCGAAGGTCTTGAGCCCCAACCGCTCCGCGTTCTCCCTGGTGGTGACCAGGCATGCCGACGCGCCGTCGTTCTGCCCCGAGGCGTTGCCGGCGGTCACGGTCGCGTCGGGGTCCTGTCGCCCCATCACCGGACGGAGCCGACCCAACCGCTCCATGGACGTGTCCGCCCGTGGGTGCTCGTCGGTGTCGACGAGCACCTCTCCGACGGGCACCGGCACGATCTCCTCGGCCAGGCGTCCTTCCTCACGGGCGGCAACGGCACGTTGGTGCGACGCAAGGGCGAGACGGTCCTGTTCCTCGCGGGAAATGCCGTATTCGCGCCTGAGATTCTCGGCCGTCTCGATCATGCCGCCGGCCACCGGGTACCGCTCACCACCGGCCGTCACGCGGGCGCGGGTGAGCCGGTCGTGCAGGTGCACCCCTTCGCCTCCGACGCCGTAGCGCATGTTCATCGAGTAGAACTCGACCTGGCTCATGCTCTCGACCCCGCCGGCGACGACGAGGTCGCTGGCTCCGGTCTGCACCTGCATCGCGGCGTACACGATCGCCTGCAGGCCCGAACCGCACCGTCGATCGAGCTGCATCCCGGGTACCTCGATCGGGAAGCCCGCGTCGAGGGCCGCTACCCGACCCATCGCCGGCGCCTCGCCGTTCGGGTAGCACTGTCCGAACAACACGTCGTCGACCTCGCCGGGGTCGATTCCCGTGCGTGCGACCAGTGCCTCGAGGACCGTCGATGCCAGCTTCACCGCGGGCACGTCGCGGAACATACCGCCCGAGCGACCCACCGCGGTTCGCAGCGGCTCGCAGATGACCGCGTCTCGTCCGAAGGTACTCATGTCGCGCTGTCTCCCAGGAAAGAAGTGTCGGAACCGGCCAGGCAGGACATCACATGCCCCGCCCGCCGGTGATCTCGATGACCGCGCCGGTGACATAGCTCGCCATGTCCGACGCGAGGAACAGGACGACCTTGGCGACGTCGTCGGGTTGACCGATCCGACCCAACGGGATGTCCGCGAGCCGCGCCTCGATCACCTCGGGGCGCATCCCCCCGATCAGCGCCGTCTCGATCAGGCCGGGCTGGACCGCATTGACACGCACACCGTGGCGGCCGAGCTCTTTGGCCGCGGCTTTGGTGAGGCCGACCATGCCGGCCTTCGCCGCGCTGTAGTTCGTCTGCCCGGGATTGCCCACCTTGCCCGACAACGAGGAAATGTTGACGATCGATCCCGACTTCTGCTCACGCATGACGTCGGCCGCAGCGCGGGTACAGAGCCACGCGCCGACGAGGTGGACGTCAAGGACCGCCCGGAAATCCTCCAGGGTGAGGTTCCGTAGCGTGGCGTCGCGGACGAAGCCGGCGTTGTTCACCATCACGTCGAGCGACCCGAACGCCCCTGTGGCCTGGCCGACCATCGCTGCGACCTCGTCCTCGGAGGTGACATCGCAGCGGATGCCGATCGCCGCGGGCAACGTCGCCGCGGCAGCGACCGCCGCGTCACCGTCGATGTCGGCGAGCACCACGCCGGCGCCTGCGCGGGAGAACGCCTGGGCGATAGCGAGGCCGATACCTTGTGCGGCCCCGGTCACGACCGCGGTCCGGCCCTGGAGGAGCGGCTCGCTCACGACAGCGTCTGCGCGCCACCGGCGGCGACAGCCTCGAGCCATCCGGGCGGAGCGTAGCTCTGGTCTTCGCCCCAGCCGCTGCGTCCTCCGGACCACGTGAAGTGGAACAGACCCGTGCCACTCGGACCGGTCGTTCCGTGCCGGCTCACGAGCGTGCCGTCGGCGACGAGCTCGCGGCCGAGCGCGTCGACGGCCTCGAGATGGATCGTGTCGATGAACTTGGTGCCGGCGGCGAGCGTGGTTCTGCGACGCCCCTCCACGAGCGGCGAGTACTCGCCGTCGCGCAGGAGATAGCCGGTGTCGAGGTCGTCGGTGGCCGTGACCAGGTCCTCGCGAAGCCAGGGGTCGGTGAAGGCGACGAAACCCTCGCCGGCGTCCTGGGTGGCGAAGCAGTACCCGACCGAATGGGGGAAGCTCGCCCGCGGCGGCTTGTTCAACCGGGGCAGCGTGCCCGCCGGCAGCTTCTTGTCCTGTGGCGTCGGCCCCGCCGGGCGCGGCCCCCACGAACGGTCGCGCACCGAGAAACAGTCGACTGGAATCTCCTCGCCGAACAACACGATCGTTCCGGTGACGTGCATCGGCTGGTCGAAGTGGCGGGTCGCCCAGAACGGCCATGCGCCGACGGGATGAGAGTGCGCGGGGATGATGCCTTCGTGCACGAGGTCGCACTCGAACTGGCCGGGGTCGGAGTAGGTGGTGCGGTACTTCATCAGCGGCTCGAGCATCTTGACGCTCACCCCGTTCGGGAACGTCACGTCACGCAGATCGCCACGGTCGGGGAAGGGAAGCCCTCGGTGGTGCTTCTCGTACAACGCCCCGGCATCGGAGTCGTCCCAGATCCACGCGCCGCCATTGATCGTCTGCTGCACACCGAGACTCTGGGTGTAGAGCCACGCCCCGAGCTTGCGTTCGGGCACGTTGAACGACCACCAGTTGGTCTCGGTCTCCCACCAGTGCTGGGAGAACTCGTGCCAGTTGTCGTCCTCGGGCGTCAGGACGGGCTGCACCAGCCCGGAGTGGTCGGTCATCTCGGTTCGCTCTCCTTGCGTGGCGGCGTTGGATCGGTCCGCAACCCGGCTCACCGTACACATCGACGAAGCTGCATGCCTGCCGGCGCCGGGGTGCGGGGCGGGGCCCCGGGGTGCGCACGCTCGGCGCGGTTCGGGCCAGCGAATGCCGACTCGCGCCGGGCCGGGGGCCGCCCGGTAGCCTCGCCGCCATGGAGACCTGGGATGCATTCCGATCACGACGCGCGGTCCGCCAGTTCGCGCCGGAGCCGATTACCGATGATGCCCTGAACCGAATCCTCGAGGCCGGCCGCCTGTCGCCGTCGGGATCGAACCGTCAGCAGTGGGACTTCGTGGCCTGTCGCGAGCGCGACACGCTCGCGAAGCTCGCCGCGACCTACGAGGCCGCACGCTGGGTCGCGGATGCACCCGTGGTGGTGGTGTTCGTGTCCCCGCGCGCCGAGCAGCGGGTGATGCGGGAATACATCCAGTTCGACCATGGGCAGGCAGCGATGGCCATGATGCTGATCGCCGCCGATCTGGGTATCGGCAGCGCTCACGCGGGGGCGATGAACCAGACCGCGTTTCGCGAGATCCTCGGCCTTCCCGACGACCGCTTCTGTCGGATCATGCTCGGATTCGGCTTTCCCGCGGACCGGCCGCTCGGTCCGATCGCGAACTACAACCGTCGCGCCTTCGACGACGTCGTCCACCTCGAGCGTTGGTAGCCGCCGGTCACGGTGCCGGCGGCTACGACGGCGCGAGGGCTCAGGTGCACGCGCCGGCGATCTTGAGCTCGATGATCTCCTCTTCGGTCTTCCCGAGCTCACGCAGGATGTCGTCGGTGTGCTCCGCGAACTGCGGCGCGCGTGTCAGGGTCGGAGCGGTCTCGTCGAACTGCACCGGATTGGCGATCAGCTTGCGCTGGTTCCCCTCGAGATCCTCCACCGGCACGATGTAGCCGTTCGCCTCCATCTGGGGATCGTTCACGATCTCCAGCGGATTCTGGATGGCCGCCCACTGTCCTTCCATTGTCTTGAGATGCTCGAGCCAGTAGGCGAACGGCTTCGCCGCGATGGCGTCCGCGACGTGACGACCAGCCTCCAAGGCGTTCGCCATCAAGGCCTCGGCGGTGGCGAAGCGCTCGTCTTCGAGCAGATGCTCCAGCTCGAGGTGCTTGCAGACGTCGGCGAAGTACCGGCCCGGCTGCAACATGGTGAAGTTGATCCAGCGATTGTCGGAGGTCCGGAAGTTGCCGATCGTCGGATTCACGGCGAGGTTCGCCGGTGAGTCCAACGGCTGCGGTTCCATGAACTCGTCGGTCAACATGGTGTTGCCCAGCGTGAGCGCGAAGGCCCACGCACCGACGCTCATCAACGACACGTCGACGACCGACGGTTCACCGGTGCGGTCGCGGGCGAACAACGCAGCCGAGATGCCGCCGGCGATGGTCATGCCGCCCATGGAATCCCCGTAGGCCCCTGCGGGCTGACTGATCACTCGTGGGCTGTCGGAGGGCGTCGCCGCGTGGGCGCTACCCATCCGGCACCAGAACGTCGACCCGTCGTATCCACCTTTCTCCGCGTCAGGGCCTCGCTGACCGTGGCCGCTCCCGCGCACGTAGATGATGTTGGGATTCGCCGCGCGAATGTCCTCGACCTCGAGCCGGAGACGCCTACGCGCCGCGGGCAAGAAGTTGATGAGGAACACGTCGGCGTCCTTCACCAGCTCCATCAACACCGCATGGCCTTCGGGGGTCTCCAGCGCCAGGCCGATGCTGCGCTTGCCGCGATTGGGGTGCTCCATCAAGGGCTGGAACGAACCGGCCGCAGCCCCACCGGCGCCGAGACGAAGGCCGCGCTGCGCGTCACCGGTGACGGCGTGTTCCACTTTGATGACATCAGCACCCCAGTCCGAGAGCACCGCACCTGCGGCCGGAGTGAAGGTGAACTGGGCCACCTCCACCATCTTCACACCCTGCATCGGCTTCATTACCACGGGAAAACACTCTCCTGTTCACGGATCCCTGCTGAGGATCGCTCTTCATGACTCATGTGCGCGGAATTCCTACTCAGGGAACTCCGACTGACGGAAATCGGCAACGGCGGCGTCGATACCGCGATCGAGCGGAACGACACGGCCTCCCACGCGCGTACCGGCGGCGCGCGGCGCCCCGGCTACGGGGTGAAGACGGGCAAATGCTCCCAGCCGCGGACGGTCGACGTGTGGGCTTGCACTGCGTTGTCCCAGTCGATCTCCCACTCGGGGAACCGCTTCAGCACCTCCTCGAGAGCGACACGGCCCTCGAGGCGGGCGAGGTGACTGCCCAGGCAGAAGTGGATCCCGTAGCCGAAGGTCAGGTGATGACCGATCTTGCGACGGATGTCGAACCGATCGGCATCCTCGAACTCGCGCTCGTCACGGTTGGCCGAGGCAGTGAGGAGCAACATGATGCTGCCCTCGGGCACCGTCTGGCCGTAGTGCTCGACGTCCTTGGTCACGTAGCGTGCTTGCACGGGTGAGGGGGCCTCAAAGCGAAGCAGCTCCTCGATGGCGTTGGGGATGAGCGAGGGGTCAGCGGCCAGTTCGCGTCGCTGATCGGGGTTGTCTGCGAGCACTTTGCCGGTCCAGCCGATCAACCGCGTGGTCGTCTCGTTGCCTGCTCCGGCGAGCAGCCCGACGTATCCGAGGACCTCCTCACGAGTCAGCGTGCGTACGACGCCGGTGTGGTCCTCGAACTCCGTGTGGAGCAACGCGCTCATCAGATCGTCGGACGGGTTCTCGGTGCGGTAGTCGAGGTAGTCCTCGAATGCCTCGTTGTACAGACCGAGACCGTACTCCTCTTGGCGGACGGGTATGGACTGGTCGTCTTCGAGATGGAAGCCCTCGTCGATGCGGTCGCGGATGGCTTCCTGGTCCTCCTCGGGGATCCCGAGAAGCATGCCGATCGTCCGCATCGGCATCTGCGAGCCAAGGTGGTCGATGAAGTCGAAGCCGCCGGAACCGACGAGGGGGTCGAGGCTCCGGGCGCAGAACTCGCGGACCTTGGGCTCGATCGCCAGCATCTTCTTGGGGGTGAACACCCGCGACAGCAGCCCGCGGTGCACGTCGTGGGTCGGGGGGTCCTCGAACAAGATGCTGCCCGGCGGTATCTCGAGACCAGCCTTGATGAGCTCGAGCACCGACCCCTTGCCCGAGATGTAGGTCGGCCAGTCCACCGAACAACGTTCGACGTCTTCGAACCGGCTGAGCGCGTAGAAGTCGTGCTTGTCGTTGTAGTAGAGGGGAGCCTCGTCGCGCATCCGCTTCCACGTCGGATACGGGTCGGTGTCGATCTCGAAGTTGTACGGGTCGTAGTAGAGATCGTCGGGCTGGTCGGTCATTGATCCTCCTCGTGAGGCCACCCCTCGAGATCTGGCACTACGGTCCCGATCCGGCAGCCGGATGAAAATACGCTAGCTATTTCGGTGGGATCGGACAAGCGTCGACTAGCCGACCGCGGCTCCATCTCGGCCTCGTGCATCCCCGACCACCGATGCTCCCGGGGATGCACCTGCCCCCTCAGACCAGGCCGATCCCTGCCGCTTCGTTTCGCCGGCGCCACTGCTCCTTGGGCATGCGGGTCGTGTCGACATCGGTCGCCAGGGCACGCAGAGCCCCCACGGTGGCCTGCTCCTGGGCGAGGTGCGCGAACGGATTCCAGTCGAAGAACCGGGAAGCGTTCTGCCAGGTGATCTTGTGGATCTCCTCATCGGCGACCTGCGCATCCTGCAGCTCGCTCCAGAGCACCTCGGGCGACTCGGGCCAGGTGGTGTCGGTGTGGGGGTAGTCGCACTCCCACGCCAGGATGTCGACGCCGATCTCGTGCCGCGCCTTCAGGCCGGCCTTGTCGGTGATGAAGCAGGCGAGCACGTGCTCACGGAACACCTCTGAGGGGAGCTTGCCGCCGAAGTCGTTGCCGATCCAGCTCTGGTTCTTGAAGTGCCGATCGGCGCGTTCGAGGTAGAACGGGATCCACCCGATCCCGCCCTCGGACAGCGCGACCTTCAAGGCCGGGAACTTCCGGAAGGTGGGGCCGAAGAGGAGATCCTGTGCCACCAGCATGGTGACCTGCGTCGGCAGCACGATCTGATGGTCGATCGGCGCCTCGGGAGCGAGCTGGATCAGCCCGTAGGCGCCCCCGATGTGCAGGCACAGCACCATGCCCTCGTCGACGAGGGCGGCGAGCATGGGGTCCCAGTGACCCGACAAGAAGCTGGGCCACCCCTGCGCGTGAGGTGCCTCGAGGAACGAGATCGCGCGGCAACCCTTCGACGAAAGTCGCCGGACCTCGGCAACGGCGAGATCGACGTCCCACATCGGCACGATGCCCAGCGGGATGAACCGACCGGGATACGCGGCGCACCAATCGTCGATGTGCCAGTCGTTGTACGCCTGGAGACAGGCCAGCGACAGCTCCTTGTCGGCAGCCTCGGTGAAGGTACGGGCATTGAAGCCCGCCATCGTCGGGAAGCACATCGAAGCGAGGATGCCGTTCACGTTCATGTCACGTATGCGCTCGTGTACGTCGAAGCAACCCGGACGCAGCTCGCTGAACGCGCCCGGGTTGAATCCCCACTGCTCACGGGGCCACCCGACGGTCGCAGCCATGCCGAAGGGCGTCGTGGTGACCTGGTCCTGGAACACCCACTGGTCGATGCCGGCCTCGTTGCGCACGATCTTGGGAGCCCGGTCGCGCCACTTGGCGGGCAGGTGGTCGTCGTACATGCCCGGGGGCTCGATCGAGTGGTCGTCGATGCTCACCAGGATCATGTCGTTCATCTGCATGGCCTTGCTCCTTCGATGGGGGTGTGGCTCGGTCGGCTCGGGCTCAGCTGGCGTACTGACCGACGCCAAGGGCCTTCTCGATGGAGCCACCCATGATGTAGGCCTGATCCTCGAGGGGGAGACCCGAGACGACCTCGGAGTAGGCCAACGGATCGGCCATGCCTTCGGGGTGCGGGAAGTCGGACCCGAACATGATGTGGTCCGCCGGGATGCCCATCTCGATCAGGCCCTTGGGGTCGGGCTCGTGGAAGGCATGGACGTAGATGTTGCGCTTGAAGATCTCGACGGGATCCTCGTCGAAGAGGACCGCAGACTTCTCCGACGCGCGCTGGCACTTCTCGAAGAACGGGCGGATCCAGTTGCTCGAGAACTCGACCGGCATGAACTTCAGACCAGGGAACCTCGTGGCAAGGCCGTGGCCGATGATCGACGCCATCGCATCGACCAGGTTGTCCTTTTCCGATGCCAGCAGCTGGAACCCGGGGGTGCCGGCTCGCTGGAACGGGAGCATCTCGGTACCGATGCCCTCCCACTCGTTCGTGTACCGGGTGTAGCCGGAGTCGCCCGAGTGCTGGCCGACGACCAAGCCCAGCTCTTCGACCCGCTTCCAGAAGGGATCGAATTCCGGCAGCGCGAACGACTTGCGACCCTTCCAAGTCGGAACCGGCGCAACGCGGATGAGGAAGATGCGCGCGCCACGTTCGGCGACGAACTCCAGTTCCTCGACCGCTCGCTCGGGACCACACGCGAGGCTGACGATCGGCGTGGAGTAGAGCGCGTCGGCGTACGCGAAGCCCCAGTGCTCGTCCATCCACTGGTTGAGCGCGTGGATCGCTGCGCAGGCCGCATCGGGGTCGTCCCAGAGGCGCTCCTCGAGGACGCTGGCAAGCGTCGGCCACAGCAGCGTGCGATCGATGCCCATCTCCTTCATCAGCTGCAGCCGGGGCTCGGGGTCGAAGAACGCATCGATGCCGGGCATGGCCACGAACTTCCGGGGCTGGCCGACGGCGCGGTCACCGAAGCCGCCACCGCCCTGGGTGATGTCCATACCGGACCCGCCGGGCACGGCCACCCGGGAGAAGGTCGGGTTGGGGATGTAGTTGCTGATCTTGTCGCGGATCGCGAGCTTGGTCCGGCCCTTGACCTCGACGTAGGTGATCAGCCCCTCGTACTCCTTCGGAAGGAACTTGGTGAAGGCTTCGGTGTTCTCGTACATGTGATTGTCGGCATCGAAGGTGGCGAACGGGAGTTCCCGGTGGGTCACCTGGATGTGCTCGAGATCGGTCATGGCGGTGCGTGCTCCTGGGCATCGACGGTGGGGGTGGTCTCGCCGCGTCGAGGTCGGCGCCGAGACCAAACAAGCTAACTGCTTTGGAAGAGGCGCGTCAATGAGGGTTCCTGGCCGGCGCCGATCGGACGGGCGCCCACCTTCGGCACTCAGGAAGGGGTCGACCGACCGTTGCTACCCGCGCCGCTCGATGCCGGGCGGCCGTACATCAGGGCGGCGTGCGCATGCACCCGCTCCTCGCGGGTCGACCCGATGGCATCGCCGACGGTGACCCCTTCGGCGAGACCCTCCAGGTGGGCCTGCAGAACCAGCGCCTGCTCCTCGAATGCGGCACGAGCTGCGCGATGGCGACCGGCGCGCATGTGCTGGAGCGCCCGCCTCCACGAGTCCGCGATGTCCTGTTCGGCTGCGACGGCGACCTGAAGATCATCGGCCGCCTCGGTGGCGGCCGCCAGCTCGCCTTCGATCACGTGGCGCAGGGCCGTCACGACGAGATGGTCGGTGGCGCTGCCGGCGAGCTCCACTGCGACCTCCGCTGTCGAGATCATGTGGAGGTAGAACGACGACACATCGCCGATGTGGCCCACGAGCGAGTCGACCTGAGTCTGCAAGGGTGTCAGATCGACCTCGGGCATGGAGGCGAGGCGCTCGACGGCAGCGGCGATGATGCGGTCACGCGCCGCCCACACGTCGGCGACGCCGACGTCGGAGATCTGGAGATAGACGCCGAGCGGTTGGGCCACCTTGTCGATGGAGAGCGAACGGACTTCAGGTCCACCACGCAGTCCGAGTCGCACGTGGATCAGGCCCTCGTTCTCGAGGATCCGCAGCGCTTCGCGCACCGTTGGTTTCGAGTAGCCGAGCTCCTCGGTGAGGTCGTTCTCCGAGGGGAGTGCGTCGCCGGGACGGAAGTCGCCGCGGGCAATGCGCCGGCGGAGCTCGTCGGCGATCGTCATCGACGCCTTCACGCGCGGCGTTCTGTTGGTTCGATGCGGCATCGACGTCGAAGGTACCGGCTGGCGAACGAGCCTGCGTACCTGGCGTGACGCGCGGGCGCGTTCAGAGCCGCGCGATGACCTCATCGCCGAAGCGTCGGAAACCCTCGGCGGCCTCACGCGGGTGCGAGAACGGCGATACCAGCAGTCTGGTCACACCGGCATCCTCGTAGCGCCGAGCGTCGTCGACGGACTCGACCCGGGCACCCATGGTCACCTGGAACGGACCCGACCGACCGGCGTCCGCGCGCATCGCCATGATGCGCGCTATGTTCCCCGGGAGCGTCTCGAGCGTCTGTTGCATCGGGATCCAGCCATCGCCGAGCTCCGCGGCGCGCCGCATCGCCCGGGGCGAGTCCCCCCCGATGTGCATCGGCGGCCAGGGGCTCTGTGCCGGCTTGGGCAGGAAGCCGACCGGCTGGAAGCGGAAGAACTCCCCTTCGTGTTCGATGACGTCCTCGGTGAACAACCGTTGGATGATCTCGATCGACTCGTCGACACGGCCACCACGGGTGTCGAACGGCAGCTCCATGGCCTCCCACTCCTGACGGAGCCAGCTCGACCCGATGCCGAACTCGATTCGGCCGCCCGACACGACGTCGAGCGTCGTGAGGGCCCGGGCGGTGACGATGGGGTGCCGCAGGCCGATGTTGTAGACGTTGGTTCCGAAACGCAAGGTGGAGGTCTGGGCCGCCATGGTGGCCATCTGCACCCAGGGATCGAACGCCGGGGTGGACGCCGAGATGGGCGGTTCACCCTCGTGGGGGGAGTTGGGCTCGCCGGTCATCGTCACCGGCATGATGAGGTGTTCGGGCACCCACACCGATTCGAACCCGCCGTCCTCGGCGGCCTTGGCGAATTCGCCCCACCGGCGCGGGCCGGTCATCACGGTCGTACCAAAGGTGATCAACGGAGTCCTCCTACAGCCGGTACAGCTTGGCGGCGTTGTCGCCCATGACCTTGTTCCGGGTCTCGGGACGCAGGGTGCTCATCTTCTCCGAGACCGTGTCCAGAGGTGTCGGGTACAAGCACGTGGGATGCGGGAAGTCGGTCTCGAACAGCACGTTGTCCTCGCCGACCTTGTCGAGCAGGCCCTGGACATCGCCCTGGTTCTTCTCGAACCAGAACGTCGCATACCAATGATCCTTGAAGTACTCCGACGGCATCTTCGACAACTCGGCCGCCTGCACGGGAGCGTTCTCCCAGATCTCGTAGTCCATGGTCTCGAGCATGAACGGGATCCAACCGACGCCACTTTCGACCGACACCATCTTCAGCTTCGGGAACCGGTCGAAGATCCCGGCGTAGATGGTGTTGATGAGCACCCGGGCATTGTTGATGAACAGCATGGACCCGCCGATGGCGGGCTTCACGTACTCATGCTGCGACGCCCAGAAGTAGTTGCCGTAGAAGTTCATGGCCGTGAGGCTGGCACCGATGTGGAAGTGCACGGGCAGGTCCAGGTCGGCGCACACCTCCCAAAGGGGGTCCCAGGCGGCGCTGGCCAGGTCGGGAGAGCCGGCGTCTTGGGGATCCGACGTCATGTTCACGCCCCGAAGGCCCAGGCCGGCGCACCGCTCCGCCTCCCGAACCGACTCCTCGATGCTCCATGCGGGGAGCACCGGCATCGGCAGGAAGCGGGTACCGGACCAATCCTGGAGCTCGGCCATCGCGTCGTTGTAGATCTCGATGCAGAGGCGCCGCAGCAACGGATCGGCCACCGCATTGGCGAGGCCTTGACCGCCCAGGCCGATCGAGTTCGGGAACAGCACCTGGGCATGGACTCCGCACTCGTCCATGAGATCCAGCCGGGTCTGGGGATCGAAGGCCGCCTTGTGGATCTTGTCGATGCCCCACACGATCATCGACTCGCTGAACGGGTGCTTACCGCCGTCACGATCGATCACCCCGCCGCCTCCGGCGAAGCCCAGGGGGTTGCCGTCGATCACCCAGGTGGGCTGACCGTCGATCGTCTCGACCCGGGGGACACGGTCCTCGTAGCCCTTCGGGGCCCGTTTCACCCAGAGGTCGTGGGCCTCCGTCAGATGCGTGTCGGCGTCGACGACGCGTACTCCCTCAGCCAGCTCCACAAGAGCCCCCTTCGACGTGATCAGGCGAAATCGCTAACCTCATCCCACCACGAGCGTGGACGAATGTCCACAAGGACCAGTCGGGAGACGAACATGCCGGTCGCAGAACTCGACGGGATCGAGATCGCCTACGAGATCGTCGGCGAGGGCCAACCTTGGGTGATCACCCCGGGCGGTCGCTTCACCAAGGAGGTCGGTGGCCTGCCGGAGATGGCCCGGGCGTTGGCCGATCAGGGGAACAAGGTGTTGACCTGGGACCGGCCGAACTGCGGGGCATCGTCGGTCGTGTTCGGAGGCCGCTCCGAGTCCGAGGTCCAGGCCGACGCGCTCGGCGACCTGCTCCGCCACCTCGACTTCGGTCCCACGGTCATCGTGGGTGGCTCGGGCGGCGCCCGGGTCTCGCTGCTGGCCGCAGCGCGCAATCCCGGTGTGACGGCGGGGCTTGCCATGTGGTGGATCAGCGGAGGGGTGCCGGGCTTGCTCAGTCTGGCCAACTACTACTGCATGCCCTCGGCCACCGCCGCCTGGCACGGCGGCATGGAGGCGGTCGTCGAGCTGGATCAGTGGCAGGAGGTCCTCGAGGCAAACCCGAACAACCGCGCCCGGTTCCTCGGGTTCGACCGCCAGGAGTTCATCGACGTGATGGACCGCTGGATGCTCGCCTACTGCCCCTGTGACGACACGCTCGTGCCCGGCCTCGACGACGCCGACGTCGCAGGGCTGCAGGCGCCGATTCTCGTCTTCCGCAGCGGGACGACCGACCTCTCCCACACCCGGGCCACCTCGGAGCGCCTTGCCGCCAACCTGCCCGGCGCCGAGCTCGTCGAACCTCCCTGGGGCGACGACGAATGGAACGAGCGGTCCGCCCAAGCAGCAACGACCGGATCACTCTTCGTCCGCTGGCCACTGCTCGTCCCGCAGCTGATCGACTGGTCGAACGCGAAGATCTGAGATCGGTCGCGCCGCCGAGCGCTCAACCGCACTCAGGCGAGTGTGCTGCGCCGCTTGCGGAGGAGCCGCCCGGGCAGGGCTCCGGTGTGTTGCTGGTCGCGGGTCACGACCGCGCCGTTGACGACCGTGACCGCGATCCCGTCGGCGTGTTGGACGAGCCGAGTGGCGCCGCCGGGGAGATCGCGGACCACCTCGGGCATCCGGGGCCCCACGGTTTCGGGATCGAAGACGCAGAGATCGGCCCGCATGCCCTCACGCACCAGCCCGCGGTCGTGGAACCCCCACAGGCTCGAGGGAAGCAGCGTCACCATGCGCACGGCTTCCTCGAGGGTGAACGCCTGGCGCTCACGGGCCCAGTAGCCGAGCAGGTGAGTGGGGATCGAGCTGTCGATGAGCTGACTGACGTGGGCGCCCGAGTCCGAGAACGTGGTGACGCACTGCGGGTGACGCATGATCTCGAGGACGACGTCCTGGTCGCCGTTCTGCGTGGGCTGGAGGAAGAACTGCGCGAAGTCGGACTCGACGATGCAGTCGACCATGCACTGTGCTGGGTCGACGCCGCGTGCGGCGGCGACCTCGGCGACACTGCGGTATGGCGGCATGGGCCCGTCCATCAGCCTGATCCAGTCGTAATCGGGCTTGCGGGCTTCGGCGCCCACGCCCTTGCGCCAGGTCCCGTCGCTGATGGCGGCGACGAGCTCGGCACGCTTGGACGGGTCACGCAGCGCCCGTTTCTGCTCTTCGATGGGCCATGACCGCAGGTCACGCCACTCGGGCAGCACGTCGAAGGGGAGCTGGGTCTCGAACGACAGGACGATGTTGAACTCGCGGGCATGGGCCTGGCCGATCATCCGACCGCCCCTGGCCGCGGTGTCCTCGAGCACGTCCAGCACGGCCCGGTACTCACCGCGTGGCACGCGACCGCTCCCCACCCCGAAAGTCACCATCGCGCCCGTGGACAAGGCCAGCGCCTGGAGGCGTCCGTAGTATTCGCTGCGCCGCTCCTCGTCGCGAAGCACGTCCTCGTTCGCCAACTCGAAGATGCCCCCGCCCTCGTCGGCCATGACCCCGACCAACGCGACCACCTCGTCCCAGGTGGCGAGCCTGCTGGCAACGGGCCGATCATCGGCGGTCTGGTGGTTGAAGGTGCGGCTGGTGGTGAGGCCCAAGGCGCCCGCCCGCAGCCCGTCACGCAGCTCGGCGGCCATGACCTCGAGATCCTCCGCACTCGCCGGTTGCTCGAAGGCGCGCTCACCCATGGCCCAGGTCCGCAGGGCCGAGTGCCCCACGTATCCCGCGTAGTTGATGCCTTTCGGAAGCGCATCGACCGCGTCGAGGTACTGCGCGTAGGTCTCCCACCTCCAGTCGATTCCTGCGGCCATGGCTTCGGCAGCAATGTCCTCCGCCCGCTCCAGGTTGCGCACCACGAGATCGCGTCGGTCGGCGCGGGCGGGCGCGAGCGTGAACCCGCAGTTGCCCATCACCACCGAGGTCACGCCATGCCAACACGACGAGGTCCCGAGTGGGTCCCAGTTCACCTGGGCGTCCATGTGGGTGTGGGCATCGATGAAACCCGGCGCGACGACGTGGCCCTCCGCGTCGAGCTCCTGGTGACCCCGCTCGCGGATCACCCCGATGGTCGCGATGGAGTCTGCGATGATTCCGACGTCGGCGTGGAACCGCGTCAGGCCGGAGCCGTCGACCACCGTGCCGTTGCGGATCACCAGGTCGTACGCCATCGGGCCCCCCGTCTGTTCGATTCCCCGTGGCGGATCGTACCGGTTCGCGCCCGGGCGGTCCTTGGGCGTCGCCCGACCCGGTCCAGTCGCCCCTGATCGCGGCTTGATCGTGCTGGTACGGTACCCGAGGTCAGCCGATCGGGGAGCAGCGAGCGCCGAAGCCACGGCTGGGGACGGATCGGAGGCCCGTGGACGAACAGCTCGAGCGCTGGGTCGAGGAGGTGGCAGGCGGCACGATCATCGCGTCGGAACGACCGCCGGGCGGCGGGTCGCGCGAGATGTACCTGCTCGACGTCCGGCGCCCCGACGGCGACGTCGTTGCCCTGGTGCTGCGGTGTGAGGCCGGCAGCTCGTTCACCGGCACGGAGATCTGTCCGGCGAGCGAGGCCATGGTGTACCGGGCGCTCGAGCACACCCCCGTGCCGGTGCCCCGGCTGATCGCGCTCGCGCCCGACGACGCGGCCCTCCTGATGGAGCGGGTCCCGGGCACCGCAGACCTCGCCGGGCTCGATCCCGACACCCACAACGCGGTCATGACCTCGTTCATCGATGCCCTGGCTGCGTTGCACGAGCTCGACGTCGACGAGCTCGATCTCCCCGGTTTCGCGCGCCCCCGCTCGGCTGAGGAGCACGCTCGCCTCGATCTCGAGAGGTGGGCCGGGCTCGCGATGACCGGAGTCGCCGAGCTCGACCCGCTCATCAGCTACTCGGGGGCGTGGCTACGGGCTCATGCCCCGACGCGGGTCGAGCGCACCGTGCTCGTCCAGGGCGACACCGGCCCGGGCAACTTCGTATTCCGAGGCGATGAGGTGACCGGCGTCGTCGATTGGGAGTTCGCGCACCTGGGCGACCCGATGGACGACTGGGCCTGGCTCGACATGCGTAATCGGGGTCCGCTCCCCGAAGCGCTGCGGGACCGGTACTCCGCTCGGACGGGGATCGCGATCGACCAGGACCGGGTCGACTACTACCGCGCCGCCGTCGACTATCGGTGTGCCATCACCACGTCGCTGGCGGTCAGCCGCGGGGGCGGGGCGCGGGGATGGGCTCCGTACCTGCTCGTCACCGAGCGCTACCTCCACGACCTGGCGGGTCGGATGTCGGGGCTGCTCGGCGTCCACGAGACCGCCGATGTCCCCGAGATCGTCGCCACCGACCGCACGCCCTACTTCGACAGCCTGCTGGAGGGCATCCGCGACGCGGTGCGGGCGCTCGACGACGTCGCAGCACGCGAGCAGACCCGGAACCTCCAGATCCTCGTGCACTACCTGCGCGCCCACGATCAGGTGGGTCGTGACGTCGAGAGGAGCGACCTGGGGGATCGCGTGGCCACCGTCGGTTCGGCAGCGGCTGATCCCGGTCTCTTCGGCTCCCTCGTGGAAGAGGCGGGCACCGTCGGCGACGAGGAGATGTTCCGCTACCTGCTCCGGCGTGCGGCGCGCCGACGGCTCCTCTGGGCAACCCTCCTCGAGCGGCCGCGGCGCTGATGGCACGGCGCAACCAGCGCCGCGGATGACACGGCGCAACGAGCGCCGCGGATGACACCGCGCAACGAGCGCCGCGGATGACACCGCGCAACGAGCGCCGCGGATGACACCGCGCAACGACGCGCGGGTCCGGATCAGGGGAGGATGCGATGCA
>JAHECR010000002.1:146290-149835 GCA_024641655.1 Acidimicrobiaceae bacterium
GCGCAACGAGCGCCGCGGATGACACCGCGCAACGAGCGCCGCGGATGACACCGCGCAACGAGCGCCGCGGATGACACCGCGCAACGACGCGCGGGTCCGGATCAGGGGAGGATGCGATGCACGCTGCGGGCCACGACGCACGCTTCCGCGAACGCCAACGCCGACAGGTGGTAGGAGCGAGCAGCCAGCCCGAGGCTCACGTTGTGCCCGACATCGCTCTGGATGTGGGCCGAGAATCGCGACGCGCGCGACAACACACTCCTGAGCTCGGCGAAGTGGCCCTCGTCCACGGGCCAGAACCGCTCGTGCTGCCCGAAGGTCAGCCGGACCGGCGCCACGATCCTGGCCCCGAAGCCGCGAAGGTCGTCGGGCCACCGATCGCTCTCGGCGATCTGCGACGCCGGCATCTCGTGCAGCGGCAGACTCCCGCGTGAGAACGTCGCCGGCGGATAGAGGTCGGCGGGTCCCCACGCCGGGCCGCGGTCACCATCGGCCATTCGTGCCCCACCGCGTCCCACCCAGCGAATGCCGCTGCCCGAGCCGTCGATGCCGAGCACGTCGCGACCGCGCGGCTCGGCAGCCATGGTGAGCGCGACCTTGAGGCCGTACGAGTGCCCCATCAGGAACACGCCGGCGCCGATCCGGTGGTCGGCGGCGAAGACATCGATGGCGTCGAGGAGCAGGCGGGCCTGCGAAAACAGGTCGATGCGTTCGTCGGGGAGATCCCCGCTGCAACCGATACCGGGCCGATCGGGTGCCCAGACGGTGAAACCCAGTTCGCGTCCCAACTGCAACAGCGACATGCCTGGCGCCGCGACCGCATCCCAATAGCCCGCGTGCATCCCCGCACCGTGCACGGCAACGACGAGGCAGCGCGGGTCACCACCCATCGGCTCCGACACCAGCCCCGACAGAGCAACGGCACCGACATTGACCACCAGCTCTCGGACACCTGTCCCCGGCGCGGGAACACGGTCGAATGCGATGCTCACAGCGCCACCTCCAGGCCATCGTGACGATCAGCATCGCGTGGGTCGCGGTTGCGCGCACAGCCTCGCGACCACCCGCGTTGTGGTATTCCTGTACAGCGTGCAGTCGCGTCTTCCCGCAATCCCGTTCCCCCCGACCCTGCCGGCGCTGATCAAACAGGCGGTCGAACGGTTCGGAAACGACGATTACGTCGTCATGCCCGACCGGAGAATCAGCTTCTCCGAGGCCGACCGAGCCTCGCGCAAGCTGGCCAAGCGGCTGCTCGAAGCAGGTGTCGGGAAAGGCACCCGGATCGCCATCATCCTGCCTACCGGCATCGACTGGGTCGTCGCGTGGCTCGCCGCGGGGCGGATCGGCGCGTTCCCGATGCTGTTCCCGGCCACCTATCGACCATCGGAGCTCCGTCGAGCGCTGCGGATCAGCGACGCCGCGGTGCTGTTCGCGGCCCCGACCCTGCTCGACAAGGACTACGAGGCGCTTCTCGAAGAGGCGATCCCCACCCTGGCCGACCACGACGCGGTGCGAGGTTCCCTCGCCGACCCCGCCGTCCCGTTCCTGCGGTCGGTCTGGATGGTCGGCCGCAGCGAACGGGAATGGGCGACGACCGTCGATAGCGGCCCCGATGCGGCCGAACCCGACCTCCCCACCGAGCTCTTCGAAGCCATCGAGTCCGAGGTCAGCGCCGCGGACGCGCTCCTGGTCATCTACACGTCGGGGTCGAGCGCCGACCCGAAAGCCGTCGTCCACACCCACGGAGCCACAATCCGCAAGGTCCAGGCCGAACTGGGCATGTGCCTCCCGGGATCGTTGCCCGGCCGCACGTTCTGCGCCATGCCGTTCTTCTGGGTGGGTGGCCCGCAGGACCTCCTGGGCGCACTGCACAGTGGCGCAGCCATCGTCAGTCAGGAACGCTTCGATGTCGCACAATGCCTCGAGCTGCTCGAGCGCGAGCGGTGCACCTCGATCCTGGGTTGGGCCACGGTGTACGAGCAACTCCAGGCCGATGCGACCTACCCGACCCGGGACCTCAGCTCTTTACAGCTCCCCGCCGGGCAAGCGCTCACCTCGTCGAAGGGGGATCCGGTCAACCTCGGAATGACCGAGACCTTCGGCCCGCACGCCAACCTGGCCTGGTTCGACTACAAGGTCATCGACCCCGACACCGGCGAGGTGCTCCCCAACGGGGCAGAAGGCGAGTTCTGTGTGCGCGGATTCGGTCTCATGGCCGGCCTGTACAAGAGAGAGCGCGAGGAGGTCTTCGACGCCGATGGCTTCTACCACACCGGCGACCGCGGCTACATCGAGAGCGACCGGATCTGGTTCACGGGCCGCTACACCGAGATGGTGAAGTCCGGCGGAGCCAACGTCGCACCGCTCGAGGTCGAACAGGCGCTCTTGACGGTGCCGGGGTGCCGGATGGCGTTCGTCATGGGGGTCCCCGACCCCGAACGCGGCGAGGTGGTCGCCGCCATCGTCGTGCCCAGCCCGGGAGCGACGCTCGACCCCGACGAGCTCAGCAGCGAGGTCAACACTCAGCTCTCGAGCTACAAGGTCCCGCGCCGCTGGCTCGTCGTCGACGAGAGCGAGATCCCCTGGCTCGCCAGCGGCAAGCCCGACAAGCGAGCCATGCGCGCACGATTCTCCTGACGACCTCGTCCCTGAAGGTGCACGGCACTGCCCGGCAACCGAGCTCGGGATCGGCTCTGGTAGCTTCTGCCCGTCGGCTTCGAAATCCGCGGCCGACGGGGGGATACACGTGACGATGAAAGACACATGCGCTGTGGTCGGCGTGGGCGCGACGGAGTATTACCGTCGGGGCCAGTCGGTGCCGCAGACAACGATGGAGATGGCCATCAAGGCCACGAAGGCCGCTCTCGACGACGCCGGCCTGAAGAAGGAGGACATCGACGGGTTCGCCCTCTACTCGAGCGCACCGATCGATCCGGGCGCGATGGCCAAGGAGATGGGTGTCGGCGAGGTCGGTTTCGCGGCCACGCTGACCTCCGGTGGCGGCGGCGCTGCGGCATCGATCGGCCTGGCCGCCGCGGCAATCCATGCGGGCATGGCGAACGTGGTCGTGAGCCTGATGACGCTGCAGCAGGCCAACATGCGCTTCGGTGGATCATCGAGCGCGCCGCGGAGCTTCGCGCAGTCCGGCGGTGGCGCCTACGGCGGTGCCGCCTCGATCCCGCCGGGCACCGCGTTCTCCGCGCCGGCAGGCATGGGTTCGCCGGGGCACAACTTCTCGATGATCACCCAACGCCACATGTACCAGTACGGCACCAAGCGGGAGCACCTCGCCGAGATCTGCATCAACCAGCGCAACAACGCGCTCAACCGGCCCAAGTCGATCATGAAGACGCCGCTCACGATGGACGACTACTTCAACGCCCGCATGATCTCCGACCCGTTGTGCCTGTTTGACTACACGATCGAGACCGACGGCGCGGTCGCGGTGATCACCACCTCCGTCGAGCGCGCCAAGGACCTCAAACAACCCCCCGCAGTCATCACCGGCTCCATCGGTGGCGGCCACACAGACAACTACAGCCTGC
>JAHECR010000092.1 GCA_024641655.1 Acidimicrobiaceae bacterium
CCGGGCGGGCGTAACCACCTTTGCGGAGCAAGCCGTACTCGGCGTGTACCGGAGTGTCTGGCTGTCCGAAGCGTGCGCGTGCGGCCGCCGCGTAACTGGGCAGTTGCAGCAACGTCCCTCCGGCCGTGGGGTCGTCGGGCGACATGTCCTTGAATTTGTCCTTGCCGCCGGACTTGTGGTCGGTGACGACCAGTGCGCCGTCGCGGGTGCGATCGACCCGGTCGATGGAACCCTTCAGGCGGAGTCGTCGCCCGTCGGGAAGTGCGATCGAGACGTTGTCGTCGGCACCGAATTTCAGTTCGGATGCGAGGACCACGGCACCGCGCTGCACGACCAACTCGCTGTCGTAGCGCAGCCAGGTGAGCAGGTCGTCGAGCATGCGGGCCCGCTCGTCGGCCCAGGAAGCGGGACGGCCCGTACGGCCGCGCCGCTCGGTTCGCACGCACACGTCGTCGAAGAACGACTCGAGCGCCTCGCGATGCTCGCTGGTCCACCCCTTGGGACCTGGCTGCGAAAGGGCACCGTCGACGACTGCCTGGTGGAACATGTCGAGTGCGGCGTGGTGTGCGGTGCCCCGATCGCGGGCGGTGATGCTGATCTCGTCGCCAGGCTCCTCGACCGGTTCGACGTCGAGCAGGTAGTGGTCGAAGTATGCGTGAGGGCACGCCGACCACGTCTCGAGTCGGCTGGGTGACACCACGTCGTCGAGCTGAGGCACATCGATGCCGGACAGGTCGCCGTCGTAACCGGTGAGCTGGTGGTTGCGGCGGGCTTCGACCATGCGCAGGCCGCGTTGCAGCACGAGATCATCGACGCCGGCAGGGCGTTCGGCCAGGTTGCGGCCGGTGAAAACATGCTGTGAGTGCCCTCGGAGGCGATGCTCGGTGGCACTCGCCGGGAACGGCGTCGACTGGACACCGGAATGATGCGACGCGACCGTGCGGAGGTCGGACGCCCACGCGGTGACCCACCGCGACAGCTCGGCCGAGGAGGTGGCACGAAGGTCGCCACGGGGAGCGGTGAGGGTGACAGCACTGGTGGCGAGCGTGGTGAGCAGCACGCGGTGCAGCCGGACCGATCGGGCATCCGCTGTGGGAAGCCCGGCCAGCGCACGGTCGGCCTCGGACAGCAGGGGATGGCTGGTCGGGCGTGGCGGAAGCAGCCCCTCGGCGGCTCCGAGCACGATGGCGACGTCGACGTCGATCCCCACGGCCCCGGCGAGTGGGGCTGCGGTGACACCGTGGCCGACACGTCCCTGCCGGGGCGGGGTGGAGTCGAGTTCCGCCTCGAGAGTGGTTCGGAACCGGTGGCGCGTGACCGGCGCGCTGATCGGGTCGAGGTGGGCGAGCCGGTCGAGCGCGCCGGTGAGCGCCTCGTAGGCCCGATATTCGGGCTCCGGAAGCCGCTCGATGGTGTGGCGTCCGAGACGTGCGTCGAGTTGTTCGCTGCACCAGGTGGCCCAGTCGGCCCATGCGCGCGTTGCCGAGGGATGGCCGAGCTGGGCGCGCAGGTCGTGGACGAATGCCCTGAGGGAGTTCGCCGCGGCGCCCCACCCTTCGTTGCTCACGGATCCGAGACGGCGGTCCCAGTCGTCGTCTCGTGCGACGCCTGCCTCACGGCTGACGCGTTCCCAACTCGCGGTGGGGAGGTACTCGCCGTTCGCATCGCGCAGGGGGAGGTCGGCCAGCAGGTCGAACAGGTTTCGGCGGCGAAGTCCGCGTCGGTCGACATCGAGGAGATCGAGCACCAGACGTGGTGCGACGCGTTCCGCGACCGTGGTACCAGGGCGGCCGTTCCATGGGATGCCAGCGCAGGAGAGGTGATACTCGACGAGCCGGGCGTACGGGCGTTGGGCCGGCCACAACACAGCGATGCGCTCGAAGGGTGTGCCCGACCGAGCCGCTTCGACGACGAGGCGAGTGGCTTCGCGGACCTCCTCGTCGGCGTCGGTGGTGGAGACGATCGCGACGGGGCGGATCGGGTTGGGGACCGCGGGAGCGTCGAGGTCCTCGACCGTAGGGTTCGCTGCGAGAGCATCGAGGAGCCGGCGGGTGTCGGCATCGGCGCTCGGTTCGCCCGTGAGCTGCGAAACGATTCGGACGTCGATGCGCTGCCCGAGGGCCCGAACGAACTCGATACCCAAGCCTGAGAGCTCTTGGGGCAGGTGCAGGATCAGGCTGTGAAGCCCATCGGGCACCTCGGTCTGGACGGAACGCGTTGCCGCCTCGAAGAGGTCGGCCTCGTCGTACCACGAAGATGCGAGGGCGGCGGTGATCGCCGCGCTGATACGGACGGCTTGGCGTCCGCGCAGCGAGTCGTCACGCAGCCTGGCCACGTTGGCAGGCCCGGCGAGACGAAGCTCGGCGTGCAGCTCGCGCAAGGCCACCACGGTGGACGGGTGCGACGCGACCGCGCCGAACGGCCCCGGATCGTCGGCCAGGACGGCCGCGATCGTGAGGTCGATGACCGGCGTCGACATCGGCGAACGACCCGCGGCGGCCAACGGTGGCCCCGCGATCAGTTCGGCGAGGCGATTCAGTGTGACCATGTCGACCCCGACGACGCCACCTCGGCGCCCGAGTGCCCGGCGGGTCATCACCCCGCAGGTGTTGGTGGGCACGGCCACGGCAACCGACGCCAGGGGATCGGCCCCTTTGGCCTCGGCAATCGCTGCAGCGAGCGCGGTGAGCGCTCGGGCAGGCGCGACGAGTGTGGCGGAAATCGGCACACCACCGATCGTAGAGAAGGGGTGTCGCAGAGTTGGCCTACCATCGTGGAATGCAGGTTCGATGTGCCACCGCCAACGATTGTTCGGCGCTGCGCATCACTGCGATGCGGGCGTTCGTCGACGATCCGGTGATGCGCTGGCTGTACCCCGAGGATGATGTCTTCCTCGCCCCTGGTGGCGAGGTACTGAGGCCGGCGATGTCCGGCTGGATCGGCCTCGGCGAGGTGTGGTGTACCGACGATGGTGTCGGCGTTGCGGTGTGGATCCCGCCTGGGAGGCCGGAGGTGGACTTCACGGTCGACCCGCCGGCTGCTGATCCGCCTCCAGATCGACTCGAGCGATTCGCGATCCTCGGACCGTTGATGGAGCAACACACGCCACCCGAGGCGCATTGGTACCTGCAACTCCTGGCAACTCACCCCGACTGGCAACGCCGGGGGATCGCCGCTGCGCTGATGAACGCGATGTTCGAACGTGCTGACGCGGCCGGATTGCCGTGTTACCTCGAGACCGAGACGATCGAGAACGTCGCCTATTACCGCCACCACGGCTTCGAGGTGCGATCCGAATGGGACGTGCCCACCGGTCCGCACATGTGGGGCATGTTTCGTCCCACCAAGTGACCAAACGGACAAAGGGGTCAGACCCCGACGTTCACTTGGCTCGGGCGGCTTCGGCGCGAGCGCGCAGGTCGGTGACAGCGTGCTCGAGACCCTCGGGATCTTTGTAGAGCGCGCTGCCTGCGATCAGCACGTTGGCACCGGCGGCCGCGGCTCCGGCGATGGTCGATGGCCCGATGCCGCCGTCGACTTCGAGGTCGACGGTGTCGGCAAGTCCGGCGCCGTCGATCATCGAGCGGATCTCGGCAATCTTCGGTTCCATCGTGGCGATGTACGCCTGGCCGCCGAACCCGGGATTCACCGTCATCACGAGCACGAGGTCGACCAGATCGAGCACGTGGGCAATGGCCGACGCAGGCGTCGCCGGGTTCAATGCCACAGCGGCGTTGGCTCCCAGCTCGTTGATGTTTGCGAGCGTGCGGTGCAGGTGCGTGCACGCTTCGGCGTGAACGATCAGTCGTGAACAACCCGCATCGATGT
>JAHECR010000093.1 GCA_024641655.1 Acidimicrobiaceae bacterium
GCGTGGGGACGTCACCACGTCAGGTTCTTCGTCACCTTCGGCGCCCGACTTGACGCCATCTTGCCGATCGGCGGTCCAGTGAAGGGGCCCGCACTCAGCGAGCAGGGACCGCCGCAACCGCCAGCCGGTCGACGAGGTCGTTCATTCGGTCACCGCTGTGACCCTTCACCCAACGAAAGCTCACGTCGCCGGCCAGAACCAGTTCGATCAACGGTTTCCAGAGATCGACGTTGGCCACGGGCTTCTTCTGCGAGTTGGTCCACCCATTGCGCTGCCACTTCACGTACCACCGGTCGTTGAAACACTTCACCACGTAGGTCGAGTCGGACACGATCTCGATCGGCATCGGGGCGCCGTGGTCGTCGGCGAGATTGGCGTGGGTTCGGAGCGCATCGAGTACCGCATGGATCTCCATACGCTGATTGGTGGTGTGGGCTTCGCCACCGGAACCGGTCGGTTCGCCATCGGGCGCCACTGCCCATCCCCAACCCCCGGGGCCCGGATTCCCACTGCACGCTCCGTCGGTGTAGATCACGAGTCCGGCCATCGCCGCAACCTACCCAACACCTTCCCCGACCTCGGCCCCTCACCCCGAAAAATGCGCAGGATCGTGCGCCAGATGAACGATTCGGCGCAAATTTCGGGAGGGGGCTCGTCCGGGCCGGCGCGTACCGATCGGTAACACTGCGAGACTGGCCGCCATGATCTTCGACGGCCACGTACACCAACTGCCCGACATCGATCCGACCGAGACGAAGGAATGGTTGGACAGCCTCGACGCAGTTGTCGACACGCACGGCAAGACCCGCGCCCGCTACCTGCTGAGCCGGCTGATGGAGCGTGCCACCGAGAGCCAGGTGTCGTTCCCGGCCACGGTGTCCACTCCGTACGTCAACACGATTCCCCGCGAGCAGGAGCCGTGGTTCCCCGGCGACGAACACATCGAGCGTCGCATCCGGGCGTTCATCCGTTGGAACGCCGCGATGATGGTGGTGCGAGCCAACAAGACCGCCGACGGAATCGGCGGTCACCTCTCCACGTTCGCCAGCTCGGCATCGCTGTACGAGATCGGGTTCAACCACTTCTTCCGCGGCAAGGACGACGGCACACCCGGCGACCACGTGTACTTCCAGGGGCACGCGGCCCCCGGGGTCTACGCCCGAGCCTTCCTCGAAGGACGCCTGACCGAGGACGATCTCGACCACTTCCGTCGAGAGATCGGTCGTGGCGGCCGGGGTCTGTCGTCATACCCGCATCCACGCCTGATGCCCGATTTCTGGGAGTTCCCGACCGTGTCGATGGGCCTGGGTCCGATCACGGCGCTGTATCACGCCCGCTTCAACCGCTACCTCCAGAACCGCCACGTCGACGACACCAGCGGTAGTCGTGTGTGGGCGTTCCTCGGCGATGGCGAAACCGACGAACCCGAAACCCTCGGCGCGATCTCGCTCGCGTCGCGCGAGCAGCTCGACAACCTCGTGTTCGTCGTCAACTGCAACCTGCAACGCCTGGACGGGCCCGTGCGCGGCAACGGCAAGGTCATCCAGGAACTCGAGGCCACCTTCCGGGGAGCCGGATGGAACGTGATCAAGGTCATCTGGGGTTCGAGGTGGGACGACCTGCTGGCACAGGACAAAGACGGAGCGCTGCTCAACAAGATGAACACCACCGTCGACGGCGAGTTCCAACGCTACGCAGTCGAAAATGGCGAGTTCATCCGCGACAACTTCTTCGGCCCCGACGAACGCCTGCGCAAGATGGTCGCCGACCTGACCGACGATGAACTGCGCAGCCTTCCCCGCGGCGGGCACGACTACCGCAAGCTGTATGCGGCGTACAAGGCGGCCACCGAGAACCTCGGTTCGGGCCGCCCGACGGTGATCCTCGCGAAGACCGTGAAGGGGTGGACGCTCGGGCCCGGCTTCGAAGGTCGCAACTCCACGCACCAGATCAAGAAGATGACCAAGGACCAGATCCTCGAGATGCGCGACCGGCTGCACCTCGAGGACGTGATCAGCGACGAGGGTCTCGACGCCGAGCACCCGCCGTACATCAAGCTCGGCAAGGACTCGATCGAGTACCAGTACATGATGGAGCGCCGCAAGGCACTCGATGGTTCGATCCCCAAGCGCACCACGGTGGCCCGGCGCCCGTTGGAGTTGCCTGCCGACGGCCCCTTCGCCGAGATGCGCGCAGGATCCAACGGCCAAGAGGTGTCGACGACGATGGCGTTCACGCGCCTGCTGCGTGGGCTCGCCCGCGATGAGCACATCGGTCCACGGGTCGTGCCGATCATCCCCGACGAGGCGCGTACGTTCGGCATGGATGCACTGTTTCGCGAGTTGAACATCTACGCCTCGCAGGGCCAGAAGTATCAGCCGGTCGACCACGACCTGCTGCTGTCGTACTCCGAGTCGACCAAGGGCCAGATCCTCGAGGAAGGCATCACCGAGGCCGGCTCGATGGCCAGCTTCATCGCCGCCGGCACCTCGTACGCCACCCGCGGGGTGCCGATGGTGCCGTTCTACACGTTCTATTCGATGTTCGGATTCCAGCGGGTCGGCGACATGATCTGGCAAGCGGCCGACATGCGCGCCCGCGGCTTCCTGATGGCAGCCACCGCTGGTCGCACGACGTTGATGGGCGAGGGGCTCCAGCACCAGGACGGCCACAGCCTGGTACTCGCCTCGACCGTTCCGTTCGTGCAGGCGTATGACCCAGCATTCGCGTACGAGGTCGGCGCCATCGTGCAAGCAGGGATGAACCGGATGTACGGCGGTGGACCCTCCGACGTGACCGACGTCTTCTACTACATCACCTTGTACAACGAGAACTACGAGATGCCTCCGCTCCCCGATACGCCGGGGCTCGCCGAAGCCATCGTCGAGGGGCTCTACAAGTGGGCCGACGCGCCGGCTGGTCCGTCGATTCCCGCGACCATCATGTTCTCCGGAACCGCCCACATCGCCGCCCGCGAAGCCGCTGCTGAGCTGGCCGAGCACTACGACGTCGGCGTCGAGTTGTGGTCGGCCACGTCGTACAAGGCGCTGCGCGAGGAGGCATTGGCGACAGAGCGGGCGAACCGCCTGCATCCATCACAGGACCCTCGCACACCGCGGGTGGCGCAGATCCTCGCCGACTCCCAGGGCCCGATCATCGCCGTGTCCGACTTCATGAAGATCGTGCCCGAGCAGGTCCAGCGATTCATCCCCGACCGCACCTTCGTGCCCCTCGGCACCGACGGAATGGGCCGCTCCGACACTCGCGAGGCGTTGCGGCGCCACTTCGAGATCGACACCGGCCACGTCGTGCTCGCCGTACTCGACGGCCTCCTCGCCGACGGCAAGGTCGACGAGTCCGTCGTCGAAGACGCCATCAAGCGCTACGACATCGACCCCGAGGCCATCGATCCCTACCTCGCCTGATCACGCCTGGGGTCTGACCCCAGGCGTGATCCGTCGGTAGGTTGGAGGTCATGGCTGGAACGCTGTACATCACGGGTGACACCGCATCCGACAAGCTGCTGAACACGAACGCCAATGCGCTGCTGCTCGGGATGTTGCTCGATCAGCAGGTGCCGATGGAGTGGGCGTTCGCCGGTCCGTCGACGCTGAAGCAACGGCTCGGCCACCTCGACCCGAAGAAGATCGCGGCGATGGACGTCGAAGCGTTCGTCTCGATCTGCTGCGAGAAGCCGGCGATCCACCGCTTCCCCGGATCGATGGGCAAGCGGGTCCACGCCG
>JAHECR010000094.1 GCA_024641655.1 Acidimicrobiaceae bacterium
CGGCGTCGGTCTCGCCGGGTGAGTCGGGGACGACCACGCCCTTGCCGGCGGCGAGACCGTCGAGCTTCACCACGACGGGGGCGCCGAGGTCGTTCCACCATCGCCGGGCGGCGTCGACCACCGACGTCGTCGACGCCGGGTCGAAGCGGGCGAACGCGGGTCCGGGGATCCCGAGATCTGCGGCCAGTTGACGGGCAAACCCCTTCGAGGCCTCGAGCCGTGCGAGCTCCGCAGTCGGTCCGAAGCACGGAATTCCGCGGCGGGCGCACTCGTCGGCGGCACCCGCGACCAGCGCGGCCTCGGGTCCCGGAATCACCAGGTCGGTGTCGGCCGCGCTCGCCGCGCCGAGATCGCCGGCCATCCGCACGCTGTGGCCGGTTCGTCGACATGCCCAGGCGAGCGCTTGCTCGCGGCCACCGTTTCCGAGGATCAGTACCCGCATCAGTGGAGCACGCCCTCGAAGGCCAGCTTCGCTTGCGCATCGCCGACGGCGAGGGGATAGTCGCCCGTGAAGCAGGCGTTGCAGTATCCGTCGTCACCGCCGCTGTCGCGGCCGGCCACGGCGCGCATCATGCCGTCGAGCGAGAGGAACGCCAGGCTGTCGGCGCCGATGTGCGCCTGCATCTCGGCGACCGTGAGCCGGGCGGCCATCAGGTCGTCGTCATGGCCCATGTCGACGCCGAAGTGGCATGCGTGGGTGATCGGGGGACACGTGATGCGCAGGTGAACCTCGCTGGCCCCGGCGTCGCGGACCAACTTGACGAGCGGCCCCGCGGTCGTGCCTCGGACCAGGGAGTCGTCGATCATGATCACCCGCTTGCCCTCGAGGTTCTCGCTCAGCGCGTTGAACTTGAGCGCGACCCCGCGCTCGCGGATGTCCTGTGTGGGTTCGATGAACGTCCGCCCGATGTATCGGTTCTTGATCAGTCCGTCGTTGAACGGGAGCCCGCTCTCGTTCGAGAAGCCGATCGCAGCCGGGATCGACGAGTCGGGTACCGGGATCACCACGTCGGCATCGACCATCGATTCACGCGCCAGCTCGACGCCGAGCTGTTGGCGGACGTGGTGGACCGACTTGGCGGCCCACACCGAGTCGGGGCGCGAGAAGTAGACGAATTCGAACGTGCACCGGGCGCCGTTGGGTTGCGGTGCGAGGACTTGCTGCCGATCGATCTCCGCCCCCCTCAGGGTGACCATCTCACCGGGCTTCACCTCGTCGATGTCGACGCACCCCAGCGTCGACAGCGCGCAGGTCTCGGAGGCGACCGCATGACCTCCGTGCGGCAGGCGACCGACCGACAGCGGCCGGAACCCCCACGGGTCCCGCACGGCGATCACCTGGTCGGCAGCGAGGATGACGAGGGAGAACGCTCCCTTCCAGGCCGGCAGCGTGCGCTCGATCCGCTCCTGCCACGTCCGTCCACCTGCCGCGGCGAGCATCAGCGTGAACACCTCGGTGTCACTGGTCGCGGTGAGCCCGAAGCCGCGGTTGAGCAGCTCGTCGCGCAGTGCCGTCGCATTGACGAGGTTGCCGTTGTGGGCGAGCGACAGGGGCCCGTGCATCGTCTCGACGAGGAACGGCTGGATGTTGCGCTCGGCATTCGAACCGGTCGTCGAGTACCGGGTGTGGCCGATCGCGTGGTAGCCCGTGAGCGGCTTGAGGGCGTCGGGCGAGAAGACGGTCGACACGAGGCCCGGCCCCTTGTGGACCCGGGCCCGCCGGCCGTCGCTGACCCCGATGCCCGCAGCCTCCTGTCCGCGGTGCTGGAGCGCGAACAGCCCGAAGAACGCGAGTTGGGCGACACCGTCGCCGTGCGGTGTCGAGAGCCCGAGCACCCCACACTCGTCGTGCGCGACATCGTCGGCGGCGAGTTCGGCGGGGACCGCCTGAACCGGGATCGATCGGGTCATGTCACTCCAGATGGGCCACCGCAGCACGAATGCGAGGGGCAGCGGGATAGTCGGCGTACACGAACGAGTTGCCGGTGAGTCGTTCGTAGGCATCAACGTAGCGTGCCGTGGTCGCCGCCCAGACTTCCTCCGGGAGGATCGGAACGTCGCCGTCGCCGCGGAAGTCGACCGCGGCGAGTGCACGGCGAACCACTTCCTTGTCGAGGCTCTCGGGCTCGTCGCCCGCGGCGAGCCGGTCGAGGTACGTGGAGGCCACCCACCACCGTGACGAGTCCGGCGTGTGCACCTCGTCGATCAGCAGGAGCTCGCCGGAATCGGCGATGCCGAACTCGTACTTCGTGTCCGCGAGGATCAGGCCGGCAGCGCGGCCGAGCGCGACGCCCCGCTCGAAGACGGCGAGAGCTGCCGTCTGCACCCGGTCCCACAGCTTGGGTTCGACCAGCCCTTTCTCGGCCACCTCGGCACACGTGATCGGCACGTCGTGCGAGCCGGCCGCTCCTTTCGTCGTCGGGGTGACGATCGGATGGGGGAGCGCCTCGTTCTTCCGCAGCCCGTCGGGCAACCGGTGTCCGTAGACGGTTCGCTCGCCGCGTGCATACGCGGTCCACAATGCCGTGTCGGTCACGCCGGTGATGTGGCCCCGGACGACCACCTCCACCGCCAGCGGACTCGCCGACCGCGCGATGGTGACGTTCGGATCGGGGACGTCCACCACGTGGTTGTCCACGATGTCCGACGTCTGCTCGAACCACCACGCCGACAACTGGTTGAGGACCTGTCCCTTGTACGGAACACCGGCGATGATCCGATCGAACGCCGACAGACGGTCGGTGGTGACGAACAGACGTTGGCCCCGCCGCTCGCCCCCGAGGGCGTACGACACCCGGACCTTGCCGTCGCGGCGATCGTGGAGCGGCAGGTCGATCTCCGTCAGCGGTGCGGGGGCCGGAGTCGGTGGTCGGGTCGAACTCATGTCAGAGCTGCTTCGCGTGGGCGACGCCGGCCTCGAAGATGCGCAGCCCCATGTGGGCGGCTCCGCCGCCACCGCGACGGTGGTGAGGATGTTGGCGGACGACGATGTGGTTCTCCGGGTGCGGCATCAGACCGAGCACGAGGCCCGTCGGGTCGCTCACCCCGGCGATGTCGCGGACGGATCCGTTGGGGTTCGTGCTCCGGTAGCGCAGCGCGACCTGGCCCGCGGCGTCGAGTGACTCGGGGTCCGGGTGCACGTAGCGCCCTTCGCCGTGGGCGATCGGGCAGTGGAGCGTGTCTCCGATGCCCTTCGTCCAGATGCTGTTGCTCCGTGCTGCTCGTTCGAGGACCACCCAACGGCAGTCGAACGCGCCCTGCGCATTGTGTCCGAGTGAGCCGGGGAGCAGGCTCGTTCGGCTCAGGACCTGGAACCCGTTGCAGATCCCGAGGAGCGGTCGGCCGTCTCCGACGAAGGTGTGCAGGCGATCGCCGAGGCCGAGGGTCAGGTCGAGAGCGAGCATTCGGCCGGCGCCGAGCGAGTCGGCGTAGCTGAACCCGCCTGCGACCACAGCCAGCCGGGCATCGTCGAGAAGGCGCCGGGAGTCGACCAGCTCCTTCGCGAGCACGATGCGTGCATCGGCGCCGGCGAGGTCGAGCGCTGCGGCGACATCGCGATCACGGTTGGTGCCGGGTCCGGCGATGACCAGGGCGGGAACGCGGCTCATGATTCCTCCCCCTCGTCGGGCGTGCCGCCGCCGGAGCCTCCGGTGGGCGGGCCTTGGAGCTCGTCGAATGCCACGGCGTCGGGATGGGTCCGACTGTTGAACGCGTCGGCGAGATCGGAGA
>JAHECR010000024.1 GCA_024641655.1 Acidimicrobiaceae bacterium
GGTCGCGCCGCACGGGACGGCTCGGTCGCGGCCACCTCACATCGGGGTTGGTTAGCATTCGTCGAGCGACCGCGACTCGGTGGCGCTGGCCCCCCCGGGGGAACGACCCTGGAGCGACGATGTGACGAGCTTTCTGCTGGAGAACGCGATCATCCTGCCCTGCGAGGGCCGTCGGGTCAGCCACGACCCGGGTTCGATCCTGGTGGTCGATGGTGTCATCGTCGCCGTCGGTTCGGTAGAGCAGGTGCGCCACCATCCGGCGACGAGTGCAGTCCCGAGTCACGATTTCCGTGGCCACGTGCTGCTACCGGGGTTACACAACTGCCATCTCCATTCGGGCCTGTTGCGCGGTACCGCCGAGTCGATGGCGCTATGGGAATGGCTGGAGAACCACGTCGACCCGGCACATCGGGCACTGACGCCGGAGATCGCGGAGGCCGCATCGTGGATGGCCTACACCGAGGGTCTCCGAGGCGGCACGACCTCGGTCCTCGACATGTGGCGATTCATGGAGGGTTCGGCCCGGGCCGCGGACGCAGTGGGTATCCGCGCCACCCTTGCTCCCTACACCGCCGATCGCTACGACTGGTTCGAGACCCTCGACACGAACCGGCGCCTGCTCGAAACCCACCGAACCTACGCCGAGGGTCGGGTCAGGACATGGGTCGGCCTCGAGCACCTGTTCTACTGCTCGCCCCAGATGTTCCGTGACGCGGCCGCGCTCGCCGAGGAGTTCGACACGGGTCTGCACACCCACTCGAGCGAGTCGATCTGGGAGGTGCAGGAGTCGCTGCGGCAATTCGGCCGTCGACCGCTGGAGGTCTTCCACGAGCGGGGCATCCTGGGGCCGCGCACGGTGGTCGCCCATGGCGTCTGGCTCGACGACCGTGAGGTCGAGATCTGTGTGCAGACCGAGACCTCGCTCACGCACTGTCCCTGTTCGAACATGAAGCTCGCGTCGGGACCGGCGCGTGTCGGGTACTACCGCGAGCGCGGCCTCAACGTCGCGTTGGGCACCGACGGCGAGAAGGAGAACAACAACCTCGACATGCTGGAGGAGATGAAGTTCGCCTCGCTGCTCCAGAAGGTGAGCACGCTCGACCCCACCACCGGCGACCCCTGGGACATCCTCGAAATGGCGACGCGCTGCGGTGCGAAGGCCTTGGGCCTCGACGACGTCACCGGCACCCTCGAGGTCGGCAAGGAGGCCGACATCGTCGCTGTCGACCTACGGAGCCTCCATTTCGTTCCGGTGCTCCATGGCCAGGATTTCAACGTGCCCGCGCACCTCGTCTTCACGGCGTCGGCCCACGACGTGTCCGACGTGTGGGTTCGTGGGAATCGACTCGTCCGGTCGGGGGAGGTGATCTCAGTGGACGTCAGGGCCGTGGCGCAGCGGGCGCAAGCCGCGGCGGAGGATCTGTTCGAACGACGGCGCAACCTCGGCGACCCCGCACCGTCGGGGGGGCCGACGAGCTGACCGATGGGTCAACGGAACGGGACGCCGAACCGGTTGCGGTGCGCGATCTCCTCGACGGGGCGCCTTCGGGGCGGTCCCAGCGGGCGACTGCTTCTTCCGATGGGGACCACCGCGAAGGGGACGAGCGTGTCGGGTAGCCCGAGGATCGATGCCAGGTCGTCGCGCGCGAGTGGAGCGAGCGTCGTCATCGACGAGCCGTAGCCGAGCGCAGAGGCGGCGAGGAGCAGGTTCTGGGTGGCGGGGAACACCGACGCTGCAAGCAGCTCTCTGGGGGTTGCGTCGCGTCGGTCGCCGCACACGACGACGAGACATGGGGCGCCGCCGTAGCCGGTGTCGAGGAACTGGTCGACCTCGTCGAAGAAGCTGGGCGACAGCGTCTTCTCGGAGTGCGGCCGGCCCTGGCGTCTCCACAGCGAACGAGTCAGTTCGTCGACGGCGGCGCGGACATCGGCGTCGTCGACGACCACGAACACCCACGGTTGGCTGTTCTCGGCGCTCGGCGCGTGCGAGGCCGCTTCAATCAGCGCTGCGAGGTCTGCGTCGGGGACACCGTCGGGGAGAAAAGAGCGGCAGGCGCGCTGGGTGCCGATCACCTCGAGCGCAGTGCGGTCCGGCGGTGTCACCGGTCGGCGAGCGGCCTCGAGGAGCTCGATGAGCTGACCATCGGGGTCCCGCACCATCACCGCCACGCCGAGGTCGGTGTCGGTGAGTACCCGACCGCCGTGTTCTCGCACGAGCGATTTGGCCCGTTCGATGTCGTCCACGCCGAGCGACAGATGGGTCAGTCCGGTGTCGGTCATGGCCCGGTCGACCGGCGGCGCCGGGTGTGCGGAAAAGCCGAGCAACTCCAGGACGAACGGACCACTGGTGAGATACACCGCTCGCAGACCGACGGGGGCCTCGATCTGCAGCAGCCGATCTGCGGGCACGTCGGGGACGTCCAGGGCCATCGTCTCCCGGAAGCCGAGCGCCTCGTAGAACCGAACGGACACCGCGAGGTCACTGACGCGGAGGCCGACGTGGTTCACGGTCACGGTATGACTCCCTTGGGCTGTCGCCGGGTCTCGTGGCACCCGGGTCGGCACCAGATCTTAGGGGGCTGGGGCAGGCGACGCCCGCGTCGAAGGGTTGGGACGCCCGCGTCGACGGGGTTGGATAGGGTCGGGCAATGGATGCATTGGACGGCAAGACGGCGGTGGTGACCGGGGCGGCGTCGGGGATCGGTCGGGCGCTCGCCGAGCGGTTCGGTCGCTCGGGTATGCGGGTGGTCCTCGCTGATATCGAGGCGCGGCGCCTCGACGAGGCAACCGAGGCGATACGAGCACTGGGTGTCGACGCGATCGGTGTGCGCACCGACGTGGCCGACCCCTCCTCGGTGGAGGCGTTGCGCGACGCCGCGCTGTCCGTCTTCGGCGCCGTCCACGTCGTGTGCAACAACGCAGGGGTCGGTGACCGGTCCGAAACGCTCGATGAGTGGGAGTGGGTGATGGGCGTCAACTTCTGGGGCGTCGTCCACGGCATGCGCACGTTCCTGCCGCTGCTCGTGGACCAAGACGAGGGGCACCTCGTGAACACGGCCTCGATGTCGGGATTCATGCCTGCCTACGGCTCCTATGCCGCGAGCAAGTTCGCCGTCGTGGGCATCACCGAGGGGGCCTACCACCAGCTGGGCAGTCGGGGATCCGCAGTGGGTATCTCCTGCCTGTGTCCCGGGTTCATCGCCACCGACATCGGCGCCGCGGACCGCAACCGTCCCGACTGGGTGACCCGCCCGGTCGAACCGACCCCGGCGGCGGCGAGACGCCTGGCTGCGATCGTGGACGGGACTGCGGCGGGTCTGGACCCTGCGCACGTCGCCGACCTCGTGCAGCAGGCCATCGTCGACCGCCGGTTGTGGGTCTTTCCGAATCCCGAGGCGGTCGAAGCCCAGCGCGCGCGATTCGAGGCGATCCTCGCCGGCGTCAACCCGCCGATTCGACCGACCCTCGACGCGAACGGCCTCGAGGTTCCCGACCGGCCGAGCAGCTGAGGGAGCCCGGCCCGAGAGAGGCGCCGCCGTCGGTATCTACTGGAGGGGCGAATGCGGGAGGGGGTTGAGGTAGTCGATGGATTCGTCCGGCGCGACCGTTCGCAGCCGATCGACGAGCTCGCTGGGGCTCGAGGGCCGGTAGCCGAGGTCGCCGAGGCGGTCCATGACCCACAGGTCGGTCAGCTCGCAGGTGCTGCCGACCAGCGCCTGGTACCCGGTCACGAGACGCATTCGGCCGCGCTCATCGAAGGAGTCGGCCAGCTCCGCGACCAGCTCGTGGGCGAGTGGGCGTCCTGCGGGGGTGAGGGCGAGCCGGGCGAGCATGTACTGGCGTCGCGGTTCACCGGGCCGGAGTGGTTCCAGCGCCTTGCTCAGGCGGGCGTCGGTGGCGTAGGGCACGGCCTCGGCAACCGTGATGGTCTCGGTCAGGGCGAAGCCGCCGTCGGTTTGGATCTGTGCCGTGAGCGACGCGAGGGTAGCGCCGGTGACGTCGCCCGGCCCTCCCACGCGCAGCAGCGTCGTGTAGCGACCCATCGGGCCCGTGGACCACTTCCAGGCGCCCAGCAGCTCCCACTCGCCGCGCTCGAAGAAGGGTACGGCCACCTCTCGATGGAGGTCGACGTAGCGATCGTATGCGGTGGGCGTGAGGGGGTTGACCCGGTGGTTGATCTCGACGAGGACGCTCACGTCGCTCGACGGGCGACGAGGCGGGTCGCGATGGGCCCCAGCTGGTTCGGATGACGGTTCACTCGGCTCCTTGACGACCTGCTCGCTGCTGACAGGGGCACCACGCTAGTCGCCCATCGGCCGCTGCGACCCGATCGCACGCGTTGTGGCGCGTCATATGGGCTTCAGCCTCAACTCCCGTTCTGTGCGGGCGATGGAGGCCGTGGTGAGTGCGGGCGAGCCGCGTTCTGGAAGTGGTGGTGCGGGAATGGAATCAAGAGTCGGATCTGGACTTCATGGGATCATCCGATCGCGTGTGCCCGTGGCACTGATCGTGGTGGGGGCGATCGTGACGGGTTCGGGCCTCCTGGCGTCCACGGCCGGGAAGAAGAGCACCTCGTGTCCCGAGGACACCGTGCTCGTCGCCAAGTTCGAGTTCAGTGACCACGACTACGAGTTCCAGTCTCCGGAGGGAAACGAGGACGTGGTGACGATCACCGACGGATCCTCCTCCGGTGGTGACTGGTCCTCGACCGTCGTCATCACCCATGTGCTCGTGCGCAGCAGCGATGCGTCGTCGTTGACCGAGCTGGACCCGCCGCGCACCAGTGGCTCCTTCTCGAATGCCGATCTCCCGCGCGAAGGCCGTCGCGCTCCGGGAATCGAGAAAGTCCTGTTCTGCGGATCGAATGCCCAGCCCGAACCGACGGTGACCCCGGGGCCGACCGAGGAGCCCACCGAGGGGCCGACGGAGGAGCCGACGGAGGAGCCGACGGTGGTCCCGACGGTGGTCCCGACGGTTGAGCCCACCGAGGAGCCGACGGTGGTCCCGACGGTGGTCCCGACGGTTGAGCCCACCGAGGAGCCGACGGTGGTCCCGACGGAGGAGCCGACGGTTGAGCCCACCGAGGAGCCGACGGTGGTCCCGACGGAGGAGCCGACGGTTGAGCCCACCGAGGAGCCGACAGCCGTGCCGACGGAGGAGCCGACTTCTGGTCCGACCGAGGACCCGACGGTTGAGCCCACGGTGGAGCCGACGGTGGAGCCCACCGTTGAGCCGACTGCGGAGCCGACCGAGGATGCTGTCGACGGCGACGTCGACGCCGCCGGCGGGGAAGCCACACCCACGCCGGACCCTGCTGCCGTGCTCGGCGAGACGAAAGATCGCGTGCTCGTTCAGACCGACGACGCACTGGCGATGACCGGTTCGAATTCACTGACGCTCGCGGTTCTGGGCATGTTGCTCATGGGCAGTGGCGCCACGATGTCGGTCATCGCACGACGGCGAGGATGAGCCTGCGCCGACGCGTCTTCGCGGCCCGCGTGAGCGCGGTCGCGGTCGCTGCGGCGTCGATTTGGCTGATCCTGGCCGCCGCCTGGTCGGTGCGCTCTGATCAGCGGGCCATCGGCGTGGTGTTGGTGGCCGCCATGGCGTGGAGCTGCGCGCCGTTCGTAATCGACGCCGCGCTCGGCGGTCGGGCACCAGTGGGTCCGCGTCGCGCCCGCCCGCACGCCGAACCGGTGACGACGGTGCTTCGAATCGGTCACGTGCCGCTCGAGGTCGTCCGCACCACCGCGGCGCTGGCTGTGAGCGCCGGCCCGACGGTCGTGGTGGTCGATGACCCGACGATGGCGGGTCACCTCTCCGACATGGACCTGCGAGTCGTTCCCTCGCTGGGAGAGGCGGCAGTAGTCGCCGCAGAGGAATTCGGCAGCGAAGCGGTTCTGATCCTCGGGGCCCGGTGCGTGCCGGTCCCACAAGGATGCGCGGCCGCAGCGGCCCGAATCGGCGACGGCGTCGGATGGGTCACCGGCAGGTCCCAGGGTCTCGGTGTCGAGGGGCTCGCCCCAGGGGTGCGCGACCGTCTGGGGAGCGCGCGCCGCTCCGGGGCACGTCGAGCCGGCGCGCTGTTGTGGGAACCCAACGCCACGCTCGTCGCAACGCAGCTCCTCGGAGAAATCCCTCTGGAGGCGGACATGACGTTGGGCGCGTGGCTGCGCCGAGCCGCGACTCAAGGCCACGAGGGCGCCGACGTCGACGAGGTCGTCTCGGTCTCCTGGGTGCCGGGCACCCCGGAGACGTTCTGGCCGGCCACACTGCGCCGCCAGCGAGTTGCGGCGATCGACCTCGTGGGGGCGCTCCGTACCGGGCGCTTGCGCGGCCGCCTGCTCTCCTTGGGCTGCCTGCTGCGAGAACTGTTCGCCTTCCCGCTCTTCTTCTGGCTGGCACTACCCGCGCTCGTCAGTTGGCATGGCAGCCTCCCGATCTCGCTCGATCCCATCTGGTTCACCGCGCTGTTGGCAGCGCTCGCCGCCGCGCGATGGGTGACGGGGCGGCTCCTCCACGGCCTTGCCCTCGAGCCGTCGCGCGACGCCATGGACATCGCCTACGCCGCGACCGGATCGTTGCTCGCGGTGCTGCCGGCGAGACTCAACCGCGTCGCAGTTCGGGTGGTGGCGCGTCCCGGTGCGCGTCCCGCCGTCTGGGCCGCGCTGCTCTGCGCGGCCTTGGGCGCCGCGACGCTCGTGGCGAGCCACAGCGGGCGGAGAACGGACCACCTCGCTGCGGGCCTCGTGATCTTCAACCTGCTCTTGCTCTGGCCCTTCGCATTCAGGGCCTTGGCTCAACGCCGTTGGGACCGTCAGCTGGTGCGGCTTCCCATGGATGTCGCCGCCGTCGTCGATGGTCACGTTGTCCGGGTGATCGACGGATCCCCCCGAGGGGTGGCGGTCCTGGGCTCGTTGGATGGTCTCGCGATCGGCGACACCGTGACGGCGCTGTTGGAGCCCGGCGAAACCCCGGTGTGCGCCGAAGGCGTGGTCGCCCACCTCGAGCGGCGCGAGGACGGTCGGGTCGTCGCCGGGCTGGCGCTGTCGATGGCCCCTGTAGATGAAGCTGTCTGGGAGGGCGAGATCGTGCGAGCGTGCACGGCCCCCCACGAAGACGCGTCGGTGCCCGATGGGCCGAGGTCTGCGGCGTGGTCGACACCGTCGACGAGTCGCCGACACGACCGGGCAGTGCTCCTCGGCATCGCCCTGGCGGCGGTGTTCACCGCGCCGCCGCTCGTGTTGATGCTCGCCGGGTATCACCCACTGATCATGCGCAGCGGCTCGATGGTTCCGGCCATCGAGGTGGGCGACGTGGTCGTGATCGAGCACGTCTGGGCCCTCGACGTCGGTCCCGGCGATGTCGTCACCTTCCAGGACCCGAGTGGTGAGGCGGGCACTGTGACCCACCGCGTCCGTTCGGTCGACGACAGCGACGGTGTCCGCACCTTCGAGACCTGCGGGGATGCGAACGTCGAGTGCGAGTCATGGTCGATCGTGCCGGAGGACACCGTGGGAAGAGCGGTGTTCGTGGTGCCCGGTGTGGGACTCGTCGTCGTGAACCTCCTCCGGCCGGTGATGTTGTTCGTGCTGGCGGTGATCGCACTGTGCGTTGCCGCGTTTCGGTCGATCCTCCCGCGGTCGCCGACGGGCATCGCCGCACCTGCCTGATCGACGAAGGCGCAGTGTTAGCGTCCCGGCCATGCCCGACAACGGCCCCGCAGCCACGCGCTGGCGTCCTCGCACCTCGGCGACGGTCGTGGGCGGTGGTCCGGCAGGCCTGATGGCGGCCGAGGTGATGGCGCGCGCTGGCCTCGAGGTCACCGTGTACGAGCACATGGCTTCCGTCGGCCGGAAGTTGCTCCTCGCCGGCCGTGGCGGGCTCAACATCACCCACAGTGAGCCGCTTGTCGACTTCGTGGCCCGGTACGGGCCCGACCCGTCTCGCATCGAATCAGCGCTCGGCGCCTTCGGGCCGGCGGAACTCCGCGCCTGGTTTGCCGACCTCGGCGAGCCGACCTTCGTCGGCTCCAGCGGGCGGGTGTTTCCCGCGTCCTTCCGGGCGACGCCGCTCTTGCGGGCCTGGTTGCGTCGCCTGGCCGAACTGGGGGTGGAGATTCGAGTGCGGCACCGTTGGCAGGGTTTCGTCGACGACGGCGCGCCGGCGGCGTCGCGGTTCCTCACCCCTGATGGTCGCATCGAGGTCGTCCACGCCGATGTGACGCTGCTGGCGCTCGGCGGTGCCAGCTGGCCACGCGTGGGTTCGACGGGCACGTGGACCGAGCCCATGGCCGAAGCCGGCATCGGTGTCACACCGCTGCAACCGCACAACTGCGGGGTGCGCGTGAGGTGGACCGACCGCTTCGTGGAGCGCTTCGCCGGCCATCCGGTGAAGAACATCGCCATCTCGGTGAACGGGACCGCCGTGCGCGGCGATTGCGTGGTGACCGCCGATGGCCTCGAAGGCGGGCCCGTCTATGCCCTCTCGGGGCTGCTACGTGGCGCGCTGGAGGAGGGACGGGGAGCGTTCCTGCGCATCGATCTCAATCCCGACCTCACCGAGGCGCAGCTCGCCGAGCGTCTGCTGAAGCGCCGGCCCAAGGACTCGGCCTCGACGTGGCTTCGCAAGGCCGGGTTCTCCCCGAGCCATGCTGCGTTGCTGCGAGAGGCGCTGGGCAGGCACCTGCCGACCGAAGCGGCCGAGCTCGCGTCGGTGGCCAAGGCGCTGCCCGTGCGCGTCGACGCGCTGATGCCGATCGCCCGAGCCATCTCGACCGCCGGTGGGGTGCGATTCGACGAGCTGGACGAGCGGTACATGGTTCGCTCATTGCCCGGCGTGTTCGTCGCCGGGGAGATGCTGGACTGGGAGGCCCCCACGGGCGGCTACCTGCTCCAGGGCTGCTTCAGCACGGCGGTCGTCGCTGCGCACGGGGCAATTGCCTGGACGCAGCGGCGAACCGGCTGACACGCGCTCAAGGACGACCGTCATCGAGCCGATGGGTTCTGCATCGAGGTGATCGCCGATGAGGACATTCCGACGACATGCGTGGGTGGTGCGCAACATCGGCATCGGCATGTTCGTCCTGGGTGCGCTGCTGCAGTGGCACGACCAGTCCGACGGACCGGCGCTGATGCTGCTGGGTTTCGTGAGCGCGCTGGGCGCGGGGATTCGAAGCAAGATCGACCAGGACCTCAAGGTTGTGGCGATGCAGGGCTACGAGGAGGCGCTCGACCAGCTCGGCGCCTACCAGGGTGAACGCGCGGAACAGCTACGGTCGAATGGCTGGGAGGAGATCATGATCGAACAGCATCGCCGCCAGTGGTACGCCACTGCGAGCGAGCACTACCGAATGCTGCGTGATCTCCGTTTCATCCCGTTGCGGCCGAGCTGGCCCGACCTGATGGGAGCGAGCCTCGACGAATGGCGCTTCGTCGGCGAGCAGGCATTGCGCCAGGACGTACCGGTCCACGAGCGCTGATCGTCGCCGCGCTCGTCGAGTTCAGTCGTCGAGGCTCGCCAGACCCTCTCCCTGGGCGAACTCGACTGCGTCGACGTAGCGCGCCGCGAAGCGGGTCATCGGGTCGTCGCAGGTCACGATGTAGGCGACCGTCTTCACCGGCATGGTCAGCGGTGTGGGCGACGGCTCGATTCCGAGTCGCTTCATGTGGTGGTAGTGGCTCTCGCTGGCCGCACCGCCGGGGTTCACGCAGGTGACGATGATGTTGTCCTCGGCGAGCTGGTTGCCGACGAACGAGGTCATCGCATAGATGGCCACCTTCGTGGTGGGGTACGTCGCCCCCAGACGGACGTCGGGCCCGAGGGCCATGCCCCCGGGGACCAGAACCCCGGGTGGCTCCTTCATGGAGCCGAGGTTGATCATGAAGCCCCCGCCGTTGTCACGCATGCTCGGAGCGAAGCCCCACATGAGTGCGTACATCGCGTTGAGGTTGACTTGGACCTGTGCATTCCACGACTCGGGCGGGGTCTGCCAGAAGTCGGCGAAGACGTTGTCGCCGGTGTCGGCGGCGTTGTTCACGAGGATGTCGCAGCGCCCGAAGGTGGCGAGGACCTCGTCGACGACCCGTGCCGGGGCCTTGGGGTCCGTGAGGTCCGCGGCGATGGCCAGCGATCGCACCCCGCGCTCGTCGAGTGCGGTCTTGGTCTCGCCGATGGTGCCCGGCAGGACGGAATCGCCCGCCGCCACGGTGCGGGCGGTGACGGCGACGTCTGCGCCCAGATCGGCGAGCTCGAGAGCGATCGCCTTGCCGGTACCGCGCGAACCGCCGGTCACCACAGCGATCTTGCCGGTCAACGGTTTCATCGGTGCCCTCTGAACCTTCGTTCAGCTACCCAGGCGTCTGGGGCTGGCAGTGGCATGGTCGATACAGCGGTCCGTTGCCGGCATCGCCTCGAGGCGATCGGCTCCGATCCGGCCGCCACAGACGATGCAGGCGCCGTAGGTGCCGTCGTCGAGGCGGGCGATGGCAGCGTCGACGCGGGCCAGTTGTGCCTCGAGCGCATCGGCGAGCGACCGGTTCTCGCCCTGCTCGGACGCTACCTGACCGCGGTCGGCGAAGTCGTCGTCGAACTCGAGGTCGACGACGCCGCCGACGGTCAGCTCGTCGATGCGGGCAAGGAGTCTGGTGCGTTCGCCTTCGAGGAGCGGGCGCTTGTCGGCATGGGTGTCGGACACGAGTGGCACGCTAGCGCGCCCGCGAGCGCTGTCGGCGCCTCTGGTCACACCTGCGGGCAACCGATCTCGACGTTGACGCACGTGCCAACGTTGGTGCCTTCGATCGTGTCGTGCAGGCCCGGCCCGCCGTCGAAGAAACCGCTGTTGCCCGAATCGACGAGATCGTCGCCGGGACCGCCGTCGAAAAAGCCGGTGTTCGTGTGCACGATGTCACGAACGGCCTCGGGTCCGCCGTGGAACGTGCCGGCGTTGAGGCCGACGGTGTCGGTGTTGTCGCCGCCGCGGACGAAGCCGTAGTTCTCGTCGACCTGGTCCATGCCCGGCCCGCCGTAGAACCATCCCCTGTTGACACCAATGTGGTCGTTGCCGCCGAGGCCGCAGTACACGACCCCTTCGGGGATCTCCGGGACCTCGTCGGCCCCGGGCGTTCCGGCGATGAATGCGGCCCGCCCCGGGTTGAGGCCCTTGCCCCAGTCGCCGGCCTCGTGCACGACCGACGAGCACGCCTTGTCGGGGCCGCCGGCACCTGCCGGCGTCCCCACGAGTACGAGTGCCGCGCACGCGACCGCGAGCGTGGTGACCAGTGCCTTCATGTTGTCTCCCGTGTGTCACCTGATGTGGTGGTCCGGTGATCGTCGCGACCGACGCCGCGCTGTACCGCAATGGTCTGAACCGTCCACGCCCCGCTCCGAGAGACATGCGTCCATCGACCCAAAGTCGGGCCCTTCGGGCGCGGGCTGTAACGCGCGGCGGCACGGCCTGATGGCTCCGCCGACCCGATGCGCCTCACCGGCTCGGACGCGCCATCGGCGACGACCCGAGGGCCGTCGCCGATGGGACGTCACAACTCGATGGGGATGGCCCTCAGTAGACGATCCACCGCACGCTCGCGCCTGCTGCTCCCAAGTTGGTACCTGGTGTCAGGGTCAGCATCAGGGAAGCGGACGCGTCGTACACCGTGGCGGTGTCGCTGTTGAATTTCGGGCCGTACATGGATCCGGTCCGGTTCGTGTAGGTGTAGGAGTTCAGCGAGACGAGCGTTCCCGCTCCGCTCGCGGGGTCGAAGTCGCGGTACCAGCCGCCTCCGGAGGAGCCCCCGTTCATGTCGCAGCCCAACTTGTAGGTGAGGTTGAGCGTCGACCGGTCGAAGCTCACGCCCCCGTTGCAGTAGCGCAGCTGGTCTCCGTGGAACGGACTAGCGGCCGGATACCCGAACGCAGCCGTCGTCGTGCCCTTGGACATCGACGTGAAGTTGATGTCCTGATGCCCGGCCAGGTCCTCGGCGAGTCCCTGCTGGTTCGTGAGGCCACCCTGCTCGACGACGGCGAAGGCGAAGTCGTTGAGGATCGCGTTCACGTTGAAGTCCCCGGCGGCCACGAAGCCGTCATGCACGACGAGCGCGCTCGCCGTCCAGCAGCCGAGCCCGGCACCGCACAGGCTGGTGAGGTCTGCGTGGTCCAGGTAGCCGTCTCCGTTCTGGTCGGTGCCGAGGCTGGCGGCCGGGTCGGACTCGTAGTCGGGCACGAAGATCCAGTTCTCGGCGAAACCCGTGACCCAGTCGTACGCGCAGTGCCCGGCGGTCAGGACGAGTGATCGATCAGAAGCGCCTTCCGTCACCACGGTCGCGGAGCACGTGTAGAGGTAGTTGCCCATCTCGAAGAGCACCTTGCCGGTGGCCCTGGCAACCGTTCGGTCCAGGTTCGCATCGATGTCGTGCCACCATGTGCCAGTGGTGGTGCCGAGCCCGGAGGTCGTTCCCCCACCTCCGCCGCCCCCTCCGGGGCGACCCTTGGTGGCGATGCCGCCGGCGCGGGCGAGCTCGAACCGACCCGTCGCCGGGTCATAGGCGACCTCCCGAGGAATGGCATGCGCCACCCGATCGGGAGTCCAGAAGTCGACGATGCGCTGGTGCTCGGATCGCGGATCGGCCGTCGGTCGCGCGGCGCCGGCCGGGTTTGCCAGACCGGTGATTGCCAGGGCGAGCACGAACGCGGCCAGACCCCTCAGTACGCGGGAATGGTCCAATTTCGGCATGGATCGCTCTTCTTTCCGGTCGCCGTCGGTTGACCGACGCCGGCAACCTGTTTCGGAGATCCCTCATCCCCCGATGCACTCCCATCGGCACCGTACCGCTCCGGATGAAACGCGTCGACACGGGTGAGCCGAACGGCCCGGCGGGCACGGTGGCACCAGCTCGGCGGCTCGTCGACGAGCACCGACGTCGCGGATGGAAGTACGCTGGCGCGCGCAACCGAGCGTGCGACACGCTCGCAGTCGAGCTTGTCCCAGGGGGAACCATGAGCGCACTGATCGAATCCGAGACCGAGCTCGGATATCTCATCAACGATGCCGACGAGCACTCCACGCCGCCGGTGTCGGCGTATCTCGACTACATCGATCCGGACAAACGCCACGTGGCCATCACGGTCATCAACCGGGCCAACGGTGCACACGAGTACCTCTGGGGCGGCAAGCCCGACCCGTCGCCGGTCAAGTCGCTCGGCCACGAGCAGGTGGTCGGCTCAAGTGAGGTGCTCGCCAGCTTCGGCGTCGACGAGCGTGGACGCAGTGAGGAACTGGCCGCCGCGCCGATGCCGGGATCGCTGCTCACGAAGCTCAACCCGCTCAAAGGACTCGACGTCGAGGGGCGTAAGGAGTTCGCCCAGCGGTACCGCGAGCTCCAGCCGATGCTCGACAATCCGTCGGACCGCCTCGTCGTGATGGACAGCCAGGGCATCGAGGCGGCGGTGAACTTCGCGGCGCTCCCGGGCATCGAGGTCCACTTCGAGGACGACTACGACGCGCTGTACGCGAACCTCAACGCACTCAACCGCTACCTCGGCGAGGTATGGGGTTACAACCACCAGAACCGGTTGTTCACCCCGCCGTTCATCAGCTTCGCCGATCCCGCCGGGGCCCTCGACCAGCTCGACCGGATCATGAAGTTCGAGGTGCCCAAGGTCATCCAGACCAGCACCGGCCCGTCGATGCACACATCGCCGTTCCGGCCCGACAACGACCGGTTCTGGTCGATCTGCAACGAGGCCGGCATCCAGCTCGCCACCCATCTCGGATCGGTCACACGCTACGGCGCGCAGGGCGTCGAATGGAACGAGGACGAGGTCATCCTCGGCGACATGAGCGCGTTCCAGTGGGTCTTCTACTACGGCGATCGGCCGGCCATGGAGACCGTGGGGGCTGCCATCCTGCAGGGCTGGTTCAACCGTTTCCCCAACATGCGGTTGATGCTCGCCGAGCAGGGCACCGTGTGGCTGCCGTACCTGCTGCGCAAGATGGACCACGCGTACATGATGGGACGCAAGGCCACCTGGGGAACGCTCGAGATGCGGCCATCGGAGTACTTCCGCGAATTCTGTTTCGTCGCACCGTTCCCCGAGGAGAACCTCGAGCGCGTGATCGCCGCGGTCGGTACCAAGCCCATCGTGTTCGGCACCGACTTCCCCCACGGCGAGGGCCTGCCCGACCCCTCGGCCTACCTCGGCCAGCTCACCGGGCTCTCCGAGGACGATTCGCGATCGGTGATGCGCGGCAACCTCGCCCGCTTCCTCGGCATCGAGGACTGAACCCGGATCCCCTCCCTCGGCGCGCGCGGCGCGTGGGAGGGGAATCGCCCGCCGGTCGGAGCCGTTCCATCACGACTCTTCGTCGAAGGACATGGAGTCGAAGGACATCGAGAGGACATCCATCGTGACGTTGCCCACGTCCAGTGGCAGACCGTGACCACGCCGTCGCCGGTCATCGAGACCAGCGGCCTCACCAAGGTCTATCCCGGGGGTGTGCGCGCCGTGGACGACCTCGAGCTGGTGGTCCGGGCAGGGGAGATCTTCGGGCTGCTCGGCCCCAACGGCGCCGGCAAGACGACGACCGCCGGCATGTTGACGACGCGCATCATTCCAACCAGCGGCTGGGCACGCGTCGGCGGGGTCGACGTCGTCGCCCGCCCGGCGGAGGCAAAGCGCCTGATCGGCGTCGTGCCCCAGACGAACACCCTGGACCGTTCGCTCACCGTTCGCGAGAACCTCTACTTCCATGGCCGGTTCTTCGGCATGGACGTCAGGACCGCCCGCTCCGAAGCGGTGCGCCTCCTCGAGCAGTTCCGGCTCGCCGACAGGGCCGACGCCCGGGTGGATGCGCTCTCGGGCGGCATGGCCCAGCGGCTCATGGTCGCCCGCGCCGTCATGCACCGCCCACCGGTGCTCTTCCTCGACGAACCGACCGCGGGTCTCGACCCGCAGAGCCGCATTGCCCTGTGGGAGATCCTCGGCCAACTCCACGGAGAGGGCCACACGATCCTGCTCACCACGCACTACATGGAAGAAGCCGATCAGCTCTGTGACCGGGTGGCGATCATCGATCAGGGCAAGGTCATCGCCCTGGACACCCCGGGGGCCTTGAAGCGGTCCGCCGGCGCCGAGACGACCCTGATCGTGTCGACGAGCGCCGATCCGACGGCGCTCGCATCCCTGCTGCTCTCCGAAGTGGCGGGGGTCCTCGACGTCGCGGTCGTGGATGGTCGCGTCCACGTCGGCGTCCACAGCAGCCAGGGGCTGCTGCCCCTCGTGGTCCAGCTCGCCGAGCGCAACGGCTTCCCCCTCACCGACCTGTCGGTCACCGAAGCCACGCTCGAGACCGTCTTCATCCGCCTCACCGGCAAGGACCTCAGGGAATGATCACCACGCCAGCCGTGAATACGAACCGCGTCGCACCGCCGCCGCTCCACTTGCGGTCCAGCACGGTCGGGGCATTCGGGGCCCTCTTGCTCCGCGATGCCAGCGTGCTGCGCAAGAACCTGCGCGAGTTCCTCCCCCGCACGGTTCTCCAGCCGCTGCTGTTGGTGTTCGTCTTCACCTACGTCTTCCCCAAGATCGGGCAGGGCATCGGCGGGAGTGGGCCCGAAGCGGCCGCGTTCTCGACGCTGCTCGTGGCCGGCGTCATCGCGACGGCGATCATGTTCCAGGGGATCCAGGCAGTCGCGCTCCCGCTCGTGCAGGAGTTCGGCTTCACCCGTGAGATCGAGGACCGGGTGCTTGCCCCGCTGCCGGTCCGGCTCGTCGCGATCGAGAAGATCGTCGCCGGGGCACTCCAGTGTCTGCTGGCCGGACTGGTCGTGTTCCCCATTGCGGCCTTCGTGCCCGCCACGCCGGTGCATCTCGCGGTGCACTGGTTCGTGTTGGTCACCATGATCCCGCTGGCCTGTCTCATGGCGGGCTCGCTCGGCTTGATGTTCGGCACGATGTTCGAGCCGCGCACGGTACCCATGCTGTTCGGGGTCATCGTGGTACCGATCACGTTCCTCGGCTGCACGTACTACGCGTGGCAGTCCCTCGAAGCGGTGCGATGGCTGCAGATCGTGGTGCTCGCCAACCCCCTGGTGTATGTCAGCGAGGGATTCCGGGCCTCGCTCACCGAGGTTCCGCACATGTCGCTGTTCGCGATCTACCCGGTGATGGTCGCTTTCACGGCGCTGTTCGCTTGGCGGGGGATCTCCGGTTTCACGAAGCGGGTGATCGCATGACCCTCGACGCCAGGACGGTTGCCGCGACGGTCGATCGTCGCTGGGCAGGCATTGTGGGCGTGCTCGAGGAGTACATCTCGATTCCGGCCAAGTCGCCGGCGTTCGACGCCGACTGGCAGGCGCACGGTCACCTGGAGCGGGCCATGACGCTGGTGCACGATTGGTGCGTCGCGCACGCGCCCCTCGATGCCGCAGTCACCGTTCACCGACTCGAGGGTCGCACGCCAGTGCTCGTCGTCGACGTTCCCGCGACCCCCGGCATCGAGCGGACCGACACGGTCTTGCTCTACGGCCATCTCGACAAGCAGCCCGAGATGACGGGCTGGCGTCAGGGCCTCGCGCCGTGGACGCCGGTCATCGAAGGCGATCGGCTGTACGGACGCGGCGGGGCCGACGACGGCTACTCGGCGTTCGCTGCGCTCAGTGCGTTGGAGGCAGTCGCCGCCTGCGGTGGCAGTCATGGCCGCTGCGTCGTGCTCATCGAGGCGAGCGAGGAGAGCGGCAGTGTCGACCTGCCGGCTCATCTCGAAACCCTCACCGAGCGGCTCGGTGACGTGTCGCTGGTGATCTGCCTCGATTCGGGCGCACCGGACTACGACGCGCTCTGGCTCACGACATCGTTGCGGGGGATGGTCAAGCTCGACCTGCGGGTCGACGTCGTCGAACGCGGGGTCCACTCGGGCCTCGCCGGCGGGGCGGTGCCGTCGAGCTTCCGCGTGCTCCGCCGGCTGTTGGACCGGGTCGAGGACCCCGACACCGGCCGTATCCTGCTCGATGCTCTGCAGGCGGAGATCCCGCCCGATCGCGTCGCCGAGGCTGCCGCCGCGGCCGCCGCCGGCGTCGACGCGCGCCTCGACGTCGCGTTCGCGGGGGCAACGCGCAGCGATGCCGGCGACGCCCAGGACGCGTTGCTGGCCACCTGTTGGCGTCCGGCGCTGGCAACCATCGGAATCGACGGGGTTCCGTCGGTTGCCGACGCGGGCAATGTGCTGCGGCCGTTCACCACAGCGGCGTTGTCGTTCCGGTTACCTCCGACGTGTCGCCCCGCCGAAGCCATCGACGCGCTCCGCGAGGCGTTCACCACCGACGTTCCCAACGCGGCGACGGTGACCGTCACCGTCGACGAGGCCGCTGCGGGATGGAACGCCGCGCCCACTGCGCCGTGGCTGCAGGCTGCCCTCGATGCGGCATCGGGGGCGCACTTCGGCCGACCCACCGGAGCCTGGGGGATCGGAGCCTCGATTCCCTTCATGGCGATGCTGGGGGAGCGGTACCCGGACGCGCAGTTCGTGATCACCGGAGCGCTCGGGCCGGAGTCGAACGCCCATGGGCCCAACGAGTTCCTCCACCTCCCCACAGCTCGCCGGTTGTCCGCCTGCATGGCCCACGTGATCGACGCGCACGCGTCGGTTTGCTGACGCGGTCGACCCGGACCCTTGAACTCCGACCTGCGGAGGATCCTGGGTGCACGAGCCGGTCGGGGGTTCGTCGATGGCGCGGTCAGCGTCTTGCTCCCGGTCCACCTCGGGCTGCTCGGCTACTCGGCGTCGAGAGTCGGCCTGGTCGTCACGGCGACGATGCTGGGCTCGGCGCTGCTGACCCTGTTCGTCGGGTTCGCCGGCAGCCGTTGGTCTCGGCGCGCGATCCTGATGTCGGCCGCCGTGCTGATGGCCGCCACCGGCATCGGGTTCGCGTCGGTCACCGGACTCGCACTCATCGTCGCCGTGGCCGTCGTCGGCACGCTCAACCCGTCGAGCGGGGACATCAGCGTGTTCCTGCCGACCGAACAGGCGCTGCTCCCGCAGCTCGTGGAGCCCGCTGACCGAACCCGCCGGTTCGCGCACTACGGCCTGGCCGGCTCGATGGCCGGCGCGCTCGGTTCGCTGGCAGCGGGGGTGCCCGAGCGCATCGCCGACGCGACCGGCGCGGACCTGGAGTATGTGATCCGACTGTCCTTCCTGGTGTATGCGCTCGTCGCGCTCGAGGCGTTGCGGACCTACCGTCGGCTGTCGCCAGCGGTCGAGCCGGTTCGGGTCGCGACGCTGCGTCGACGGTCGGAACTGGGTGACTCGCGTCCGATAGTCCTGCGCATGGCGGCGCTGTTCAGCCTGGACTCCTTCGGCTCGGGCTTCGCATCGCAGAGCATGATCGCCCTCTGGTTGTTCGGCCGCTTCGACCTGTCGGTTGCCTTGACCGGCACGGTCTTCTTCTGGACGAGCACGTGCACGGCATTGTCGATGTTGCTCGCGCCGAGGATCGCAGCCCGGCTCGGCCTGGTTCGTACCATGGCGTACACCCACCTACCCGCCAACGTGTTCCTCATCGGCGCGGGCCTGATGCCCACTGCGCCGCTCGCGGTGGGATGCCTGGTTGCTCGCTCGCTCTTCTCCACGATGGATGTGCCCGCCCGCACGAGCTGGACCATGTCGGTTGTTCCCGAACATCGCCGGGCCGCAACCGCCGCGGTCACCAATGTGCCGCGCAGTCTCGCGGCGGTTCCGGGACCCATGCTCGCGGGGCTCCTCCTCGACGAGCACGGCATCGGGTGGCCGCTCGTGGTCGCCGGCGCCATCAAGGTGCTCTACGACCTGATCCTGCTCGCGCAGTTCGGCCGGGCCGACACCGAAGTCGCATCGGTCACACGAGCCTGATCGGTTGATCGCGCGTTCCTAGACTCACCCTGGGGTCGCCGGTCGCCCGGTGTCTGACCGACCGCAGGGGAGTCCCGTATGGCTGTGACCACGATGCGCGCCCGGATCGACTACCGCTGGGTCGCGATGTTCGTCGTGCTGTTCGGCTCCTTCATGGTCGTCCTCGACACCACTGTGGTGAATCTCGGCCTCCCCGACCTCCAGCGCGACTTCCAGGTCGATTCGGGCATCGAGTGGGTGGTGACCGCCTACCTCGCCGCCGTCGGTGTCGCCCAGACGGTCAGTGGCTGGCTCGCCGATCGGCTCGGACGCAAGAAGGTCTTCCTCGCCGCCATGGCGCTGTTCACCGTCGCCTCGCTGCTGTGTGCGCTCGCGCCGACGTTCGGCTTCCTCATCGCCGCCCGCGCGCTGCAAGGCGTCGCCGGCGGGCTGATGACTCCGGTCGCCATGGCCATGATCTACGAACTGTTCGAACCCAACGAGCGCGGGAAAGCGCTCGGCTACTTCGGGATCGCCATCATGGTCGCCCCCGCCATCGGGCCCGTGCTGAGCGGCACGCTCGTCTCGTCGCTGTCGTGGCGTTGGTTGTTCCTCATCAACATCCCGATCGGGAGCGTGGGGGTGCCCTTGGGTATCCGACTCCTGCGTGACACCGGCTTCCGTGAGGAACGCCCCTTCGACCGGGTCGGACTTGGGCTGGCCGGATCCGGGCTGGTGGCCTTCCTCATCGGTATGTCTCAAGGCGGGGTCCACGGCTACCGCCAGCCCGCAGTCGTGGCGCTCCTCGCGGTCGGCGTCGTCCTCATCGCGCTCTTCGTCGTGCACGTCGGCCATGTCCGCCACCCGCTGCTCGAGCTCGACATCCTGGCGAACCCCGTCTTCGCGGTAGCGATGGTGACGGTCGCGCTCATGGCCGTGGCGCAGTTCTCGCGGCTGGTCTACATCCCCCTCGAGCTCGGGGCGCTGCGGGGCGTCTCGGAGATCCGTATCGGGCTCGTCATGCTGCCGTCGGCGCTCGGGATGGCAGCCACCATGCCGATCGGCGGGCGTCTCGTGGACCGGATGGGGGCACGGATCCCGGTTTCGATGGGAGCGACGGTCCTGGCCGCGTCCTTCGTGGCGCTCGCTCGGGTGACGCTGACCACGCCGCTCCTGCACATCGCGGTGATCCTGTTCGTGGGTGGTATCGGCTCGGGGCTGGCCATGATGGCGCCCAACATCGTGGCCATGAACAGCGTCGAAGCTCGGCGGGTTTCCCAGGCGTCGGGCCTCTCGAACGTGACCCGGCAGGTCGCCGCCGCGGTTGGCGTGGCGATCTTGTCGTCCATCTTCGCGAGCACCCGCTCCAGCGCTGCTCAGCCGACGGTCTCCCAGGAGCTGCGGCCGTACCATACGGTCTTCTTCATCGCCGTCGGGTTGCTCGTGGCCGCCGTCGGAGCTGCGCAGTTCCTGCCCGGCAAGGCGCGGGCAATGGAGCTCCAGCGCCTCCGATCCCAGGAATGGGACGCAGGCGACGGTGGTCCCCACGTCGAGCTCACCGAGGCCCTGTAGCTCCCGAGACTGCACGCGCGTGTCCCGGATACGGATCAGGCGACGCAACGAGGGTCCTCCGTCTAGATTGACGCTGGTCGTACTGTTGTCCGTGCAGTTCGACGCCCGACAACACGAGGTTCTCCACGATGCGTTCCCGACTCACGAAGCTCTCCCTTTCCCTGGCCTTGATCGGTGTGCTGATCGGCTTCGCTGCCGGTCCTGCAGCCGCCCAGGACCCCGCCGCGGAAAGCATCACGCAGGTCCTGATCGACGAGGGCTTCTCGGTCGCGGTCACAGCGCTCACGGCCACGGGCCAGGACGTCACGCTCGCGAACTGTGACAGCGGCGCCCCCCAGTTCACCGTCTTCGCTCCCAATGATGATGCGTTCACCAATGACCTCGCCGCCTTCGGCATCCCCAGCGGCACCTTGCTCGGCAACACCGACGCCGTCGCGGCGATCCTGGGCTACCACCTGCTCCCGGAGGCATCCGACGCCGCCGCGGTGGTCGCGCTCGACGGCACCGACGTCGCAACCGTCGAGGGTGAGACCATCAAGATCGTGGTGGTGGGTGAGACCGTCACCATCGAGAGCGCCAGCCCGTTGACCGCCAACGTCGTCACCACCGACATCCAGGCATGCAACGGCGTCATCCACGAGATCGACCACATCTTGTTCCCGGCGACGGTAGCGACCGCGCTCGGGCTCGGGGCGCCGCCGCTGGCCAACACGGGCGCAACCTCCGACACCCTCGTGATCGCCGCGCTGTCCGTCGTTGCTGCCGGCGCGCTGATCGTCACCGCCGGCCGGCGGATGGCGCTGCGAGGCTGATCGGCTCCCCGAACAGGTCCTGCGTCAGCCGGTGTGCACACCGGCGCGCAGGACCGTTCCCGGGCGGGCGTCGGTGAACGACCCCGCCTGCACGATCTCCACGCCGTTGCACAGCACGCGATCGATCCCGTTGGCGTCGGCATAGAGGCGGGCTGCGCCGGCAGGGAGGTCGGCGCGCATCTCCATCGGGTTCGACGACACCATCACCTCGTCGAGCACCACGACATCTGCGTAGGCGCCCTCGGTGAGTACACCGCGATCGCGCAGGCCGTAGAGCTCCGCGGGCACCTGCGTAAGGAGATGGACGGCCTCCTCCATCGACAACAGCGCGTGTTTGGCGACAGCCTGACCGAGCATCGTCGTCGTGTAGTTTGCGCTCACGAACATGTCGAGATGGGCGCCGGCGTCGGACGCACCGATGACCGCGTGGGGGTGGCGCCAGATCTGGAGCCGGGCCTGCCAGTCCTCCACGGGCTCGTCGATGCTCGGATGGCCGAATGACGTCTGCAGGTCGTCGGCGAGGGCGATGTCGCAGATGGTGTCCCACGGGGAGCGGCCGAGCTCCGCGGCGATGTCGCCGATCGTTCGGCCGAGGTAGCCCTGGTTCTCCGGAGCGACGGTGTAGAAGATCACCATCTTGGCCCAGTGGGTGAATCGACGAACTGGGTGGCGTGCCAGGGCCAGCTCGCCCAGGCGGGCGCGCTGTTCCGGGTCGGCGAACACCGCCCGCTTGTCCTCGAGGGGTAGGAGCATCACCTCCTCCCAGCCGGGAACCGAGTCGAGGAGGAAGCCGCTCGCGAAGCTGAGCCTGAAGTCCAGCGACATCGGTGCGGTCAATCCGACGACCTTGCCCCCTCGACGGGCGGCGACGTCGCCCGCAGCGAGCTTCGCGAGGGAGTCCTCGACGTTCTTGTGATTGACTGCCAGCACATTCCAGTTCAGCGGAGCATGCGCTGCGACGGACATGTCGGCCATCAGCTCGACGATCTCGTCGCTGAACGGCCCGACACCGGCGATGAACTCGAGCGAGGTGCCGGGGTAACCGGCGAGCACCGCCGACAAGGCGAGCAGTTCGGCGCGATCGGCGTACCGGCTCGGGACCATGTTCTGCTCGGTGTCGTTGTGGGTTGGCGACCACGACGACGAGAATCCGATCGCCCCCGCTTCGATCCCGGCGCGCAGGAGCTCGCACATGTGGGTTGTCTCCTCTGGGGTGGCTCGACGCCGAGTTGCGTCGGACCCCATCACCACTCGTCGCAGTGCCGAATGGCCGACCTTGAACGCGGTGTTGATGGAGAGGGTGTGGTCGATGGCATCGAGGTACTCGGCGGTGGTGTTCCAGTTCCAGGGCACGCCCGCTTCGAGGGTCGCGAGCGGCAGCCCCTCGACCCGACTCAGCATCCTCATGAGATACGCGCCGTCGTCGGGGTCGGTGCCGAGGGGGGAAATGCTGAAGCCGCAGTTGCCTCCGATGGCGGTGGTGACGCCGTGCAACGGGCTGGGGGACAGGGTCGTGTCCCAGAAGGCCTGCGCATCGAGGTGGGTGTGGACGTCGATGAACCCGGGAGCGACCACGCGTCCGGAGGCATCGATCACCGCCCCGCCGGTGCCATCGACCTCGCCGATGGTGGCGATGCGATCACCGACGATGCCGATGTCGGCTTTGCGGCGCTCACGACCGGTGCCATCGATCAGGTCACCACCGCGAATGATCACGTCGTACATGTCCCGCTCCCTGGTCGCAGCCGCGAGGGCCGAGCCTAGTGCCCTCACCCCACCGGTGTGGCCGGCTTCACCGTGACGGTGCGGAGGCCGGGATGCCGGTGGCGGAAGAGGACCGGTCCACACAGCAGGAGCCCGGCGACCGCGCCGAGACCGCCGAGGGCGAGCCCCCATCGTGGTCCCCACACATCAGCAACCGTGCCGGCGATCACCCCTCCCAGTGGGGTCACGCCCTGCGTCGTCAGCGTGAAGATGGCCGTGACCCGGCCCCGCATTGCCGGGCTCGAGTCGAGCTGCACGAGGGCGTTGATGCTCGAAGCGGTGACGACCTGTCCCATCCCGGTCACCGCGAGCAGGACGACGAGGATCCCGAGATTGGGTGACATGGCGGCAACGACCATCGCCACGCCGAGCAGGAGTGTCGACAGCACGATCCGCCGACCGTAGGGTCGGTCCAGCGCGGCCAGCACGAGGGCGCTGACGAACGCGCCGGCGCCCATGGCGGAAGCCATCAGGCTGTAGGTACTGGCGCTTCCTTCGAAGGTGACCTTCGCCAACAAGGGGAGGATGACCGGGTAGTTGAACGCCAGAAGGCTCACCACCGCCATCAGCATCATGGACGCTCTCAGTACGGGCTGGCTCCAGGCGTACCGCAAGCCCTCGCGGACCTGACCGCTTCCGCGAGCGACGGGTATCGCCTGCTGGAGCTCGTCGCTGCGCATCGACAAAACGGCGATGATCGTGCCGATGAACGACAGGGCGTTCACTGCGAAACACAGGCCGGTCCCGCCGAACGCGATGAGGCCACCGGCGATCGCTGGGCCGATGATGCGCCCCGCGTTCACCACGGCGCTGTTGAGTGCCAGCGCATTGGGAAGGTCCTCGGGGCCGACCATCTCGACGACGAACGACAGGCGCGCAGGGGTGTCGAGCGCGGTCGCTGCACCGAAGAAGAAGGCGAGCACATAGACGATCGGAAGCGTCACGAAGCCGCCGAGATCGACGAAGGCCAGCGTGCCCGCGATCACGGCGAGAGCGATCTGGGTGGAGGCGATGAAGCGCCGTTTGTCGAATCGATCCGCGAGCAGGCCGGCCCACAGCCCGAGGAAGAGCACGGGGACGAACTGCAGCGCCGTGACGATGCCGACGGCGACACCGCTGTCGTCGGAGAGCTCGAGCACGAGCCAGCCGAGACCGATCTGCTGCGCCCAGGTCCCGCACAGCGAGATCACCTGACCGATGAAGTATCTGCGGTAGTTGCCGATACGCAACGACCGGAAAGAGTTTGGGAGCGTCACCGGGGCGTAGGTATAGCGCGTCCATGTCGCAGGCGCCGCGACGTCGCCATGGCTGTTGGCGTAGTGGCGAACGGCGCCGCTGCCACAGGGTCTCGTCAGTGCATGGGGACGACGATGCGTTCGGCCGCGGCCCAGACCGGCACGCCGAGGCCGCCGCGATCGCTGTAGACGATCGTGGCCGGACCGGGCTCGATGCCCTCCAACGAGATCGAGCCGCTCAGCGGTAGGAGCTCGGTGCCGCCACCCATGACGAAGCCCTCTGCGACCACGGCACCGCCGGCGTCGAAGACCTGCACGGTGACGTGGCCCTCGAACGCCCAGGCGCGCCCTGCGGGGCGGTAGGCGAACCCGGATTCGGTCGTCTCGAACGAACCGCCGGACAGGCTGATCTGCGGGTTCGTGAGGTCCGCCACCGCCCACCCGTCGCCGACTGCGACCAACTCCGCGACCGCCGCAGGTGGGCTCGACTGGACCGGCTGGCCCGACTCGTCGACGCGAAGGACCTCGTAGCCGGCGTTGGTTTGCCGGATCTGGGCATCAGTGGTCCCGAATGCCGCAGTCCACAGGTCTTCGATCGCGCCTTCGGGCGTCGAGGGCCAGCCTCCCGCAGGTTCGGACAGCGGCCAGAGCGCGTCGGCGTGGTCGGGGAGGAGAGCCGTGGGCGTGGCGACGGCGGCCGTCTCGGTCGAGGTGGCCACCGCCTGACCGCGGTCTGTTCCCTGGTCGGGTGATCGTGTGGTGGCGATGGCGATCACGACGACGCCGAGCACTGCTGCCGATGCGGCCCAGGCGAGACGAGCCGGGCGCCAAGACGTCCGGCGGGGACGCTGGAGGCGACCGGCGAGCTGCGCGTAGGCGTCGCGGGAGGGTTCCACCTGGGCGGCCCGAGCGACGAGGGCGTCGCGGACGGCGTCTTCGGTGTTCATCGGTGATCCTCCAGGCGTTCGGCGAGGGTCTTGAGTGCACGGTGGCTGTGACTCTTCACGGTCCCCCGAGCCATGCCCAGCGTCTGTGCGATCTCGGCTTCGGACAGGTCGAACCAGTAGCGCAGCACGACGACGTCGGCCTGCTTTGCCGGCAGGTTTCGGATGACCGCCAATACTTCCCCTCGTTCGGTGGCGGCCACGGCTGTGGCCTCGGGGGACGCCGGGAAAGGAACCGCTTGGTCGCGCTGCTGGCGTCGGACTCTGCGCTTGCGCAACGCCGAACGGGCCCCGTTGAGCACCGCGCTGCGGAGGTAGGCTGCCTCTTTGCCGGGCGTGACGCGCCGCTCTCGGCCGAGGAGCGCGACGAACGCGTCCTGCACCACTTCCTCGCACGAGCCGACGTCGTCGACGTAGAAGGCGGCGAGCTTCACCAACGAGCGGTAGTGCTCGTCGTAGAGACGCCGCAGCTGCGCGCCGATCTCCACGTTGGCCTCTGCGTCGGTGTCCACCCGCACAGCTTGCACCAGTGCGGTCACTGCAGAACAGGTCTTCACACCACGACAGACGCACGAGGACCCCGGGTGGTTTACCCGGGGTCCCGATCGATGTGGTGGAGGTCGCTCAGCTGACCTGGATCGCCTCGCTCACGACCGCGGTGCCGTTCCCCCAAGCCTTGACGAGCCAAACTTCGACACCGTCGTCGTATTGCACGCTGACGAACTCGCCGCTCGCCTTGGTGATCGTCGCGGTGACGCCGTCTGCAGGTGTCACCGAGGTGATCGATGCGACTGCACCGTCCACGTGAACCGTCATGGTGCCGAAGTCGCAGTCGACGACGCCGTCGTAGGGGGCCGGCGCAACCTCCACGGCCCACAGCTCGTAGCGAATGGAGGGCCCGTCGGTCCATGCCCTGACGTGCTTCTCCCAGGCATCGCTGACGAGCACCGCCTCGACGACCGGACCGGTCTCGGTGATCACCGTCGGGGAGAACCCGTTGTCGGCCCAGGTCACGGCGAGGACCAGCTTCGCCGACTCGCCGATGCGCTCCACGACCACGGTGCCGTGGCCGTAGACCGAGATCTCCTTGCGGGTCTGGAACGCAGGCGCGACCTCGACGTACCACGTGTCGTACTTGATGGAGGGCCCGTCGATCCACGCCTTGACGTGCTTCTCCCAGGCGTCGCTGACGAAGATGGCCTCGACCTTCGTGCCGTGTTCCTTCAGCACCGTGGCGGTGAAACCGTCGGCGGCGGACTTGATGCCGAGCCAGAGCAGGTCGCCGTCACGCTCGACCACGACCTTGCCGATGTCGAACACCGAGATGACCTTGCGGGTCTCGATCTCCGGAGCCGGCTTCATGGTCGGCGTCGGCTCCTTGGTGGGTTCGGGCGTCGGTGTCGGAGCGACCAGTGCCTCGATCTCGACGGCGTAGCCCGACTCCGTCGGGTGGACGTACACGGCGAAGTTCTCTCCACCCCCGGAGACTGCCAGGATGAGCTCCTCGGTGGTGTTCCTGAAGACCTTCACCGTCCAGCCATCGGCGAGGTCCTTCTCGCCGAGCATCAGGGTCTCACCGTAGTGGCCGATCTCGACGGCCCCGAACGAGCCGAGCTCGACGCGCTGCCAGTCGGTGACCTTCGCGAGCTTGTCGCCCGCGGCGGCCAGGGTGCTGTGCCCTTCGATGGGTCTGCGCTCGAGGTCGACGAATGGCGCGTCCGGCGGCGGGGTGCCGAGTTCGGGCCTCCCCGCGACCTGTGAGGTCTGTGGGCTCGATCCGCTCGCAGCGAACGCCGCGCTCACGCCGAGGAGCAGGGGAAGCGCGAACAGCCATCCCGCGCGCAGGCGCACATAACTCCGCTTCGCCGCCTTCAGTCGGCCGCTGAGCGCGTTGTAGATGTCGTCCACCCGGGCGGCGGTGCGATCGCCGGCGGGTGTGTGGGGCTTGTGGTCTTGCGTGGCTGCCATTTCAGGCCTCCTGGCGGTGGACGTCGTTGGCGAGCATGGGGCGCAGACGGGAGCGACCCTCGTGGAGATGGAACCGAACCGCACCGTTCGAGATACCGAGCCGCTCCGCGGTCTCACGAGTGCTGAGGCCCTCGTGGTAGTACGCGCGGATCGCCCGCTCCTGCTGGGGCGGCAGGCTGGCCACTGCAGCGTCGACGCGGTCGTCGGTCTCTGCGTCGACGCGTGCGTGCACCTCGATCGACCCCGCGCCGAGGCGCCGCCGGTCGGATCGTTCCAGGTCTCGTCGCACATTGATCGCGACGCGTTGTACCCAGGCGGCGGGGTTGCGGTAGCGGCACAGTCGCCACCAACGCGGGTAGGCGCGGACGAACGCCTCCTGGGTCGCCTCGGCCGCGACGTCGGGTCTCGCACCCGATCCCCGGACGCCCGCCTCGACGGCGTCGTAGTGCTGCTTGAAGAATTCCTCGAAGGTGAGTGTCACGTTTTCCCGCTCTTCCCGCTGGCTCGTGGCCCCGGTCGCCCATGGCTTGCACCACAGACGATGTTCCATCGCCTCTTGCTCGTGCCCTCTCCACGCTGAGCGCGTGCCAAATGCTTGGTGGTGGTCGGAATCGGGCCGAACGGCTCATCAGACCCTCGGGCACCGGGGGCACGCGGCTGCAGGCCCGGCCCGGGGAAGGTGCCACACTGGGGACATGGAGCCGGGCTACACGCGCTATGTGCAGAACGGGGCGCACCACCTCGCCTATGCGTTGCTCGGCGACGCGCCCGTCGACCTGCTGTATTTCGGTGGCGGGATCGTCCCGTACTCGCTGTACGCCGACTACCCGCCGATGGCGTCCATGCTCGACCGCATGGGATCCTTCGCCCGACTGATCCTCGCCGACCGGCGTGGCGTGGGTGCATCCGATCCGGTCACCGCCGAGGCGCCGGGAACCAGCGCCGAGATCGGCGACGACCTGGCTGCGGTGCTCGACGCCGTGGCGACCGACGGCGCAGCCGTCTTCGCCGAAGGGATGGGCGTTCCACCGGCGATCGAGCTCGCCGCGGCCCGCCCCGACCTGGTCACCCATCTGGTGCTCTTCAACGGCTTCGCGAAGCTCACCCGCTCCGACGACTACCCGTTCGGCCTGGACCCATCGCACCGGCTCGAGCTCGTCGAGCAGATCCTGGCCTCGAAGTCCGAGGAGGCCGACCCGCTCACTGCACTGCTCACGCCGAGCGTCGCAAACGACCCGGTGTACCTCCGTTGGTACAACCGAGGTGGCCAGCTCGGTGCTTCACGGAGCAGCTCCGAGATCCTGTTCAACGCGCAGGGAGCGGTGGACGTGCGGGCGCTCCTGGGGCATGTCTCGGTGCCGACGCTCGTCTTGCACCGCCGCAACGCAAGGGTGTTCCCTCCCGAACACTCGCGGTACCTCGCCGAGCACATTCCCGGCGCCCGCTACGCCGAGCTCCCCGGGGCCGACCAACCACCCTACGTGGGCGACATGGCTCTCTGGCTCGACGAGCTCGAGCAGTTCGTGGTGGGCCGAAGCGCCGGCGCGGTTTCCCGGAGCCTCGCCACCATGCTGTTCTCCGACATCGTCGGCTCCACCGAGCAGGCCGCACTGGTCGGTGACCGGCGCTGGCGCGAGCTACTCGATCGCCACGATGCTCTCACCGCTTCCGTGCTCGCTCGCCACGGCGGTCGACGCATCACCCAGACCGGCGACGGGGCGTTGTCGGTGTTTCCCACCCCGACACAAGCCATCGAAGCGGCGCGCTCGCTCATCGTGGCCATGGCAAGTCTCGACCTGCGCTTGCGCGTCGGGGTGCACACCGGTGAGGTCGAGCGCCGGGGCGACAACATCGGAGGGCTCGCGGTGAATCTCGCCGCCCGGGTCATGGATCTGGCGCTGCCGGGCGAGATCCTCGTGTCCGGCGCGGTGCCCGCGCTCACGATCGGGTCGCCGATCGACTACGAGCCACGCGGTACCCATGAGCTGCGCGGGGTGCCCGGACGCTGGCCGGTCTGGCGCGCCGTCCCGCGCTCGTCGTAGCGCCCGACAAGGAGCGCTAACGGCCGACGTCGGGGTCGGTCTGGGTCACTCGGGTTCGCACCGTGTAGACCGAGTCGCCCGACAGAACACCGCCGCGCCCGAACAAGCGACCGGTCTGCCAGTTCGACAGGCCCAGCTCCGGCCGGTCGAGCGCATATTGTCCATCGACCCATCGGGTGAACCCGTTGCCCACGAACGGGGCGTTGATCGCTTCGTAGAAGTGTTGCTGCGCCGCGTCGTCGGGTGAGATCAGGCTGGCGACGAACTGTGGCGAGTGCCCGTTGAAGAGCTCGACCGCGTGGTCGAGGGATTCCACGACGGCCAAGGTGACCTCCGGGGATTGCTCCCACTCCCACTCGACGCCGAGCTCGTCCCAGCCGACGGTGGTCGTCTTGGCCTCGCTGACGGGTCCCTCGGCACGATGGATCGTGGTCGGCGCGAACCAGTGCTCGGGGATCCACCGCCTGCCCTCGTCGACGACATGGAGGCGCGCCGTGGTGTCCCGGCGGCGACCGGCCCGCTCGAGGGCATCGAGGAACACCGGGACCAGGCGGTCGGCGTCGTTGCGAGGGATGCAGCAGGTATTCAACGTGTTGCAGACCTTGCGGTCGAGAGAGTGATAGACCGCACTGGCGAACACCTCGGCATCGGCATCGGGCCCGGCGATGATCCAGGCACCGCCGGTTCCGTGGAGGCTCACCGGCGTGCCGGCTTGGCGAGCGACGGAGCCGAGCTGCGCGACCGCCGGGCCAGAGCCTCTTGCGACCGCCAACGCGAGTCGGGGATCGCAGAACATGGCGTGGCCGGCCGCGCGCGAAGCACTGTCGACCAGGCTGGCCGCGCCCGCGGGGAGCCCGGCAGCAGCCAGTGCGGGATCGAGCGCATGCTCCACGATGGCCCGCGCGGTCCCGAGCGCGTCGGATCCGATACGGAAGACGACGGTATTCCCGGATCGGAGCACACCCGTGGCGTCCGCGAACACGTTCGGGCGACCCTCGAACACGAAACCGACGACGCCGAGGCCTGCGGTGATCTGGTCGACGCGCCACCCGTCGTGGTCGACGGTCTCGATCACCTGTCCGCGTGTCGCGGGGGTGTCGCGCCAGGTGTGCAGCCCCGACACCATGTCCGCGCGCATCTTGTCGGAGAGCACCAGGCGGGTGATCGAACGGCCGCGCCCGCGAGCAGTGTCGACATCGGCGGCATTTGCCGCAGCGATCGGGGCAAAGGTGGCCTCGTCGGCGAGCCGGTCGGCGAATTCGCCGAAGAACGTGCTGATCGCCTGGTCGGACGCGGTAGCCATCGCCGAGAACGCGCGATGGGCGTTGCCGACAGCCCGATCGGCGATGTCCCACACGTCGCCGGGGATGTGGACCATCTCGCCGGTCGTTTGGACGACGATGAGGCGGTCGCCGGCCCGGAAGGCGGCGGCGAGCTCGTCGGGTACGTGGGTGAGCTTGTTGCCCCCGTACACGATCGCCATGCCCGTGGGGAGCGACTCGAGCGGATCGGTCATGGCGCCATGGTAGCCACCGTCGCCGATGGGCCGAAGTCCCGAGTGTCCTTGCTTTACATTGCGCACAGGTTACGTTTGTGACGATTCAGTTCGATCGTCGATCGGAGACCATCGATGAGCTGGGACAACCCTGGACCCGGCGGAGGGAGTTCGTCATGGACGATGGCCAAGGGGAATGGGGCGCAGCGGCGCCCATCTGCGCGCAGCGCCAGGCAATGGGTTCGACCGCGGTCGAACCGAGGGCCGGCGACGCCGGCCCCATCGGGGTAATCGGTCCGGGTTCCACCGGAGTGGACCAACCACGGCTTGGCGGCATCGTCGGGTTGCTCGGCCGGTGGGAGCTCGCCGCTCTCACCGAACGCGACCGGCGCCGGATTGCCGCCGCGTTGTTCCACGAGGGCCGACGCTTCAGCCCCTTCGTGCGGCGGTTCAGCGCGCTGATGACCCTCTCGGTGCTCATCGCGGTCATGGGGCTGCTCGCGGACTCGACCGCGGTGGTGATCGGTGCCATGTTGGTTGCGCCGTTGATGACCCCGGTGCTGGGGATCGCCGCAGCGATCGTCAGCGGCTGGCCGATGCGAGTGCTGCGCTCGATGATCGTGTCCACGGTCGGCGCCGCGGGAGCGGTCGGCCTCGCCGCGCTCACTTCCTTGCTGTTCCCCGGTTCGGTCGATCCGCTGCCCGGTGAGCTGCTCGCCCGGACCTCGCCGAACCTACTCGACCTCGGGATCGCCCTGGCCGCCGGCGCCGCCGGCGCTTACGCACAGGTGCGCCGGGCCGCGAGCGACGCCCTCACAGGCGTCGCCGTGGCCGTCGCGTTGGTGCCGCCGCTCGCAGTAGTCGGGATCTGCCTGCAGATGCGTCTCTTCTCGTTCGCGCTCGGGGCCTTCCTGCTCTTCTTGGCGAATGTCGCGGGCATCGTCATGGCGGCCGCGGTCACCTTCTTGATCTGCGGTCTCACACCGGGTGGGCAGTTGCTCGTGGGTGACCGCAGGGTCGTCGGTGGGCTTCGGTGGGCGGCGGTGGCCGTGATCATCATGGTGTTGCCCCTGCACTTCACCCGGGGGTCGGTCCTCCCCGCAGCCGATCCCACCGAAGCAGTCCAGGCGGCTGTGGACGACTACGTGACCGACAGCGCTGGTTCGAGTGCGGTGGTCGACGTCGCCGTCGATCGGGTCGGCGGGAGCCTGGCCATCGACGTGGTGGTCACCGAGTCTGCCGTCATGCCCGATGCCGAAGATGTCGCCAACCACCTGGCCGAACAGCTCGGCGAGGATGTCGTGGTCACGATGCGAGTGGTCCAGGTCGCGACCGAACGGGCCACCGCTCGCGAAGGCGGCTGAGGGCCTCTTTCCTGGCCGGCAGCAGCGATGCTCGGGTAGCGTTCGCGGCGCGATGACAACCGACTGGAATCCCGTGCTTCGCGCCGAGCTCGCGCAGCCCTACTGGGCGGAGCTTCAGCGGTTCGTTCACGACGAGCGCAGCCGCTACCCCGTATACCCTCCCCACGAGGAAGTGTTCGCGGCCCTCCATCTCACGCCGTACGCTGAGGTCAAGGTCCTGATCCTGGGCCAGGACCCCTACCACGGGCCGGGCCAGGCGCATGGCCTCTGCTTCTCGGTGCGCGAGGGCGTTGCGGTGCCTCCGTCGCTGCAGAACATCTACAAGGAGCTCCAGTCCGACCTGGGGATCACGCCGCCGGGACACGGCAACCTCGAGGCGTGGGCCCGTCAGGGGGTGTTGCTGCTCAACGCGACGCTCACCGTCCGCGCCCATCGAGCGGCGTCCCACCAGGGAAAGGGGTGGGAGATCTTCACCGATCAGGTGATCGCGGCGGTCAACGACAAGCCCGAACGAGTGGTCTTCATCTTGTGGGGAGCCTCGGCGCGCCGCAAGAAGGACCGGATCGACACCAGCCGCCACGTGATCATCGAGTCGCCTCACCCGTCGCCGCTCAGCGCCCACCGGGGGTTCTTCGGGAGCCGACCGTTCTCGCGCGCGAACGCGGCGCTCGTCGAGGCCGGGCGCACCCCGGTCGACTGGCACCTGGCCTGACGCTGAGGTGTCACCTCCGGCTCGGGTTCGGCCGTCGGGCCGGCAACCCGTATCCTGAGGAGCCAACTGGCCGGTCCCGGCCGCCAGCGACACCGAACGGGTTCAGCCGATGGGCGACTTCTACCAGCACGGGGCGATCACCACGCTCCACAACTTGTCGCGACGGCCGACCCGCGAGCTCGAAGCCCAGCTCCGACAGTGGTGCGAACAACGGCCGATAGCGGTCGTCATCCCCGCCCTGGCCGGCGAGCTCGACGGTGCTGCACTCCCCGCGATCGTCGACGCTCTCGTGTCGGTTTCCTACGTCGGCGAGGTCGTCATCGGACTCGACCGCGCCGACCCGGCCCACTTCGAGCGGGCCCGAGCGCTCCTCGATGCTCTCCCGATGGCGAGCTCGGTCGTCTGGAACGACGGGCCCCGGCTCCAGGCGCTCCAGGTCGAGTTGTCCGCGCAGGCGGGAGTTCCCGCCGAGCGGGGCAAGGGGCACAACGTCTGGTGGTCGCTCGGCTACCTGCTGGGTGCACGCCGCACCGATGTCGTCGCCATCCATGACGCAGACGTGTTGACGTACTCACCGGACCTGTTGGCGCGATTGGTCTATCCCGTTGTGCATCCCGGCTTCGGGTATGGCTTCTCGAAGGGGTACTACTTCCGCAGCGACGGTCGACGGCTCAACGGGCGCGTCGCGCGCCTCTTGGTCAGCCCACTGTTGCGTGCGCTGCGCGACACGCTCGGACCGAGTGACTATCTCGACTTCATCGAATCGTTCCGGTACCCGCTGGCGGGGGAGTGCGCCATGGAGATCGGCGTGGCCCGGTCGCTGCGGCTCCCTTATGACTGGGGTCTGGAGATCGGCATGCTCTCCGAGCTGTACCACCGCGACATCGAACAGCGCGTATGCCAGGTCGAGATCTCCGGTGCCTACGACCACAAGCATCAGCCCATGTCCCTCGACGACCCCGGCAGCGGCCTCCACCGCATGGCGATCGACATCGCGAAGGCCTTCTTCCGCAAGCTCACGGTCACCGAGTCGGACCTGTCCCCGAGCATCCTCGGAGCGCTCGATGCGGGCTTCGTGCGCCACGCCGGTGACCTGGCCCGTCAGTACGGGCACGACGCGGAGATGAACGGGTACGACGTCGATGCCGAGGGCGACGCGGCGCTCATCGAGCTGTTTCGCATTGCCATCGCCGAGGGAGCCGACCAGCACCTCGGGGACCCCGGCAGCGACAGCCTCATGCCCAGCTGGTCGAAGATCGCCGCAGCGGTGCCCGATGCGCTCGACCGGCTGGTCGCAGCCGTCGGCGCCGACAACGATCGCTCGTGAGGGCAGCGACGGCGACGAGCCGGCCGGCCGCCCGTTGTCAGTGCGGTGTCGGTGTGAGCCAGACCGACCGATAAGGCGACAGCACCCAGGGTTCGTCGAGATCGACGAGTGTCCCCTCGATGAGGTCGCGCCACGGTCGGTTTCGGGCCCCGCCGAGCTCCGTCACGTCGAGATCGAGCGCGACCGGCACCGCAGAGCAGTTGTGGACGGCGACGACGCGTTGTCGCTCCGCCCCCGTCCGCTCGAAGGCGAGTACGGCGCCCGACGTGGTGAGGATGCGCTGCGGCGCGTCCGGGTGGAATGCCGGGTGCGCACCTCTCGTTCGGAGCAGGTGCAGCAGAGCGCGGGTGGCTCGCCCCTCCGGACCATCGTCGGAGGTGAGGCGCTCGGTGACCGCGTGGAAGTGCAGGCGGGCACGGGAGATGTCGCGCAACACCCCTGAGGCCTCCGCTGCCGCGCGGTCGTTGCCCTGGGCGAACAAGGTGTTGATGTACACCGCGGGGATCCCCGCGATGCCCGCCATGATCGCATGGGCGCACAGGAACCGTTGCCCAACGAGCCCGTCGTCGACGCTGGAGGCGCCGCCGAAGAGGTCCCAGAGACTGATGTCGAGCTCGTAGGGCTTGGGTCCCTCGGGGGTGTCGTAGGTGGACCACAACCCGCCGCGACGTTCGGTGATCGCCACGAGGTCATCGATGTCGGCGGGGGGAAGCAAGCCCTCCGCGGGCCGGAGCCCGATGCCGTCGTGCGAGGTCAGGAAGTTCACGAAGGTGCAGTGGTGCGGGGGCCGAGTGGCCGTGGTGAGCCACGTCCGCAGGTGATCGGCGCGCTCGTGGAGTAGCGCGTCGACGACGAGCGGCGGGAGGCTGAAGTTGTAGACCAGGTGCGCCTCGTCGCCGCCGCCGAAATAGCTGCGGTTCTCGGCGTCGGGGACGTTGGTCTCGGTGATCAACGCAGCGCCCGGGGCGCGTCGCTCCAGCAGCGTGTGCCAAAGCCGCACCACCTCGTGGGCCTGCGGGAGGTGGATGCAGGGCGTGCCGAGTTGTTTCCAGAGGTAGGCGACGGCATCGAGCCGGAGGAACCGGGCGCGGTGATCGAGGTAGGTGTCGATGACCCGGAGCATTTCGAGGAGAACGTCCGGGTTTGCGTAGTCGAGATCGGCCTGGTCGCGGCTGAACGTGCACCAGACACCGCGTGGTCCGTCGCTCGTGTCGAAGACCTGGCGCAGCGGGAGGCTGCGCGGACGCACCACCGCCGAGACATCCGCGTCGGCGTCGAGGGCCACGAAATAGTCGCGTCCGGGTGTCTCGCCGTCGAGGAACTGTTGGAACCACCTCGACTGCGTCGACACGTGATTGCAGACCAGGTCGAGCATCAGGGACGCGGCATCTCCCAGCGCGTCGAGATCACTCCAGGTCCCGAGCTGCGGGTCGACCTCGCCGAAGTCCACCACCGCGAAACCGCGGTCGGAGCTCGATGGATGGAAGGGCAGGACGTGCACGGTCGAGAACGCCCCATCGAGGCGCCGGACCAGGTCGGTGAGTACCGCGAGCGGGACTCTGCGGCCGTCGACGACGCTGTCGCCGTAAGCGATCAGGATGGCGTCGGTCTGGCTCCAGTGTTCGCCCCCGAGCACTGCAGAGTCGGCGGCCGTCGGTCCCGATGGACCGACGGCCGCCAACACGGAACCGGTGAGTATTTCGAGATCGGCTCCGGGGTAGAGCACCCCGAGGTGATCGGCTACCCGTGCCGACCAGCCATCGGGCGACACGCTGCCGCCGTCGCCTCAGATGCCGATGCGCTGTGCCAGCAGCTCACGGTGATAGGTGGGGTCACCGAAGAGCAGTTCGCTGGTCTTGGCCCGCTTGAAATACAGGTGGGCGGGGTGCTCCCACGTGAAGCCGATGCCGCCGTGGATCTGGATGTTCTCGGCGGCAGCGTGGAAATACGCCTCCGAACAGTAGGCCTTGGCGAGGCTCGCTGTGGATGGGAGCTCGTCGTTCATCTCGGCGGCACACCACGCGGCGTAGTAGGCCGCAGACTTCGCGGACTCGACCTCGAGCAGCATGTCGGCGCATTTGTGCTTGATCGCCTGGAACGAGCCGATCGGGCGACCGAACTGCACCCGGACCTTGGCGTACTCGACAGCCATGTCGAGGCACATCTGGGCTCCGCCGACCTGTTCGGCGGCGAGCGCGACCGCGGCGAGGTCGAGCACGGTGCTGAGGACGTCCCACCCCTTGCCATCGGCGCCGATGAGCGTGGCCGGGGTCCCAGCGAAGTCGACCTTGGCCTGCTTGCGGGTCTGGTCCATCGTCGACAACGCGGTGCGGGTCAGGCCGGGCGCGTCTCCGGCAACGTGGAACAGGCTGACGCCGTTGGCCGTGCGGGCCGCCACCAGGATGATGTCGGCGGTGTGCCCGTCGAGGACGTACATCTTGGTGCCGTCGAGGGTGTGGCCGTCACCGGAGGCCGTGGCGGTCATGGTCACGCCGGCCTCGTCCCAGCGCCCGTTGGGTTCAGTGAAGGCCAGTGTGGCGATGGTCCCGGCTGCGATCTGCGGGAGCAGCTCGCTCTTCGCGGCGGCGTCGCCGCTGTGGATGAGCGTGTTGGCAGCGAGCACCACGCTGGAGAAGTAGGGGGCGCAAAGCAGCGCCCGCCCCATCTCTTCGAGGACGACGGTGAGCTCGACGTAGCCGAAACCCTGACCGCCGAACTCCTCGGGGATGATCAACGCCTGGAGCCCCATCTGATCGGCCATCTGCGACCACACCTGGGGGTCGTAGCCGGCTTCGGTGTCCATGAGCTCCCGTACCGCCGCCTCGGGGGACTTGTCCTCGAGGAAGCTGCGCACGAAGTCGCGGAGCTGGTTCTGCTCGTCCGAGAAGGCGAAGTTCATGGGGGTTCCTCTCCCAGGTGATGCGAGGCCGCGCGCTCGGGCGCGGCGAGATGGGCCGATCGTAGGTGCCCCCGTGATCGGGAGCCACGTCGAGTTGTGTACACCAGTGCTACGGATGTGGCATCATCGGCGGATGGACCGACCCTTCGACGCCACCGCGAGCGTGGGAATCCGCGAGCTGCGCAACCAGGTAGCCGCCGTCGTGCGCCACGCCGGCCAAGGCGACCGTGTGGTCATCACCGTCGACGGCATCCCCGTCGCGCAGTTGGGTCCGCTGGAGCCTCGGGGCGTGGCGACGTTGGCCGACCTCGTGGCCGCAGGGCTTGTCGAACCGCCGGGGCGGCCCGACAAGCCCGATCCGCCAGACGTCGCCGTCGTCGCCGTCGACCTCCGCGTCGATCGCATCGTCGAGGAGATCCGTCGATGACCCTGTTGGCCCTCGACTCGTCGGCGCTGCTGCGTCGGTACGTGCCCGACCCCGACCGCAACCTCGTCCTGGAGGAGATGGGCCGAGCCGCCGTGTGGTGTGCCGCGGGGCTGGCTCGCACCGAGGTGCTCCTCGGTCTGCATCAGATGGCCATGGCCCCGTTCCAGCACGACCAGCTGTGGCGCGCTGCGCGGCTCGATTGGGACGCGTTCCACGTCGTGCCCGTCGACGCTCGCTGTCTCAGCCGTGCGGCCGACATCGGAGCGACGTTCGGCCTGGGCCTCGTCGATGCGATCCATCTCGCCGCGGCGGACCGCCTGCCGCGACCGGTGAGGTACCTCACCTTCGACCGCCGGCAGATGCCCGCAGCCGGGGAGCTGGGTCTGGAGTTGGTGGCCCCGGTCGGTTGACGCTCCTTCAGTCGCCGTCGAGGGAACCGATGGAAGGGAATGGACCGCCAGAGCCACTTCGCTGCGATCGTCGTCCACTACGGCGACGAGAGTGCCTCGGCTGCGCTCATACGATCACTGGAGGAGGATCCCAGTATCGCCCAGGTCTTCGTCATCGACAACGGCTCGGCGGACCGTCGCGAGACCCAGGCGTTGGCAGCGTCGGAGCGGGTGTGTGTCATCCGCCCAGGCGCAAACCTCGGATACGGAGGCGGCGCAAACATCGGCATCGAGGATGCGATTACACACGGTTTCGACGACGTGGTCGTGTTGGCGATGGATGCCGTCATTGCCGAGGGGGCTCTGGCGGGCCTGGTGGAAGCGGGGCGGCGGGCGGGAGCAGCGATCGCCGGGCCTCGCATCGTCTACCAGGGCAGCCGGACCGTGTGGGCTGATGGGATCGACTTCGCCCCTCGTTGGGGCATCTCAAGGGGTCGACACAAAGGACGGGCCCTTGACGACACTGAACCACCGACCGCGCCTGGGCATCTGACTGGCCATGTCATCGCGCTGTTGGGGTGTTCCGAGCGCCCCTGGCTGCGTTTCGACGAGCGGTTCTTCATGTACTACGAAGATCTCGACCTGTGCGAGCGGGCTCGCCGCCGCGGCGCTCTGGTGATCCTCGATCCCGCGACGGTGGTCGAACACGTCAAGCCTGGTGGCTTCGGTTACCGATTCGGTCGCACACAACAGTTCCACATGAGCAGAAGTGCAGTGGTCTACGCCCGGCTCCACGGAGCCGGCCGCTCACCTCGGGGGTGCGCCGGGTTGCTGGCGCTCACCGTGTATCGAGCGACGAAGTCTGCCGGGCTGGGTGCTGCTTGGGACTCGTTCCGCGGGCTCTATGCCGGGCTTCGCGCGTACCGCCTCTCGTCTTGAGCGGCCATCACGCATGTAGTCTCTGCAGGTCATACGCCGGGCCGCTGAACAGGCGACTCACCGGCTCCAGGTCCCGGTGCAGGAGTGAGGCGGCCACACCGAGTGCCGCACCACCGCGATAGCGAATCGAATGCCCGTGCCGGGTGGTGAGGGCATCGATGAAGTGCCTTCGGGCGTCCCGCCACTGCCGATGCAGGAGCTGACGTCGACCCATGTCGAAGTGCGCTTTGACCCGGTACTCGCGTCGGAGAGCCAGGAGGCTGTTCGGCGATGGGAGCGACACCTCGGCGCGAACATCGGGATCGGCGAAGGCGCGGTCGACGAGCGCATCGAGCCGACGCATCGTGTCGACTTCGTCGCGTACGCGAGTGCCGGAGCTGCGGAGCTGGCGCCAGTACCCGGTCACCTCGTCGACGTATGCGAACCGCCAGCGCAGCGCCAGCTCGAGAAACGTGGGGTAGTCGGTGAACGGGAGGCCAACCTCGCACCGGAAGCCCCCGATGTCCTCGAGCGCAGCACGGCGGAGCAGGACTGCACACGGAAACGTGAACGTGCGGACCCGCGGGTCGGCCATGGCGACTGCTGCCGCCCCGATCGGCCCGTTCTGGAGTGATCCTCGATGCTCTTCGATCTCGGGCCCCGGGATGTAGCGCCCCACTGGGACACCGCTCGCCGTTGTCAGCTGCGCTCGCCCGAAGGCCAGGCCGACGAGGGGGTCGCGTAGCAGGGGGACGAGGGACGCCAGACGGTTTGCAGGCCAGAAGTCGTCCCCCTCGAGGATCGCGACCAGGGGACCATCGGTCTCCCGAAGGACATCGTTGTAGGTCTCTGCGAGGCGCAATAGTCCGCGGTTCTCCTGCCGCACCAAGCGAATCCGCGGGTCTGCGTACGCGGCTGCGACCTCCGCGGTGCGATCAGTGGATCCATCGTCGACGATCACCTGTTCCCAGTTCTCGTAGGTCTGTCCGAGGAGAGACTCGATGCAGGCCCCGATGTACTTCTCATGGTTGTAGGTGGGCGTCACAACGGTGACTTTGGGCGCAATCACGTGGTCACCTCCCGGTGCAAATGCGGTCGTTGTCGGATGCCCGGGCGTAATGAGCCGACCCGATCGACGATTGGCCACGCTCGTTTCCGGAGACCGATGACCGAGGCTCGGAGGCCAGTGGCACCTGCGACGCGATGCGCGGCGAGGACCTTGTTCGTGGTGGAGGACTCCGCGGGAAGCCGGGGCGCGGTGAACCGCGCGTGTGGGCCTTCGAGGGCGTCTAGCAGGTCGCACAGCTCGTCGACGGCTCTCGCCTGGTCGCGCGCCGAGGTCGCGCGATTCCCGATGGGTCGGGCGCGTCGCAGCGAGTGATCGAGGTGCGCCGATGCTCCTGGCGCGGGCTGGTCTCCGACCTCGATCCCCGATGTCCGGAGGAAGTGGTGGATGCCGCTCAGCCACGACTCCGGGTCCGACAGGAGATCGGCGTAGCGCACGATGGTGAGCGGCATCGACGCACTATCACGGAGGACCAGCCGGGTGGTGCGCTCCCAGATCGCGAGGCCCAGCTCGTACGAGAAGTGGTCGCGACGCGCGAGCGACGCAGCGACCTCCCGCGGATCACGCCACACGAGCACGCCGACGGGATCGACGAAGCGGCGCCAGAACGGGAGGAGCACCGAGACCCTCGGGTCCTTCCACAGCCATCCGGGATCGTCACCGAAGACTGCGTGGAAACTACGAGTCGCCTCGCGATGGAGGTCGCGCACGCGGCGGCTGTTCGCCCAGTCCGCCCGCAGAGCGGGGACAGCAGCCCAGCTCCCACCGAGCCGGCGGAGGAGCTGGTCGTTGAGTTGCGCAAGGGAGGTGCTCTCCCAGTAGCCAGTCGGGTTGTCCGCCGCCGGAGCCATGAGATCCCTCTCCGGGGGGACCCGTAGCCCGAGCCCCGCCACGGCCTGCGCAGAAGCAGAGGTGCCGCTCCGGTGGACCCCGAGCAGGATGACGCCTCGTGAACGAGTCATGTCTCCTGGGGCTTCCGTGCGATTCGACCGAGCGAATGATTCAGTACGCCCGCGAGGGTGTGCGGTGCGACGACCGCCATCGAGCCGAGGTAGAACACGACGCTGAGCCCGACGCCGACGACGAGAACGGCGGCTGTGTCGGCGGCGACCGGCATCGCCTGGGTGAACATGAGCGCGGCCACGGCCGAAAGCGCGGCGCACGCCGCGGGTGCGAGGATGAGGCGAGACCATGCGGTGAGCTCCACCCCGGCGCACCGTCGCACGGCGAACAGCGTGACCGGCAACGACGCGGCGACGCGGGCCACCACCGCCCAGGCCATGGCGATCATCCCCCAGGGGGCAACGGTCGCGAAGAGCATCGTGCTGGCAGCGGCCTGTCCGACCATGATGCGCAGCACTACATCGGAGCGGCCAACAGTGACGAGCAGGGGTGCGTTGAGGTGCCCGGCAGACCTGATGAACGACATTGCCGCTACGAGGGCCAGGACGGGCGCCGCTCCCTGCCAACTCCTGCCGAGAAGCACCACGACTGCTGGCAACGCGAACGCAGCGAGCGTCGCGAACACGGGGAACGAGATGACGACGCTGGCCTGAACCGATCGGAGGTATCGAGCGCGCAACCGGGCGGGTTCGTCGGCAACGCGCGAGAACGCAGGGAGGGCCACCTGTGCCAAGGCACCCGAGATCCCAGTCTCGGCGGAGTCGGAGAGGGTGTAACCGGCGGTGTAGAGGCCCACGACATTGGCCGGCTGGTGGGCGCCCAGAAACAGGTCGTCGGCCTTCCGGTTCACCGAACTCAGCGTGCTGGCCGTTGCGATTCGCCACCCGACGTTGGCGAGTTCGCGTGCATGGTTCGGGTTGACGAGACGGAGCCTTGTCGAGCGTACGCGACGCCGGATTGCGATGCCGGTCGTCAGGTAGGTCACCAGTTGCTGCACGATGAGTGCCCAGAGGCCGCCGCCGCGCTCGGCCACCAGGATCGCCGCTGCCGCCCCCGTGGCCGTGCCGAGGACGGCAGCGGTCGCGACCTCCCTGAACTGAAGGTTCCGTCGCAGGAGTGCTTCGGGAACGACGCGCCACGCGCCGAGCAGCAGGGTCCCGCTGAGGCCGACCAACACCACCGGCAGCGGTCCGTCGGTGACGATCATGAGCGCGGCGCCGGCCACTGCGACTGCAGCCGCGGCTACGGCACCGGTGACGAGGACGAGTGTGTGCGCGGCATCGAGCTGGACCCGGGTCGGTGCTCGATGTTGCGCGACGGCCTCGGTCATCCCCAAGCTGGCCATCGTCTCCACGAGGCCCACCATTGCCGTCGCCAGTGCGAAGGACCCGAAGTCCGCGGGCACCAAGAGGCGCGCGAGCACCAGATAGGTCCCGAGCTGGACCGAGCGCAGACCCCACTGCATGACGACAGACCAGGCCACCGCAGCCACGGCGGACCCACTCGACCGTTCGCGGTGTTCGATCGTCACAGCCGCGCGCTTGGGCCGAGGGACTCTGTCAGCGAGCAATATCTCTGACGAGATCCCTCTCGAGGTCGTGGACGCCGCGGCATGGGTATGCAATCGGCGTCGTTGTGCGGTCCTTTAGGGGCAGCGCCTCACCCACCGGGACACTTCATCTGCCGGGCATCGGTGTCTGCGACCGACCCCGACCTCAGATCGTGTGCGCCGGCCGCCCGGGGCCACCGGCGGGGCGACCGTCCATGTCGGAGTTCAGCGTTGCCTCGGCCATCAGACCGGCGACGACGTCGCGAAGCTGGCTGGGGTCGTCGGGCTGGGTGGTGGAGGGTCCGAGGCGGAACGGCTCGGCGATGCCCAGCTGGTTGCCGCGCACGTCGAAGATGCGTCCGGTGACGTTGGCTGCCTCTTCGCTCGCCAGCCACGCAGCGATGACCGCGACCCAGCGGGGGGACATCGCCTCCTTCACCTCGTCGGGGAGGTCGGCGCCGCCCATCAGCGGGGCCGTCAGGCGTGACAAGGCCGCCGGAGCCAGCGCGTTGCAGGTCACGTTGTACTTGGCCAGCTCCATCGCGGTGATGACCGTGAACATGGCGATGCCGGCCTTCGCGGCGCCGTAGTTGCTCTGACCGAGGTTGCCGTAGATCCCCGACGGGGAGGTGGTGTTGATGATGCGGCCGTAGGTGGGATCGCCCGCCTTGGCCCGTTCGCGCCAGTAGACCGAGGCATGGTGGGTGGGACCGAACGTTCCCTTGAGGTGCACCGCCATGATGGCGTCCCAGTCGTTCTCGGTCATCGAGAAGATCATCCGGTCGCGCAAGATGCCGGCGTTGTTGATCACGATGTTCAGGTCACCGAAGGTGTCGACGGCTTGCTGCACCATGTCCTTCGCGGCCTGGAAGTCGGCGACGTTGCCGCCGTTGACGACTGCTTCGCCCCCCATCGCCTCGATCTCGGCCACGACCTGTTGCGCCGGTGTGGCATCGGCGCCCACACCGCTCTCGTCGCCTCCGAGGTCGTTCACCACGATCTTCGCACCGTGAGCGGCCAACATCAGCGCGTGCTCTCGGCCGATGCCGCGACCGGCACCGGTGATCAGCGCCACCTTTCCTTCGACCAGCTTGTTCATGACACTCCTCGGGGCACGTCGTCGTCGATGCGCGGAGAGGCTACCGGACCGCCGGTGACGGGACCTGCGCCGACGCGCGGCCTTCGTTGTCACCACCCGCACTACGCTGCGCTGCGCAATGGCCAGGTTTTCGCGCCTCGGGGCGCTTCTCGCCCTCGGGGTCCTCGCGGCTGCGGCATGCAGTGGGAGCTCCGCCCCGTCCGACGCGGCTGCGGTCGTCGGGCCGACGGCCTCGGCGCCTGTGGCCGCAGTCGCGGACCCGGGATCGGGTGCACCCGGAGCCGACGGCGCCCCGATCATCGTCGGCACGATCCTCGACGACGACAACATTCTCGCGCCGCTCGATCACCAGGCCCACGTGGGGTTCGAGGCCGCGGTCCGCCAGATCAACGAGCGTGGGGGCCTCCTCCGACGTCCGGTGCAGGTCATGTCGGTCAGCAGCGAATCGCGGATGTCGGTGGTGGATGACGCGGCGCGCCGCCTCGTCGACGCCGGCGCGGTCCTGGTGGTGGTCACGTGCGAGCTCGACTTCGCGGCACCCGCAGTCGTGCGGACCGAGGAAGCCGGCGTTCTCGTGATCTCGCCGTGTGGTGGCGAGAAGCTGTGGGGCTCCGGTGCCGCCGGCGTGCTCGCCTTCTCGATGATCTCGCCGATTCCCACCTATGGCGCCCAGATCGCCGACCTGCTCTGGTCGGAGGGACCGCGCAGCGCCGGGTTGCTGTGGGAGCAAGGCATTCCCGACGCCGTCTCGGAGTGCGCGGGTTTCGGCGAGCGCTGGACCGAGCTCGGCGGGACCATCACGGTGGAGCAGTCCCTGCCGTTCCTGTCGGCTGCTGCGGCGCTGGCGGATCAGCCCAATGTGCTCGCGGCGCTCGGCGACGCCGACGTGGTGTTCCTGTGCGCGTTCCAACGCATCAGCACTCTGGCACTGTCGACGATTCGTGAGGCGGGCGTGTTGACGCCCGTCGTCGGCGGCCTGACGGTCGACAACGCGACGTTCCGTCCCGTCGATGTCGCCGGTCTGGGAGACTTTCGCCTGATCTCGTTCGCGTCCACTGCCGGAGACGACCCCGCACCGGCGGTCGCCGCGGCTATCGACGCCTTCCGTTTGGTGGACGGCATCCCCCCGTCGTCGGGACGCTTCGTTCTCGGTGCTGATCTCGCGACCGCCTGGGCGCAGGTCGTCGAATCCGAGCAGACCCTCGACGGCGCGACCCTGGCCCGTGCGCTGCGCGATGCACAACGCCTCTCGCTCGTCTCCGGGGATGCATCCTTCGTGGGTACCCAAGCGCTCCAGGGCCGCACCCTGCGCGTGCTGGTTCACCGTGACGGCGCGATGGTGTTCGACCGGCTCTGGGGCGGCTGAGCACCCCGGCGTCGGGTCTCGGTCGGTCAGTACCCGAGATCGAGATCGATCGTCCCGGTCGGAGCCATCCCGGCGAGACGGCGGGTGACGTTGTCCGCGACCCGGTCGGCGAGCAGGACGAGCCCCATCTCGGGCGTGTTCGCGACGTGGGGCGTGACGAGGCACGTGTCGATGTCCCAAAGCGGGTGGTCGTCGGGGAGGGGCTCGGGGTCGGTCACGTCGAGTACTGCGCCGGCGATGGTCCCTGCACGGAGCGCGGCGACCAGGTCGTCGGTGACGACGTGGCGCCCTCGGGCGACGTTCACGAGGACGGCGTGATCGGGGAGGAGCGCGAGGCGGCGACCGTCGATGATCCCCTCGGTTTCGGGCGTCAGCGCCAACGCGAGCACCAGCACGTCGGTCTCGGGGAGAACCTCGCCGAGCTTGGAGGTGACCGTGGTGCGGTGCGCTCCGGGGAAGGGCACCGGGGCGCGGCGAACAACCGTGACCTCGCAGCGAAACGGTGCCAAGAGCGTGAGGAGCTGCTCGGTGATACCACCGCCGCCGACGACGGTGACCCTTGACCCGTCGAGGTTCGCCCCACGGGGACCGGTCCAGGTGTGCGCACGCGCGTAGGGGACGAATCCCCGCAGGAGGGCCAGGATCGACGCCAGCGCGTGTTCGGCGACCGGACGTGCGTAGACCCCTTTGCCGCAGGTCCAGGTTCGCTCGCGATCGAGGAGGTCCAGGAACGACTCGGCACCGGCATAGGGCAGCTGCACCCAGTCGATGTGCGGGCCGAGCAGCGGGGGAAGCGCGTCCGGTCGGGCGGGGTCGGCCCAGACGAGTGCCGAAGCGCGGTCGACCCCGACGACGGTGCCCCCGCCGCGCTCGACGGCTTCGACGAGCGCCGCTCGCCGCCAGCAGTCGGGCTCGACGGCGATGTGCGCAGGGGGCGGTGATGCATTGGGGTCGGTGCGCGTAGCCACGTGCACACGATGGCACACCCGCCCCGCATCGGGGGCTCCGGGCCCGGTCGCCTCAAGGCACCTTCGGCGATGCCGATTGGTACGCCATGGCTGCCGGGGCAATCAAGCTGATCATTCAGATCCCGTGTCTGAACGAGCAGGACCATCTCCCTGTCGCGCTCGCGGCACTGCCCCGCTCCGTGCCCGGTTGCGACATCGTCGAATGGCTCGTGATCGACGACGGCTCCACCGACGCCACCGTCGAGGTCGCCCGATCTCTCGGGGTCGACCATGTGGTGTCGTTCCCCCGCAACCGCGGCCTCTCTGCCGCGTTCCAGGCGGGTCTCGACGCCTGCCTGAAGCTCGGGGCCGACGTGATCGTGAACACCGATGCCGACAACCAGTACGACGCCTCGGCGATCCCCGCGCTCGTCGCTCCCATCCTCTCCCTCGAGGCCGACATCGTCATCGGAGATCGAGACGTCCGATCGGTCGAGGAGTTCAGCTTCACGAAGCGACGGCTCCAGGTGCTCGGCAGCTGGGTGGTGCAGAAGGCCTCTCGTACCGATGTGCCCGACACGACCTCCGGGTTTCGCGCCTACAGCAGGGAGGCCGCGCTCGGGCTCACCGTGGTGAGCCCCTACACCTACACGATCGAGTCGATCATCCAGGCCGGCCGGTCGGGCTCGGCGATCGCCCACATCCCGGTCAAGACGAATCCGAAGGTTCGAGAGTCGCGGCTGTTCGGCTCGACGTGGGGCTACATCCGTCGCAACGCCGGCACCATCACTCGCGTCTTCGCCGCCTACGAACCGATCCGGTTCTTCGGTGCGATAGCGCTGATGCTGCTGTGCGCGTCAGGAGTCGGTTTCGTCCCGTTCCTCTGGGACTGGGTGGGTCACGGCGATCGCACCGGCCATCTCCAGTCGATCATGGTGGCTTCGGTTCTGTTCGTCGGTGCGCTCCAAGTGGCGGCCTTGGCGGTCGTGGCCGACATGATGCGCAACCAGCGCGTCGTGTCCCAGCGCACGCTGGAACGTATCCGGTTGATCGAGTCGGCAGTTGGCATCGAGGCGTCCCTGCACACTGCCTCAACCGAGTCCGGGCGAACTCACGACGAACGTGCCCGCTCGCTCGCTGAAGCGCTTCCCGAACTCCCGACGCGAGTGTTCAGTGATCGGCTGTAGCGACGACGACACGTTCGCCCCAATGTCGATCGGGTTCGTGGGCCCTGTCCCGCCGATTCGTGGGGGCATCGCTCAGCACGGGGCGCGCCTGATCGAAGCGCTCCGCGCGGCAGGGCACGAGGTCAAGGTGCACAGCTGGCGCAAGCAGTACCCCTCGGCCCTCTACCGTCGCCCGGAGCGTGACGATGAAGCCGTTGCCCTTCAGGACGTCTCCTGGAGCCTGAGGTGGTCCAACCCGCTCCGATGGTGGCAGACCGGCTGGTCGCTGCAGGACTGCGATCGCCTCGTGCTGCCATGGAGCGTCCCGTTCCACGCGCCGGCGTACCGCGCGATCATGGCGGCGAGCGCGGTCCCGACGACGATCATCGTGCACAACGCTCGCCCCCACGAGCGGTTTCCTGGTGCTGACGCCATCAGCCGTTCGGTGTTCGAGCGGGCGGGTCGGCTCGTGGTCCATGCCGCTTCGGTGGCGGCCACGTGTCGCGAGCTGGCACCAGGAGTCCCGGTGATCCAGACCCCGATGCCCCCGCCAGGGCCAGCGCAGCGACCCGAAGCCCTGCCCCGTGGACCGTTCCGACTGCTTGCGCTCGGCTACCTGCGCGAATACAAGGGGACGGACCTGGCGATACGGGCGATACGGGTGCTCGCCGATGCTGGAGTCGACGTTCGTCTCACCGTCGCGGGGGAACCGTGGGATGGCGACGCCGGTCGGTGGAAACAGCTGGTCGGAGCGCTCCAACTCGATGATCTGGTGGAGTTGCGCCTCCGCTATCAAAGCGACGCGGAGGTGCACGATCTCCTCTGCGATCATCACGCACTCGTCGCTCCCTATCGATCGGCGTCGCAGTCCGGTGTCGTCGCGCAGGCCATGGCAGCGGGTCGCCCCGTCGTTGCCTCGCGAGTCGGTGGCCTTCCGGATCTCGTCATCGACGGTGTGAGCGGCGTGCTCGTCGAGCCGGAGGACGTCGAAGCACTGGCGAGAGGTGTCGAACGTTTGATGGGTGACGTGGAGCGCCTCGCACGCGGAGCTGCGTCGACGGCGCTTTCATGGACGGCGGTCGCCGCCTCTGTCCTCGGTGGTCGCTCAGGTCGAGGGGATGACGAGCCCGCGGGATAGGGCACCGGTGCGGGCGTTGCTGTCGGCGAGCTGGTTCTCGATGGCGATGCCGCCGAGGATGAGCGAGGTGCCGACGACGGCGTCGAGGAAGTAGTGGTTGGCGGTTGCGACGACGGCGAGGGCCATCAGGATCGGGTGGAGCAACGTCAGCCAGCGCCAACGCGAACGGCAGCAGCGGACCACGAAGCAGGCACAGAGGGCGGCCCAACCCACGTGGAAGCTCGGCATCGCCGCGAACTGGTTCGTGATCGACGCGAACTCGTTGCGGCTGTAGACGCCGGGTCCGTACATCGCGAGCGTGTCGGACATCCCCAGGCTCACGAGCATCCGCGGCGGGGCCAACGGGTAGAGACCGTGCACTACGAGACCGAATCCGGTGACCGTGAGCAGCACACGCCGGCACGACGCATAGTGACCGGGGTGACGGAGGAACAGCCACGCGAGGCACGCCACGGTGGCAGCGACATGCGTGTAGACGTAGTAGTGGTTCAAGAACTCGATGACCGGTCGACTCGCCATGATGGCGTGCTGCACCGCCGGCTCGACGGCGATGTCGAGTCGTCGCTCCAGGTCGACGATCTGATTCGCGTTGGCCCGGGCGCGGACCTCCTGGTCGCGGACGAGGTACCGGCCCCACCGGTACACCTGCCATGCCGCACCGAGCAGCGCAACTTCGACCGCGAAACGGGTCACGACGTTCCTCTGGCGGAACCGATCCGCAAAGGAAGGCCTCATGGTCACCTCCGTGTGGCACGCACCGCCCGTGCCAAAACGGCAACGTACCCGCAACCTGATCGAAAGAATCGTCGCCCCGGTGTGATCTCCGTCGCCAGTCGCTTCCGGCGGTCGCGGGTCAGTTCTGGAGGTGGAGGACGTCCTCGGCGAGGGCCTCGACCTCGGCCCGCCAGTCGGCAGGTTCGGTGTAGGGAGTGATCACGAACTTGGAGGCGCCGGCCTCGACGAACGCCGCGATGCGCTCCGCCAGGCCGCTGCGGCCGGTGAGGATGACGTCCTCGGCGCTCAGGTCGGGGCGGCGCAACTTGATGGCGTCGACGATGCGCTGCGGAACCGAACCGTCGGCCGAGTAGGCGATCATCGCGCCGAAGTGCTCGCGGCTGATGTGGGGGCGCCCCATGGCTTCGGTGTGCTCGTCGATGTACGGGATGCCGGTGGCCACGTCGGCGGGGACACAGAAGCTCGGCAGCCAACCGTCGCCGACGCGCGCGATCCGGCGGAGCTCACTCTTGGCGGCGCCCCCGAGCCACATCTCGAAGGGGTCCTGCACCGGCTTGGGCAGCACGGTGACTGCGTCGAGATGGAACCGTTCGCCGTGGTGGGTGACGTCGTCCTCGGTCCAGAGCCGATGCATGAGCGGGAGCGCTTCGTCGAACCAGCTGCCTCGCTCGGAGCGTTCGACGCCGAACGCCTGGTGCTCTGCGAGGTTCGGCGCGCCGAGGCCCAGCGCCGGGTGGACGCGGCCGCCTGACAGGCGATCGAGGGAGGCGAGCGACTTGGCGAGCAGCACCGGGTTGCGTCCCGGGACGACCATCACCGAGGTGCCGAACTTGAGGCGCTCGGTGCGCGCGACGCCCCATGTCATGGCGACGATCGGGTCGAGCGATGTGCCCGACACCCGCTCGGAGAACCAGGCGGAGTCGTATCCGAGTCGTTCCAGGTCTGCGAGCAGCGGTCCGAGTCGTGTCGGGTCGTTGGTCTGCGTGTTCGTGCCCAGGCCGAAGCCGATGCGGATCTTCATGATGGCTACTTGCGCAACCGCACCGGGGTGCTTACGTCGGCGAAGAAGTCGTTGCCCTTGTCGTCGACGATGATGAACGCGGGGAAGTTCTCCACTTCGATGCGCCAGACGGCCTCCATGCCCAGCTCGGGGTACTCGAGCACCTCGACCTTGTTGATGGCGTCCTTGGCGAGGCGAGCCGCGGGTCCGCCGATGGACCCGAGGTAGAAGCCGCCGTGCCTGGCGCACGCGTCGGTGACCTGCTTGGAGCGGTTGCCCTTGGCCAGCATGACCAGCGAGCCGCCGGCGGCCTGGAACTGGTCGACGTAGCTGTCCATGCGGCCCGCAGTCGTGGGGCCGAAGGAGCCGGAGGCGTAGCCCTCGGGCGTCTTGGCCGGCCCGGCGTAGTAGATGGGGTGGTTGCGCAGGTACTCGGGCATGGCTTCGCCGGCGTCGAGCCGCTCTTTGATCTTGGCGTGGACGATGTCGCGTCCCACCACGAGCGTGCCGGTCAGGTTGAGGCGGGTCTTCACCGGGTACCTGCTGAGCTCGCTGCGGATCTCGTCCATGGGTCGGTCGAGGTCGATGTCGACGACGTGGTCGGAGAGATGCTCCTCGGTGACCTCGGGGAGGTACTTCGCCGGGTCGGTCTCGAGGTGTTCGAGGAACACGCCGTCGGCGGTGATCTTGCCGAGCGCCTGACGATCGGCCGAGCAGGACACGGCGATGCCCACGGGGTTCGAGGCGCCGTGGCGTGGGAGTCGGATGACCCGGACGTCGTGGCAGAAGTACTTGCCGCCGAACTGGGCGCCGATGCCGAATTCTCGGGTGAGCTCCAGGATCTGCTGCTCCCACTCGAGATCACGGAACGCGTGCCCCGACGGTGAGCCCTGTGTCGGCAGACCGTCGAGGTACCGTGCCGACGCGTACTTGGCCGTCTTGAGGGTGAACTCCGCCGAGGTGCCACCGATCACGACGGCGAGATGGTACGGGGGACACGCTGCCGTACCGAGCGTCCGCAGCTTCTCGTCGAGGAACGCCAGCAGACTGTCGGGATTCAGGAGCGCCTTGGTCTCCTGGAAGAGGTAGGTCTTGTTCGCCGACCCGCCGCCTTTGGCCATGAACAGGAACTTGTAGGCACGACCTTGGGTCGCGTAGATCTCGATCTGCGCCGGCAGGTTGTTGCCGGTGTTGGTCTCGTCGAAGAGGCTGAGCGGGGCGAGTTGGGAGTACCGCAGGTTCGACGTCAGGTAGGTGTCGAAGACTCCACGGGCGATCGCTTGTTCGTCGTCGAAGCCGGTGAACACGAGCTGACCTTTCTTGGCCATCACGATGGCGGTGCCGGTGTCCTGGCACATCGGCAGCACGCCCCCCGCGGCGATGTTCGCGTTCTGGAGCAGCTCCATGGCGACGAAGTGGTCGTTGGGGGAGGCCTCGGGGTCGTCGAGGATGTTGCGCAGCTGCTGGAGGTGCCCGGGCCGCAGGTAGTGCGCGATGTCGCGCATGGCGGTGGCGGTCAGCAGGGTCAGTGCCTCGGGTTCGATCTTCAGGAAGGTCTCACCGTTGGCTTCGAACGTCGACACCCCCTCGTCGCTGATCTTGCGATAGGTGGTCGTGTCGTCCCCGAGGGGGAGGAGCTCGGTGTAGTCGAAGTCCGGCATGGACGTGACGCTACCGGCCTCGTCGGTGTCGGGGCCATCCATGGGACCCGTCACCGTCGGCCCTCAGCCGAGTGCAGGGGTGCCGGCATACGGTGTGGGGTCACCTGGCGCGGGAATGGCCGGATGGGTCCAGCTCATCTCCTTGGCGAGGCGCGCAATCACCGCACGCCACTCGGCGGGGTTCCATCCTTCGGCGGAGCCGACCACCTGCAACGCGTGGTCGAGATGGACGATGGCGGGCAGCTGCTGCAGCCCCAGCGACGCGGTCACCGCGCGGTCGGGGTCGACGAAGGTGAACAGTTCGTCGGCCCACGGTCCGAGGAACGAGCGCGCCTGTTCGGGGCTGCCGGTCACGAGCCAGCCGACGCGACAATCCGCGTCGGTGAACGACTCGAGCACCCGCCCGGCGGTGTCGATGATCCAGGAGCTCTCGTGGGTGTACGGGTCGAGGACCACGAGCACGAGATGAAACGTGGTGACCCAGTCCTCGAGGGGCCGGGCTTCTCCCTCGAGGGGCGCGAGGGTCACCGTTGGGGCGGGTGTCGTTGCCACGGCGACGAAAACTAGCGCATGGCCAGGCCCTGCTTGCACACCGGGCACTAGATTCGCCTCGTGCACCCCATCGAACGCCTTCGCTACGTCGCCCGCGTCTCGGGCGTGCCGCAGGCGATGCTGGTTCGAGAGACCGCCGGCGCGCTGGCATCGTTCAGCTACGAACCCCACGGCCTCGTGACGGCGTGCCGGCGCATGGTGTCACGTCATCCCGCCTCGGGACCGTTGCTCTGGCTCTCCTCGCGCGTGCTCAGCGCGGGGGAGCCGATCGAGGAGCTCTACGAGTGCATGGACGCGCTCGACGACGACACCACCGCAGTCGAGCTCCGCCACGCCATCGCCGACGGTGCCGTCGTGGCCGTCCTTGGCTGGCCCGATCTCGTCGCCGACGCGCTCGTCCGCCGAGGTGATGTGCAGCCCTTCGTGATCGACGTGCTCGGCGAGGGCTCGGGCCTGGTCCAGCGGCTCTGGAACAACGACATCGACGCCGTCGACGTCCCCGTCGCCGGTCTCGGTGCTGCGGTCGCTGGTGTCGAGCTGCTGTTGCTCGAAGCGGTGGCGGTCGGCGACACCGCGTGTCTTGCCGTCTCGGGATCGCGTGCGGCCGCCGCGGTCGCACGCCACCTCGACATCCCGGTTTGGGTCATCGGCGGGGTGGGTCGCATGCTCCCCGGCCGGCTCTTCGACTCCTTGGTCGCTCGCGCGCTTCCCGACGACCCGTGGGACCGAGACGAGGAGCTGGTCCCGCTCGATCTCGTCACCCACATCGTCGGACCGGAAGGTCCTGTCCCCACCGCCGAGGCGCTCCAGTCGGTCGACTGTCCGGTGGCAGGCGAGCTCCTCCGGGACGTGATCTGACCGGACCATCGCGACGCCGTACCATCGCCGCATGCGATTTCTCGTCGGCTTCGCCTTCGTGCTGGTGCTCGCGTTCGGGGCCTCATTGGCCCGAGAGTCCCACGATCGACCGCTGGCTGAACCGATGCCGACTGCGCAGCCGACTTCCACCGTCGGCGGGAGCGATGCCGCCGAGGCCGCTGCGCAGCCGACGGACGGGCCCACGCCTACCGAGGCGACGACGACCCCTGGTTCTGTGGGGCCGGATCGGGTCACGATGGTGTTCACGGGTGAGATTTTGAGTCATAG
>JAHECR010000025.1 GCA_024641655.1 Acidimicrobiaceae bacterium
ATGTCGGCAATGTTGGGAATGGCGAGACCGGTGCTGATCCCGAGGCGGTTGGGGACGGGCACCGGAGCAGGTGGCTGCGCCCGTGCCCGGAGGCGGCGCGTATCACGCCGGGTGCTGCAGGCTGGATGCATCGGCGCACTCCTCGTCGCTGCGCTCGCCGGCGGTGCAACCCCAGCGTCGGCGGCAGGGTGCCCTCCCTCCGAGTGGGTGATGCCCGTCGAAGCGACGGTGGTCGACGGCTTCCGCCCCCCGCTGCACATCGGGGCGCCGGGCAATCGGGGCTGGGAGTACCGCACCGCCGACGGTGCGGTGGTCCGCGCCGCCGGACCCGGGGTCGTCACCTTTGCCGGAACGATCGGGTTCGCGCGTTACGTCGCAGTGACGCACTGCGACCGAACGCGCACCACCTACTCGTTCCTCGCGACCGTGGAGGTTCGTCGCGGCGACCTCGTCGTCGCCGGTCAACGGCTTGGGACTACCGATGGTCGCGTGCACTTCGGCGTTCGCCAGGAAGGCCGTTACCTCGATCCCGCCTCGCTGTTCGGCTTCGTCGATGTGCGCCACCTGGTCCGCCTCGCTCGCCTGGTGGGTCAGTGGCGCAGTCACTGGTGACCGGGGGTCGGCGTCAGGTCGTGATTCCCGAAGTCGCCGACTACGCTTCCGATGGGTCGCTCTCGCGGCTGCCATCCATTTCCACCCGGTTCCACTCACGGTCGTCCTCGCGGCGTCGGACCCGGGCTTCGTTGAACCGTGAGAGGAGAACACACCATGGCACCTGTCGTCACCATGCGTCAGCTGCTCGAAGCCGGCGTTCACTTCGGGCATCAAACACGACGATGGAACCCGAAGATGCAGCGCTTCATCTACGGCGAGCGCAACGGCATCTACCTCATCGACCTCCAGCAGACGCTCGGGCGGATCGTCGATGCCTACACCTTCGTGCGCGACACGGTCGCCAAGGACGGACAGGTTCTGTTCGTCGGCACGAAGAAGCAGGCGCAGGACAGCGTGCAGTCCTACGCCGAGCGTTGCGGTCAGCCCTATGTCAACCAGCGGTGGCTCGGCGGCATGCTCACCAACTTCGAGACCATGAGCAAGCGCGTGGCGAAGATGAAGGAATACCAGCGCATGCGCGCTTCGGGTGAGTTCGAGGCCATGCCGAAGAAGGAAGCCCTCGTCATCAGCCGCGAGCTCGACAAGCTCGAGCGCAACCTCGGTGGTATCCGGGCCATGGAGCGTCGCCCGTCGGTGGTGTTCGTGCTCGACACCAAGAAGGAGCACATCGCGGTCACCGAGGCGAACAAGCTCGGCATTCCGGTCATCGCGGTGGTCGACACCAACTGCGACCCCGATGTCATCGACTACGTGATCCCGGGGAACGACGATGCGATCCGTTCCGGCGAGCTGCTCTGCCGCGTGATCTGTGAGGCCGTCGAAGAGGGTCGACTCATCGCTTCCAAGCGCGCCGAGTCCACCATGAAGCGCACCGCCGCCGAGGAGGCCGAGATCGCCGCGCAGCAAGAACGCGCCCGTGCCGAGGCCGCTGCGGCCGCCGCCGAGCGCGAGGCGCGTGTGGCTGCTGCGGTCGCCGAGGCGCCCGTTGCTGCGGCCGAGACCGACGATGCCGCTCCGGTAGCCAGTGCCGTCGAATCCAACGACGGGACCGAAGAAGGAGCATGACCGTGGCTCAGATCACCGCGAAGGACGTCCAGAAGCTCCGGCAGGCCTCCGGCGCCGGGATGATGGACGCGAAGAAGGCGCTGACCGAAGCCGACGGCGACTTCGAAGCTGCGTTGCAGGCCCTGCGTGAGAAGGGTTTGGCGAAGGCCGAGTCGCGCACCGATCGCGACAACACCGACGGCGCGGTCGCCATCGCCGTCGACGGCAAGCGGGCCGCGCTCGTGGAACTCAAGGCCGAGACCGATTTCTCCGCCAAGGCGGCCGACTTCGTGAGCTTGACCCGAGAGCTCGCGGACCTGGTCCTTGCCGGTGGTGAGAGTGCCGTCGAGCAGCGGGCCGAGGCCATCGACGATCTCAAGCTCACCAAGAAGGAGAACATCGCGCTCGGCAAGGTTGCCTTGGTCGAGGCCGGTGAGGGTGCGCTGATCGACGCGTACCTGCACACCGATCAAGAAGGTCGCGGCATCAACGGGGTCATCGTCGTCGGCGAGGGCATCGACGCGGCCACGCTCCACGAGGTCGCGCTGCATATCGCGTTCGCGAAGCCTTCGGCGTTGACACGCGAAGCCGTGCCCGCCGAGGACATCGAACGCGAGCGCGAGAGCGCGCTGGGCGTCACGAAGGCCGAGGGGAAGCCCGAAGCCGCGTGGGACAAGATCGTCGAAGGTCGAGTTTCCAAGTGGCTTGCCGAGCGGGTCCTGCTCGAGCAGGGCATGTTTGGCGAGAAGGAGACGGTCGCGCAGCGCATCGGCAGCGGATCGATCACCCGTTTCGTCCAGGCCTACATCGGCGACTGAGGCTCTTGCGGCCTCTCGCGTCCTTCGTCTCGGGCCCCATTGGAGCGCTGCGCGCCACGATGCGCGGCACCGTGGCGCCCGAGCGGGCATGATGCGTCCTGTGGATCACACCGATGGAACTCCCCGCCCTGCCCGTTGGCAACGCGTCGTCCTCAAGCTCTCGGGCGAGGCGTTCGCCGGCGAGGGGGGCTACGGCATCGATGGCAAGATCGTGCAGCAGATCGCACGGCAAGTGGTCGCGACGCGCCGGGACTTCGATGTCGAGCTCGCCATCGTCGTGGGCGGTGGCAACATCTGGCGAGGGATGGTGGGCGCCGGAGCCGGAATGGACCGGGCCCAGGCCGACTACATGGGCATGCTGGCCACGGTGATCAACGGTCTCGCGCTCCAGGACACCCTCGAGCAGCTCGGTCAGCCGACGCGCGTGCAGAGCGCGATCCACATGAGCCAGGTGGCCGAGCCCTACATCCGTCGCCGTGCGATCCGTCATCTCGAAAAGGGTCGGGTCGTAATCTTCGCCGGTGGCACCGGCAACCCGTTCTTCACCACCGACACGACGGCGGCGTTGCGCGCCGTCGAGATCGAGGCCGGGGCGGTCCTGAAGGGCACCCATTCCGGGGTCGAGGGCGTCTACACCGCGGACCCGAAACTCGACCCTGACGCCGAGCTGCTCCGCGAAGTGTCCTACATCGAGGTGCTCAACAGGGGTCTCAAGGTGATGGACTCAACGGCCATCACGCTGTGTATGGACAACGATCTGCCCATCGTCGTGTTCGATCTCATGGCCGAAGGCAGCGTCGCATCCATACTCGCCGGCGAGCCCGTCGGTACGCTGGTCAGCTGACAGAGAGGAATGCATGAGCACTGAGCTGATCGACCTGATCATCGCCGACGCCGAGGACAAGATGGAAAAGGCGGTTGCGCACACGCGCCACGAGTTCTCGACGATTCGGACGGGTCGACCCAACCCCGCGCTCGTGGAGCACATCCGGGTCGATTACTACGGCACCGAGGTGCCGCTCCAACAGCTCGCGAGCTTCTCGGTCCCCGAGGCCCAGCAGCTCGTCGTCGCCCCCTTCGACAAGGGTTCGATCGATGCCATCGAGCGAGCGATCCAGCTCGCGGATCTCGGTCTGTCGCCGTCGAGCGACGGGATCGTCCTGCGGCTCCACTTCCCGCCGCTCACCGAGGAACGTCGGCGCGGCTTCATCAAGGTGTGCAAGAACATGGCTGAGGATGGGCGGGTCACGATTCGCAACGTGCGCCGTGCCGCCCGCCACGATCTCGAGGTGCTCGACAAGGATGGCGATGCCTCCTCCGACGACGTGAAGCGGGCCGAAGAGACGGTCGACCAGCTGACTCGCCGCCACGAGGACCTGATCAACGCTGCCCTCGCGCACAAAGAGGAAGAACTACTTGAGGTCTGAGGCTCTGCCTCGGCCTTGGAGGTCCCCGCGTGAACATGTCAGATGACGACGACGAGCTCGACTTCGAGGGAATCCGGATCGTAGGTGGCGACGCCGACGACCACGGCCTACCGCACTGGACCGAACCCGGTACCGGGCAGGTCCCCAGGTTGTCGGCCGATCCCGACGAAGACCTCGCGGACTGGGCATCGCTGTCGGCCGGCCCGCGGTGGGCCGACGACCCCGAAGTTCCGCCGGTCGATGCACCGCCGCGGCGCGTGGCCCCGGTGCAGATCAGTGGTGCCGGCGGTGCCGGCGGCGGCGGACCGGTGGAGGACGACTTCTTCACCTACGAGGACGCGCCGCGGCGCGCTACGGAGCCGCAGCGCCGTGCCGCCGCGCCTCGTCGCGGTATCGCCGAGCGAGGTATCGGCAAGCCCGACGCGTCGTCATCGGATCTGCGAGCCCGACTGATCACCGGCCTGGCATTGGCCGCCGTGGCGGTCGTTGCCCTGCTCCTCGGGAAGGAGGCCACGCTCCTCGTCATCGCAGCTGTGCTCACTCTGGCCGCGAGCGAGTTCTACGTGAGCCTGCAGAAGGTCGGGTACCAGCCGGCCACCCTGCTGGGGCTCACCGCCGTGCTCATGTTGCCACTGGCCGCCTATTGGCGAGGCGAAGCCGCCTTCGGCGTGGTGTTGTTCCTGAGCGTGGTGTTCGGTGCGTTGTGGTTCCTGCTCGGCGTCGGTACCGAGCGTCCGGTCCCGAACCTGGGCGTGACCTTGCTCGGGGTCTGTTATGTCGGTGTGCTCGGCTCGTTCGCGGCCTTGCTGCTCGACATGGCCGATGGGAAGGGTCTGCTCCTCACCGCAATCCTCCTCGGGGCGGGCTACGACATCGGCGGCTACTTCATCGGTCGCCAGATCGGCCGCTCACCGCTCACCGAGACCAGTCCGAACAAGACCGTCGAGGGTCTCTTCGGGGGCATGTTGACCACCGTCGGGGTGGCCATCGTGATTCCCGTCATCGGAGTTGGACCCTTCGGGGACGAGTTCGGTGTCATCGACACCGTGCTGGTCGGTGTCGCTGCGGCGGTGATGGCGCCCATCGGCGACCTGGCCGAATCACTCATGAAGCGCGACCTCGGGCTCAAGGACATGGGAAGCATCCTGCCCGGCCATGGCGGGCTGCTCGACCGCTTCGACGCCCTGCTGTTCGTCCTGCCGACCGTGTACTACATGGTTCGGCTCCTCGCGTAGGAGTCCTCACCGCGGCGACGTCGACCCGCCGATCTGCTCCACCGAAGCCGGCGGACCCGAGGCGCAGGACACCGATTCGTCGTCGGCGCGACCGGCGCGACCCGTCCCGGATCGTAGACTGAGCTGATGCACCCCATCTCGCCCCCTGGCAGCCTCGAGCGTCGATCATGACGTCGGTCGCGGTGTTGGGCTCGACGGGGTCGATCGGTACCCAGACCTTCGATGTGGTGCGGGTCACCGAGGGGTACGACGTCGAGGTGATCGCCGCGGGCACCTCGGTCGCGGCGGTTGTCGAGCAGGTCCGTGAGTTCTCGCCGTCGTTCGTGGTGATGGCCACGGCCGATGCGGCGCGTGCCGTTGCCGAGGCCACGAGTGGTGTCGAGGTCGGGTACGGCCCGGAGGCGTTGGCCGACGCCTCCTGTCGCACCGACGTGGTGGTGAACGGTGTGGTGGGTTTCGCCGGGTTGCCGGTCACGTTGGCCGCATTGTCGTCGGGTCGGCGCCTGGCGTTGGCGAACAAGGAGTCATTGATCGCCGCCGGGCCGGTGGTGCAGCGCGTGCGACGAACGCCTGGCGCCGAGCTGGTTCCCGTCGACAGCGAACACTGCGCGCTACACCAGTGTCTGCGCGCCAACGAGGCGCTGGGCGACTCCGGTCGGCCCGATCGTGTGGAGCGCCTGCTGCTCACAGCGAGTGGTGGACCGTTCCGGGGGAGGCGACGGTCCGAGCTCGAGCAGGTAACGGTCGCCGACGCGTTGGCTCATCCGACCTGGGCGATGGGCCCGAAGATCACCGTTGACTCGTCGACTCTGATGAACAAGGGCCTCGAGGTGATCGAAGCTCACGAGCTCTACGGCACGGCTTATGACCGCATCGAGGTCGTCGTCCATCCGCAGTCGGTGGTGCACTCGATGGTCGAATTCACCGACGGTGCGGTGATCGCCCAGTTGTCCATGCCGGACATGCGCCTGCCGATCGCCTACGCCCTCGCCTTTCCCGACCGTGCCACCATGGCCTGGGGACGTATCGACTGGCAGAGCCTCTCCCGCCTGGACTTCGAACCCCCCGACGTCGAGGCCTTTCCCTGCCTGGGGCTCGCCTTCGAAGCGGGACGTCTCGGGGAGACCGCCCCGGCATGGCTCAACGCCGCGAACGAGGTCGCGGTGGAGGCCTTTCTCGACGGCGCACTGCCCTGGGTGGGTATTCCGGACCTGTTGCGGCGGGTCCTGGACGAATTCGATGGAACACCGGCCGACACCGCCGACGTTGTCTACGAAACCGATGCACGGGCGCGGGCACGCACTGCGCAGCTGCTCCGAACCGCCGCATGACCTCCGAGGATGACCTCATGACCGACACCGAAAACGTCACCGCTCCGGATCGGGTCGATGCGGTGCAGTCCTCCCCGTGGGGACTCCTCGGGTTGGCGGGACTCGGGGCGTGGTTGTGGATCACGGCCGGCTGGGCCTGGGTGGTGGTGATCCTGGCGCTGTTGTTCATGATCTTCATGCACGAGCTCGGCCATTACCTCGCCGCCAGGCGCGCCGGGATGAAGGTCACCGAGTTCTTCATCGGTTTCGGCCCCAAGCTCTGGTCGTTCCGGCGCGGCGAGACCGAATACGGGATCAAGGCGATCTGGCTCGGCGCTTACGTGAAAGTCATCGGCATGAACGCGCTCGACGAGGTCGACCCCGCCGAAGAGCCACGCACCTACCGTCAGGGCAGCTACGGCGGCCGCATGCTGCTTGCTGTCGCGGGCTCGGCGATGCACTTCCTGATGGCGATCGTGATGCTCTACGTGCTCCTGGTCAGCTTCGGCCTCGATCTCGACGAGGCGGACTGGTCGGTGCGTGAGGTCATCCCCGACAGCGCGGCGGCCGCGGCAGGGCTCGAGCCCGGCGACCACATCCTCACGATCGACGGAGCGCCGGCCGAGAAGTGGAGCGACATGGTAGCGATCGTCGCCGATTCCCCCGAGCGTGACGTCGTGGTCGGTTTCCTGCGAGACGACCAGGTGCGCACCGCTGCCTTGACGGTCGGTGTCAACGCCGAGACCGGCGCCGGTGTCCTCGGGGTGGCTCGGACCCGCTTCGGCGGGGTCGAGGTCTCGCCGCTCGAGGCGGTGCCCGAGACGTTCCAGACGTTCGGGAGCTTCGCGGGTCAGACCGTCGTCGGGATCGGCCAGATCTTCAGCCCTTCGGGAATCGCCGATCTGCTGGGCAAGGTGTTCAGCTCCGGCGGCAGCTCGGTCAAGACCGGCACCGACACCCTCGCCGACGACGACGGGCGCATCATCTCGGTGGTCGGGGCAACGCGCATCGGGGCATCGTTGACCGAGCAAGGAGTCGACGGCCTCCTGCGATTCCTGGTGAGCATCAACATCTTCGTCGGGATCATGAACATGGTCCCGTTGCTCCCACTCGACGGCGGTCATGTCGCGGTGGCCACCTACGAGAAGGTACGCGAGTTGCAGACCAAGCAGCGGCGGTATTTCGTCGACGCCGAGCGGCTCCTACCCCTGACCTACGCGGTGCTCATGGTGCTCGCAGTCGTCGGGCTGAGTGCCATCTATCTCGACATCGCCGATCCGATTTCCCTGTAGTACGAACGTGTCCGGTGGAGCCGCGGCACCCGGGGCGCGCCGCCGTCGTGTGCCCGCCGCTGTCGAGGAGCTGAACCAGTGCAGGTGAATGCAGGATTCGAACGCCGCCAGACCCGCCAGATCATGGTCGGCAACGTTGCGGTCGGCGGGGGTGCCCCCATCACCATCCAGTCGATGACGACCACCAAGACCGCCGATGTCGACGGCACGCTGCAACAGATCTATGCCCTCGCCGCCGCAGGGGCCGACATCGTTCGCTGCACCTGCAACGAGATCGAGGCGGCCGAGGGGCTCGCCAAGATCGTCCCCCGGTCGCCGGTGCCGATCGTGGCGGACATCCACCACCAGTACAAGATGGCCCTGGCCGCGCTGGAGGCGGGCGTGCACTGCCTGCGGTTGAACCCGGGCAACATCAAGCGGCCGGAACACATCCGGGCGGTCGCTTCGGCGGCGCGCGAGCGCAGCGTGCCCATCCGTATCGGCGTCAACGGTGGGTCGCTGCACCCGGACCTGTACGCCAAGTACGGCGGTCGGGTCACCGCGGAGGCCATGGTCGAGTCGGCCATGGACGAGCTGCGCTACTTCGACGACGTCGGGTTCGACCAGGTGAAGATCTCGGTGAAGGCATCGAGCGTTCCGCTGATGATCGAGGCCTACCGACAGCTGAGCGAGGCGACCGATCACCCGCTGCACCTCGGCGTCACCGAGGCAGGCCCGCCTCCTGCCGGATTGATCAAGTCGACCGCCGGCATAGCGACCTTGCTCGCCGAGGGGATCGGCGACACGATCCGGTATTCACTCACCGCGGACCCGGTCCAAGAGGCGCGTGCGGGGCGGACCCTGCTCGAGGCGATGGGTCTGCGCGAGCGGAAGAACGTCGACCTGATCGCATGCCCTAGTTGTGGCCGTGCCGAGATCGACGTGTACGCCGTGGCCGAGGCCGCCCAGGCGGCGCTGGCGGACAAGCAGTTGCCACTGCAGGTCGCGGTGATGGGCTGCGTCGTCAACGGGCCCGGCGAAGCCCGAGACGCCGATATCGGTATCGCCGCGGGCAACAAGCGGGGCCACCTGTTCGTGAAAGGGCAGAACGTGGCGGTCGTACCCGAAGACGAGATGGTCGACGCGCTCGTCGAGTGGGCCGAGTACATCCATGCGCACGGCACGGAGGCGGCCCTCGCCCGCGTGGATCTCGAGAAGGCCGCGCGCGAGGCCGACAAGGACCGGGATCGCCTGCTCGCCGACCAGGGCGCGGACGCGAACGATGACGGTACGAGGGTCGACCTGATCAGACGGTGGCGCTGACCGGTCCAGCCGGCGGCCGTCAGGCCGCGTCGTGCGCGGGCGCACCTGAAACTCGTCGAGGTCGGGATATACTCCCCGGGTCGTCTTCAGTCCGAACGGAACGAGGCGTGGGCTCCTGCCCACGCCTTTCTTCTTGGTACCCGGTCGCACTGGTCGCGACGACTGGTAGAGACCGAGCACGAGACGACTACGAGAGGAGACGAGAGTGGCCATCATCGATCGCGTCAGCGACCTCGTCGGACCCGTCCTCGAAGACGTCGGACTCGAGATGTACGACATCGAGCACAACGGCGGCAAGCTGCGCATCACCGTCGACTGCCCCGGCGGCGTCACCCTCGATCGGCTCGAGGAGGCGACGCGCGCCATTGGTCACGTCCTCGACGAGCACGACCCCATGCCGGGCGCGTACACCCTCGAGGTGTCGAGCCCCGGTCTCGAACGGCGCCTGCGCACGGCTGCGCATTTCGCGGGAGCCGTGGGCGCTCGCATCACCATGAAGCTCGGACCCCACGTCGACGGCGACCGTCGCGTCCAGGGTGAACTCGTGGCCTGCGACGCATCGTCGGCCACGGTCCGCGGCGATGACGGCGCCCTTCGACAGGTCGCGCTCGACGACATCACCCGAGCCAACACGGTGTTCGTCTGGGAGACCGCTCCCAAGCCCGGCAGCCCCGAGGCCCGAACGCGAGCGCGTGCGGGACATCGCAACAAAGCGGGCAACGCCCCCGGCGTGCCCGACGAAGCGTCCGATGACGCTGAAGTATCGCAGAGTGATCCTGAGAGGAAGGCACCAGCCCGATGAACGTCGAGATGATGGAGGCCTTGCAGGCCCTGGCTGCCGACAAGGGCATCTCGGTCGACACCTTGTTCGCCGCCTTGGCGGATGCGCTCGAGTCGGCCTACAAGCGCATGCCCGGTGCGCACGAGTACGCGTGGGTGACGATCGATCCCGAGACCATGGAGATCCGGGTCTTCGCGCAGGAGCTCAACGAGGACCTCGAGCCCGTCGGTGAGGAGTTCGACGTCACGCCGGACAACTTCGGACGTATCGCTGCACAGACCGCCAAGCAGGTCATGATGCAGCGGATTCGTGAGGCCGAACGCGAGCTCAAGTACGAGGAATACGCGGGCCGCGAGGGTGACATCGTCACCGGCATCATCCAGCAGAGCGACAGCCGTTACACGCTGCTCGACCTCGGCCGGGTCGAGGCCCTGCTCCCGCAGGCCGAGCAGGTCCCCAACGAGCGCCCCGACAGCAACGCCCGGATCAAGGCGTACATCGTCGAGGTCCGCAAGACGGCCAAGGGTCCACAGATCGTGGTGAGCCGCACCCACCCCGGTCTGATCAAGCGACTCTTCGAGCTCGAGGTTCCCGAGATCGCCGATGGCATCGTCGAGATCAAGGCCTGCGCCCGCGAGCCCGGGCATCGGACCAAGATCGCCGTGTGGTCGAACGACCCCAACGTCGACCCGGTCGGCGCGTGCGTCGGGGCCCGTGGGGCGCGCGTGCGTATGGTGGTGAACGAGCTCCGCGGCGAGAAGATCGACATCGTCCCGTTCTCCGAGCACCCCGAGGACTTCGTCATGAAGGCCCTCTCGCCTGCCAAGGTGAAAGAGGTCCGGATCGACACCAGCACGGGTACCGCCGAGGTCATCGTGCCCGATTACCAGCTCTCGCTGGCCATCGGCAAGGAGGGTCAGAACGCCCGGCTGTCGGCTCGCCTGACGGGCTGGCGTATCGACATCAAGTCGGAGTCCCAGCTCGCCGAGGAGGCCGCCTACGCGAACGTGGAGTGGGCCGAGGGCGAGTGGATCACCGACCCCGAGACCGGCGAACAGGTCTGGCAGCCCGCCGAGGGCGGCCCTGCCGTGTCCGCCGAGCAGTGGGCCGCCGGTGACGACGACGCCGCAAAGCCGGCCGAGGGCGAAACGGTCGCCGAGGACGGCGCACCTGCTGAAACGGTGGCCGAGGACGGCGCACCTGCTGAAACGGTGGCTCCCGATGGGCCGGAAGGTGACGTCGTCGCGACCGACCAGGACGTGTCGGCCGACACGAACGAGGCCGAAGGCGGAGACGCATAGTTCCCACACGCACGTGCGTCGGGTGCCGGACAGCTCGGCCAGCGCCCGAGCTCGTGCGATTGGCGCGCACCGTGGACGGTGACGTCGTGCCGAGCCGGACTGCACCGGGGCGAGGAGCCTGGGTGTGCCCGACCGAGGCGTGCGTCGCTGCGGCCCGGCGCCGGAACGTGCTCTCACGGGCCTTCCGTGCCGCGGTCACCGATTCCGATCTCGACGCGCTCGACCTCCGCACCGTCGCACGCGCCATGACGGAACGAAGCGAGGCGAGCCACTCTGCGGGTTTCGAGCTGCCGCCGAGAACATGCCAGGATGGAACCTCCGGCAATCCCCCCTAGGGTTGCAGGGAGAGAAAAACACGAGGCAGAACACCAACCTTGCCAGCCAAAGTACGCGTATACGAGCTCGCCCGCGAGCTGGGACTCACCAACAAAGAAACGCTCGACCTCTGCGATCAGCTGGGCATCGGCGTCAAGAGCCATTCGTCGAGCATCGTCGGACCTCAAGCCGACCGCGTCCGCCGCAAGGCGGAGCGTGAAGGGCTGATCCGCGAACAGCAGCCCGACGACGACAAGCCCGCCCCCGCGCCCGAGCAAAAGGCTCCTGAGCCGGCGCCCGCCGCGCCCGTGGCGGCTGCTCCCGAACCACCGGCCGTCGAGGAGGCTCCGCCGCCTGCCGCCGAGCCTGCCGCGCCCGCCGCCGCAACCCCCGTCCGCAGCGCCCCGCCTCCTCCGCGCCCCGAGCGCCCGGTGCGCGTGGTGACGTCCAGCGGCAGCTCACGACCGGCCCCGCCGCGCCCCGAGGCGCCGGCGGCCCCCCCGGCGCCTCCGACCCCCGAGCGACGCGAACCGCAGCGCCCGGCAGCTTCGACCTCGGTCCCCAACATCGATGCCGCTCCTGCCTCGCCGCCGCGCCCGGGGCCGGGCGGTCCGCCCCTTTCGACCTCGGGCAAGCCGATTCCGCCCCCACCCGCCCCGCGTTCGTCGTCGGGCAAGCCCATCCCGCCCCCGCCCGGACGTGGTGGCCGGGGACCGTCTGCGCCCCCGGGTCGCTCTGCCGGAGCAGGAACCAGCAGCGGTCCCTACCGCGGCGCAGGTTCGAGCGCTCCACGCCCCGGTGGCGGTCCCGGCGGAGCACCCAGCGATCGGCCCAGCCCCGGTGGCGGTGCCGGACGGCCCGGCGGTGGTCCGCCTCGCGGACCCCAGCGCCAGCAACGGCGCAAGAGCCGTCGCCGTCGTCGTACCGAAGAGCTCCAGCCGATGGACGCGCCTTCGTACACGCCACAGGACGCGCCAGTACCCGAAGGTGAGATCGTCGTCGAGCGTGCGTCGTCGCCACTCGATGTCGGGCCCAAGCTCAACCGCACGACCGCCGACGTCGTGCGCTTCCTCATGGAACAAGGCGAGATGGTCACGGCCACGCAATCGCTGTCCGATGACATGATCGAGCTCTTCGCAGCCGAGATCGGAGCCCAGATCCGTCTGGTCAACCCCGGCGAGGAGCAGGAGATCGAGCTTCTCAAGAAGCTGGAGGTCTCCGACGAGGTCGAAGTCGACAGCGACACGCCGCACCGCCCGCCGGTCATCACCGTGATGGGTCACGTGGACCACGGCAAGACGAAACTGCTCGACTACATCCGCAGAGCGAACGTGGTGGCCGGAGAGGCCGGTGGGATCACCCAGCACATCGGGGCTTACCAGGTCGTCCACGAGGATCACCCCATCACCTTCCTCGACACTCCGGGTCACGAGGCGTTCACGGCGATGCGCGCCCGCGGCGCCGAAGCGACCGACATCGTCATCCTGGTGGTCGCCGCCGACGATGGCGTGATGCCCCAGACGGTCGAGGCGATCAACCACGCCCGTGCCGCCGAGGTCCCGATCGTGGTCGCGCTGAACAAGATCGACCGCGCGAACGCCGACCCCCAACGGGTCTATGCCCAACTGTCCGAACATGGTCTGGTTCCGGAATCCTGGGGTGGCGAGACGATCGTCAACGAGGTCTCCGCGCTCCAGGGCATCGGTGTGGCCGAACTGCTCGAGAGCCTGCTCCTGGTGGCCGAGGTCGAAGACCTCCGCGCCGACGCGGATGGTCGGGCGCGCGGCATCGTGTTGGAAGCCCATCTCGACATCGGGCGGGGCCCGGTCGCGACGGTGCTGGTGCAACATGGGACCCTGGCCGTCGGCGACCCGATGATCGCCGGGCCGGCCTGGGGTCGTGTCCGTGCCCTCATCAACGACAAGGGTGAGCAGGTCAAAGAGGCGGGTCCGTCGGTGCCGGTCCAGGTGCTCGGTTTGTCCGATGTCGCCCAGGCCGGAGACGAGTTCGTCGTCGCTCCCGACGAGCGCACCGCCCGCGACGTCGCCGGGACGCGAGAGCACTACCAGCGCGTGGCGACCATGAGCCGTGACTCGTCGGTGACCTCCAGCGGCGCAAAGCTCGAGGACATCTTCGCCCAGATCAAAGCGGGCGAGCAGGCCACGCTCAACCTGATCGTGAAGGCCGACGTGAACGGCTCGCTCGAAGCGGTCACCGAGTCGCTCCGCAAGCTCGAACGCGACGATGTGAAACTCGCGTTCGTACACCGCGGCGTCGGCGGCATCACCGAGAACGACGTGCAGCTCGCCTCCACCTCGAACGCGACCATCCTCGGCTTCAACGTCCGCCCCGACCGCAAGGCCCGGGAGCTCGCAGAGACCGAGAAGGTGGAGATCCGGAACTACGAGATCATCTACAAGCTCCTCGAGGACATCGAGGCCGCCATGCTCGGCATGCTGGCTCCGGAATACGAGGAAGTGGTCACCGGCGAAGCCGAGGTCCGCGAGATCTTCCGTGTTCCCCGCGTCGGAGCGATTGCGGGCTGCTACGTGCTCAACGGTCGTATCACCCGAGGCTCAAAGGTGCGTTTCCTCCGGGAGGGCACCATCATCTGGAAGGGCGAGATCACCTCGCTCAAGCGGTTCAAGGAGGACGCCCGCGAAGTCGCGGCCGGCTACGAATGCGGCATCGGCCTCTCGGACTTCCAGGACCTCAAGAGCGGCGATGTCATCGAGACCTTCGAGGAGCGTGAGATCGCTCGGGTCTGACCCGAGGATCCGAGGAGGAGAGCATGCACGTGCTGGCTCTGCGCCTCGAACTTCACCTCCCGCACTCGCAGTCGCTCAAGGCCCGGCGGGCGATCCTTCGCCCGATCATCGACGGCGGCCGCCACCGATTTCCGGTGGCGATCGCCGAAGTCGGTCATCACGACGTCTGGCAACGCGCGGCAGTGGGCGTCGCGGGGGTGTCCAACAGTGTGGGTCATCTCGAGCAGCTCATCGACGAGGTCGAGCGGTTCGTGTGGTCCTTCCCCGACATCGACGTCGTCGATGCGCGGCGTCGTTGGCTCGATGTCGACGGCTGAGGGGCTCGGCGCGCGCCGACGCGCCGCGGGTCACCCCCGACAGGATTCCGCTCGAGAGGAACCAGGAGGTCACGACATGGGGGAGCAAACGATACGGGTCACCGGACTCGACCACATCGTCCTGCGTTGCGCCGATGTCGAGACGACCCTCGAGTGGTACGTCTCCCGACTCGGGTTGGAGCCGGTGCGGGTCGACGCGTGGCGTTCGGGTGAAGCGCCGTTCCCGTCGGTACGTGTCGACGAGGGAACGATCATCGACCTGCTCGAGGGCCCGGTCGAGCCCGGGAGGCTCGATCACCTCTGCGTCGTCGTCGACCGGGTCGACCTGGGCGCGCTCGCAGCCTCGGGCGGCTTCGACGTGGTCGATGGTCCGGGCCCCAGGTTCGGAGCGCGAGGCATCGGCACGTCGCTGTATGTGCGCGACCCCGATGGCGGGACCGTGGAGCTGCGGTACTACTGAGCCTGCCCGCGGCCCGGACCTGGGTTCAGGCGGTAGCGTCGGAGCATGCCGAAACGACGTCGGAACGCCGCTCGGGACTACCCCCGTACCGCCCGCCTCAACGAGCTCTTGCGCGAGGTCCTCGCCGAGCAGCTCGATGGCATCGACGATGATCGCATCGGGTTGGTCAGCATCAGCGGCGTCGAAGTCGACAACGAGCTGACCAAAGCCCGGGTCTACCTCTCGACTTTCGGTGGCGACCCCGAGGCCATCGTTGCGGTGTTCGACGAGCACCGCGGCCGCTTCCGCAAGGCCATCGGCGCGGAGGCCCGCCTGCGCCGGGTTCCCGATCTCGAGTTCATCGCCGATCCGGCGATCGACGCCGGAGGCCGCGTCGAGGAGATCCTCGCTCGCCTCGTCGCCGAGGGTGGGCTGGGCAGCGACGACGCCGACGACGCGCCCGTGGATGACTCACCGCTGTCGGAGGACGATTCCGATCCGGGGACCGGCCCCGACGCGCGCGCCGAATGACCCGGCGTGGCCCTGGAGGTCCCGACGGCTTCCTGGTCGTCGACAAGGAGGCCGGCTGGACCAGCCATGACGTCGTCGGGCGAACGCGCAGGGTGCTCGGGACCCGCAAGGTCGGACACTCCGGCACGCTCGATCCGCCGGCGACCGGAGTGTTGGTGCTCGGTGTCGGCCGGGCGACGCGGTTGCTGCGATTCATCACCGATCTTCCCAAGACCTATGTCGCCACCGTCGTGCTCGGCGCCGAGACCACCACCCTCGACGCCGAGGGCACCGTCACCGCCACCCACGACATGGCCGGGGTGACCCTCGACGATGTCCGACGTGCGGCCGCGGCGTTCGTCGGCGACATCCTGCAGATCCCGCCGATGGTCTCCGCAGTGAAGATCGACGGCCGCCGACTCCACGAGCTCGCTCGCGAAGGCAAGGAGGTCGAGCGGGCGCCGCGCCCGGTCTCGGTCTACAGCATCGCCGTCGAGCCCACGAACGATCCCGCCACCTTCCTGTTGGACGTGCGTTGTGGCTCGGGAACCTATGTTCGGTCCCTCGCTGCCGACATCGGTGCCGCCCTCGGCGGAGGCGCCCATGTCGGGATGTTGCGTCGGACTGCCATCGGATCGTTCACCGAGGACCAGGCGCAGCCCGTTGACGACCCCGTCCTGCTTTCGCTCACCGAGGGCCTGCGCGACCAACTCTCGGTCCGTGCCGTCGACGAGATTGCCCTGGCGGTTCGGCACGGCAAGGTGCTCGAGCGCGCCGCGTTCGGCCTCGACGGTGACAGCGTCGCGGGTCCCTGGGCGGTCATCGGCGCCGACGGGGAACTGCTCGCGGTCTACGAGGCGCACAAGGGCGACACGGTGAAGCCTGCAGTGGTGGTCGCACCCGCCTCCACCTGAGTCCGTACGGCCCGGTTGGTTCGCCGACTCATGCCGGCCCTCTCACCTGTTGGATCCGCGCCGGTTTCGGGCGCCGCAGCGACCCGGGGCGGCGATACGGTCTTGGCCATGCAGGTCATTCGCGACGGCTCGGTCGCTCCCGACTCGGTGCATGGCACGGTGTGCAGCATCGGTGTCTACGACGGTGTCCACCTCGGTCATCGTGCGCTGCTCGCGCAGGTTGCGGCGGTTGCCGACCAACGTGACCTGGCAACCGCGGTCGTCACGTTCGACCGACACCCGGCGCTGGTCACCCGCCCGGAGAATGCGCCCAAGTTGCTGACGACCCTCGACCAGAAACTCGAGCTGCTCGACGCCGCCGGCATCGAGTTCGTCTACCTCATCGAGTTCACCGAGGAGCGATCCCGCACGTCGGCAGTCGACTTCTTCGAAGCCGTCTTCGTGCGCGGGGTCAAGGCGAAGCAGATCATCGTGGGTGAGGACTTCCACTTCGGACGCGACCGTGAGGGCAATCTCGACCTGCTCCATCGCGAGGGCGACAAGTACGGCATCGACATCACCGGGGTGGACCTCGTTCGAGCGAGCCCCGACGCGCCTGAACCGATCTCATCGACGGCGATCCGTCGCAAGCTCGCCGGCGGTGACATCGACGAGGTCAACGCCATGCTCGGTCGGCCCTTCGAGGTGTGGGGAATCGTCGTCGAAGGCGACCAGCGTGGCCGCACGATCGGGTTCCCGACCGCCAACATCCCGGTGTCGAAGCAGATGGCCTGGCCCGCCGACGGGGTCTATGCCGGGTGGTATGTGCGGCCCGACGGCTCGCGCCACAAGGCGGCGGTCAACATCGGTCGCCGGCCGACGTTCTACGAGCATGCCGAGCAGTCGTTGCTCGAAGCGCACCTCCTCGACTTCGACGGCGATCTCTACGGCGAGGCTGCAAGGGTGCAGTTCGCCCACTTCCTGCGGAGCGAGCAGCGATTCGACGGTATCGACGCGCTCGCCGCGCAGCTCAAGGTCGACATCGAGCACACTCGAGCCCTGCTCGGCTGAGCCATCGGGAGCACCGGCGCGCGTCGGGTGCGAACGGGTTTCGCGCGTGGTGCTGCTAGCGTGACGCGCTGGTCATCCATCGATGACTGGCGCCCCTGGGCGCCATCGTGCAACCGAACACAGGCGCCGACGTCCGCGTAGACGGCGACGGGGCTGGGTCCGATACCCGAGCAAGGAACACATGGCAGCGAACCTCCCTCCCAAGAGCGACACGATCGAAGGCAACCGCCTCCACGACTCCGACACGGGGTCCCCGGAGGTCCAGATCGCGCTGCTCACCGATCGCATCAACCACCTCACCGAGCACCTGAAGGCCCACAAGAAGGACCATCACAGCCGGCGAGGACTCCTGATGCTGGTGGGTCGCCGCCGCCGGATGCTCGACTACGTCCGACGCAATGACGTCGAACGATACCGGTCGATCATCGCCAAGCTCGGCCTTCGCAGGTAGCACACTAGAGACGATCCGAACGAGCGGCCTACGGGCCGCTCGGTCGCTATCGGCGCCGACGTCGGAGCCGATGGGTCGGATCGGGCAATGCAGAGCAAGACCCGAAAGACAACACAACCACAACCAATGCCCGGCAGTGCGCAGGTCAGCTGCCAGTTGAAGGGGCCTGGTCCGTTCCTCGAGCGTGCGCTCGGTCCGGCCGGCTCGGACCCCTTCAACTGGGAAGCTGGGCTCCACGGCCGGTGTCCGCCGGAACGTCCGCGCGGGCAATATCCCGAACCATGAGACCGCTGCGGTCTCTGGAAGGAGTCCACATGGCGGAAGCCATTACCGTTTCAGGTGCCGTCGGCGCCGATGACAAGATCATGACCCTCGAGACCGGTCACCTCGCCGGCCTGGCCAGCGGCGCCGTCGTGGTCACCATGGGTCGCACCAAGGTGCTCGTCACCGCGACCACCAACAAGAACCCCCGGCCCGGCACCGATTTCTTCCCGCTCACGGTCGACTTCGAAGAGCGGAGCTACGCCGCGGGCAAGATCCCCGGCTCGTTCTTCCGTCGTGAAGGCCGCGCCGGCGACAACGCCATCTTGGCCTGCCGCCTGACCGACCGTCCGCTGCGTCCCCTGTTCCCGGACGGATTCCGCAACGACGTGCATGTCGTCGCCACCGTCATCGGCGCCGACCAGGAGAACCCCTACGACGTACCTTCGATCAACGCGGCGTCGGCGGCGCTGAGCATCTCGGAGATCCCCTTCCAGGGTCCCCTCGGTTGCGTACGCATCGCATACGACCAGGACGGCCAATGGATCGTGCATCCGACCTACCAGGAAGGCGAGGCATCGACCTTCGAGATGGTCGTTGCCGGACGTGAGCTCGAAGACGGCGACGTCGCGGTCATGATGGTCGAAGCCGGCGGCACCGAGAAGGCCTGGCAGTACTACGGCACCGGCGCCCCGAAGGTCGATGAGGCAGTGCTGGCCGACGGGCTCGAGTTCTCCAAGGCACCGATCAAGGCCGCCATCGCGCTTCAGCGCCAGCTCATCGCCCAGGCCGGAGTCAAGCCGACGATGACCTACACCGTGGCGACCGACTACAGCCCGGAAATTCTCGCTGCGGTCGAGGCCGCCGGGACTGAGCTGGTCACCTCCAGCCAGGTGATCGCCGACAAGGCCGCACGTGGTGAGGCCGAGGCTGCGGCCACCTCCTCGATCGTCGAGGCCGTCGTGGCGCAGTTCGCCGACGTCGAAGATGCCGAACGCCAGGTCAAGGCCGCAGTGCGGTCGCTGACCAAGAAGATCGTGCGCAAGCGCATCGTCGAAGACGGAATCCGCATCGACGGGCGTACGCCCACCGACATCCGCCCCCTGTCGGCGGAGGTCGCGGTGCTCCCCACTGCGCACGGATCGGGCATCTTCCAGCGTGGCGAGACCCAGGTGCTCAACGTCACGACGCTCGGGACCAAACGCATGGACCAGATGATCGACGGCATCGACCCGACGACGCGCAAGCGGTACATGCACCACTACAACTTCCCGCCGTTCTCCACCGGTGAGGCCGGCTTCATGCGTGGCCCCAAGCGTCGCGAGATCGGGCACGGCGCGCTCGCCGAGCGCGCCCTGCTGCCGGTCGTCCCCTCCGCAGAGGAGTGGCCCTACACCCTGCGTCTCGTCTCCGACGTCATGTCGTCCAACGGGTCGACCTCGATGGCGTCGGTGTGCGCGTCGTCGCTGTCGCTGATGGACGCCGGCGTGCCGATCAAGGCGCCGGTCGCCGGGATCGCCATGGGGCTCGTCTACGCCGAGGGCAAGTACACCACCCTCACCGACATCCTCGGAGCCGAAGATGCCTTCGGTGACATGGACTTCAAGGTTGCCGGTACCGCCGATGTGGTCACCGCGCTGCAGCTCGACACGAAGATCGACGGCATCCCCGCCGACGTGCTCTCGGCAGCACTCCAGCAGGCCAAGGACGCACGTCTGCAGATCCTCGCGGTCATGCACGACGCCATCGCCGAGCCCCGAGACGACGTCAGCGAGGTGGCCCCGAAGATCATCACCTTCGAGATCCCGCTCGACAAGATCGGCGAGGTCATCGGCCCCAAGGGCAAGGTCATCAACGGCATCCAGTCCGAGACCGGAGCCGAGGTCATGGTCGACGACGATGGTGTGGTCGGTACGGTCGTGATCGCGAGCGCCGATCGCGGTGCGGTCTACGAGGCGGAGCGACAGGTCAAGCTGATCCTCGACCCGCCCACCGCCGAGGTCGGCGCGGTCTACATGGGCAAGGTCGTCAACATCACGAATTTCGGTGCCTTCGTCAACATACTCCCCGGGCGTGACGGACTCGTGCACATCTCGAAGATCGGTGGTGGCAAGCGCATCGATCGGGTGGAGGACGTGCTTTCGCTCGGCCAAGAGATCGAGGTGCGCGTCGAGGACATCGACCCCAATGGCAAGGTCAGCCTGGTTCCCGCCGACGCTGCCAAGCTCAACGAGGGCACGGGCGGATCCGGTGGCGGCGAGCGTGCCCCGCGCGCTGCAGCTCTCTCCAAGGGCGGCAACGACACGGACAACAGCGGTGGCGCCGTCGCCGTGGCGACCGCGTCGTTCGAGGACGACTTCGAAGCCTCGCTGGCTGCCGAGCTGGGCGACCTCGGTCCTGCCGAGGTCGGTGGCGGCGAACGTCGTGACGACGGTGGCCGTGGACGTGGTGGCGACCGTGGCCGTGGCCGCGGTGGCGATCGTGGACGTGGTGGCGATCGTGGACGTGGTGGCGACCGTGGCCGTGGTCGCGGCGGTCGCTGACCCCTCGACGCGCTGAACGCACGAAGCGACCTGGCTCGGCCGGCCCCGCGGGGTCGGCCGAGCTCGTTTTCCCGCGCCGGGGGCGGGGCGCGGCATCAACCCGATGCCGAAGATGGCCTCCGGGCCCGGCGACGTGCCAACATCGGGCCATGACGATTCGGGTCGGAGTGCTGGGTGCAGCGGGTCGCATGGGCTCGGCGGTGTGCAACGCGGTACACGCCGACCCCGAGTTGGAGCTCGTCGGTGCGGTCGACGCCATGACGAGCGGTATGAGCCTGGCCACCGTCGGCGGGCCCGACGTCGGGCTCACCGTGGCGTCCGATGTCGGTGCGCTGGCGGCCGCTGAGGTCGTCGTCGACTTCACCGTTGCCTCGGCAGCCCGAGCGAACATCCCTCGCGTGGCCGACATGGGCCTCCACGCGGTGATCGGTACGACGGGGCTCACCGAGGACGACCTCGAGACCTTCGGGCGGCTGTTCACTGCGAGCAATTGCCTGGTTGCCGCCAACTTCGCGATCAGCGCGGTCCTCATGATGCGCTTCGCTGAACTCGCGTCACCGTTCTTCGACACCGCCGAGATCGTGGAATACCACCACAACGCCAAGATCGACGCGCCGAGCGGGACGGCGATCGCCACGGCCGAGCGGATGGCGGCCGCCTCGTCGAGCTGGGCCCCCGACCCCACCCAGAAAGAGGTGCTGCCCGGCGCGCGCGGCGGGAAGGGCCCCGGCGGCGTGCGGATCCACGGGGTGCGGATGCAGGGCATGCTCGCCCATCAGGAGGTCATCTTCGGGGCCGAGGGCCAGACCCTGATCCTGCGCCAGGACAGCTACGACCGTTCCTCCTTCATGCCCGGTGTCCTGCTCGCCGTGAAGCGCATCGCCGCGCACCCGGGCCTCACGCTGGGCCTCGACTCGATCCTCGGCATCTGAATCCGAAGGCGGCCCGTCGCGCCGTACCCTGGCGCGGTGTCCGACCGCACTCTGCTCAGCCCGAAGTGGATCATCAGTCACGTCCTGGTCGCCGTTGCGGTGGTCGTCATGATCCTGCTCGGATTCTGGCAGCTCGATCGCCTCGGCCAACGGCGGGATCGCAACGCCGAGATCACCTCGCGCGTCGCCGAGCCGGTCGCGCCGATCGACGACCTTGTCAGCGTCGAGGACCCGTATGCGGTGGGGGAGTCGCTCCGCTATCGCGTGGTGTCTGCCTCCGGCGTCTACCTTCCCGACGAGGAGGTCCTCGTCCGCAACCGATCGCTCGGGGGAAGTGCCGGCTTCTGGGTGATCACCCCGCTCCGACTGGCCGACGGCAGCGTGGTGGTGGTCAACCGCGGTTGGGTTCCCTTCGCGATGGGCCCCGGAAATTCGCGGGCGGGCACCGAACCGCCCCAAGGCCAGGTGACGGTGTCCGGGCTGGTGCAACAGACCGCGACTGCCGGACTTCTGCAGAGCGACGACGCGCCGGGCGGGGTGCTCGAGAGTCTCGCTCGCGTTGACCTGGCCCGCTATGCGGCCCAGCTCGACGAGCCGGTCCTGCCCGTGTTCATCCAGCTCGAGAGCCAGGAGCCGGCGCAGCCCTCGACGCTGCCGGTGATGCTCGCTCGACCCGACCTCGGCGAGGGACCCCACCTCTCCTACGCCGTCCAGTGGTTCGTCTTCGCCACGATCGCCGCGGTCGGCTATCCGCTGGTGCTGCGCCGGGTCGGGGGCGGTGGGAACCGCAAGAAACGGCCGTCACCGGTTCCCGTCGACTATCTGTGAGACCACCGTTCCTCGTTGGGGAGCGAGGCACGCGATGGGCTGTCGACAACGCTGCAAACGTTGACGGTAAGGGCACTAGCCTCTAGTGCGTCCGTCGCCGCGCGGCGCGACGGGTCTCTCGTCTGCTGGTCAGGAGAAGCACGATGCCCCGCTTCGGCAAGGTACTGAGCGCCATGGTCACCCCGTTCGCGGAAGACGGCTCGCTCGACCTCGATGTGGCCGCGACGCTCGCGCGTTGGCTCGTCGATCATGGCAACGAGGGGTTGGTCATCGCCGGGACCACCGGGGAGTCGCCGACGCTCACCCATGACGAGCAGATCGCGTTGATCAGCACCGTGGTGGCTGCAGTCGACGTGCCGGTCGTGGCCGGCACCGGCAGCAACGACACCCGTGCCGCAGTGGAGCTCACCGAGCGGGCGACGGAGGCGGGCGCTGCCGGTGTCCTCTCGGTCACCCCCTACTACAACCGCCCGTCCCAAGCGGGCTTGCTCGCACATTTCCGGGCGATCGCAGCGTCGACCCCTCTTCCGGTGATGCTCTACGACATCCCCGTCCGCACCGGCCGAAAGATCGAGACAGCGACCCTGCTCGAGCTCGCCCACAGCGTCGACAACATCGTTGCGTTGAAGGATGCCGCCGGTGATCCGGCCGAGACCGCGTCGTTCATCGCTCGCGCCCCCGACCATTTCGAGGTCTACTCCGGCGACGACTCGCTCACCTTGCCGCTGCTCGCGGTCGGCGCCGTCGGCACCGTCGGTGTGGCAACGCACTGGACCGGCCTCGAGCACCAGGAGCTCTTCGCCGCGCTCGCCGCGGGTGACCTCGGCACCGCTCGGAAGATCAACGCTGCGCTCCAGCCCTCGTTCGCGTACGAGTCGAGCCCGGTGGCGCCGAACCCCATCCCCACGAAGGTGATGATGAACCTGCTCGGGCTGGCCGTGGGTCGAGGGCGGCCACCGATGCACGTGGCACCCGACGATCTCGCGACCACTGCCCGGGGCGTCGTAAGCTCGACCCGTGTCGGTGCCGAACTCGGCCTCGGCTGAAGCGACGCGACAGCCGCGAGATCGGAACACCCATGGCCGCAGACGTCTCCATCACCTTCCTCGGCGGGCTCGGCGACATCGGACGCAACTGCGCCGTCATCGAGAGCGAAGGCCAGTTGCTGGTGTTGGACTGCGGCCAGTTGTTCCCCGACGAGCTCATGCCGGGGGCCGAGTCGGTGCTCCCGGACCTGCGCTATCTCGATGACAAGGGCGATCGCATCATCGGCTGCATCGTCACCCACGGCCACGAGGACCACATCGGCGCGTTGGCGCCGCTCCTGGAACGCTTCGCCTTCCCGATCTACGGTTCGCCGTTCACCGTCGGCATGGTGCGCACCCGGCTGGAGGAGGCCGGCCTGCTGCATCGCGCGGAGCTGTTTCCCGTGGCTGACAACGAGCGGCGCTCGATCGGGTTGTTCGACATCGAATTCCTGCCGGTCACGCACTCGGTGCCTTGTGGGCTCATCTCGGCGATCACCACGCCTCAGGGCGTCATCGTGCATTCCAGCGACTTCAAACTCGACCTCAGCCCTGTGGACGGGCGCTTCACCGACCTCACCCGCATTGGTGCCATCGCTGACAACCCCGGAATCCGGCTGCTGTTGTGCGACTCCACCAACGCCGATGTCCCGGGCCGCAGCGCCTCGGAGTCGGAGATCGGTCCCGTGTTCGAGCACGTCTTCCGGCTGAACCAGGGTCGGCGGGTCATCACCGCGTGTTTCAGCAGTCACATCCATCGCGTGCAGCAAATCGTCGGCGCTGCGCTCGCGGACGGCCGGCGGATCGCCACCCTCGGCATGTCCATGAAGCGCAACATGCAGCTCGCCAGGGAGCTCGGCCTGCTGAAGATCCCCGACACCCATGTGCTCGACATCGAAGACATCGACGACTACCCGCCCGGCGAGGTGTGCGTGGTGTCGACGGGGTCGCAGGCCGAAGCGCGGTCGGCTCTGGCACTCGCGGCGTTCGGCGACAGCCGCTGGATCGAGCTCTCCGACACCGACACGGTGGTGCTCTCGTCACAGGCGATCCCCGGCAACGAGGCGCGTGTCGGTCGCATGATCGACGAGCTCACCCGCTGTGGCGCCCAGGTTCTGCACACCGCGCACCTGGGACTGCACACCTCCGGTCATGGCAAGCAGGACGAGCTCAAGGTGTTGCACAGCGTTGCCCGGCCTGAGTGGTTCGTTCCCGTTCACGGCGAATACCACCACATGGTCGCCCACCGTGCGCTGGCGGTCGGCATGGGTATGGCCGCGGACCGGATCCTGCTCGCCACCGACGGCGATCAGGTCCGCCTCACCGACGAGGGCGCATCGCTCGTGGAGAAGGTGACCCCTGGCAGCTACGTCTTCGTCCATGGTGATCTGACCGAGGACGATCACGATGTCTTCCGGGAGCGCCTCATTCTCGGCGACGAAGGGGTCGTCGTGGCCACCGTGACGGTGTCGATGGATTCCCGGGAGATCATCGGCGGACCCGCCGTCGAGAGCCGTGGATGGCTCGGTGTCGACAACTACGAGACGATCACCGCGGATGCCAACGAGGAGCTCCGCAAGGCGATCCTCATCGCCCTGGAGGGCGACGAAGCGATCACGCAGGCGGCGCTGGAGCGTCGGGTGCGTCGGGCCGTCGGCGGCTTCGTCAATCGCCGCACGGGCCGCCGGCCGATGATCGTGCCCGTCGTCACGGTCGTCTGAGAGGCCCTCGGCCCTATGGGCCGTTCGGCCCATAGGGCTCCCGCGTCGATGTAACGAACCGGTCGGCGGCGACGATCCCCGTTCGTAGCACCCACAGGGCGGCCACGATCACGATCGTGGTTCACATCGAGGTATCGAAAACTATGCGTATCCCAAAGCTGCGAATCGTCGGCGTCGTCACGGTCGGCCTGTTGGGCTTCACCGGCATCGCCATGGCCCAAGAGGGGGTGTTCGTCCCTCGAGAGGACACCGGCCCCGACACGGGGATGAACTTCGGCTACGACCAGGAGAACGAGGTCTTCATGTTCAACGTGAACGACCTGCTCGGTGACACCTTCGGCTGCACCGTTGCTCCGGACGCCGCGGGCAACACCCGTACGGTCGTCTACGGCGTCGACGGTGAGCAGATCACCGTCGACGAGCTGAAGGACAACCAGACGGGTGATCCGGTCGAATTCAGCGTCTATCCAGACGTCACACCACAGCCCGAGGGCGAGGAGACGCCGATTCCCGAGCCCGGCGCCGACGAGGTGACCGACGCGCTGCCGCCGGCCACGATCGAGTACGGCGGCTGGCGCGACGACCCCGCGAGTTGGGGCCAGGAGTGCGAGCTGCAGGCTGCCGAGATAGCCGGGCCCAATGGGCAGATCAATCATGGGATGTTCATGAAGCTGTGGAACTCGCTGTGGGACGGTCGCCCCGGTCGCGGGTGCCTGAATCGCTACCTGGCGCAGTCCGATTTCGGCAAGGGCGAACAGCAGGTCAAGGTCGGCGACCGCACCGGCGCCGACGAGGCCGAGCCCGGCATCTTCGACGACCCCGAGTCGCTGTCTTCCATGGAGTTCGACGTGCTGTTCCAGTCGGTCCAGGCCGATTGCCAGCACGGCAAGGGCAAGTCGACCGCCGCCGCCTCGGACACCGCCAAGGGCAACAGCGCCGCAGCGTCGGCCAAGGGCAACAACGGCAAGGGTCACGTCGAGGCCGGCGCCGACGAGGCCGCCCCCACGGAGTCCTCGACCGATGCAGGGGTGACGTCCTCGCCGGGCAAGTCGGGCAAGGCCAAAGGCCCCAAGAACTAAGAACCCCCACCGGGGACGCTCCTCGGTCACCGAGGCCAGCGCGAAGCCTGACGACCGCCCTACCCGGGGCGGTCGTTGCGCGTCGGGGCATCTACCTCGATGCCGCGTCTCGGCGGCTGCGCCACGAATACCACGGAGCGCGCGTGACACCGCGCGGAGTGAAGTTGCTGCGTGGTTCATGGGGGAGGTGTTAGCGTTGTGGGCACTGTGGCAACGCACAAGAAGACCAGAGCCGTCTCGACGCGCACGAAGACGAAGCGGCCCACGACCCGACGACCAGCGGCGAAGGCGACCAGCCGATCCGCAGCTGCAACGCGTTCGACCGCGACTCGCTCGCCGCGGGCGCGCAAGCGCTCCTCGCTGGGCGTGGGAAAGGCCGTTCAGAACGCGTTCGACGGGCACCAGGCCGACGTGTGGGGTCTGACGCTGATCGGTCTCGGCCTCTTGTCGGGTCTGGGGATCTACGTCGACCTGGCCGGTCCCGTCGGCGGCGCCCTCCGCGCCGGCTTCGGCGCCGTGCTGGGCGTGACGCGAGTCTTCGCGCCGATCGCGCTCGTCATCGCCGGGCTCGCCCTCGTGACCGCCCCGGTGGGCAGAGCCGACCGGGCCCGTGCCTCGGCCGCCGACCGCGTGATCGGCCTCGCCGTTGGCGCCTTGTTGCTGTTCGTCGCGTGCACCGGTCTCCTCCACCTCGGTGCCGGCCGCCCGAGTTGGGGTGATCGGGCCCAGGACTTCATCGACGCCGGCGGGTTCCTCGGCTATGCCGTGGGTGCGCCGCTGTCTGCGGCACTGTCGATCTGGGGTGCGTCGCTCGTGCTGGCCGTCGTGGCCCTGCTCGGCGTGCTCGTGGCCACCGGCGTGAACCTCCTCGATGTCGCCCGGGTGCTCGGCCGTACGGGGGTATCGGTGACCCGTTCGTTCGCACGTGCCCTCCACCTCGCATCTGCACACGGCGAGCGCGTCGATGCGCTCGACGAGATCGGCGAGCCGATCATCTGCATCAACGGCGAGGAGCGGGCGGTCTCGAAGCGCTCCGTCGCCGTGTTCGATCAGGACCACGTAACGCTCGATCTCACCGCTGCCGACAAGCCCACCCACGACGTCGACGACGAGCCCGAGCCGGCGAAGCTCGAACCGGCGGCCGTAGCCGCCAAGTGGCGCAAGGACGTCGTTCCCGCCGCCGACGCCCACAGTCAGCAGCTCGAGATCGAGCTCGGCCCCGCCGCCAAGGGTTCGCCCTGGAAGCTCCCGGGCCTCAAGCTGCTCGACCGATCGAGGATCCAGAACATCAACGAGGCGCTCGTGGAAGAGCGTGGCCGGGTCCTCGAACGGGCGCTCGCAGCCCACGGGGTCGAGACCCGGCTCGTGGGCATGGTCGTCGGCCCCACCGTCACGCGCTATGAACTCGAGCTCGGTCCGGGCGTCAAGGTTGCCCGGGTCACGAGCCTGTACAAGGACATCGCGTATGCCATGGCGTCGCCCGACGTGCGCATCCTCGCCCCCATTCCCGGCCGTCAGGCGATCGGCGTCGAGGTGCCGAACACCCAGCGTGAGATCGTCGCCCTCGGTGACATCCTGGCCTCCTCAGAGGCCCACAAGGCCACGGGCCCGCTCGAGGTGGCCGTCGGACGAGACATCAACGGCAAGTCCGTGCTGATGAACCTGGCCAAGATGCCGCACATCCTCATCGCCGGGGCGACCGGCGCCGGCAAGAGCTCTTGTATCAACAGCATCGTGACCTCGATCCTCATGCGGACCACCCCCGAGCAGGTGCGCATGATTCTCATCGACCCGAAAATGGTCGAGATGTCACAGTACGAACGGGTGCCACACCTGCTCACCCAGCCGGTCATCGATCCGAAGAAGGCGGCCAACGCCCTGCAGTGGGCATGCCGGGAGATGGATCGCCGCTACGAGCTGCTCTCCGAGGTCGGCTACCGCGACATCGGCGGTTACAACAGCGCCTTCGACAAGGGCACCATCGAGGCGCCGCCCGGCGCGATCGATGCAGATGGCGAGCCGAAGACCTACCCGCGCCTGCCCTACATCCTCGTCGTCGTCGACGAGTTGGCCGACCTCATGATGGTCGCGGCCCGCGACGTCGAGGACTCGATCTGCCGCATCGCCCAGAAGGCTCGAGCGGTGGGAATTCACCTGGTGATCGCGACGCAGCGACCGTCGACCAACGTCATCACCGGCGTGATCAAGGCGAACGTTCCGGCCCGGCTCGCGTTCGCCGTGTCGAGCCTCACCGACAGCCGCGTCATCCTCGATCAGGCCGGAGCGGAGCGCCTCGTCGGTCAGGGCGACATGCTGCTGCTCGATCCCAAGTCGTCCAGTGCCAACCGGATCCAGGGGGCGTGGGTCAGCGAGGAGGAGGTCAAGCGGGTCGTCGGTCACTGGCGCAAGCAGGCCAAGGCCGTCGAGGTCGCCGACGACACCAACGTCACCGCTGCGTCCATCGCCATCACGGAAGTCCCGACAACGGGCGCGGCCGACACGCTGCCGGGCGGGTCCACCGGCGATGACGAGGAGGACGAACTCCTCCTCAAGGCGATGGAGCTGATCGTGGAATCCCAGCTCGGCTCCACCTCGATGCTCCAGCGCAAGCTCCGCGTCGGGTTTTCCCGAGCAGGTCGGCTGATGGATCTGCTCGAAGAGCGCGGGGTGGTCGGTCCGAGCGAGGGCTCGAAAGCTCGCGAGGTGCTGATGTCACCCGAGGAGCTCGAAGCGCTTCGAGCCGGTGTCTGAGTCGGTCCCGACGCGCTCCCCATCTAGCCTCTCGTCATGGCCCTGTCCATCGCGCTCCTGATCATCGGCCTGGCTCTGCTCACCTACAGCGCCGAGCACTTCGTGGTCGGCGCCGGCCGCCTCGCCCTCAGGCTGAACGTCTCGGCGGTCCTGGTCGGTGCCGTCGTCGTCGGGTTCGGTACCAGCGCGCCGGAGCTGCTGGTCAGCGCCAGCGCAGCGGCCCGCGCCGACCTCGACCTCGCTGCGGGCAACGTGATCGGGTCGGTCGTCGCCAACCTCACGCTGGTCCTCGGGATCGCCGCGCTGTTGGCTCCGGTCACCGTCAGCCGAACAACGCTGCTTCGTGAGGCGCCGCTGTCGATCGTGGGCGTGCTGCTGTTCGCGTGGATGATCCAGGGCGACGTCACCCGGGTCGAAGGCGGTCTGCTCGCCGCCGGCCTGCTGGTGGCCGTGGCAATCCTGGTGTGGGAGAGCCGCAGGGATGCTCGCTCGGGGACCGACGAGGTCAGCCTGGTGCTCGAAGAGCTCGACCTCGACGCCCCCGAGGCCATCGACCTCTGGTCGGAGGGACTGCGGACCTTCGCCGGACTCGTGGGGACCGTGGTCGGCTCGCAGATGCTCGTGGAGGGCGCCATCGACCTCGCCGACCGAGCCGGTGTCAGCAGCGGCTTCGTCGGGCTGAGCCTCGTCGCCATCGGGACCTCGCTGCCCGAGCTGGTGACCTCGATCGTGGCGGCGCGCAAGGGCCACACCGACCTGATCATCGGGAACCTGCTCGGCAGCAACATGTTCAACGGGCTGGCGATCGGCGCCGCGATGGGTCTCATCGGCCCCGGGACCGTCACCGATTCGGCGCTCACTGGGCCTGCGGCGATCGTCATGGTCGCCGTTGTCGCCGGTAGCACGCTGTTCATGCTCACCGGACGCACCATCGTGCGATGGGAAGCGCTGGTTCTGCTCGCGACCTACCTCGTGACCCTGCCGCTTCTCGCTGCCGACAGCGAGACAGGCAGCAACGCTGCGGGCCGAGTGTCAACGCCGGCGGTTGTGCTCATCTGGGACGTGCCCGACGGTTGACCCGTCGATGGGGCCTCGCGTGTGCCGCCACTCGGTCGACGGAGCGGAGCTCAGCTGGCGCCGTGGTCGCCGGTCGTGGGGGTGGGTTGCTGCGCGGCCTCTGCGGCCTCGAGGTCTTCGGCCAGTCGTCGCAGCTGTGGTGCGATGGCCTTGCCCTCGTCGATCTCGCCCAGGAACGACGGCAGCTTGATCCCGACGTTGGCGGCGAGCTCGTGCATCGGCGGCAGCGATCCCATCAGGCTCGACAGGAAGTTCGCGGTCTGGCCGCCCTGGCCGCTCCCCGATCCCGAGCCCGAGTCCCACACGGTGATCTTGTCGATCTGGAGGTTGGAGATCGCCTTGACCTGCTCCTCGACCAGCTTGGGCATCTGGTCGACGATCATCATGAGCGCCGCCAGCTCGGCGGAGCCACCTGCCTGGTCCATCATGGCGCCCAGACCCGTCGCCCGTTGGGTGAGTGACGCGAGGTACCCGGCGGCCTCGGCCTCCATCATCGCCCGTAGGCCGTCGGCCTCACCCTGCTTGAGCCGTCGCACGCGTTCGGCTTCGGCCTCGGCGATGGTCTGGATCCGTTCCTTTTCGATCTCGGCAGGCACGACGACGTTGGCGTACTCGGTCGCACGTTCGCGCTCGGCGCGTTCGTGTTCGGACTGACGTTCAGCCGCGTAGGCTTCCTGCGCGGCGCGAGCCTGGCTGACGCGTTCGGCGGCGATGGCGGCTCGTTCGGCTTCGGCCTCGGCCTGGCGCCGGCTCGAGTCGGAGTTCGCCACGACGACCTTGGCCTGGTTCTCGCCTTCGGTGGCTTGCGCGTTCGCTCGAGCCACCCTGATGCGCTGCTCGCGCTGGGCTTCGGCCGAGCCGATCTCGCCGTCTCGTTCCTGCTCGGCGACGCGCACCTTGGCGTCGTTGATGGCGCGGGCCGCGGCTTCCCGACCCAGAGCGTCGATGTAGCCCGACTCGTCGGTGATGTCCTGGATGTTGACGTTGATGAGTTCGAGGCCGACCTTTCGCAGTTCGACCTCGAGCGACTCGGTGATCTTCTCGATCAACTTCTCCCGGTCGGCGTTGATCTCCTCGATGGGCATCGTGGCGATCACCACGCGCATCTGGCCGAAGATGATGTCTCGGGCGAGCTCCTGGATCTGTTCGTTGGACTTGTGCAAGAGGCGCTCGGCGGCGTTCTCCATGACACCCGGGGCCTTGGAGACCGCGACCGTGAAGGTCGACGGCGTGTTGACGCGGATGTTCTGCTGTGAGAGGGCACCCTGGAGCTGGATGTCGATCGGGATCGGCGTCAGATCGAGCCAGGCGAAGCCCTGGACGATCGGATAGACCAGGGCGCCGCCGCCCTGCACGAGCTTGGCCGAGCCGCCCTCGTTCTGCTTGCCGTAGATGACGAGGATGCGATCCGACGGGCAGCGCTGGTATCGGCTGGCGATGAACATGATCGCGCCGAAGAACATCGCGGCCAGGAAGACGATGAGGGCAACGATGGCTGGCATGGGTGGTCCTTTCAGGCCCGCTCGACGAGAACGGTGGAATGGTCGATCAGGTCGGTGACCCGGATCCGGGTCTTGGCGGCGATCGCGGCATCGTCGTCGGTGAAGGCGTCGACGATGGTGACACTGCCCGACGCGCTCAGCTCGACCTTGCCACTCCCGACCCGGGCCGGTGGAATGCTGAGGTAGACGGTGCCGACCGTGCCGATCGTGCTGCGGTAGTCGACGTTGCCGCTGCTGCTCAGCTTGCGTGCTTGCAGGAAGAGGAATCCGACCACCAGGAAGAACGCGGCGCCCACGCCGATGCCCGCGAGGATCGAGGCGGTGCCGCTCCAGCCGGCCTGGCGGGCTGCGAGGCCGGCCCAGCCGAACCCGCCGAAGAACGCGGTGAGGCTGCGTATCGAGAGGAAGCCGTCGAGGTCACCCGCGTCGACGTCGATGTCGGCGTCGAAGTCCATGTCGCCGCCGAACATCAGCAACAGGAGCTGAATGGCGAGGAAGGCCGACGCGGTGATGGCGATCACGAGGAAGAACATGCTCATGTCGTGGGCTCTCCCCTCGGAAACGTCGCCAGCAGACCGTCGGCACACCGCCGCCACATACGGTATCGGCCCCTCGGGGGTCGCTGTTAATGCTTTGGGCGCCCCAACCGGGCCTTGACAATCCCGAGGTGCGTGAACCGTTCGCGCGGCTCGATCCGACAGGGGAGGCAATGAGCTCATGCCTCGTCCCAGCGGCCATCCCCGACCAACCGCGTCGGAGCTTTCACACTAGATGACCGATGACGACCGACGGAACGCGCGACGACACAGACGATCTGGCACTGGTTTCCAGGATCGCCGGCGGCGATCGCGACGCGCTCGACGAGTTGTACCGAGTCCACGCCGGCTGGTTGACAGCGCGCCTGCAACGGCGCTGCTCGGACACGGAACTGGTCGACAGCGCGGTGCAGGACACCTTTCTGGCCGTCTGGCGAGGGGCCCGGCGCTATGACCGGTCGGGAGCGGTGGGTGCGTGGATCTGGGGGATCGGCGCGCGGCGACTGATCGACCAGATGCGTCGCCGCAAACCGGCGCCGTCAGATCTCACAACGGGGGCCATGCCTTGCGACAGCGCCGAGGATCAGGCACTGGCGGCAGGTCTGCAGGGTGATCTCGGCGACGCGTTCGCCCGGCTCGATCCGGACCTGCGAAACGCTCTGATCGCCACGACCGTCGACGGGCTCTCCACCCGTGAGGCGGCCATCTTGCTCGGCGTGCCGCAGGGCACGATCAAGACGCGGCTGTCGCGAGCGCGCGCTCGGCTGCGAGAGGAGCTCACGTGAGCAACGACAACCCGTCGGTTCCGGCACCTGACGTCGATCTGGCTCGCCGGTACGCAGTCGGTTCGGTCACCGCCGCAGAAGGCGTGCGGGTGGAGCAGGCAATGGAGCGGTCCGTCGCCTGGCGCGGCCTCGTCGGCGCTCACATCGACGGCGGCCGTCTCGATGCCGGCTTGGCGCTGGTGCACATCGAGCTCGACGCCCCGCGACGCGGGATCGTCGAGCGGTCGATGGTGCGCCTCGGGATGCCCGAACACGTCGCCCGGCTCATGGCCGCAACGCCCGTCCTGCGCCGTTCCTGGTTCCTCGCCTCGTTCCTGGTGTTGTTCTTCGGGATCGTGGCCGCCGGCGAGAACCGTCCGGCGCCCACGGTCGCGTACTTCCTTGCGTTGGCGCCGCTGGTGCCCGTGGTGGGTGTCGGGGTGGCCTACGGGCCCGGGATCGATCCGGCGCACGACATGGCCACCGCGACCCCGCTCAGCGGTCTGAGGCTCGTCCTGCTGCGGTCGGTGGCCGTCGTGGCGACCAGCGTGGCCGCCGGGGGCGTCTGCTCGCTGGTACTGGCCTCCCAGCACGGTCTTCGGGCAATCGCGTGGATCCTGCCTGCGCTCGCCCTTACGGCCCTCGTGCTCGTCGTGGCGACCGTTTTGCCCACCAGGGTGGCGGCGGGGTCCGTCGGGGGGCTCTGGCTGCTCTTCGTGGCGGTCGTGGCCCGCGGTGCCGGCGCGCTCGTCTTGTTCGGCCCAGCGGCGCAGGTGGCGTATCTCGCTGCCGCGTTGGTCGGTCTGGGGCTGCTCGCGGTGCGGCGGGGTTCGTTCGAGATCGTCGAGGTCGCATCGTGAGCGCGGCGTCGCTCCGGGTTGCCGGCCTCGCGCACCGGTACGGGGCCCGCAACGCGCTCGAACACATCGACCTCCACGCGCTCGGCGGGGTCGTCTCGGTCCTCGGCCCCAACGGCGCCGGCAAGAGCACCCTCTTGCGCTGCATTGCCACCGTCCAACGGGCCACGAGGGGCACCATGCACATCGACGGCCTCGACGTCGGTCGCGAACCCGACCGGACCGAAGCGCGTCGGCGCATCGGGTACCTGCCCCAGCAGCCCGCGTTCGCACCCAGGGCAACGGTGTTCGACGTGGTCGACTACCTCGCGATCTGCAAGGAGCACCGTGACCGACGGCGGCGCCATCGCGAGGTCGTCCGGGTGCTCGAGGCTGTCGACCTCGTCGATCGCCGCCATGAGCGGGTCGGCACGCTCAGCGGAGGGATGATCCGCAGGCTCGGTCTTGCCCAAGCCCTGCTCGGTGAGCCCCGCCTCCTCGTGCTCGACGAGCCGAGCGCCGGGCTCGACCCGGAGCAGCGGCTGTCACAGCGCGATCTCCTGTCCCGTCTGGGAACCGTGGCGACGGTGGTGGTGTCCACACACGTGACCGAGGAGGCCGCCGCGGTGAGCTCCCGGGTGGTGGTGATCGCCGAGGGTCGCACTCGATTCGACGGGACTCCACGAGGCCTCGTGGCAACCGCCGAGGGGCGCGTCTGGGAGAGCGAACAAGCCGGCCCGCGCGCCCTGCGGAGCTGGCGGCTGCCCGACGGACGATTTCGCTGTGTCGGTGCGCCTCCGACGGGCGCGTTGCTGGTGGCACCCACGATGGAGGACGCGTACCTGTTGTGCGTGGGAGCGCAGCCGGTGGGGGGCGCGCGCTGAGCCGAAGGCGACCGCTCCGGCGGCACCGTTCACGCGACCGCCGGCTCTGTAGCCTGAGCCCGTGAAGCGTTACTGGATCGAGACCCTCGGCTGCCCGAAGAACGAGGTCGACAGCGCCAAGCTCGTCGGCACTCTCGTCGCAGACGGATACGTGGGCGCGTCGTCGGTCGAGGAGGCCGATCTCGTGGTGGTCAACACGTGCGCCTTCATCGGCGAAGCCCGCCAGGAGAGCATCGAGACCGTGCTCGCGTTGAGCGGCCAACGGCGCAGCGGCGCCGAGCTCGTGGTCACGGGGTGTCTCGCGGAACGTTACGGCGACGAGGTCGCCGACGCCCTCGGTGACGACGTCGACGCCGTCGCCGGTTTCGGAGTGCCGGTCACCATCGGCGCCAAGGCGACCGCTCCCCGCTTCGATCTGCTCAACCTGCCTCGTCCGGCGGCGACCGCGCCGTGGGCCTACGTGAAGATCGCCGAAGGCTGCGACCGTGCCTGCGGGTTCTGTGCCATCCCCTCGTTCCGCGGTCCCCAGCGGTCGCGTTCGATGGCATCGATCCTCGCCGAGGTCGATCAGCTCGGTCCTCTCGGCGAGGTCGTCCTCGTTGCCCAGGACCTCGCAGCCTACGGACGAGACCGAGGCGTGGGCGAACGCGCGATCGTCCCGCTCGTCGAAGCGATCGGCGCCAGGGTGCCCTGGGTCCGATTGCTGTACCTCTATCCGTCCGATCTCAGCGACGCGCTCATCGATGTCATCGCCGGAAGTCCGGTGCCGTACTTCGATCTGAGCCTGCAGCACGTCTCGGCGCCGTTGGTGCGCAGGATGCGGCGGTGGGGCGACGGCGAGAAGTTCCTCGCACGCATCGACGACATCCGCCGCCGTCAACCCGAAGCCGCCTTCCGGTCGAACTTCATCGTGGGTTACCCCGGCGAATCCGAAGCCGACCATGACGCCCTCCTCGCGTTCGTCGAGGCCGCGCAGCTCGACTGGTGCGGCTTCTTTTCGTACTCACGTGAGGACGGGACCTACGCCGCCGATCTCGACGGGCAGGTACCCGCATCGCTGATGGCGGAGCGGCTCGCGGAGCTGGGGGAGCTGCAGGACGCCATCACCGCGGCAAAACGTGACGTTTTGCTCGGGAGCGAGGTCCGAGTCATCGTGGACGAGCCCGGTGTGGCTCGCAGCCACCGTGAGGCACCCGAGATCGACGGCGTCATCTCGGTTCCCCACGATCTCGAGACCGGAAGTTTCGCAACGGTTCGTGTGGTCGAAGCCCTCGGTCCCGACCTCGTGGCTCGCTGACCGGCGTTCACTCTCCCCAGTGCCCCGACGAGGATCAACGCGATGACCGACACGACGCCGACCTACTCCACTGCGGGTCTGGCGACACCGGCGAACCTGATCACCATCACCCGGATCATCGCGTCACCGGTGCTGTTCTGGCTGATCATCGATGCCGAGTCCAGTCTTGGGACCTCCTGGCCGGCGTTCCTGCTGGGCCTGGTCTTCGCGGTCAGTGACCTCTTCGACGGGCGCATCGCCCGAGCCACCGGCACCATGACGCGCACGGGGGCGTTCCTCGATCCACTCGCCGACAAGGTGGTGGTACTCGGCTGTTCGATCTCGCTGGTCGCAGTCGACCGCTACCTGTGGCCGCCGGTCGCCATCATCATCGTTCGGGAGCTGTTGGTGTCGCTGATGCGGGTGAACTTCGCTCGCCACGGGGTGTCGGTGCCGGCCTCTCGGCTCGCCAAGTGGAAGACCACCATCCAGGGCGCGGCCCTGCTGTGCGCCGTCCTCCCGTTGCTCGAATCGCAGCATCGGGCGGTCGACGCGACCCTGTGGCTCGCAGTTGCGATCACGGTCCTGACCGGCTGGCAGTATCTCCGCGACGGCAACAAGTACGCCGTGCGGTGAGCTCGCTCAGTCCCGACGGGCGCGGCTCGGCGCGACCCGCGGAGGTTCGTGTGGCATCTTCGGATAGACCGGCGGCCACGGTGCATCGGGCAGGCCCGATGCGAAATCGGCTCTCGACATCTCGAGCAGCGGCGTGAGGTCCTGCGGGCCGGTGTGGAGCTCGGCCCAGGGGTCGCCGAAGGCGCGCACCCGCTCGACGACGACCGCCATGGTCAGCTCGTCGGGGTGGACGTCGGCGAGCTCGTCCCAGGCGAACGGGGTCGAGACCTGTGCGCCGACCCGGGCGCGCACCGACCACGCTCCGAACACTGTCTTGTGCGGGGCATTCTGGTTGTAGTCGACGAAGACCCGGGTACCGCGCTCCTCCTTCCACCACGAGGCGGTGAGCCGGTCGCCGTGGCGGCGTTCGAGTTCGCGTGCCAACGCGACTGCGGCGGCGCGAACGGAGTACCCGTCCCAGTTCGGGTGTAGGGAGACGTGGATGTGGATGCCCTTGCTCCCGGTCGTTTTGGGGAAGCAGACGATCCCGAGCTCGGCGAGGAGCGCGCGGACGTCGGAGGCAGCGGCGCGGAGATGCTCGAAGGTGATCCCGCGCACCGGGTCGAGGTCGATGCGCAGCTCGTCGGTGATGCCCGGGTTCGACGCCCGGATCGGCCATGGGTGAAAGCCGAGGCAGCCGAGGTTCGCGGCCCACACCACATGGGCGATGTCGGCCAACACGAGCGCGTTGGAGGTGGTGCCGTTGGGGGTCGCGACCACGGCGGTGTCGAGCCAGTCCGGAGCGCCGTCGGGCACGCGCTTCTGGAAGAACGACTTGCCTGACGCGCCGTCGGGGTAGCGCTCCATGAGCGTCGGACGGTCGGCCATGGCAGCCATGAGCGGGCCCTCGACCGCGAGGTAGTACTCGACGAGGTCGAGCTTGGTCTCGCCGCGCGCGGGGAACATCACCTTGTCGGGGTTGGTGACCTTCACGTCGCGGTCTCCCGCCTGCACCATGACGAACGGCGATGACATCGCCGCCGATCGTACCCGGGCAGCCGTCGCCGTCCCGGGTGGGCCCGGACCGGTAGCATCCGGCCATGACCGGGTTCAGCTGTGAGATCGTCGCCGTCGGAACCGAGCTGTTGCTCGGACAGATCGTCGACACCAACTCGTCGTGGATCGGTGCCCACCTCGCCGAGGTCGGCATCGACAGCCATTACCAGACCAAGGTGGGTGACAACCCCGAACGGATCAAGGCCGTACTGCGCCAGGCGCTCGATCGGTCCGACGTGGTGATCGTGTGCGGAGGCCTCGGGCCCACCCAGGACGATCTCACCCGAGACATGATCGCCGAGGTCATGGGAGTGGAGCTGGTGCTGCGCGACGATCTCGTCGCGCGCATCCAGGCGCGTTTCGGCAACCGGCCGATGCCCGAGAACAACCTCCGCCAGGCCATGGTGCCCGAAGGGGCCGAGGTCCTGTCGGTGATGCCTGGCACCGCCCCGGGTCTGCGTGCGCCCGTCGGCGACAAGGTGATCTACGCAGTCCCCGGCGTCCCGTGGGAGATGGAACAGATGATCGGTGAAGCCGTCCTGCCCGACATCAAGGAACGGGCGGGTATCACCGCCATCATCAAGTCGCGCACGTTGCGAACCTGGGGCGAGTCCGAGTCCGGCCTCGCCATGCGCCTGGCAGAGGAGATCGAGCGCCTCGACCACGACCGTCGGGCCACGCTCGCGTTCCTCGCGAGCGGAGCCGAGGGACTCAAGGTCCGCGTCACGGCAAAGGCCGACTCCGAAGCAGAGGTCGACGCCCTGCTCGACGAGCATGCCGGCATCGTGCGATCGATCCTGGGTGACGACATCATCTTCTCCGACGACGACGAGTCGATGGAGCAGGTCGTCCTCGACCTCTGCCGTCGCCAGGGGCTCACCCTTGCGACCGCCGAGTCCCTCACGGGGGGCCTGATCGGCGCCCGGCTCACCGCGATCGCCGGGGCCAGCGACGTGTTCCGCGGGGCGATTGTGTCCTATGCCGCGGAGGTCAAGCGTGACCTGCTGGGGGTTCCCCAGGGCCCCGTCGTGTCCGAGGGCGCCGTGACGGCGATGGCGCTCGGCGTGTGCCGCGTCCTCGGCGCCGACGTGTCGTTGGCGGTCACCGGCGTCGCAGGGCCCGACCCCCAAGAGGGCGTGCCCGTCGGCACCGTCTGGATGGCGACCTGCGTCGACGGTGTGGTCGAGGCATCCACGGCGAAGTGGGCCTTCGACCGCGAACGGGTCCGTCAGTACACGACGATATCGGTGCTCAACGCGCTTCGACGGCGGCTCGTCGCCCGATGAACGCCGACGCGTGGCTGAGCGTCGCGTCGACGGGAGGGCTCAGGACTCGGCAGGCTCGAGCTTGAGCGACGCCGAGTTCATGCAATAGCGCTCGCCGGTGGGCCGGGGTCCGTCGGGGAACACGTGGCCGAGGTGCGCGCCGCAGGTGGCGCACCGGGCTTCGGTGCGCACCATCCCGTGGCTACGGTCGACGACGCGGTCGACCTTGCCATCGGCGATGGCCTGGTAGAAGCTCGGCCATCCGCTGCCGGAGTCGTACTTGGTGTCGCTGGTGAACAGCTCCTCGTCGCACACGACACAGCGGTACGTGCCTGCGGTCTTGGTGTCCCAGTAGCAGCCGGTGAACGCGGGCTCGGTGCCGGCGTGTTGGGTGACGGCGTACTGCTCGGGGGTGAGGCGCGCTCGGAGTTCGGTGTCGTCGAAGGATTTCTGGGGCATGGTGCCTCCTTGATTGAGGTCGGTTTGCTTGATTGAGGTCGGTTGGGTCGGTTTGCTCGGGTCAGGGTCGGGTCGGCTCGGGTGGGGCAGACCCCGCGAGGGAACCCGGTGGGCCGTGACCATTGAACCCCATGGCGCTCCAAAGCGTTCCCGGGTCGCCGGTTCTCGCGGCCGTGTTCGCGAAGGTTGGGAAGCGATGTCGGGTGAATCCGCGGGGATGCTTGCATCGAACAGTTGTTCGCAATTACGCTGCTGTCATTCGAGCGCCGGTGACTGTCACACCCCATCCGTAGGGTCGTCACTGCACCTCGGAACGGTGTTCCACACCAACGAGCGCATCCGACTACACCCCCCGCCCGAAGACCCCGGCCGACACCGTCGGTCGACGTAGAGAAGAGGATTGACGTGGAGCGAGACAAGGCACTCGAGCTGGCCCTGGGCCAGATAACCAAGCAGTTCGGCGAAGGCGCCGTGATGAAGATGGGCGAGAAGGCATCGATGGCGATCGAGTCCATCCCCACCGGCGCCCTGGCGCTGGATCTCGCCCTCGGCATCGGCGGGCTGCCTCGTGGCCGCATCGTCGAGATCTTCGGGCCGGAGTCCTCGGGCAAGTCCACCCTCGCCACCCACGTCGTGGCCGAAGCGCAGCGCAACGGCGGCATCTGTGCCTACATCGACGCCGAACACGCCATGGATCCGGTGTACGCCCGGGCCATCGGTGTCGATGTCGACCAGTTGCTGATCTCCCAGCCCGACACCGGTGAGCAAGCCCTCGAGATCGTCGACACCCTCGTACGTTCGGGAGCCATCGACGTCATCGTCATCGACTCGGTTGCGGCGCTGACGCCGCGAGCGGAGATCGAAGGGGAGATGGGCGACACGCACGTCGGCCTGCAGGCGAGGCTCATGTCCCAGGCCCTGCGCAAGTTGACGGGTCACCTGAGCAAGTCGAACACCGTCTGCATCTTCATCAATCAGCTGCGTGAGAAGATCGGGGTCATGTTCGGCTCGCCCGAGACCACCCCCGGCGGGCGGGCGCTGAAGTTCTATGCATCGGTGCGTCTCGACATCCGCCGCATCGAGTCGCTCAAGTCCGGCGTCGAGGTCGTGGGTAACCGGACCCGGGTGAAGGTCGTCAAGAACAAGTGCGCACCGCCGTTCCGGCAGGCCGAGTTCGACATCATGTACGGCAAGGGCATCAGCCGTGAAGGGTCCCTCATCGACATCGGTGTCGACATGGACATCGTCAAGAAGTCGGGTGCTTGGTACACCTACGAGGGTGAACAGCTCGGCCAGGGCCGCGAGAACGCCAAGGTCTTCCTGTCGGAGAACCCCGAGATCATGATGGAGATCGAAAAGCGGGTTTGGGACGCCGTCAAGCCCGAGATCGTCGATGTCACCGATCCCGGAGAGGATGAGGAGTTCTCCGAACTCGACGACGAGCCCATCTCCATCGAGGACTGATCCTCCTGCCGGTTCGGTCGCCGCACCGCCGTGCCGGCGCTGGTCAGTGTCGATGCTCCACCAACAGCAGCGTCACGCCGGCGCCGGCCATCGCCATGGCCGCGACGATGCCGAGAGTGGTGAACGAACCGGCCTCGACGAGGGTGCCGCCGAGGAGCGGGCCGAAGACCCGACCAGCAGCCATCACCGCCTGTGCGTCACCGGCCCGGTCAGCTGGATGTGCCGAACGTTCGGCAAGCAGCGTGAACACACCGGGGATGCCGGCCCAGAAGGCAAAGCCCCACACGGCGATTGCGCCGGCGAACACCACTGGCTGATGCACTGTCGTCATCAACAGTGCCATCGTCGCCGTCACGATCAGCCACCCGCCGCTCCAGCGGCGTCGGCCCCGGTAGCGTGCCGGCGGAATTCCCAGCAACGCGTTGGCGCTGATCGCAAGCGACACGGCGAAGGGGTTCATGCCGATGCGATCGGTTCCGATCGCTGCCGCGAAGATGAAGACCGACGAGCCCCCGAGAGTCATCAACGCGAGGCAGACGAGGATCAAGCGGGCGACGGGGACCGGTCGGCTGCGCGGCCGGCTCGACGTGGGGCCGGCATCGTGGAACTCCGGACGGGTGCCGATCAGCGGCAGTGGCAGCACCGCGAGGACCGCCATGGCCACGAACACGAGGTCCGCACCTCCTGCCTCCGATGCAGCGGCGGCCAGCGGAGCGCCGGCGATGCCCATGACCGGCCCCACCACGGCCAGGTCGCCCATGCGCTCGCTGTCGCCGAAGACTTCCTGCCAGCCGAGCCAGGCCACAAGGCCCAACGTCACCCCGGACGCGACCCGCAACAGGAGCAGCACGCTGAACCAGGGGACGATGGCCGACAAGAGCTGGGCCGTCATCGAGGTGAGCAGGGTCGACGCCAGCAGCCGTTTCGAGGGACGCAGGCGTCGCCCCCCGAAGGACGACGCGACCACGAAACCTCCGAGTTGCGCCGACGAGATGAGCGACGCCGCCCCCAGGCTGACATCGAACGCGTCCGCAACCGCCGGAAGCAGGAAAGGGGTCGCGGTGAAGATCAGTGATGACATGGCCGTCGCCGCCAACAAGTCCACTCGGGTCGCGGGGCGCAACAAGGCCACCAGGGCGATCGGAGACTGCACCCGGCAACGATAGTTGGCCCCGTTCATGCCCTGTCGGTTTCGGGCGGGCATCGGGGTGCCTACGCTGAAGACTTCATGACCAAGCGTTACGTGGTGCAGACCTTCGGCTGCCAGATGAACGAACACGACTCCGAGCGCATCGCCGGGCTGCTCGAGTCCGACGGGATGGTCCGCGCCGAGTCCGTCGAAGACGCCGACGTGATCGTGTTGAACACCTGTTGCATCCGTGAGAACGCCGACAACAAGCTCTACGGCCAGCTCGGTCAGCTCAAACGCCTGAAGGACGCGAACCCCGACCTCCAGATCGCCGTGGGCGGCTGCTTGGCACAGAAGGACCGGGACACCGTCCGGCAAAGGGCCGGCCACGTCGATGTCGTGTTCGGCACCCACAATGTCGCCCGGGCCGCGGAACTGCTGCACGAAGCCGCGGCCAAAGGGCCGATCGTCGAGATCCTCGAGGCTGCGGTCGCCGACGACGCGGCCGACTTCCCGTCGGCGCTGCCTGCTCGCCGCGAGGTCGATCACGCCGCGTGGCTGACCATTCAGATCGGGTGCGACAACAGCTGCGCGTTCTGCATCGTCCCTGCGGTGCGTGGCCCCGAATTGAGCCGGCCCTTCGCGGACCTCATCTCAGAGGCCGAACAGGTCGTCGCCGATGGCGCCGTCGAGATAACCCTGCTCGGCCAGAACGTCAACAGCTACGGGCGCGACCTCACGACGAGCCTCCGCTCGCGGGCTTCGAGCCCCGACGATGTGCGTCTCGCCGGAGCGGTCTGGTTCAGCGACGAACGGCGGCGGCCCCGTCCGCTCTTCGCCGACCTGCTCCGCACGATCGGCGCGATCCCCGAGCTGCGGCGGCTGCGCTACACGAGCCCGCATCCGAAGGATCTGCGCGAAGACGTCCTGGCCGCAATGGCGGAGGTGCCTGCGGTGTGTGAGCACCTGCACTTCCCCCTCCAGTCCGGCAGCGACACGGTGCTCGCAGCGATGCACCGTGGGTACACCGCCGAGCGCTATCTCGAGCGGCTGCAGATGGCGCGCGCCATGGTGCCCGACCTCGCCGTCACGACCGACATCATCGTCGGCTTCCCGGGCGAGACCGACGTCGACTTCGAGCGGACGCTCGAGGTCGCCGCGGAAGCGGAGTACGACAGCGCCTACACCTTCGTGTTCTCACCCCGGGAAGGCACCGAAGCCGCGGCGATGGTCGAGCGGTACTGCGACCCGGACGTCGTCAACGAGCGGTACGAGCGGCTCCGCTCCGTTGTCGCACGAGCCGGACTGCGCCGGCACGAGGCGCGTGTCGGTCGCGTCGAGGAGGTCATCGTCGAGGGCCCCAGCAAGCGGGATCCCGCGATCACGACGGGTCGCACCCGGCAGAACAAGCTCGTGCACTTCCCAGCGCCCTCACCCCTGCGGATCGGCACGGTCGCGGCCGTCGAGGTCTGCGAAGCCCGCACCCACTACCTGCTCGGCCGTCTGGTCGAGGTGGTCGCCGGGCCCCGGCACCGCACCCGTATCCCTGTGGTCGCCGGTTGATCACTGCCTTGACCGCCCCGGTACTGGCGATCGTCGGGACGACGGCGTCGGGGAAGTCTGCGCTCGCGATGCATCTGGCGCGTTCGATCGGCGACGTGGAGCTCGTGTCGGTCGACTCCATGCAGGTCTATCGGGGGATGAACATCGGCACGGCCAAGCCCACCGACGCGGAGCGCGCCGAGGTCCCGCATCACCTCATCGACATCGTCGAACCGACCGAGGACTTCACCGTCAGCGACTTCCAGCGGTCGGCGCGAGCGGCGATCGCCGACATCGTCGCTCGTGGCGCGACGCCCGTGCTGGTCGGCGGCACCGGGCTGCATCTCCGGGCGGTCATCGACGATCTCGACATCCCCGGCCGGTACCCCGAGATCGCAGCGTCGCTCGCCGAGGAGGCCGACACCAGGGCCCTGTACGCGCGTCTGACGGAGCTCGACCCCGACGCAGCGGAGAAGATGGAGCCCGGCAATCGCCGTCGCGTGTTGCGAGCGCTCGAAGTCTACATCGGGAGCGGCCGTGGGTTCTCGACGTACGGCCCCGGCCTCGACCAGTACCCCGAGACCCGATTCCGCCTGGTGGGCCTCCGGCTGCCGCGCCGGGTGATCGACGAACGCATCGCCGATCGCTACGGCGAGCAGATGGAGGTCGGGTTCCTCGACGAGGTGCAAACGCTGTCGGCACTTGCGCCGGGCCTGTCGCGCACTGCAGCACAGGCGCTCGGGTACCGACAACTGCTCGCTCATCTGGCCGGATGCTGCTCGCTCGACGACGCGCTCGAGGCCGCCATCGTCGCGACGCGACGGTTCGCTCGGCGTCAAGAACGCTGGTTCCGACGCGATCCCCGCATCACCTGGCTCGATGCCGACACCAATCCGATGGAGGTCGCGGACCAACTGGTGGGACAATGGCGGGCGATGGGACGACACCGCTGATGCACCTTTCGAAGCTCCATGGTCTGGGCAACGACTTCCTGGTCACGTTCGCGCCGTCGGTACCCCTCGACGGCCCCGAACTGGCACGTCGGCTGTGCCACCGCACCCACGGCATCGGTGCCGACGGGTTGGTGGTGGTGACCGACTGCGTCGAGGGCGACGACGCGATTGCGGCCCGGTTCACCCTCTTCAACAGTGATGGGAGCCGCGCCGCCATCAGCGGGAACGGTCTGCGGTGCTTCGCCCACGCCATCGCCCGTCGTCATGGTCGCTCCGCGGTCACGGTTGCTGCCCGAACGCCTGCGGGCGTGCGGCGCATCGACCTCACCGTCGATGACGAGGCGGCCCGGTCGGCGACGGCGAGTGTCGCCATGGGCCTGATGGAACCACTCGACCTCGACGCGGTGCGCTCGGCGGAGCTCGCCGCCGACCTCGCCGGCTTCGCCGGGGACGCGCTCGGGCGCTGGGCCACCGGCGACCTCGGGAACCCCCACATCGTGGTCGAGCTCGAAGATCCGTTCGCCTTGGACCTCGTCGCGGTGGGGACCGCCATCGAGAAGCGGTTCATGGCTGATTCCGGGGGTGTCAACGTTCATCTGATCGGCCGTCGCCGCGATGGCGACGGGATCGACCTTCGGGTCTGGGAGCGCGGCGCCGGTGTGACCGAGGCGTGTGGCTCGGGTGCCTGCGCCGCGGGCGTTCTGGCGCTCCAGTGGGGTCTCGCGGCGAGCCCGGTGACGGTACACATGCCAGGTGGTTCCGCATCGGTCGCACTCGACGACGCGGGATCCATCGTCCTGACCGGACCGTCTGTGCACATCGCCGAAATCGAGGCCCCGTGAGCGCCGACGAGCGGCCTTCCCTCGTTCCCCCTGGGGCCGATGTTCGGGCGGACGACATCGACGACCTTCCCGAGCTCGCGGCCGACATCGTCGACGACGGGGAGACCCATCGTGGTGCGTTCGGCGAGTTCGGCGGTGAGGAACGTGGTCTCATCGACCGCACCTTCCGTGAGCGGATCATCCTGGTGGGGGTCACGTTGCGCGGCGGTCACGACGAGGACACCGAAGAGGCCCTCGACGAGCTCGCGCAGCTGGTGGACACCGCAGGTGCCGATGTCGTCGATCGGGTCACGCAACGGCGGACCAGCCCCGATCCCGCAACGTTCGTCGGTCAGGGCAAGGCCCGCGAGCTCTTCGAGCTCGCCGAGGCGCTCGACGCCGACACCGTGGTGTTCGATGACGACCTGTCACCGGCCCAGCAGGCCAACCTCCAGAAGATCCTGAAGCGCTCCGCCCTCGATCGCACCGCCGTCATCCTCGACATCTTCGCCCAGAATGCGTCGACCCCCGAGGGCCGGGCCCAGGTCGAGCTGGCCCAGATCCAGTACCGGCTTCCCCGGCTGCGAGGCGCGGGTATGCGTCTCAGCCAGCAAGGTGCCGGTATCGGGACCCGGGGCCCCGGTGAGACGCAGCTCGAAGTCGATCGTCGCCGGCTGGTGCGCCGTATGCATCGGCTCCAGGCGCAGCTCGTCGACGTGGGTGCGCATCGCCAGAACCAATCAAAGCGTCGGCGCCAGTCGGCCAACAACGCCATCGCCATCGTTGGGTACACCAACGCCGGGAAGTCGACCCTGCTCAACTGCCTGACCGACGCCGGCGTGTTGGCCGAGGACCGACTGTTCGCCACCCTCGATGCCGTCACCCGCCGTCTGCAGCTGCCCGGTGGCGAGACGGTGTTCCTGACCGACACGGTCGGGTTCATCCGCAAGCTTCCCCACCAGCTCGTGGAAGCGTTCAAGACCACCCTCGACGTCGTGATCCAGGCCGACCTTCTCCTCCACGTGGTCGACTCGAGCGCGGCCGACCCCCAAGCGCAGATAGCGGCGGTCCATGCCGTGCTCGCCGAGATCGGAGCCGCAGAGATCCCGGAGCTGCTGGTGTTCAACAAGGCCGACATCGGCGACGCCGCGACGCTCCTCGTCGACCATCCTGGGTCAGTGGCGGTCTCTGCTGTCACCGCAGAGGGCATCGAAAAGCTCCTTCTCACGATCGGCGACCGCCTCCGGGCCACGACCACGGTGGTTGAGCTGCTAGTGCCGTTCGGGCGCGGCGACGTGCTCGCTCAGGTGCACCGTGAAGGCCAGGTCCTCCTGGAGACGGCGACCGACGACGGCATGGTGGTGCGCGCCCGCCTGGACGAGTTCGCGGCGTCGCGACTCGAGGGCTTCGTCGTCTCCCCGGGCCGCGTCGGTTCGACTCCGACGGGATCCGGCGACGACGATGAGGGCGTGGACCAGACGCTTCCGGGCCACCCGGACCCTTCCGACCGAGAGACCCGATGAGCTTCACGCTGCCGCCGTACCCGTACGACCGCCTCGACCCGTACAAGCCGATCGCTGCGGCTCACGTCGGGGGCCTGGTCGACCTCTCGATCGGCACGCCGATCGATGCGCCACCGGACTTCGTGGTCGCGGCCCTCGCAGAGTCCGGCGCCGAACGCGGGTACCCGCCCTCGATTGGATCAGTCGCGTTCCGGAGGGCGGCGGTCGGGTGGCTCGCGCGTCGGATCGGCGTCACGGTGGACGTCGACTCCCAGATCGCCGCCTGTGTCGGCACCAAGGAGTTCGTGGCTTCGGTCCCGCTGTACCTGCGGCTGCGCCGCCCCGACCGCGACACCGTGCTGTATCCGGCCATCAGCTATCCCAGCTACGAGATGGGCGCCCAACTGGCGGGTTGTCGCGCGGTGGCGGTGCCGGTCGACGACCAGTGGCGGATGGACCTGTCCCGGATCGACCCTTCCGACGCGGCGCGCGCGCTGCTGTTGTGGGTGAACACGCCCGGCAACCCTGCCGGTGGGCTCGACGACCTCGGTGCCGCAGCAGCCTGGGGACGGGCCCACAGCGTTCCGGTGTTCAGCGACGAGTGCTACGTGGAGTTCACCTGGGAAGGCCCACCACGCAGCATTCTCGAGCATGGCACCGAGGGGGTGATCGCCGTGCACTCGTTGTCGAAACGTTCGAACCTCGCCGGTGTGCGTGCCGGGTTCTACGCTGGAGATGACGAGCTCGTGCATTGGCTCCGTGAGATCCGAAAGCACGCAGGGGCGATGGTGCCCGGTCCGGTCCAGGCGGCTGCGGTCGCGGCGTTCGACGACGACGCCCACGTCGACGTCCAGCGTGCGGTGTATCACCGTCGACTGGTGTTCCTGCGGGACCTGTTCGCCGATCTCGGCTACGACGCAGCGCTGCCCGGGGGTGCGTTTTACCTCTGGGTCCCCGCTGCCGATGCAGACGCATGGGCCTTGGTCGACCTGCTGGCACGAGAAGGGGGAGCGCTCGTGTCTCCCGGTGAGTTCTACGGTGCCGCCGGAGCCGGCCATGTCCGCGTCGCCGCGGTGCAGCCTGATGCGAAGCTCGAGCTGCTGCGAGAGCGACTGCTCGGCTGATGCCCGCGCCCGAGCGTCTCGCGGGCCCGGCGTATCCCCGACGATGGGGCTACCTCGTCGGGGTGGGGCTGATGGTTGCAGGTGTGGCGGTGGCGATCATCGGTGCCGTCGTCGCCTTCGGGGCCCTCGCCGGTGACGTCGACGCGCTGCGACGCAACGCCGGCAACGGGGAGATCCTGGCAAGTCTCGAGCGCGGCGATTACGTCATCTACGACGAGGACGGGTTCGATCTCGGTCCTTTCGACGTGCGTGTCGTGCGCGCATCAGATGACGCCGAGATCCCCACCGAGGCGATCGTCGACGGTGTCTCCTACGACGTCGGGGGCCACGACGGCAAGGCCAAGGTTGGGGTCGCGATACCGACGAACGACCTCTACCGCGTGGAGGTCGCGAGCGGTCCCGGGCAGGTGGCGCGGTTCGCGCTCGGACGCGGGTTCAGCCCCGTCGGGAGTCGCCTCGTGGGATCGCTCGTTCTTGGAGGGGTCTTGTTCGTGATCGGGTTCGTGGTGCTGCTGGTGACCGGTGTCGCCGACGCGCGGTGGCGGGTGCGGCATGCATTGGCCTCGCGTGTCGCGCAGGGCCGCGAGGCGGTCGGCGCGGTGTTGGGATCCAATGAGGGTCCGGGTGCCGCCGATCAGGGGGTCAGCGAACGCCTGGACCGTGTCGAGGCGTGGGCGCGCGACACAATTGCCGGCGCGCGCAGCCAGATCGATCGGCTGGAATCGAGCTCGACGTCGGTCGGAACGATCGACGGGTCACTTCCCCCACCTCCTCCGGCAGCGGCGTCATCCCCTTCGTCGACGACCGCCGGCTGGAGCCAGACCATCGCCGAGCGCGCCCGCCAGGCGTTGGACCAGGCCGAGACCCGCATCCCCGAGGTGCGGGCGCGTGCGGCAGGCACCGCCGACCCCGCGGCGCTCGCCGACGCCATCGATGCAGCCATGCGGCGCGTCGACACCCGGCTGGCGAGAGGCGATTCGTTGCGCGACATCGCCCGAGACGAGGGGTTGGCGGCGGCCTCGACGGCCGAAGAGCTGCGGACCACCGCCCAGCAGGCTGCGGCAGAGCTCCGCCGGCAGGCGGCCGCCGAAGTCGACCGGGTCGCCACGACCGCGGGGGCCCGATTCGAGGGCGCGACCCAGGCAGTCACGTCGGTGGCCGATGAGACGCTGGCAGAGGTCGTCGATCGTGTGGCGACCGCCGCCGACGAGGTCGGCACCGTTGCCAGTGGCTTGTCGGGCGACGTGATCGCTGCGGGCGCAACCGCGCTCGCAGCAACAGGAGCGGCCTTGGCCGAGGAAATCGCGGCTCCCGGGGCTCCCCGTTCCGCTTCGGTCGACGCGGCGGTGGCTGACCCATCGACGGTGGCGAGGTTCGAGCTGGAACCGTCCGAGCTGAAACCGTCCGAGCCGGAGCCGTCCGCCGGGTTGGAGCCTGCGGGCGCGACTGCGGCGCGGCCACTGGCGCCGTCGCCTTCGATCCTGGCTCCGCCTCCGGACGCGCTCACCGCCGGAGCGTCTCCTCGGGGTGGGCGCTCACCGCTTGCGAGGGGAGAGGGGTTCGTGGGTGTCGCACCGCCCCCGGCAGCCCAACGGGCAAGGCTCGCGCCGCACCCCGAACGCACTCGGTCAGGCGCGGCGTTCCCCGAACCCGCGCCCGCTGCCGACACCAGCGAGCGAACCGCGACGAGAGCGCGTCCAACCGCGTCTGAACCCGCGACCGCATCGCTCAGCTTGGCCCCGCCCCCGGACTACCGCCGCCTGCGTGGACGTGATCGCGGCGGCGACTGACGGCGGTGCAGCTCGCTGACGGTACGCTCGCGTGCATGGTGATCAAGGTTCATTGCCGTCGAGACCTGCAACGATGAGCCGCCTCGATCTGTTGGCTCGCACCGCGGAGCTCGTCGACATCACCTCCGAGAGTTTCCACGAACAAGCGCTGGTCGCGGCACTCGAGAAGCGCCTCCGGGCCATTGCCTGGCTGGAAGTGGACCGGATCGGGGACAACCTCGTGGCCCGCACGCGCCTGGGCCGGCAGCGTCGGCTGTTGCTCGGCGGCCACACCGACACGGTGCCGGCGAACGACAACCTCGGCGCCCGTATCGACGGTGACACCCTGTGGGGGCTCGGCGCCGCCGACATGAAGGGTGGCCTCGCGGTGATGGCTGCCCTCGCCGAGACGGTGCCCGAACCGATGATCGACGTGACCTACCTGTTCTACGCCCGCGAGGAGGTGGCGTTGGTGCACAACGGGTTGCGCGAGCTCTTCGCCGAACGGCCCGATCTCGTCGCCGCCGACCTGGCGTTGCTCGGAGAGCCCACTGGTGGCGTCGTCGAGGCCGGCTGTCAGGGGACGATGCGATTCGAGCTCGTCCTTCACGGCGAGCGGGCGCACACCGCCCGTCCCTGGATGGGTCGCAACGCCATCCATCGCCTCGGTGCTGTCCTTGGAACCCTCGCTTCGTATGAACCACGGCAACCGCTGATCCAGGGATGCCAGTATCGCGAGGCCCTGCAGGCAGTGCGCGTGGAAGGGGGAGTGGCCGGCAATGTGGTTCCCGACCGGGTAACGCTTCTGGTGAACCATCGCGTCGCCCCCGACCGGACCCTCGCCGAGGCCGAGGCCCACGTTCGCGGACTACTCGCTCCCCATCTCGAAGCCGGTGACGTCCTGGAGGTGGTCGACGCCGCCGCGCCGGCGCCCCCCAATCTCGACAGCCCACTGCTCGCGTCAATGGTGGGTCGCCACGATCTGAGGGTGGACGCGAAGCTCGGTTGGACCGACGTGGCGTTCTTCGCCGAACGGGGGATTCCGGCAGCCAACTTCGGCCCTGGCGATGCCACCATGGCGCACACCCAGGGTGAGTGCGTCGAGCGCGTCGCCCTTGAGGCGTGCTACGAGGTGTTGCGCCGGGTGCTGGTCGACGGGCTCTGAGGGACTCGCGTGAGCGTGGGCCGGAGCCGGTTGGCCATCAGAGCTTGCGCAGCACCGTGACCACCTTGCCGAAGACCATGACCTCCTCGGCTGGGAACCGCATCGGTTGCATCGTCGGGTTGTGGGGGACCAGGACGATCTCGGGGCCCTCGTTGCGGTAGGTCTTGACCGTCGCCTCGTCGTCACCGATCCCGGCGACGACGATGTCGCCGTTGTCGGCAGTGTTCTGGACGCGGGCGACGACGAAGTCGCCGTTGAGGATGCCGGCATCGACCATCGAGTCGCCGCGCACGCGCACCATGAACAGCTCGCCGTCGCCGGTGAGGTCCGACGGAAGGGGCATGACCTCCTCGACGTTCTCCTTGGCCAGCACGCCGGTGCCGGCCGCGACGTCACCCACGAGCGGCACGTGGCAGACCGGTCGGCGATCGAGGATCGCCCCGGATCCGGCTTCCCATCGCACCTCGATGGCCCGCGGCTTGGTGGGGTCACGGCGGAGGTAGCCCAGCTTCTGCAGGGAATTGAGGTGGGAGTGCACGGTGGACGGCGACGTCAGGCCGACGGCCTCGCCGATCTCGCGCACCGACGGCGGGTACCCGCGCTCACGGATCGCGGTGTCGATGTACTCGAGGATCTGGTGTTGGCGATCGGTGAGGGACGGGTCGCTGCTCATTGGACGGGAGTGCTCCTGGACTCGGGGGTGAACGGTGCTTGGCCGGGACGGTTGACATCGAACGTGCGTTCGATACAGTAGTTCCCAGAGAGAACAAGCGTTCGTAGAACCCATGTTCGCCGAACACGCGTTCCCCGTCAAGTACCGATCGTCCAAGCACCCCTCGTCCACGTCCCATCATCGATGCGATCCGCAGCGATCGGACCTGGTGCGATCCGAGACTGTCACACCCCTTCGGGAGAATTGGTTCCATGGCTTCCCCACTCGTCTTCGCCCCCCGCTTTGCCACTGCCCCCGACGCCGTGCTGTCCGTGGGAGTCGCTCCTGTCGACGGGCGTCATCGTCGTCTGGTTCCCTCCGCTGCCGGGACCTCCGGCGGGGCCGCTCGCGCTCGGGCGGCCCGCGCCGCGGCGGTGTACCGGCGCCGGCGGCTCGTGGTGGGGCTGGCGCTCGTTCTGGCAGGGGCGCTCGTGGGGACGGTTGCGGCGTCGGTCGCAGGCCTCGGGG
>JAHECR010000003.1 GCA_024641655.1 Acidimicrobiaceae bacterium
AAGGTGGCAAGCGATCGCTGGACTTCCTCGGGAAGGCCTTCGACGATGTAGGAGACCAGCTGCCCGGCCTTCATCAAGGCGCCCTTCATGTTGCCGAGCTCGCGGGTGACGTCCTCCGCGGAACGAATGACGAACTCCTTCTCCAACGCCGCCCGCCGTTCCTCGTCGGCGGCCGCGCCTCGCACCCGCAGAACGGCGTAGTGCAGCGCCCGTCGCGCCGAGAGCCGCCAAACGCGCGCGGTCCGCTGGGCCCAGGCGCGCCGATCCCGGTCGCGCCGCAGCCACCATCTGGCGCCGGCGCCCGCGCCGAGCGCGGCCCCGCACGCGGCGACCACTCGGCGCCTCATACCCGCCCTGATCTTCGCTGATCACGCACGCCCACGGCCCCGACGGTAGGGGTTCGTGGTGCGCGACGGGCCTCACCGCCTCGGAATCGGGGGCCAGACGGCGCGCGACGACGTCAGTGCTGGGCGAGCGGCAGCGCGATCTCGGCGGGCAGTTTCGTGGCAGCGCACGCGGCCAACGACGGACGCTCCGCGAGGGTGCCGTCGGCGATGGCCGCCCGACACGATGGGCAACGGTCGTTGCCATCGCGAGACAGGCAGGTGAGCGCCACCTCGACGTCGTCGAGCTCCTGCTCGAGTCGATCCAGATCGGTCATGGCGGCCATGGGCGGAGCGTACCGCAGCCTCTGGGGGCCACTTGTAATCCGTCATCGAGAAGATCTGTTTGGGGCCATGCCCTACCGGGTGCCACAGTGGCGCCATGAGGTTCCGCGTCCGCGACCAACCCGTTCCCCCGCTCGGTCGTCTTCGGACGTATGTGTGCGGGATCACGCCCTACGCGACGACCCACCTCGGCCATGCCTTCACGTTCACGTGGATCGACACCTTGGCCAGGGTGATGGATCACGTCGGCGCGCACATGGAGGTGTGTCGCAACGTCACCGACGTCGACGAGGACCTCTTCCACGAAGCCGAGGTTCGCGGCGAGCCCTGGCAGCTCGTGGCCAACCAGTGGCTGTACCAGTTCGAAGACGACATGCGGAAGCTGCACGTGCGGCGCCCGGCCTTCGAACCGCTCGCCCGCGACTACGTGAACGAGGTGATCTTCCTGGTCCTGGCCTTGCTCGAACGCGATGCCGCGTACCAGCGAGGCGACACCGTCTACTTCCGCGGCGCCGCGATGGCCGAACGAGCCGGTTTGTCCGAGGCCGCGGCCATTGCTGCCCACGACGCTGCTCACGGCAACACCGGGGACCCGAACAAGGAACACCCGCTCGATGCGGCCCTCTGGCTGCCCTCGACGGAGGGCCAACCGCGTTGGAAGAGCCCCTTCGGGGAAGGCCGACCGGGATGGCATGTCGAATGTGCCGCGATGGCGACGTCGATCCTCGGTCTCGCCATCGACGTGCATGCCGGCGGCGAGGACCTCGCGTTCCCGCACCACACCTACGAGTCGGCAATCGCGGAAGCCGCCACTGGCGTCACCCCCTACGCCCGAGCCTGGATGCACATGGGTACCGTGCGGATCAACGGCGCCAAGATGGCGAAGTCCACCGGCAATCTCGTGTTCCTGCGCGACCTCTACGAGGGGTGGGAACCCACGGCGATACGACTGATGCTGCTCGACCGACCATGGTGGGATTCCTGGGACTTCGCGCCGGCGGAGCTCGACCGTGCCGCGTCACGACTCGATGCGTTGCGTACGGCCGCGTCGGTAGCGGGGGGCAGCGAGTCGGCGGCATCGGAGGTAGCGCGCCTGATGGTCGAAGGCCAGGAGTCGACCGCAGCGATCGATCTCGCCATCGCCGAGAGCGGCGAGAGCGCCCGCCTCGCGACGCGCCTGCTCGGACTGCTCTGAGGCCATCGGGAGCCCGACGACCGGGACGGGCCTTTGGCCTCTCTCCCTGCCGTGAAAGCGGGCGCATGATCGACCCATGATGATCGTTCCGTTGGGCCTGATCGTGATCGCCGTGATCGTCATGGCAGTGCGCACCCATGCGCGCGATGGCGCGCACGACTTCTCCTTGACGCCGCCCTCGCCGGGATCGCTCGGCACAGCGGCCCGATCGGCGTTCACAGGCGCCAGCGCGACCAGCGGACTCGAAGCCAAACTCCGAACCTGGGTCGACGCCGGCCTCATCGACGACGACGAGGCTTCGGCGATCACCACCTTCGAAGAGAGCCGGGTTCCCGAGCGGCCGAGCCGGGTGCCCATGGCCGCCGAGGCCGTGGGCTACATCGGCGGCGGTCTGCTGGTGGCGGCGATCTTCCTGCTGTTCGGCAACCGCTGGGAGTCGATGGCCACCCCGGCACGGATTGCGGTGCTCACCGCGGCGACCGCGCTGGCGGCGTTGTCGGGATGGTGGACCGGGCGAAACGAGGAGCCGGCGCTCCAACGACTCGGCAGCGTCTTGTGGATCCTTGCCGTTGCCGCAACCGCCGGGCTCGCCGCGGAGATCTGGATCGACGCCATTCACGACGGCGAGGCGCCCGACCGGGGCTCGGCGTTGTTCATCGGGTCGATCACCTTGGTCGCCGCCATCGCTGCCTGGACCCGTCGCCACGAGCCCCTCCAGCATGCGGCCATGTTCGTCGCGGCGATCGTGACCACGATCGGCGTCACCGAAATGACCGTGGCTGAACGACGGTTCGGCGTGACACACGTGGCAGTCGCCCTTCTCGTCCTCGGCGGCGCGTGGCTTGCGTCGGGGCTGCGCGGCTGGCTGCCCCCGGCATTGCTGGCCGAGCTCGCCGGATCGGGCACGGCGTTGATCGCAGCGCAGATGATGCGCGAGGATCACGATGAGATCGCCCTGTGGCTCGGCATCGGGGTCGCGGTGGTGCTGCTGGTCCTCGGGGTGATCCGCTCGGACGTGCTCGTGCTGTTGGTCGGCACGCTGGGATTGTTCCAGTGGACCCCGCAGATCGCCCTCTTCTATCTCGAGGACTCGCTGGGCGCCGAGGCCACCCTCGGCCTCATCGGCGCGCTGCTGATCGCTGTGGCCGGCTCCATCACGAAGGTCTACCCCGCCGTGCGCGCCCGCCGCGGCGCCATGCGGGGAACCTAGGCTCGAAGTGTGGCCCGTCTTCGAAGCAACGATCCATGCTGGTGTCAGAGCGGCAAGAAGTTCAAGCGGTGCCACGGTGACACACGCCGGTTGAGCCGCCCGACGGTGACCCTCGGCACGGTCGGACCGATGCGACCGGTGCCCGGCCACATCGTCCGGCCCGACTACGTCGCCTCCGGCAGGATCGGCACGTCGACGGAGCCCCAGGTCCTCGTGGGCGCGGCCCTCGACCGGATGCGACACGCTTGCGCGGTCGCCGCCGAGGTGCTCCGGCGAAGCGGTGAGCTCGTCGCCGTCGGGGTCACGACCGACCTCCTCGACGCCGCCGCCCACGACACTTACCTGGAACTCGGCGCCTACCCCAGCACGCTCGGGTACCGGGGCTACCCCAAGTCGCTGTGTACCTCGGTGAACGGCGTCGTCTGCCACGGGATCCCCGACGACCGTCCGCTCCGAGGCGGCGACATCGTGAACATCGACGTCACGGCGTTCGTCGAGGGAATGCACGGCGACACCTCGGCAACCTTCGTGGTCGGCTCGGTCGACGAGCCCACCGCTGCCCTCGTGGCGACGACGCGCGAGGCGACCCTGCGCGGGATCGCGGCCATCGAGCCGGGGATGCCGTTGCAGCGCATTGCCGCGGCCATCGAGCCGTTTGCCCACAGCCGCGGCTTCGACGTGATCCGTGAGTACGGCGGCCACGGGATCGGCGAGACGTTCCATGCCGCACCGCACGTGTACCACCACCTGGTCACCACGGACCGTTTCGTCGTCGAGCCGGGAATGACCTTCACCGTGGAGCCGATGCTCACCAGCGGCACAGCAGACTTCACCCGCGCCCCCGATGGGTGGACCGAGCACACCGACGACGACCTGCCGTCGGCGCAGTTCGAGCACACGGTGGTGGTCACCGACGTCGGCGCCGAGATCCTGACGGTCACCGCCGACGGACGTTCGGTTGCAGGCACCCTCGACGAGCTCGACCTGAGTCGCCCCTGAGGTGTCAGACACCTGTCCGAATGTCCGGACAAGTGTCTGACACCTCAGGGCTCGATCACGATCCAACCGCGGCGCTGGAGCTCGGCGGCGAGCTGCTCGGGTTTCATGGAGCGCAGCGTCCGTTCGTCGGCGGTGAGCCGGGCAGGCGGCGCCGGTCGGGCCACGGCATCGCTGCCGTCGGTCTCGTTTGACTGGAGCTGTTCGATGAACGCCTCGGCCTCGTCGCGGGTGAACTTGCCTGCTGCCTGCCGCTGCGTGAAACCCATCGGTCCGCGTGCGTCGCGAAAATCGACGTGGCCCGCATCGTTGAGGAGCTCGAGGAGGAGCGCCACCTGCCGGTGCGAGGCCGGTGGACCTGACTGCTGACCAAATGCCATGGGAGCAGTCTCCCCCACCGCAGTGACAATCGGGGTCAGCCCGCCGCGTCGGCTGCGGGGATCTCACCTGCCTGGAAAAGGCCCAGTGCACCCTTGCCCACGTTTGCGAACTTGTGGGTGACGATGGGGTAGAGCCCGGCTTCGTCGAAACTGAACTCCACGAAGCCGCCCTGGGCGGGCTGCAAGTCGAGAACCTGGGAGCCCCCGTGAGTCTCGTCGGGTTGGAGCGTGTAGCGACCTTCCTTGAAGACAGTGTCGAAGATGGTGCCCACGATGTGGAACGCCGAGTTCTCCGAAGGCCCGTCATCGACGACCCACACGCGGACGCGCTCGTCGGGTTCGACACGGATCGGCGCGAATTTGTATTGATTCCAGTAGCCGTTGAACACGACCGCGTCCCACTGCTCGCCGATCATCTTCGTGAGATCACCGGGTCGGCCCTCGGGCCCGAGATAGAACTCGCTCTGCACGAGAAGGAACTCGTGGTCGACCGGCGCCAGCTCCGGCGGGTCGATGATGATGACCCCGAACATCCCGTTGCCGATGTGGTGCAGCGTTGGAGCCGTGCCGCAGTGATACATGAAGGCACCGGAATGCTTCGCCTCGAACTGGTAGACCAGCGACTCGCCGGGTTGAATCGTCCGCATCTCGTCGTTCCAAGCGACCTTCGACGCGTGGAGGTCGATGGAGTGACCCAGCGTGCCGTCGTTGACCAACGTGATCGTGAAGATGTCGCCGACCTTGCCGCGAAGCGTCGGGCCGGGTACCTGGTCATCGAAGGTCCACAGCTCCTGGGTCACCCCGGGAGCGACCTCAATGACCTTCTCCGTCGCGTGCATGGTCAAGCGGTGTTCTTCACCACCCGGTGCCGGTGCGAGCCGCGCATCATAGGGAGCCCACGTCGCTGCGGGCGTCGCCTGAGGGTCGATGACGGCCGCTGCTGTCTCCGGGGACGGGGAAACGACGCCTCCACCGTCGTGTGCCGATGCACCCGACGGTGGCGCTGCGCTCGTGACGTTGACCTTCAGCACCATGCCAGCGGCCTTGTGGCCGGGCACCGTGCACCACGCCTCACCGGAGGCAGTCATGACCCCGAGTGACACCTCTGCGGACGACCCGGGCGCAAGAAGATCGGAGCCAGTGGTCCCGTTCCATTTGAGGTCGTGCGGGACGGATCCATGGTTGACGAGGCGGACGACGAGCTCCGCGCCGCCAGGCACATCGACCGACGAGGGCGAGACGTACATGTCGCCGAGCTCCACGTCGATGGTGACGATCTGCGTTGACGCTGCGGCTCGCGCTTCATCGCGGGCGCGGAACGACAAACCCGCGCCGACCAGGGCGGCGAACATGGCGAGCAAGGCGATCGACGCGCCGAGGACGCCGACAGCTTCCGCCGCGCCTCGGGAACTCGGGTGTTGGGATGTTGCCATGGTTGGCCTCCTCAGCTCGTTCGGGTCTCGATGCATGTGGTGACCGCCACCCTCGGAGCGGTCATGGCCGGTCTCCGAGATCGCCGAGCGGGGTGGCTGCCAGCTCGGACAGGAGGAGGGTCCGTGCCCTCGTCCACGGCACGTGCAGGGCACATGGGCCCCCGCCGCCGCAGGCACGATCCTCGAGCACACAGCCGCCTACATCGGTCGGCCCTTCCACTGCTTCGATCACGTCGAGCACGCTCACGGTCGCAGGATCGGCGGCGGCCTCGTAGCCCCCCGTCGGACCGGGCTCGGACCGGACCCAGCCGCGGTTGACCAGCGGCGTCATTGCCTGCGCAAGAAACCCTGGAGACGCATCGAGACGTTCCGCGAGCTCGCCCGCCTTCATGCGGCCCGAAGCGCTCGCCAACAGGAGGAACGCTCGTGTTGCCAGATCGGCTTTCCGGGTTATCTCTAGTCGCACACTATGAGACTACTCTTTTGTCGCAGCATGACAAGCGGCGCGACAACGAAAGGGCGAGACACGTCGCCGACGAGTCCACCAGCCCCTCGGCCCAGGGCGCGGTGTCGCTCGGATCCTTCGGTGACCCGAACGCGGGCAGTCCCAGGAGGATGGTCAGCCGGCACCCGGTAAGGCGGGGAGGACCGTCATCGAGGACGTTTCGATGATGCCCTGATCGGTGACGCCCACGTCGGGGATGTTGGGAAGGCACAGGAAATTGAGGGCGTACAGCGGCCGGTACGGGACGGTGCAGCCCAGCTCGTCGAGCAGCACGGCCTCGACGGCGTCGAGGCCGTCGGCCAGCTCGTCCAGGCTCGCTTCGGACAACAACCCGGCGATGGGCAGCGGGGTGATCGCCCGCACCTCGCTGCCCACGACGGCGCAGTACCCGCCCCCGGCTGCGGCGACGGCGTTGGCGGCCACCGCCATCGACTCGTGGGAGTCGCCGACGACGAAGATGTTGTGGGAGTCGTGGTTCACCGTGCAGGCGACTGCTCCTCCGCTGATCCCGAGACCGCCCACGAAGCCCCGTCCGGTTGCGCCGTTGCCGGTGTGGCGCTCGACCACGGCGATGCTGAGGACGTCCTGGCTCGGATCGGGTTGCACGATGCCGTCGGAGACGGTCAGCGCTGCCGTACGCAGGGTCTTGGGTCCCCCGAACTCGACGACGCTGACGGTGACGGGCCCGTCGCCGTCGGCGCGCAGCGCCACCTGATCGGGGGTTATCGCGGCGTTCAGCCGGATGGTGTCGGTGCTCCACGTCGGGTAGGTCGGCACGGTCACATCGACCACCAGTCGATCGTCACGGGCGACGACGCGCCCTCGCTGCACCACCATCGACGCGGCGAACGACGCGAGGTCGTCGAGGATCACCAGATCGGCGAGCTTGCCGGGCGTGACGCTGCCGCGGTCACGGTCGAGCCGCATCAACTCTGCGGCGTTGAGGGTGGCCATCTGGATGGCCTCCAGCGGGTCGAATCCCGAGGCGATGGCCAAGCGGACTCGCTGGTCGAGGTGACCCTCGCGGCGAAGGATGTTGGGATGGATGTCGTCGGTGCACAGCACGAGGTAGCGGGTGTCGATGCGGTGGTTCGCCATGGCTGCTGCCAGCTCGGGCCACTGCTCGGCAGGGAGACGGTCGATCCGTGGGGTCAGGAGCACCCGAAGGCCCCGCCGCAGCTGTTCGAGCACTTCGTCGACGCTCTCGGCGACATGAGTGTCCTCGATGCCGCTCGCGATGGAGGCGTCGAGGATCGCTCCAGTGAAGCCGGGGAGCTGGCCGCCGACGGTCTTGCCCCGATCGATCGTGGCCTCGATCTTGACGAGCTGGCCGGGGTCCGCCGCCAGGAGCAGTGCCGGGTTGATGTCACCGCCCAGACAGACGGCGTCGGGACGATCGAGCAGCGCCAGGGTGGTCTCGAAGTCGAGCTCGCTGCCGGAGGTCTCGAGGTGCGCCGGCAACGCCGGGACCCGACCCGGCACCCGCAACAGCACGTCGAGGGGAAGTGACGCCGCCTCGTCGAGCAGCAGGTGGATGCCTGGCAACCCGAGCACGTTCGCGATCTCGTGGGGATCGGCGACGAGGGTCAGCACACCTCGGGGCACGATCGCTCGGGCAAGTTCGGTGACCGTGAGGTTCGAACTCTCGATGTGGACGTGGGGGTCGATCAACCCCGGCGACACATGACGTCCCTCGAGATCGATCACCTCGGTCGTAGGGTGCGCCGAGTACGCACCGGGACGCGCCAGCGCCGCGACCCGGTCCCCGGCGACGACGACGTCGGCGTGGATCACCTCGCGCGTCGTGACCGACACGACCCGAGCGTTTCGCAACACCAGATCGGCGGGTGCATCGCCCAGGGCGACGGCGATCACCCGGGCGCGGTCGAACCGCAGCGCGTTCACGTTCGGGCCACGCGCGGCTTGGGTCGCAGCCGGAACGCTGACAGCTCACCTGGGGTCGACATGGCCCGACGTTAACCCGTCTCCGCAGCGGCGCCGAGCGGGGTGACTACGAGGCGAGGGCGCCCGCGAACACCTGCCATGCGAGCAGGGACTTTGCGACGAAGCTGAGCACGATGTAGCGACGCTCACCGTAGAGGTAGTCGGCCCACTTGCCCTTGGCGCGGTACTGCTTCCACTGGACGATCGCGAAACAGTTGAAGAGGATGAACAGCGAGATCACGATCCCGTAGACGAAGCCCGGAACGGTTGTATCGGCCGGCCCCTTCGGGGCAACGAGGTTGACGGCTACGGCGATCCACGGGATGGCCCCTGCGAAGCACCCGAACCAGAACGGGAGCATGTCGCCATCGCCGGGGGTCGTGTAGCGCTCCTGGAGCCACCCGAACAGGATCATGCTCACGTTCACCCCGAACAGGGCGAGCAGCGCGATGTAGTCGGCGGTGCCGTTGAGCTGGAGGATCACGACGATCATGATCGACGAGGACAACGAGTACTCGACCCAGCGGTACACGTTGATGTGCCGGCTCAGCCCTTCCGCATACTTGGGGAAGATCTGCGGAGAGCTCACGAAGAAGTGGAAGAAGGCGGACAGGGCCATGAACGCTGCGACCATGTAGCCGATGTTGAGGTCGAACAAGTCCACCGGCTCGGAGAAATTTCCCGTCCCCGGCGCCTCGGTCAGGTAGGTGGCGCGGACGGGAAGGGCGGCGTCATTCGAGAGCACCAGGATCGCGATCAACGAGCCGAGATGCAGGAAGCCGGCCAGTACATTGAGCTTGCGAAGCTTGATCAGCTGGGCATCCACGACGGCACGTTAGCCGAGGCCGTGGAGCGGGCCTAGGGTTCATCCATGGACAATGCCCAGGAAAATGCGCAGGACGATTCCGAGGACAATCCCTACGAGGTCTCCGTTCACCGGGTGATCCCGGCATCGCCGTCGGAGATCTTCGCGGTCTTGTCGAACACCGAAGGGCACGTGGCCATCGACGGGAGCGGCACGATCAAGGGCACGATCGAACCGACCCAGCTCCAGCTCGGGTCGAAGTTCGCGATGAAGATGCGCATCGGCGTGCCCTACCGCATCAAGAACACAGTCGAGGAGTTCGAACAGGACCGGCTGATCGCGTGGCGCCACTTCGGACTGCACCGCTGGCGATTCCGTCTCGAACCGGCCGAGGGTGGGACCGAGGTGACCGAGACCTTCGACTGGTCGCGGGCTCGCAGCCGAGCGTTCATCGAACGGATGGGCTACCCCGAGAAGCATCCGGCGAACATGGCCAAGACCCTCGAACGGCTCGAAGCCGAAGTGCTGAGGCGGCGAACCTCTCCCTGATGCGCCGTCGCCACATTCCCGTCCTCTCCACGCTCGCGCTCGCTGTGGCCGCAGCCTCCTGTGGCGGCTCGACCCCCGAACCCGCGAACAGCCAACCGGCGACCACCCGGCCGGTGAGCACCGAATGGTCGTTGGATTTCTCGGGCAGTCCCGCCGCAGCGTTCGGGACCCTCGACGAGGCCGACGTGCTCGAGCTGGTCGGCGCGACCGAGTCGGCCTTCATCACCGGTGAATCGGAGCTGTCGGTCGAAGCGGGCCAGTACCTCACGGTGCGCTACGCACCGACTGCAGAAGGATCCGACCGGGTCCAGTGGGCCATCCCGGTCGGCCCGGCCGACGACCTCTGGCTTTCCTACCGGTTCCGTGTCGCCCTCGATTGGGAGGCACGACGCGGCGGCAAGCTGCCGGGCCTGGCCTCGTACCCGCCGACGTCGGGCGGAGCGAACGACTCGCTTCACTGGTCTGCCCGCATGATGTGGCGGCCGATCGACGACGACCCCACCGACCCGAGCCCAGAGGCTCATCTCTCGCTCTACGCGTACCACGCCGACAACGCCGGCACCGGCGACTTCGCCGATCTACCGCTCTCGGCGCAGATCAAGCCGGGCACGTGGCATCGCGTCGTGCAGCACATCTGGATGAACACGGCACCCTCGTCGCATGACGGCGGCGCCGAGGTCTGGTTCGACGGCGCCAAGCTGCTGGAACGCTCCGACTATCGATGGTCGTCGGAGCCGGCGACCCACGCCGTGGGCTGCCTCTTCTTCAGCACCTTCTACGGAGGGAACTCCCCCGACTACGCGCCGCGCTCCACCACCTTCATCGACTTCGACGACTTCGTGGTGACCGCAGTGCCAATTGACACGAACGGTTCCTGATCGCAAACTCGGGCAACGAAATGCGCATTCACTCCAGGGGGAAGGGGCCACGATGGCCGAAACGAGCGAGCTGCAGCACATCGATTCCGACGGACACATCCTCGAGCATCCCACGGCGATGCCCGACTATGCGCCTGCGGAGTTCCGCGACCGCATCTGGCACATCGAAACCGACGAGGACGGCCAGGAGTGGCTGAACTACAACGGCGCTCGTACACCGGCCAACGGCATGGCCGCGGCCGGAACTGCCGGCATGAGCGACGAGGAACGCGCCCGGGCGTTCCGGGGGGAAATGCGCTACACCGAGGTCAGGCCCGCCGCCTACAACGCCAAGGCCCGTCTCCAGGACATGGACGAGGACGGCATCGATCTGGCTGTGCTGTACCCGACGATGCTGCTCGGCCTGCAGAGCATCACCGACGTGCCCTTCACCGTCGCGCAGGCTCGCGCCTACAACGACTGGGCGTCCGATCACACCCAGGAGGGCGAGGGTCGGCTCTTCGCTGCGGGCGCGGTCCCCGCGATGCACGCGGTCGGCGACGTCGCCACCGTCGCCGACGAGATCCGACGAGTCGGCGAGCTCCCCGGCATGGTGTCGGTGTTCATGCGACCGAACCCTGCGGTCGAATGGAAGCCGTTCAACGACCCCGTCTATGACCCGATCTGGCAGGCCGCGCAAGACACCGGGCTCCCCATCGCGTTCCATCCCTTCCTCGCGCCCGACCTGCCCGGCGCGTCGCTGGGGCTCCGGCTGCCCGCGGGCGTGCTGTTCTCGCAGGCGCTCGCCAACCCCGTCGACGTGATGGGCTCCATCATGTGGATGACCGCAGGTGGGGTCTGCGAGCGGTTCCCCGGCGCCAAGTTCATCTTCCTCGAGGCCAACGGCGGCTGGATCGTGCCGTGGCTGGAGCGGCTCGACCACCACTGCAGGAAGTTCCAGTGGGAGGTGCCAGACCTGTCGCTGCTGCCGTCGGAGTACTTCCGCCGTCAGTGCTGGATCAGCTTCGACCCCGACGAGACGATGCTCGGCTTCACGGCTCGGTCACCGCTGGTCGGCGCCGACCGGATCATCTGGGCATCGGACTACCCGCACCCCGATGCGAAGTTCCCGGGCGTCACCGAGGAGCTCGCCGAAGCGCTCGAAGGACTGACCCACGAGCAGATGCGGCAGATCACCAGCGAAAGCGCGAAGGCGCTCTACGGGATCGGCTGAACCGTGTCGGTCTACTTCGTCGTGCAGCAGCAGATCCTCGATCGCGACGGTGTCGACGCCTACACCAACGCTGCGACGGCCGCTCCCTTCACGGGGAGACTGGTCGTCCTCTCCGACGCTGTGACACCAGTTGAGGGGGACTGGCACGGGGAACGCCTCGTCATCCTCGAGTTCGAGGACGAAGCAGCGTTTCGCACGTGGTACGACTCCGCCGAGTACCAGGCCGCGCTCCCCCTCCGCTTGGCGGCGACCGACTCGCGCGCCGCACTCGTCAAGGGCCGCGCCTGAATCTGGGCTCTGCGCGCTCGAACCCACTTCGGGTTCACCTCGACGGGAGAGGAGCTCGCCGAGAGCCGGAGGGATCCCTCACGGCATCGGGGCCCCGGACGAGGCGGCGTACTCCCCCCAGGGAAGCGGGGGGTCCTTGGGGACGACGGTGACGTCCCAGACCCGCGACGCGCTGGTGAGCACCAATTCGACCGCGTCGGCGATGCAGTCGGGCGTGCACTGTGCCCCGGAGGCGACTCCGAGGCCCGTCCAGCGGGCCATGTGGCCGAACGCACCCTCGTCGTACTGGGCTCCGGTGGCCGAGTCTCCCGTGGGACCGACGTAGATCCGCGCGAAACCGATCTCGGGGTGCTCCGAACGCCACGTCTCGACCATCCGATTCAACGCCGCCTTCGTCGCGGTGTAGACCCCGATGCCGGGCCAGGCGGTCCCGATGCTCGACACCGATGAGAGGTACACGACCGATCCCGTCGATCGCTGGAGGTGCGGCAGCGCAGCACGCGTGATCAGGGCGGCGCCCATCACGTTGGTCGCGAAGGTTCGCTGCCACCACGATGCGTCGGCATCGGCTAGGGCAACCAGTGAGATGGCGCCGGTCGAGTAGACGACATCGTCGAGTCCCCCGAGGCCGGCAACGGTGTCCTCGATGAGCTGGGCGCACTGCGCTTCGTCGGTGACGTCGCAGCCCAGTCCGATGGCGATGCTTCCCGCCTGGGCGGCAGCCTCCTCGCAGACCTCGCGACGCCGGGCGGCGAAGGCGACGTGCGCTCCGGCCGCCGCGAGACGCAGCCCGATGACCCGTCCGATCCCCGCCGAGGCCCCGACGACCAGCACCCGACGTCCGTCCAGCTCTCTTGCCCCCATGACACCCTCTCGATCGTTGGCTCAACGGACCGTACTGGCCCGGCTCGGTTGTCCGCCAGCGGCTCGCGCTCTACGGCGCCGTCGATGGCAGGGGCACCGGATCGACTCCCGGCGCGAGCCGGCGCCGATCAGGTGCGGGCGACCCGACCCCGACCGGTCACCGGAGGCAGGTCGAAGGTGGAGATCACGCCAGGGTCATGCGCGCACAACGCCGGGATGGAGTTCACCGCACGCATGGCGTTGATGTTGAAACCGCCCGCGAGGTGATCCTCGCCCTCGCTGAAGCTGAATTCACATTCCAGCCGCGGCGATCCCGCGATCACGAGGCGGTACGCATCGCCCGCGAGTCCCTTGGGCCAATGGGGCGCCTGGTCGTCGCGGGTTCGGGTGATGTGTTCGACCGCGACTCGGGTCACGCCGTCGACCTTGCCCGCGATCTCGAACCGGAACCCGGCGATGGTGCCCTCGGCGATGACCCGACCCTGGTACTCGAAGGCCTCCGGCGCAGGGAGCAGCTCGTAGCGATGCTCCACCGCATCGAGCACGACGTCGAGTTGTGTGGCGATCGAACGCACGCAGCCCTCCCAGGGCGCCATGCCGGCCGCGTCGACGATGGGCGGCACGACGTCGAGGGGCTGACCGAACCCGCAGATCTCGAAGGAGGTTTCGTCGCTCTGATCTCCCGAGACGTACGTTGCGAGCTCGTAGAGACGGATCGAGTCGATCCGTTGGGAGCACCCGCTCATGATGACGGGCAGGTAGTCGCTGAAGAAGCCAGGCTCGATGCCCGTCGACAACAGCGTCGCCCCGCCACCTCTCGCGGCAGCGTCGAGGCGAGCCACCACGTCGGGCCTCGCCGCGGCGGGGTTGATGAGCAGACCAAACGCCGTAGTGGCGACATTGATCCCCGATTCGAGGAGGTGCTCGACCTCGCCGAGGGCCGCTTTGAACCGGCCGTGAGTGGTCGGCATATAGCAGACAGCGTCGGCTCCGACCGCCACTGCGGCGTCGAGGTCCCGGGTGGCGCGCACCCCGATCGGTGCCAGTCCCGCGAGCTCGCCGGCGTCCCTGTCGACCTTGTCATCGCCGTGCACCACCAGACCGACGAGCTCGAGCTCGGGATGGCTGAGGATGCCCCGCAACGCATGCGTCCCGGAGAAGCCGGTCCCGTAGTGGACGACCCGGTACGTCATGGCCGATCTCCGGTCCGCGGCTTCAACTCATGCCACCGGCAGCGGTCACCACCGAAGCGGTGATGAACGACGCGGCATCGGACAACAGGAACACCGTCAGGTTCGCGAGCTCCTCGGGGGTGCCGGGTCGACCGATGGGGATCATCTTGCGCATCTGCTCTCGCTGTTCATCGGGCACGGTCTCGGCGCGAGGGGTGTCGACAATGCCGCAGGCGATCGCGTTCACCCGGATGTTGAGCGGCGCCAGCGCCATGGCGGTCGCTCGCGTGAGCTGGTTGAGTCCTGCCTTGGATGCGCCGTAGCCGATCATGTCCGGTTGCGGGTTCACCCCGCCGAGGGAGGAGATGTTGACGATCGCCCCGCCCCCTGCGGCGGCCATGTCCTCCTTCGCGGCCCACATGGTGAGGAACGGACCGTCGAGGTTCGTGCGGATGAACCGCTGCCAGCGCTGGAACGTCAGCTGATCGTGCGTCAGCAGGTGGGTGTAGGCCGCGTTGTTGACGAGCAGCTCGATTGGGCCGAGCTCGTCGCGGGTGCGCGCGACCAGTGCCTCGACCGCATCAGGGTCCCCCATGTCCGCCTGTACCGTGATGGCGCGTCCCCCGCAGCTGCGGACATACGTGGCCACCTCCTCGGCGGCCTCGGTCTGCCCGCGATAGTTGATGGCCACATCGGCGCCGTCACGGGCCAGCGACTCACAGATCGCGCGGCCGATGCCGCGCGCTCCGCCCGTCACCAGCGCGACCTTGCCGTCGAACTGTCCCATCTGCGTCTCCTTTGCGGTCGCTCGCTCTCACGTTCTCACGCACGGCTTGTGCCGGCGTGTCGACAGCATCGCACCCGGGACTGCCGGCCTCAAGACGAGCGCGAGTCGCTACGGCCTTTCTGCTCTGGTCGTCAAGGGCACCAACGACGCATCATCAGCCTTGTGAAGGTCAGACTCGCAGTGTTGGCAGTCGTCGTTGCCCTGGCTGGGGCATGCGGCGGCGAGACCGTCGTCAACCCGGGCTCCACTGGTTCCGATGCCGCGTCCACGGCGGGCATCGCGGTCAATGGCGTCGGGGTCGTACTGGGTGCACCGGACACGATGACCGTGACGATCGGGGTCCAGGTCACCGCTGACACCGTGGCCGAGGCCACGGAGGTCGCGGCATCGAAGGCCTCGGCGTTGATCGCGGCGTTGGAGTCGGCGGGGGTGGACGAACACGATGTACAGACTGCGAACTTCTCGATCTACCCGCAGTACGACTACAGCGCGCGCGGCCAACGCCTCGTCGGGTTCACGGTGGTCAACAGCGTCGTGGCGAAGCTGCGGGCAATCGACGACGCAGGTCGCACGATCGACGCCGCGGTCGCCGCTGGTGGCGACGAGACGATCGTGCAGGGCATCGGCTTCTCGGTCGAGGACGACGCCACCCGTCTCGAGACGGCCAGAGCAGCTGCCTGGTCCGACGCCAAGGCCAAGGCTCAGCAGCTGGCCGATCTCGCCGGAGTCGAGCTCGGCGCGGCCATCCGGATCAGCGAGAGTGTCCAGTACAGCAACTTCGACGGGAAAGGTGGCACCGATGCCGACACCGGCGGTTCCACCCCGATCCAGCCCGGTCAGCTGAGCTCGACCGTGCAGCTGTCGGTGCTGTACGCGATCTCCGGGTAGCCCGGCGGATTGCGCCTGGCCTTCGTCGACCCGGTCGGTTGCTCGCCGCCGCGCCCTACCCTCGCAGGCCCGGAGGTCAGCGGTAGTTTCGAGTTCGTGCGGTCGGCGTCTCGTCGACTGCCTCCGGGAAAGGGCATCACAATGGCGGACGTCGTCACCTGCTCCGCGTGCGGGAAGCGGAACCGGCTGCCCACGAGCGCGAAAGGGCTGCCCCGCTGCGCGGCCTGCCACGTGTCGCTTCCATGGCTCGTCGAGGCCGACGAGAAGACCTTCGCCGCCGCGGTTTCCACGTCGGTCCCGGTGCTGGTCGATCTGTGGGCGCCGTGGTGCGGTCCCTGCAAGACCATCGCGCCCGGCGTCGTGCGGGCGGCGAACGAGTTCGCGGGCCGGTTGAAGGTGGTGAAGGTCAACGTCGACGTGGCACCTGGCGTGTCGGCGAAGTTCGGCGTGCAGGGCATACCGACCCTGCTCGTGCTGCGCGACGGCAAGCCGATCGCCCGCCAGGTGGGCGCACTGCCGGCCGACCGGTTGACCGCATGGGTTCGTGGCGCGATCGAGGAGCGCTCCTGATCGCTCACCGCCGGAGCGCCGCCACCAGGACCCGCGAGCTGCCAACGGGCGAGGACGTGCCGCGGAGGCGAGCGAACCCCGAGCACGTCGTATGCCACTGGTCTCCCTCGGTGGGTTGACCAGTGGGGCGCGTCACTCCCTAGCGAGGCGGACCGAGACCGGATCGGCGGTGCGAGCGAACACGACCAAGGGGATAGTCCTGTCGGTGGGCGGGAAGTCGATCCGATCGTTGTGTTCGCAGCGGGCGAGGTCCAGGGGTTCGCGACGCGGGAATTGGTCGCCCCAGTAGACCTCGACCGCGCACGCGATATCGAGGCCGGCTGCCGAGTAGACCGCTGCAGGGTCGGTGAGATACACGACCGTGTCGCCAATACCGGTGAGTTGTTGCTCGTCGCCGCCGGAACCCAGGTCGGTGGCACGCACGATCGTGGGCGAGGGGTCGGTGTAGAGGGCCACGCCGCCGATCACCGTCGTCGCTCGCAGCGGAAGAACCGACACGTCGTAGGTGCCGTCCCCTGGCAGCCACACGTATGCCTCTCCGTCGATCCACTCGTCGGCGGAGCTGCCGCCGATGCCGGGAAGGCCCGACGGGTCGCAGAGCGCTGCTCGTGCGAGCAGGTCGTCCTGGCCTGCGACGCGAACCTCGACGTCGACGTCCTCGCCTTCTGGGCACAACTCCATCTTCACGAGCAGGACCGTTCCCGCCGTCACCTCGACGCTGCCCTCGAGCACGTCGCCTCCGAGCGTGATGGTGGGCTGGCCGGCCTGGCTGGCAGCACCGTCGGAGGGTCCGGCGTCAGGCGGCGCGTCGCTCACGATCACCAGGTCAGGGTCGCCGGCCACACGTTCGGCGACAACGTCTGCGTACACCGAAACGAAGCCGGTCTCGCCGGTCGCGGCGACATCGAAGGCACACGATCGGATCTCATCGGACGTGGCGTGATCGCCCAGCACTTCGGCGCACGCGTCGAAGAACGTCTGGTCGGCGTCCTCCAAGGCGGGCTGCGGACGGGGGACACGGAAGGTTTGCGCCGACTGACCCGCCTCGTAGTCGAACAGTGTCGTCCGGTCGTCGACTGCCCACTGGAGCACGAAGGGCGATTCGTCCTCGGCGGCGTCGGAGGTGTCGGCATGGGACCCGTCGCGCATGACCAGGTCGTTGGTGAGGTCGCCGTCAGCGGCGCCGAGCAGACCCTCTGCCCGACCGGCGCGTTCGGGAGACAGATGGACGTCGACGAACCACCCGAAGAACCACGAGAGCCGGACGGCGCTGCCATCGGGCCAGGTGACCAGCCATCCGCCGCCCTGCTCCGACGCGTGCGCCGGACCCACATCGATCTCGCTCTCGGTCACGACCGCGCCATCGACCCGGACCACCAGGCCGTCGAGGTCGAAGCCCGGTCTGCTGAAGGTGATGCGCTGCAGGCCGGCACCGATGGCAACGGCGGTGGTACCTGCGCCATCACCGAAGGGCTCATGACGGGTCTGAACCTCGAGCCCGTCGACCGGGTCTCGAGTGATCACGAACTCCCCGAGCGTCATCACGTCGTAGGGAAGGCCGTCGAAGGTGCGCAAATGCGGATCGCCGTTCGAATGCCCGTCCCCGTCGGGGAACCCACCTCCGCCAGGGTCACTCCCGGGACTCGGGCAATTGTCGGGGTTCCACTTCTGGGCCCGAACCGCGGCGGTGGTACCAAGCCAACCCGCGGCGAAGGAGAACACCATCTCGGCGTCGAGCATGGGGAACCCGTTCGGCGCGTCGCCAGGGCACGCACACTGGTGGCCCGCAAAGCAGAACACGCCCGTGGATCCTTCGGCGACGGTTGTCGTACCGAGCGCGGTCACGGTCGTCAAGGGGCCGCCCACTGGCGTCACTTCCACCCGGTCGACGTCCACCATCTCGACGCGAAACCCCATGTGAGCAAACTTGCCGGGTCCGACGATGTTGTAGGTGCCGACGCCGCGACTGGTCGTGGTGAGGGTCGGGGCGGTCGGGTCATCTGGGTTTCCGATCGGGAACGGAAGGGACCACTCCTTACCCCAAATCGATGTGCGGGTTGCCGACGTGGACCAGAAGCGACGGAACAAGAGCCCGTCGAGGCCGCCGACGGCGATGCTGGCCGCCACGCTCGACCCAGGATTGCTCACCACCTTCGTCATGGCCAGGTACACGTCGATTCCATGGTTGTGCGCCGCCTCCCACAGCGCCCAGGCGCTGTAGCTGCGCGCGGACAGCGGTGCTTGCGGCAGGGAGAACCACCCGAGCGAGCTGAACCAGTTCGTCGAGCCGGTGCCACGGTAGAGGTCGGCGGCCGCCCAGTCTGCTCCCCCTTCGATTACCCATCCAGGAGGCCACGCAGATGCAGCGCTGTTCCATTTTGCCTGGAAACAGTGGAACAGCTCGTGCGCGAACACGAAGCCGGTCGCGTCGGCGGTGCTGCCAGGACCGGCCCACCAGCTGTGATACACGCGGATGGCGCACACGCCTGCGGCGCCGGTCGTCGCATCCATCGCAAAGGTGCCGTCGCCGGGTGCGCCGGCGGGGAGGAAAGTGAGGTCGACGGTCACGTCGGGGTGGAAGGGTAGGTGTTCGTCCCAGCGCGCCATTTGGTTGACGAGGATCGTGGCGTAGTCATCCACCGGTGGGCCCGTCGGCTGGCGGAGGTTGTGGACGCCTTCCAGCGGCGACTCACCAGGCCCGTCCCGACGGACGATCGTCCCGTCGGACAAGATCGTGGCGGCGGGCGTGCCGGGGTCGATGTATGGGTCAACGACGGCTTGCTGGGCTGCCGAGAGGCGGTCGCGGAACCCGAGCGCCATGTGCAGCGTGACGCTGTCGCCGAAGCCGTCACCAGGCGGCAGGCTGCTGGGTGTCTGGCCGGGCAAGCCCGGTAGCGACAGGCCGAGGATGTCGACGGCTTGCTGCGGCGTGATCTCCGTGGCCCCCTCGAGCGCAACGGCGAGTTCCTCGGATCGGGTCTCGGGGTGCCAAGAGCCCGCTTCGACGTCGGCGAGGCGGGGCACGTCGGCCTCCTCACCGTCTCCGGTTACGACCGCCGGGGTGGCGTCCGGGAGTCCCGGTCCCGAGCTGGGCAACGGCGTCGGGAGCGCGTCCGAGCCGCCTCCCTTGCACGCCGCGACCAGTGCCATGATGACCACCAGACTGACCGCCCACGGACCCATCACCCTCATGGCGAAGACCTCAGCTTCAAACGACTCACGGCCAAGAATAGTTCGCTGCCAAGGGACGAGCGGTCGTCACGGTCGCTGGTGCTCGACGGTGCCGTTGCTTTGGCAGCTCCCGCTCATCGCACTCGCGGTTTCTGCCGGGCGTTCCTCTGCCAGGAGATCCGTACAGGATCGCGGCGGCCGCTGCGCGGGCTGCCCAGCGGGCCGGGCGCGCGTACTCGAATTGTCAGCGGGATTGCACAGGAACAAGGGTCCGAGGCGGGGCTACTCTCTGCGCAAGTGGGTTGATCAGATGCAATCCGACGTCTAGCGGATCTCGCGGGGGCTGATCGACGATGGCGGCCATCACCTTCGAGCGGGTCACGAAGCGCTACGTCGACACGGTCGCAGTCGACGCGCTCGACCTGGAGGTCGCGGACGGCGAATTCCTCGCGCTCGTGGGCCCCTCCGGCTGTGGCAAGTCGACCGTCCTGCGTCTCATTGCCGGCCTCGAAACGCCAGACGAGGGCATCATCTGCATCGACGACCAGATCGTCAACGACATCGAGGCGAAGACGCGCGATGTGGCCATGGTGTTCCAGAGCTACGCCCTCTACCCGCACATGTCCGTGCGCAAGAACATCGCGTTCGCGCTCAAGCCACTCGCCCTCGATCGAGCCGAACGCGACCAGCGGGTCCAGTCCGCGGCCATCGCGCTCGGCCTGGGCCCCGTGCTCGAACGCAAGCCCGGCCAGCTCTCCGGCGGGGAGCGCCAGCGCGTCGCACTCGCCCGGGCGATCGTCCGTCAGCCTCGTGCCTTCCTCATGGACGAGCCCCTGTCGAACCTCGACGCGGCCCTCCGCGTCGAGACCCGAACGGAGCTGGTGCGGCTCCATCGCCAACTCGAGGCCACGTTCGTCTACGTGACCCACGACCAACAAGAGGCCATGGCCATGGCGGACCGCATCGCCGTGATGATCGAGGGGCGACTCCACCAGGTCGCCCGTCCCGACGAGCTCTACGACCGGCCCGTGAACCTTGCAGTGGCGCGGTTCATGGGATCGCCGGTCATCAACACCTGGGACGCAACCATCTCGGCGACCGGAGACGAAGTCACCGTGGACGGGACCGTCCTGCCCCTCCCGCCCGGTCAGCGCAGCCCCCAGGTCGGCAGCCCGGTGATCGTCGCGGCACGGCCCGAGTCGGTGCGCCTCGCGGTCGCGGGCCTGCCGGTGGTCGTCGAGAACGTGGAACCGACGGGTCATGAGCAGCTCGTGACCTGTCGGCGCACCGACGGGAGCGCGGTCGTGCTGCGCGTCGACCGAGGCGACGCGCCCCGAACGGGAGAACACGTGCACGTCACCATCGATCCTGCACAGCTCTTGCTGTTCGATGCGGAGAGCCAGGCGCGGCTCTGATGCGCGCGGTCGCAGGCCTTCACCGTCAGACGCGACCAGGCGCCGGCCGGCGCGAATGGGGGCTCGGGTGGCTGCTGCTGTTGCCGTCACTCGCGGTGTTCGGGGTGTTCACCATCTACCCGATCCTGCGCACGTTCTGGCTGGGCTTCTTCCTCCAGGATCCCTTCGGCCTCCGCCAACACTGGGTCGGCCTCGACCAGTACCGCGACGTCCTCGGCTCCGCCGAGTTCCGACACAGCCTCGGAGTCACGTTCCTGTTCACCCTCTACACCGTGCCGACGTCGCTCGTACTGGGGCTGGCGTTGGCGCTGCTCGCGAACCAGCATCTCCCCGGGATCAGGATCTTCCGCACCATCTTCGCCTCGACGATCGCCACGTCGGTCGCCGTCGCGTCGATGTTGTGGCTGCTGTTGCTCGAGCCGTCGACCGGCCTGCTCAACCAGCTCCTCGCCACGGTGGGCGCCGGTCGCGTCGACCTGTTGAACAACCCCGGCACGGCCCTGGCGGCCGTAGCCGCCACCACGGTGTGGCAGAACCTCGGGCTCGTGTTCGTGGTCACCCTGGCGGCAATGCAGTCGATCCCCGACGAGCTGTACGAGGCGGCCGAAGTGGACGGCCACGGGGCGTGGTCGCGTCTCACCCATCTGACGGTCCCGCTGCTCGGCCCGCAACTGTCGTTCCTCACGATCGTGTTGACGATCAACGCCTTCGAGTCCTTCGGCCAGATCGACCTGCTTACGAAAGGGGGCCCACAGGAATCGACGAACGTCCTCGTCTACTCGATCGTCGGAACCCTGCCCCTCGATCCTGGCAAGGCCGCGGTACAAGCAGTGGCGCTGTTCGCCATCGTGGCCGTCTTGAGCTTCGTCCAGTTCCGGTGGTTCGACAGGCGGGTGCACTATGGCGACTGATGCCCGCCGGCGACGAGCCCGGCGCACCATCGGCCGCTACGGGCTCCTGGTGATCGTCGCGATCATCGTGTTGTTTCCGCTCTACAGCGCGCTGATGGCAGCCCAGAAGCCCCTCTCGGAGCTCGGCTCCTTGCGGGTGCTCGTACCGGAGCGTCCTGAGCTCGGCGCCTTCGACGAGGCGTTCAACGACGCCGACATGAGTCGCTACTTGCTCAACAGTGCCATCGTGTCGATCGCCATCACTGCGGGCCAGGTCCTGACGTCGATCCTGGCCGGGTATGCCTTCGCCGCGCTCCGATTCCCCGGCAAGGCGGTCGCCTTCTACCTGTTCATGGCCACGCTCATGGTCCCCGCCGAGGCAACCGTGGTCGTCAACTACGACACGGTGCAGACCCTGGGCTGGATCGACACCTACCAGGCGCTCATCGTGCCGTTCCTCGCCTTCGCCGTCGGCACGTTCCTGTTGCGTCAGGCGTTCCTCGGCATCCCCCGGGACCTCCGCGATGCGGCGACCGTCGACGGCCAGGGCCACCTCGGCTTCCTCTGGCGCATCGCGATCCCCCTGTCGCGTCCGACGATCGCAGCCCTGTCGTTGTTCTCATTCCTGCTCGCGTGGAACCAGTACCTCTGGCCGCTGCTGGTCACCAACAGCGACGAGTACCGCACCGCCCAGATCGGCTTGAAGCAACTCGCGAACGTCGGCGGAGGCCAGTTGAGCCTCCTCATGGCCGGGACGATGCTGGCAACGCTGCCGATCCTCGTCCTGCTCGTGGTCTTCGAGCGCCAGCTCATCCGCGGCTTGACCTCCGGCGCGGTCAAGGGGTGATTGTGACCGACGAGGGCCGTGGCAGGATGATGGCACCATGAACCGACACGGACTGCTCGGCCGACGATGTCGCCGCGTGGTCGTGCTCTTCGCCTTCGCCGGTCTCCTCGCGATCGCGTGTGCCGGCGGTGGCGACAGCGATGGCAGCGCGCAACCCACACCCACGCTCGCTGCCACCCCCGCCGATGGCGATGGTGACCCCGAGTGCCCCACCGGCGCGCTGGAGACCGCTTCGGGGCCCGTGCAGATCGAGATCTGGCACACCATGTCCGCCACGAACGGCCAGGTCTTCGAGGCGCTCATTGCGGACTACAACGCCCAGCAGGACGCGGTCGAGGTCAACGCGTCATTCCAGGGCGGCTACACCGACGCATACACCAAGTACGTCAACACCCTGCGCACCGGCGGCGACCTGCCCGACCTGTTGATGATGAACGAGACCGCGCAGCAGCAACTCGTCGACAGCGAGAGCATCGTGGCCATCGGGCACTGTGTCGACAGCGACCGCTACGACCTGTCGGACTTCTCGCCCAAGCTCCTCGATCAGTACCGGCTGGGGGGCGAGCTGGTGTCGATGCCCTTCCAGCTGTCGAACCCGGTCCTCTTCTACGACGGGGCCGACCTCGTGGCTGCGGGCCTGGATCCCGATGCGCCGCCTCGCACGTTCTCCGAGCTCCTCGACACCTGCCGCACGCTCGTCGGACGTTCCGCGGTCGAGAGCTGCATCGCCCTCGATGTGGACGGGTCGATCTTCGAACAATGGCTCAACATGGCCGGTGCCGCACTCGTCGACAACGACAACGGCCGAACGGCCAGGGCGACGCACGCCTATCTCGACTCGCAGGCCGCGACCGACACGTACGCCTTCCTCACCACGTTGCGTGACGAGGACCTGCTCATCAACACCGGCCGCGGGACCGACCAGGCCGAGATCGGACGGTTCCTCGCCGTCGGCTTCAACCAGGCGACCTTCACCATCGGTTCGTCGGCGACCCTCGGGGAGATCTACAAGCAGATCGGGAGTTTCCCCGGCGTCGACGTGCGGGTCGGCCCCTTCCCGGGCCCGAGCGTGGCCGGCACCGCCATCGGAGGTGGCTCGCTCTACCTGACCACCCAGACTTCCGACGCCGAGCGAGCGGCGGCGTGGGATCTGGTGAAGTGGCTCAACGAGCCCGACCAGCAGGTCACCTGGTCCGCAGCCACCGGCTACATCCCGACGCGCGTGTCCGCGGCCGACGACCCGACGATCACGTCGCTGTGGGAGCAACGACCCGGGTTCCGGGTGGCGTACGAACAGCTCGCAGGTCCACCACCGCCGGGCGGGGGCAGCCCGGTCATCGGCGACCACCTCGGGGTCCGAGAGGCAATCGAGCAGTCCCTCGAGCGCCTCTACTCGGGCACCGATCCGGCGGCCGCCCAGGCCTTCGCGCAGGCCGAGGCGAACAAGGCCATCGAGGACTACAACCGCCGCATCGGCGGGTAGGCCGGCGGGGCGTCAACGCCGGGCGCAACCTCGCAGGAGCTGAACCTGCCCGCGCACCCTCAGCCGAGCTCGACGATGACGGTGTCGCCGTGGGTCAATGGGAACGACTCCGAACGGACCGCGGCTGCGCTCGAGATCTCCGCTCCGGCTGTCTGCTCGATCGGACCGATGCTGGTGACTTCGACCTGGTAGCGCCCCGTCGGCACATCTTCGAAGTGCATGGGCGCGCCGTCGACCACTCTGTTGAGGACAGAGACTCCCTGCTCGTCGACGAGGGACTCCGACGCGCCAGGATGCTTGCCCAGTCGAGCTGCCTTCGGTCGAGGCGCCGAGTCGGGCCCGGGGTCACCCGCGCGGTCCCGGCTGTTCGTCTGTAGAGATGTCAACAACAATGTCCGCAGGACGAGAGGGGGCCCCAACGTCGGACTGGTCGGACCCCGACGCGGTGACCGCCGCCTTGTTCGAGGAACACGCGCGCTCGCTCGTCGGTCTCGCGCTCCTCTTCGTGGACAACCGCGACGCAGCCGAAGACATCGTGCAGGAAGCCTTCATCCGCCTGTCCCGGTCGCTGCACCGCATCGAGGACCCGACCCGATCGGCCGCCTATCTGCGTTCCATCGTGCTGAACCTGGCCAGGGACAGCAATCGCAGAGGGCTGTTGTCGCTGCGCCACCGAACGCCGGCGAACGACCTGGCCCCCGACAACGTCGACGAAACCGTGATCGGGCGCGACGATCATCGGCGCGTCCTGGCAGCAGTCCGGCAGCTTCCGCGCCGCCAACGCGACTGCCTGGCGCTGAGGTACCTCCTCGACCTTGGTGTCGCCGAGATCGCCAGCACACTCGAGCTGTCTCCGAACTCGGTGAAGACCCATCTCAAGCGAGGCTTGGCAACACTCCGACACGACTTCGGGGAGGAACTCCGATGACCCGCCTGGAAGACCGCCTGCGCGACGCGATGGCCGTGGGCTCCGCCCGCGTCGCGCCGGCACCGGACCTGTTCGCGCGGGTGCACGACAGCATCGTCGCCGACCGCCATCGACGAACGACGCACCGCAAGTTGGTCGCCTCGGCAACGGTGGCGGCGACGGTATCGATCACGACAATCGCGATCAGCACGATCGCCGACAAGGGAGTAACGCACATGGCCTGGTGGATCTTCGAAGTCATCGCAGCCGCGCTTCTGGCGGCGATCGCGGTGACCCTCGGCCCGTTCATCAAACGATTCGGCCGAAGCTATGCGGCCGATGTCTTCAGGTCGAACCCCAGCACGGGCAAGAGCTTCATCGTCTTGACCGACTTCGCCTACTACCTGATCTTCGGCGCGTACATCTTGTTCACCACCAAGGTGGAGCGACCGCGGGCGTGGCCCCGCGACGTCGGCGCCGAACAGGTCCAGCAGGGCATCATCCGGCTGGGCGGAATTCTGCTGATCATCGGGGTCCTCCACGGCCTCAATCTGGTGCTCTTACCGATCATCGGGCGGCTCTTGACCCTCAATCGCCGACTCGACCAGCAGATGCGAGAGCTCGCGGCCCGAGATCTCTCCGGCACCGGCCTCGACCAGGACGACGAAGGGAGCGGAAAGTGACGACCCTGGGCGTCACGTCGATCTGCGTGCTCGGGGTGGCCACGGCGCTGTGGATCGTGTTCACGGGCCGACACCTCAGCTCGTCCCTTCCGACCCTGGAACCCAGCACCGCCACGGTCCGCGAGCGCGTCCTCGAAGGGCTGCGCCGCGCTGCCGCGGCCAGCGCTGCCGGGTTCGTCGGGGGGTTCCTCGGCTTCGGTCTCGGTGGGCGTCTGATGATGAGGGTCTTGGCCGCCACCTCGCCCGACGCACGTGGGCGCATCACCGAAGCCGAAGAGATCGTCGGCGACGTGACCACAGGCGGCACGCTCTTCCTTGTGGTCTTCCTCGCCATGGGGGCAGCCGCTGCGGCAGCGTTGTTCCTCGTGGTGCGACAGCTTCTGCCCCGGCGAACGATCGTCGCCGGGATCGTGGCAGCCGCGTTGGGCGGCGGAGCCCTGGCGCGAGCAATCGGTCTGGTCGACGCCGGCAATCGTGACTTCCGGCTGCTCGGTCCAGCCTGGTTGGCGGTGTTGTTGTGTGTCGGCGTGGTCGTGCTCGGTTCTCTCACCATCGCGGTCCTGGTCGATCGGTGGGTCGTGCGCTGGCCCACACCGAGTTGGTCCGTCTCCGGCCTCGCCGGGCTTGTCCCGCTGGCCGTCTTCGCGGTGCCGTTCATCGCGCCGTTGGGCGTCGGCCTCATCGTCCAGGCCCTCGTTACGAGCCGAGGACAGGCCACCAACCGGTGGGTGCGTCGCGTGCGCGGCGCGTCGGCAATGGCCGTCCATGGCCTCGCCGTCGTCGGCGGCGTGTCCGTGCTGGTCAGCGGGGTCCAGATCGTCGCCTAGGTATCGCTGTGCGATGCAGACGTGTCGGGTCGGTCGGACCCGTGGCGCGTCGGCAGGCTGCTGTCGGTGTCGGCGGGGCTCAGCTCTCGCCTTCGGGTCGAACCCGCGCCGAGAAGCTCCGGTGGGCGACACGCCAGCCGTCGGGGGTGCGCACGACGCGGTCGTGGTATTCCCCCGACGAGACCGAGCCATCGTCGCCGGGGAGCAGCACCCGGGAGTGCAGGATCGGCCCGGCGTCGGTGTCCTCGACGCGGATGTTGGTGATGTGGTGAGCGAGGGGGTGGCGGGCGCGCCCCATGAACTTGCGTACCGCCTCGAGCCCGACGAGATCGCGCCCGGGCATGGCCGGGCTGCTGTACACGACGTCTTCGGTGAAGACGCGGGCCAAGCCCGGCCAGTCGCGAGCATCGATCGTGTCACCGTACAGAGCGGCGAGCTCGTGGAGAGCGAGACGGTCGGCGATGTCCATGGCCGCACACTATCGCTCTGGGCAACGGCGGTCCTGGGCGCTTCCACGTGTCCGCAGTGTCGGACGCTCACGCTCCTGGAGCGCCGTCGGTGGAGGCGTCGCTGGGGAAGGACAAGGGAGGGAACGCTCCACCCGGGATCGTCCAGGCGCAACCTGAGGCACAGCGCGCATCGCCCCTGGGCTTGCCATTGGTTGTGCGGTGTAGCGTTCGGCCATGACCATGGAGGATCTCGAAACTCGGCTGGCGGCACTCGAGGACGAGAGGGCCATCCTGCGGACCATGCATCAGTACGGCCACTCGATGGATTACGGGCCTGACCAGGACTTCATCGACTGCTTCACCGTGGATGGCGTCTGGGATGTCCGCATGCGCAAGTCCGGTGGCGGGTTCACCTGCCGGGGCCACGACGAGATCGGGGCATCACTGGCAACCCAGACCCAGGTTCGGGCCCCGCATCTGTTTGCCAAACACGTAGTCGTGGACGCGCGCATCGCGCTGATCGGCGACGCTGCCTCCGCGGAGAGCTACTTCCTCCGGGTGGAACCCCGTGACGACGCCCCTACCCAGATCGTGGCCTCGGGGCGCTACCTCGACCGCCTGACCCGCGACACCGACGGTCAGTGGCGGTTCGTGGAGCGTGTGGCCGAGATCGACGACCTGTGAGACTGAGCAGCCCCGACGAAGAGTCGACGGGCGCAGCCGCCTTCCCCGGTCTCCCGTCGCGCCGAGGGTGTGCGGCAGGTGCTGTCGGTGGGCCCGCCGCGCCACCGGACGCCTGACCACAGCGAGGATCGTCGGCAGCCAGCGAACGACGCGACCCGGTCCGAGCGGCGTGGTCAGCTCGAAGCCGGTCGGGGTGCGTCCGCCCCCGATTGCGCCGCCTCCCACACCTCGCGGAGCACCTCGGGACCGAGATCCTCCTTGTGGACGTAGCGCATCGCGCCGGTTTCGAGCGCGGCAGCCGGGAGCGCGTCCGCAGCGTAGGTGGACATCAGGATCACGACCGGTGGCGCCGGGGTCGTGGTGATCTGTCGAGTGGCTTCGATGCCATCGATGCCTGACATGTTGATGTCCATCAGCACCAGGTCCGGCGACAGATGGGCGACCGCGCGCACACCCTCCTCTCCCGAGCTCGCCTCGCCCGCGAGCTCGAAGCCCGGGGTCACCTGCACCACGGTTCGGGCCGCCAGCCGAAACGGCTCCTGGTCGTCGACGATCAGCACCCGCACAGGTGCGGCAACCGGCGAGACACCTGGGGCATTGGAATCCATCTCACCAGCATCGCTACCGCCCGGGCCCGTCGCAAGACGGGAAACCTCCGGGCGAACGGTGGTGCTGGCACCCCCTGGGAACACCGGCTGCCTCGGTTCCACAGCCGCGCCGTTTGGACGTAGCGTCGAGCGCATGGACCGCGCTGTGCTCTACCGTGCGACGACCTGGCTTCGCACTCGGGTGGGCCAGGCCGTGCTCGTCGGGCTGTTGATCGCTCTCGTGCTCACGCCCGCGTTCGTGCTGTTCGCCGGAGCGCGCCGAACCTCGAGCGCCCCGGCGAGATACACGGCGGCCCAGTCCATCGCGTTCGACGTCCACGTCGACCAGTCCGACGGGTATCCCCTGACCGACGAGATCGCCGCACTGCCGGGAGTGCGCAGCGTCGCCTTCGCGACGTTCATGTTCGGTGCGCTCATCGCCGAGGGTGCAACGACGCCGGTCGACGCGCTCACGTTCGCAGGTCAAGCCGATGCGCTCACGGTCCAGGTGGTCACCGGTCGCGAGCCCGCCCCTTCGGCGCCGGGCGAGTTCGTGGCCAGCGAGACCTGGGTCGCTCTGACCGGCGCCACCCTCGGCGACGCCTTCACGTTGCAGACGATCTCTCAGGCCGAGGCCGCCCGACGAGGATACGCCGGAGCTTTCGACGGTCCGACCACGACGGCCACGCTCGTCGGCATCTTCGACGACCGGGTACAGGACCTCAACTCGAGCTATCCGGTGGCGCTGTTCGGACGAGGGCTGCTCGACGCCTACCAGGAGCCGTCGATCGGACTGTCCGGAAGTGCCGGGGTGATCGCGACCGCACCGGGGGTGGACGGCGAGGAGCTCCGCCGGGAGCTCGACACCCTGCCCGATGGGAGCGCGCTCTCGATCAGGCCCCTCGCGCTGATCGAGGACCCGCTGGTGTCGGCAGTGTCAACCCAGTCGAGCGCGCTCGGCGTGCTCTCGGTGATCGTCGCGAGCGCTGCTGCGGTCGTCTTGGTGCAGCTCCTCGTGCGGCTCTTCCGCACGAGCGACACCGACCTGACGACACTCGCGAGCCTCGGGTACACGAACCGGCAGGCGATGCTGGAGATCGTGCTGCGCGCTGCGCTGCCCGTTGCGGCCGGAGTGTGTCTCGCCGGTGTGGCCGCGTGGCTGCTGTCGGGATTGTTCCCGTACGGGTTCGCCAGGGTGCTCGAGCCCACTCCCGGACCCCGCTTCGACGGGACCGTCCATCTCGCGATCGCGGGCGCCGCTGCGATCGTGCTGCTCACCGCCGCGGCGGTGTTCGCTCGACCGCGATCCACGCGGATGACACACCGACGATCGGTCGACCGCCTTGCATCACGCATTCCGGTTCCCACGGTCGCGACAGGCGCCCGCCTCGCCTTCGGGCGCAGCCGTCGGTCGGGCCCGACCGACGCCCTCGTCGCCGGACTGGCGGCCGTGGCCGCGGTGACCATTGCGGCCCTGACGGTGTGGAGCAGCCTCGACCGGATGCTCGACACGCCGTCCAACTGGGGGGACTCCTACGACGCCTCCTATGGCGAGGGAGGCGAAAGCGTCGACCCACAGGTGCTCGACGTGCTCCGCGCCGATCCCGCGGTGCGAGCGGTGACGCTCTACGGAGCAACCACCGTGGCCATCGGGAGCGACGCCCTCGGCGTCGTCGCCTTTTCACCGGTCGAGGGCAGCGAGGTGCCTGAAGTCCTGCTCGGCCGGCTTCCCCAAGGCAGCGACGAGCTGGCGCTGGGCACCCGAGCGGCGAAGCGATTCGGGGTGACCGTCGGGGATCGCCTCTCGGTGAGCGCCCCCAGCGGTGCGGTGGAGCTCGCCGTCGTAGGGCTGGCCGTGTTTCCCGGATTCGACGAGTCTGACAGCCTCGGAAACGCCGCCCTGGTGAACGAGGCCGGACTACTACATCTCGATCCGACCGACGCGCTGAGCGGCGCGGCCATCTACTGGGCCGACGGCGCTCGCCCCGACGCCGCCGAACAGCTGAGCGCAGCGCTGGGCGGCGCCAGCATCGGCCCGCCATCGCGGCCCGATGCGGTCGTCACTCTCGACCGGATCCGCAATGTGCCTCTCGTGGTGGTGGGAGTTGTCGGCGCGCTCTTGGTGCTGAGCCTCGGTCAGCTCATCGCTACCGCAGTGCGCCGCCGTCGCCCCGACCTGGCAGTACTCCGAGCGCTGGGCGCCACGACCCGGTGGAGCCGCCGGGTCGCGCAGTGGCAGGCCACCGTCCTCGCCCTCACTGCCGTCGCGTTTGCGATACCCGTCGGCATCGTGGCGGGAAGAGTGGTCTACCGCACCTACCCGGAGCAGATCGGTGCACCGCTCCACCCGGACATCCCGGTTCAGTGGATCATCCTGATGATCGCCGCGGTCATCGTTGCCGCGAACGTGGTGGCGATCGTTGCCGCCCGCCGTCTCCGCTCGACCACTCAGGAGCTCGGTACGGAGTGAGCCGAGGTCGCTCCGGTCTCGGTGTCAGCTCGTCTCTGCGAGATACAGCAGCACAGCCTTGACCCGCCGATGCACCTCGTCCTCTTCGACGAGTCCGAGCTTGGAGAACAGCGAGTTGATGTGCTTCTCCACGGCGCGCACCGAGATCACCAGCGACTTCGCAACGGCTGCGTTGTTCTTGCCCTGTGCGAGTTCGGCGAGCACCTCGAGCTCGCGCGGTGACAGCCGCCCGAGGGAGCCCGCTGCCGACGCCACGCGAGCCTTCACAAGCAGGTCGACAACGGTCGGGTCGACCACCGAACCCCCGTCGGCCACCTCATGGATCGCTGCCGTCAGCTGATCGGGCTCACCGAGACGCTCCTTCAGAAGATAGGCACGGCCCCGTGAGCCGTCGGCGAACAACTCCACTGCGTAGGCGGGCTCCGCGTACTGGGAAAGCACCACGACCCCGAGATTCGGATACATGTCGCGCAGCTGCGCTGCCGCTCGGATGCCCTCGTCGGTGCCTGTGGGCGGCATACGGATATCGGTCAACACGACATCGGGTGGACTGTTGTGCACGGCCTCGAGCAGCTCGGGCAGGGAGGAGCAGGCGGCGACGACCTCGATGTCGGGTTGGTGGGCGAGCACGCTGAGGATGCCTTCACGCACGAGCATCGAGTCTTCGGCGACGATCACCCGCAACATGGGCAGGGAGCCTACCGCCACTCGTCAGCGCCCATCGCGCACTGCCGTGCGGGCGGCGTGCCACCCACACATGCCGTGGACGCCGGCTCCGGGCGGAGTTGCGGCCGAGCAGAGGTAGACCCCATCGAGCGGGGTCCGCCACGGATGCACGGCGAAGGTGGGGCGCGCCACGAACTGGCGCAGGTCACCGGCCCCGGCGCCGATGTCGCCGCCGATGTAGTTGGCGTTGTACGACTGCAACGCTGCAGGCCCCATCGTGTGCCGCCCGATGATCACATCGCGGAACCCCGGGGCGAAGCGCTCGATCTGCGCTTCGATCGCGTCGGTCATGTCGACCGTCGATCCGTTCGGCACGTGACTGTACGCCCACGCCACCGAGCGACCGGTCGTCGATCGTTTCGGATCGAGGCGTGTCGGCTCGGTGACAAGGACGAAGGGATGCTCGGGATGCCTCCCCTCGGCCACCGCTCGTTCGGCGCGCGCGACCTCGGCGAACGATCCGCCGACGTGGACCGTTCCGGCCAGCCGTGCCTCGGGTGCAGCCCAGGGGATGGGGTCGGTCAGCAGGTAGTCGAGCTTGAACACCCCGGCGCCGTGGCGGTACCGACGAAGGCGACGGTCGTAGCGGCGCGGCAGGCGTTCGCCGGCCAGGTCCACCAACTGCCTTGGGGTCACGTCGAGCAGCACGGTCGCCCCCCGCGGGAGCTCCGCAAGCGAGTCGATCCTCCGCCCGCATTCGACCGCACCTCCCGAGGCCTCGAGCAACGACACCAGGGCGTCGGTGATCCGCTGCGACCCGCCCTCGGGCACCGGCCAGCCAACCAGATGGCCCAACATCCCGAGCATCAGGGCATACCCCGTCGTGATGGGTGCGTTCAGCGGCAGCATCGAATGCGCAGCCAGGCCGGCGAACAGCCCCGACGCGAGATCGCTGTCGAACCGCCGGGCATACCAGGTCGCCGGTCGCAGTCCAGAAGCGCCGTACCGGGCCAGCTGGAGCGGATGCCTCGGAGGCAGTGTGAGCGGTGACAACAGCCCATCGACGAGGTCGAACCCCGACCGGACGAGCGGTTCGAACAGGCGACGCCAGGTCGGCCCGTCGGCTCCGAGACCTCGAGCGGTGTCCTCGACCGATCGGCGGAGAACTCCTGCACGTCCGCCGTCGAGGACGTGGGCCACCTCCACGTCGGGATACAGCCACAGCACTCCTTGGTCCTGCAACGAGAGCTCGCGGAAGGCAGCCGAGGCAACGGCGAGGGGGTGGATGGCGGAGCACACGTCGTGCAGGGTGCCGGGCTCCAGCAGCTCCGATGTGCGTGCACCGCCCCCGGGCGTGAGCGCAGCTTCGTACACGTGCACCTCGCGTCCGGCACGCGCCAGCTGCACCGCGGCGGTGAGCCCGTTCGGGCCCGACCCCACCACATGCACCGGAGGCTTCGACCTCGTCATGTCGCGCCCACGGCAGGGTTGGCGCCTGCGGGGACCTCCCCTCGCACGAGGGTTCCCTCGCCTGGCCCCGATCGGACATGCAGCTCCCCGCGAAAGGCGCCGAGCCGATCGGCCATGTTGACGAATCCGTGGCCAAGGGAGCTGTCGACGGCGTCGAAACCGTCGCCGTCGTCGGCGACCTCGAACCAGAGTTCACCCTCGTCGACCCCTGCCCGAATCGAGATCGATGCGCCCTCGCCGGCATACTTCCCAGCGTTCTGGACGGCCTCGACCACACAAAAGTAGACGGCCGCCTCGACATCGGGATCGTGGCGACCGAGGTCTGCGACCTGCACCGTCGCGGGAAGCGCCGCGCGGTTGGCGACGGCCTGCAGCGCGTCACCGAGCCCTCGGTCACGCAACAGGGGCGGATAGATGCCGTGCGCGAGCTCCCGTAGCTCGTGGAGCGCCTCCTGCACGTCGGCGCGAAGCCCGTCGAGGATCTCGGTGCTGCGATCGGGGTCGACTGCAAGCAGCGACTTCACCAGTCCGACGTTCACGGCGAGCGCGACGAGATGCTGTTGGGCTCCGTCGTGCAGGTTCCGCTCGATCCGTCGACGCGCCTCATCGGCTGCCGCGACAATTCGAGCTCGCGACGCGACCAGCTCCTCGTTGCGCTGCTGGAGCTCCTCGAGACTCGCCTGCAACGCCGAGTCGAGGCTCACGTTGTGCAGCGCCAGGCCGACCTGGCGGCCCAGGTCGACGAGGATGTTGTCCTCCTCCTCACTGAACCCGGTTCGATCCCGCCCTCGCTCCACCACGATCATTCCCAGGAGCTCACCCAGGTGGGCAACCATCACACATCGGAGGGCACGTTCCTCGCGTCCGTCGAGCAATCCCGGGGTCCACAGCTGCAACCAGGCATTGCCCTGAACCCGAGCCCGGGTGGCCACCGCCAAGGCCTCGTCGTCGAGCTGGACGACTCGGGTCAAACGCGATGGCGCCGACACGGCGAGGGCGTACCGACCCCGGTCGCCGGTGTAGATCTCGGCCGAGTCGAGCTGCATGGTCTTGCGCAGGATCTCGACCAACTGGAGCAGCAGCTCGTCCATCGGCACCGCGCGCGACATACGACTGCCGAAGGTCCGCAGGGCCTCGTCGGGCGAGTGACGCTCGCCGTAGACACGCAGGTTCGCTGCTTCCTCGAGTCGGGAACGTGCCGGTGACGTGAGCACCGCAGCGACTGCTGCGGCGGCGACGGACAGCCAGAGAATCGAGCGCTCGCCGGGCTCGGGCGTTCGCCCCAATCCTGCGACGGCGGCGACATACACCATCGCGACGAGCACGATGAGGCCGGCGTTCACGGCCGTCGCGACGAGCACACCCCGGGAGCGAGGCGCCAAGTCGTCGATCCGCCCGAGCACCACTCCGATGGGGAGCACGACGACCCCACCCGCGAACCCGGAGAGCCAACCGTCGGGCCACCCCCCGAGGATGTTGGCCGCAGTACCCAGTAAACCGATCGTGACGGCGACGACGATCGCCCAGATCAGCCACAAGAGCGGCGCGCGCCGAGCGTCGTTGGTGCGATTCCAGCGAAACGCGACCGTCAGTCCTGCGACCACGCACCCCGCCGCCCCGGTCGCGCTCAGGGCAGTCGACAACGCATTCATGGTCGGGGGTGCCGATCCACCTCAGGCCGCCGGGATTCGACCGTCTCGCATCGAGACGATCCGGTCGGCACCGGCGGCGACCTCGGCGCTGTGGGTGACCACGATGATGGTCTGACCGTCCTCATGGAGGCGGCGGAAGAGCTCGATGATCTCGCGTCCACCGTCGCTGTCGAGCGCCCCGGTCGGCTCGTCGGCGAGCACCAGTGTCGGTTCGTTGGCGAGCGCCCGCGCGATCGCAAGGCGTTGGCGCTGACCCCCGGAGAGCTCCGCTGGGAACTGATCGGCCTTGTCCCCGAGACCAAGCAGGTCGATCAGGTCGTGTGCTCTGGCCTCGGCCTGGCGGCGCTTGTGCCCGGCGATCAACAACGCGAGCACGACGTTCTCGATGGCGCTCATGCCGTCGATCAGGTTGAAGAACTGGAAGACGAAGCCGATGCGGCGTCGCCGCATCAGCGCCAGCCAGTTCTCGTCACGCCCAGTGACGGTCTCGCCGTCGAGGACGATCTCGCCATCATCGGCGGGTTCCAGCCCGGCGATCATGTTGAGGAGCGTGGACTTGCCGCAGCCCGAAGGCCCCACGATGGCGAGGTACTCGTTGCGCGCGACGGTCAGATCGACGCCCCGCACCGCTCGAACGGGTGCGACGTCCGCCTCGAAGGTCTTTCGTACGCCGCGGACGGTGAGCACCGCGTCCGTCGGCACGCGCGCGGCGACGGGAGCGCTGCCGCTTTCGTCGATGGGATCGGTCATGGCAGCGTCTCCTCGGCCACGTGGACGATACGGCACGCGCTGACGGGTGTGCGCCGGCCCTTGACCTGGACGTCGCCGAGAAGCTCGTAACCCTCGGCAGCCGGCCGGTCGGTCATCGCGTCCAGCGTTGCGCCTGCGATGACGGTGGTGCCGGCGGGTCGGGCCAGGTCCTGGAGTCGCTGGGAGAGATTGACCGTGTCACCCACGACCGTGTACTCGACGCGGTCGTCGCTTCCGAGCAGCGCCGCGGCGACCTCGCCGGTCGAGAGCCCGATGCCCAGTCCGAACGCCGGCAGGCCCACCGCCTTCCAGCGCTCGTTCAGCTCGACCTGGTTGGCGTGCATGGCGGCGGCGGCCCGCAATGCTCGGTCGGCGTGATCGGTCATCGCGAACGGAGCGCCGAACACGGCCATGACGGCGTCGCCGACATACTGCATCACCGTGCCCTCCTCGGCGTGCACCGCCTCGTTCATCGCACGGCGGTGCTCGTTGAGCTGGCCGGCCAGGATCGTCGGGTCGCTCACCTCGGCGATCGCGGAGTACCCGCGCACATCGGACATCAACACCGTGACCACCAGTCGCTCGGTCCGATCGACCGCCGATCGATCGGCCCGAAGCTTGTCGGCCAATCCGCTCGGCAACAGGCGTGAAAGGGTCTCGCCCTGCTCCTCGCGGTCGACGATGGCCTTCTGCAGCAGCCGGAGGCGCCGCAAGGCACTCTCCTGGCCTGCCGACGCGCTTCGTGCGAGTTCGAGGAAGAGCGCCTCGATCGCGTCGTTGACCGCTTCGGCCGTGGTTCGCCGGCTCGCCGCGATCGCCTTGACGGGACGGCCCTCCGCGACCTGCTGGAGAAGATCCTCGTCGGCCTTGCTCAACGATCCCGACTCGCGAACGGGCGACATCATTGCGGTGACGATCTCGGGGTCGATCATCGAGCCCCCGGTCGCGACCTCCCGTATCGCGCGGCTCAAGCGGTCGCCGTCGGCGACCCGATCCTTCAACAGGTACGCGTAGCCAGCGGCACCCTCGGCCAACAACGCGATGGCGTACTCGGGATCGTCGAACTGGGACAGCACGACGATCCCGGTCCCGGGGTGCCGCTTGCGAACGAGCTGTGCGGCCTCGATGCCCTCGCTCTGGAAGTCCGGCGGCATACGGATGTCGGTGACCACGACATCGGGATGGGCAGCGGTGGCCCCTTCCACGAGTCCCTCGTAGTCGCCGGCAACCCCGACGACGACGAGGTCCTCCTCGGATGAGATCAGGGCGCGGACCCCCTCACGCACGAGAAGGTTGTCGTCGGCCAGGAACACCGAGAGTTGCGGTCGATCGCTCATCGCGCGAGACCGATCAGGGTCCCGGCACTTCGAGGGTGTTCAAACCGTTGAGCCCGTCCGCCGTCGCGAGTCACCTCAGACCCCCTCGCGATTGTGACCGACGGCGAGCTCGGCGAGGCGGTCATGGTCCACCGTCGTCACCGGTGCCGCGGCGAACTTGCACGCCGTGACCGCTCGCAACGTGGCGGTGCGTCGACCGTCGGCGAGGCCGGCGCGCTCTCCGAAGACTGCACCTGGCCCGATCTCGGCCACAGGCTCGCCGTCGACCTCTACGACCAGCACCCCATTGAGGAGGAGGTAGAGAGCGCCGTCATCGAGGTCGCTCTGCTCGAACAGTGTTTTGCCCGTCCCGATGGAGCGAACCTCGGGAGACTCGGCCCCGTGCATGATCACCTGCTGGAGTGCCTTCTCGAGCTCGGACTCGACCCGAGTGACGAGTGCGGGGGAATCCTCGTCGCCCCACGGAGTCGCTCGGCCGAAGGACTCCGCCATCCACGTCTTGTAGTCGGCGAAGCTGCTCTTGGCCACGAGGCCACCACTGTCGTCGTAGACCCAGTGGCGCGGGAAGTCCGACGCCCCGACGAGGGCGCCGGTGTGGGTGCCGTCGGGTCGGATCACCAGCTCCAGGGTGGTCCACACGATCGGGGCGTGGTACTGGATGAACGGTGGACGCTTCACCGGACGGGGCATGGGTGCGCCCGTGCGGCCTCCGACGGTCTGGTGAAACGCGATGCTCCCGTCGGCCAGCACTTCGGGCGGACGCTGGATGTCGGGCAACTTCACTGCCGGGATGGTCACCGAGGCACCCGCAGCGCTGATCGTGGTCGCTCCGATGAGACCCTCCCCGACGTAGCCGTAGTCGCTCACCTCACCGGCGTCGTCCACCTCGACGTAGGCCCGCAGGTGGTTCGCGAACCTGAAGCGGTCGGTGATCCGCAGGTCCTCGAGCGCCGCGATGACGTCGGAACCGAGCGCATCAGGAGGGGACACGTCATCGTGGGCGAGCTTCACCGAGGTGGCCAGCCTGCCGAGGCCCGCCATCAGATCCGAAGGAATCCAAGACACTGTCGTGATGCTTCGTTCGATTCGCATGATGGCATCGTGCACACGCGGCCGCAGTGACAGCCAGGGCGCAGACCTGCACCTGACGGTGGGGCTACCACCACTCGCGACCGCCGTGTCTGGCACACCCTTGGTCGAGGTCGATACCCAATCCACCCACGCCCTGCCGGACTCACCTGACCTCGCCAGTCATCCGAGGGGCCAAAGGACCCTGGAACCCGCCCGGGCCGTGTGGACACGCTGGCGCGATGGGAGATCTGAGGTGTCGCGCCTTGCTGTTCGACGGCGACCGCCACGGGGTAGGCGCTTTCGCGGCCACCGCGGGCGCGGTCGGCGCGATCGTCGTGCTCGCCATCGACGCGGCTCGATAGCCCGTGCTCGTAGACCGCTTCAAGAGCGAACGCGATCGATTGATTACCCACTATGGATGGCTGCTCGTCCGGGGGTTGGGCCACGTGTTCGCGCGCCAATCGCTGGTGGGAGACGCACCCGTTCTCGACAACAGGCACTTCCCGTTCGTAGACGAGTTCACCGACAACTGGGAGGCGATCCGCGACGAGGTCGTCGCCATCTTGTGCCACCGCGAGGCGATCCCGCTCTTCCACGAGGTCTCGCCCGAGCAGCGCCACATCTCGATCGGCGAAAGCTGGCGCACCTTCCTCCTGTTCGGTTTCGGCTCCAAGCTGGAGAAGAACTGCCGTCAGACCCCGGTGACCGCCGCCCTGCTGGAGCGGGTCCCAGGTCTGGAGACCGCCTGGTTCTCGGTCCTGGCGCCCGGGTCCCACATACCCCCGCACAGTGGAGTATCGAAGGGCATCGTGCGCGTCCACCTGGGCCTGGTTGTCCCACGGGACGCCGAGCGATGCTGGATGCGGGTGGGTGAGCAGGTCAGGACCTGGCGCCCGGGCGAGCTCTTCGTGTTCGACGACACTTACGACCATGAGGTCTGCAACGAGACGCCTGACGAGCGGGTCGTCCTGGTCTTCGACGTCGACCGGCCGATGCGATGGCGCGGCCGGCTGCTGAACCGGGTGTTCGTCCGGCTAGTGAAGCTCTCGCGGTTCTACCGCGAGCCGAAGCGGAGAATGGTCGTGTTCGAGGACCGGTTCCAGGCCGCTGTGGGACGCCCGACCGACAACCGAGACAGCCGCGCACGCGCGAAATGAGGTCGCCGCAAGACCGTCAGCGCAATGGTGGCGGCATCCCACGAAATGCGAGCTCGTCGGCGAAGCGGGCCTGGACGGCGGCGAGCTCCTTCACGCGCCGCGTTTCGCTCCAGTGGAGACGCCTCGCCATGTGCGCAGCGACAGCCGGAGCGAGCCGTTCGCGCTCGACGGGAAGGAACCATGCCGCTCTGGTGCGGCGATAGATGACATCCTCGACGGTGAGAGCAGCCTCCATGTCGATGGCCCAATCGATCTCCCCGGACAAGACCGAACCACCCTCGACGACCGGGTCGGCCGCGATCGCCAGGACAGCCGGGGCATCGGCCCCGTAGAGACTAAGCAGACGTTGGTGGGCCGCCCCGTCGCCGGGTGGCGTCGTGCCCGAACCGGGAAGCGGACGGGCGCCCGGGCCATCGGGCAGTGTCCGCCCGAGACGTTGGGCGATCTCTCGCACGACCTTCTCGGCCACGAGCCGGAAGCCAGTCAGCTTCCCGCCGGTGATCGAGATCATGCCGGCCGGGCCCAGGCTCACTTCGGACCTCCGGGACGGCGTTCGCGGGGCCCAGCGGCGGTGAGCGCTGAGCGGTCGGACACCTGCCCACGTGGCGACGACGTCGCCGAGCGCGAGGGGTTCCACATCGAAATACGGACCCAGCGGATCGAGGAGGTAGCGCACTTCATCGGCCTCTACCTCCGGCCAGAGGGAGCGATCGCCGTGATAGTCGGTCTCGGTGGTGCCGATGTAGACCACCTCGTCGCGCGGAATGACGAAGATCCAACGCTTGTCCTCGGCCTGACACAGGATCGGGTGCACGACGGGCAGTCGGTGTCGGGGAACCACGACGTGAACACCCTTCAACAGGCGGACTCGTGTCGCGGGAGGATCCTGTTCCATTCGGGCCAGACGCTCGACCCAGGGCCCCGCCGCGTTGACGACCACCTCGCCGCGTACCTCGACTTCGCGTCCGCTCAGCGCACACCGGACGGCGATCCCGTCTACTCGGTTGCCGTCGCGGACGAGTCCGACGACGGGCACGCGGTTCGCAACGACAGCGCCGGTAGCTGCAGCAGCACGCAACACGGCGATCACGAGACGCGCATCGTCGGTCAGGTACTCCCGGTACGCGATCACCCGGTCGCCGGGGCCGCATCGCAGGCGAGGCTCGCTGCGGGCGATGTCGACTCGCCGCCAGATGCTGTGCCGTTCAGCCTTCGGCACGTCCCCGAGCCGCTCGTAGGCGGAGAGTGCCGCGATCCGGCCTGCGGCTTGGGTACGGGTGCGGGTGGGGACCAGCATCCAGCAGGGCCGGGCGAGATGGGGCGCCATGGCATGGACCACGGCCCGCTCACGCGCGATCTGGCGCACGAAACGCACCTCGCCGTTGGCGAGGTAGCGAAGTCCACCATGGATGAGCTTGGACGAGCGAGACGACGTACCCGACGCGAAGTCGTCGGCTTCGACGACAGCAACCCGAAGACCGCGTGCAGAAGCATCCCGGGCGACCGCGGCACCGGTGATACCGCCCCCCACGACCACCACGTCGAACCGGGTGGCTTCGAGCTCGTCGAGTAGCCCCGAGCGGCTTGTCGGCGTGAGGGAGGGTTCAGTCACGGCGCTGGGCGCTCGGGTCCGCGTCTGAGGACATCGTCGGTAGGGATTCGTGACCTCGTGGCGCCCGGCGCTGACGCTCGAGTTCGCGTCGGACCACGGAGGCGAGCGCGTCGAGCACCGCGGCCGGCATGGCCGGCTCGAACGGGAGGAAGACGACGCGGGCAAACAGCTCTCGGGCGCCCTCCGGCGCAGGCGCCGCGACACCGCCATCATGCTCGACCACGGCGAACGCCCGCCCCCGGGTCGCGTGGAAGCCAGCTTCGGCAAGGCGCCGCACGAGAGCCTCGGGGTCCCGGGCAAGCACGGGGACGAGCCAGTAGCTGTGGCTCGCGGCGCCGGCGGTCGGGACCGGCGCGTCCTCGAGCGCGGCCACGAGCCGCTCCCCTGGTCCGACTCGTCGACGGATGCACGTATCGCCTTGGCGAAGACGACGATCGAGGAGCCGGACCATCGCTTCGTTCGGTCGTCGACGGATCCGGCGGAGGAGCCCGGGGCCGGGAAAGCCGCGGGTAAGGCGGTTCAGCGTGATGTCGTGGCCTGGTCCAACGCGGTCGAGGAGGCGCACGAGGCCGCCGAACACGAGTGGATTCGTCGCCGCGGCCAGCCCACCGAACTTCAACAAGCGCAGGAGATACTCGTATCGGGACTGCTCGGGCATCTGCGACGCCCGTCGACGCATCTCGGCACGAACGTCCTCTTTGGGGACCCGTGCCAATCCGCCCCCGAAGGCAGTCGCCGTCTTGATCGGACCGAAGCTGAAGAGCGCTAGATCCGACTCTGGGTGACCACGAAACTCGGGGCCTGCGTAGGCCTCCGCACAATCCTCGACGAAGTCCAGGCCGTGCTCCCGCGCGACCGCCAGTGCGCCTGCCACGTCGCCGCGAGCGCCGAACAGGTGCGTGTAGACAATGGCGCGGGTGCGCTCGTCGACCACCCGGCGCAGCATCTCGATGTCGGGCTCGCAGCTCAGAGGGTCGATGTCGACGGCGGCAACCTCGAGCCCATGCTCTCGCGCGATGAGCGGCATATCGGCAACGGTGAACGCAGTGAAGACGATACGGTCGCCCGGCTCCCACGCCTTGGCCGAGAGCCAGAGGTCGAACAGCGAACGTACGGAGAGCCCGACCAACGCCGCGCCGTCGGGGTCCCACCGCTTCTCGACGTCAGGAACCGGCTTGATCGGGTGCGGGAGCAGGCAAGAACGAACACCGAACCACCAGTCCCCGAAGGAGCCGTCCAGCCGCTTGTTGGCCCAGACCTCCATCAGGCGCCGGCCTGGAGGTCGGGAGCGCACGCCACGTCATAGGTCATGGCCACTCCCTGTCGCCTCCCGACCCGAGCTCCGCTGACCCGAGCCGCGCCAGCGCACGCTAGTGCCCCCTGCGCTCGCGCGAGGATGTGGCGCCAAGGGTGCGTTCGAGCCCGAGCAATCGCTTCCCGACGCGCGCTCTCGGACCACCGGGGCCTGACCCGCACAGGGGCTCATCAGCCTGCCACTCCCGGAGCCGTCCGTCCCGGAATGGAACCGCAGTGAAGACCCACGTCGCACACGTAACAGCCAAGCTCGGCCCTCGCGATCGGATCCAGGCCGTCGTCTATTGCTACGAGTACGGGCTCCTGTCGCCTGGGGACGGACCCTGATCTGCTGGCTTGTGACGCTGGTAGCCATCCAGATCGCTGGATGGTGGAATCGCGGTCAGCGGGACTGGGAGGCTGCGCGTCGCCGCCCGGGTCGGCGCCTTCGAGCTGGGCGATCTGGGCGCCGTCTTCGTCGCAGGTGGACTTGCATGCGGCCTGGGGCGGGCAAGGCCCATGGGGCCGCGTGCGTCACGAAGGTCGACGTGACCGGCATCGTTGGCAAGCTCCAGGAGCGTCTGGACTTGGCGGCGTGTCGGCCCCTCAGCTGTAGGCGCCGCGCTTCCTGAAGGACAGGAAACCGTGGCTTTCGGGGATCTCGCCAGGGGGTTCGACGAGTTGGGCCGGGGTCATCGCCCCGATGCGCTGCGCCACGTCAGCGAGGGCGGGACCATCGAGCCCGTATGCCTCGACGCCGTTCAGCCCCGCCATGGCAACGGCCTGGTCAGGCGAGCAACCCTGCAGGGCATCGCGCAGAGCTATCGGGCTCTGCAGGGGGTCCCCGTCGAACTCGGGTGCCTGGAACGTGCCCTCGGTATGGGGGTAGTCGCGACCCCAGACGACGCGCGATGCATAGCCTTCGGTCACCGCGGCGCGGGCTTCCTCAGTGGATAGGAAGCTGGCACCGATGTAGGCGTTTCGTGCCATGTACTCGCTCGGTCGCAGGGCGACATGCTCCCGCAGCACCTTGTTGTGGTCCCCCATCCACATCGAGTCGTAGTCCTTCGCGGTCGCCGCCCACCACATACCGGGTTGCTCGGTGAAGATCACCTTCAGGCCGGGGAACCGGTCGAACACGCCGCCGAAGATCATGAAGTGCAGCGCCCGGCGAGCTGGCCAGCCGGCGGACTCCAGGCCCGCGATCGACGGGCCGGCGATGCCGGTCCAGCTGGTGGGGTCTCCTGCGCCCGCGTGGTTCGCGAGCGTCAGTCCATGCTCCTCGCACGCCCGCCACAGGGGGTCCCACGCGGGATCGGAGTAGTGCGGCAACCCCGGCCGGGGTGCCGGGAAGTTCACTCCCCTCAGGCCGTGTGCCGCCGCCCACGCAACCTGGGTCGCCGCTAGCTCGGGATCCCAGTACGCGACGTGCACCAGGCCGATGAGCCGCTCTGGCGCCCTCGAGACCGCATCGACCAGCCAGCGATTGTAGATCATCTGCCCGACCTGGAACAGCTCGAGGTCGGCCGTCGCGATCGAGGTGAAGTCCATCGCCACGTTCGGGTTGCCGGAGGGCACGGCGCCGAGCGGCATGAACGGGATGCCCTCGCCGTTCTGGCTCCCCTGGAAGAGGACCTCCGCGGCGATCCCCTCGGCATCCATGTCTCGCAAATAGGCGTCGATGTCGTGGTGCCCGGCGAGCTGGAGGTTCCGCTTCGACCGGTCGAGGGGCTCCGCCTTCGGACTGAGCGCTGGCAACAGGTCGCCCCGAGCCTGAACGAACCCATCGAAGGCGTCGAGGTGCTCGATCGGGCAATACGGTCGGAGCTCTTCGACGATGCGGGGCCCGATGTGGCCGTCGCAGGAGACGATGACCACAGCGCGATCCGCGCTCGCCCGCTGCCCCGATCTCCCTCCGGGCTCTGCCATGACGTCGGTCATCGTTTCCCCACCCCCAATTGCGGCGCATCGGGCCACAGCGAATCTATATCACGGCATTCGCTCAGCAGCTCAGGGCAGCCGGGGTCGACCTGGGGCCGCTCGGTCGAGTCGCCCGACCCGACCGAGCCGGTGATGCCCACGCCACCGTCGTGGCCGACCTCGTCGCTGCGGGACTCGAAGCTCGAGAACGGGTACCGACGGTACTGCAGGGGATGAGCGTGAGACAGCGGAGGCGCCCTGCACAGGGCTGGTCGCCTCGGGTGGCGTCGGAGTCACTGGCTCACCGACGGACCGAAGTACATCGACCATTGACCACCGGGAATCATGCGCAACCGGCAGCTCGCTGCATCCACGATCTCACCCACACCGCTGTGCTCAGACTTGCTCGCTCATCGAGCTGCAGCGGTCAGTTCGAGGACTTCACACCCTTGCACCCAGCCCTGCGGGAGGAGTCCGGTCCCCTAGCCTGCGCTGTCGCTCGTGCCTCCGGTGGGATTCGAACCCACGATCTTCGGATTAAAAGTCCGCTGCCTTGACCAGGCTTGGCTACGGAGGCGACCCGAGTCTACGAGACCCGTCGCAAGGCTCGACACCCTTTGCCGCAAGCACCCGCACGACGCTGTCGTCGACGGTGGCACGGGGAAGCGCGCCGTCTTCGAGCGCAGCAGCCAGATGGTCCAGCACCGCGGGCACCACCGCGGGCGATTCGACCATGACGATGTCGGCGCCGGCGAGCAACGCCAACAACGCCGCCTCGGGGTTGGTCCACCGCTGCGCGACCGCGCCCATGCCGAGCGCGTCGGTGATGACGACACCGCCGAAGCCGAGCTCGCCGCGGAGCAGCCCGTCGATGGCCGCCGGCGACAAGGACGCGGGGAGATCCTCGGTGAGCCCCGGCACGAGCAGGTGGCCGACCATCACCCACACGTCGCGGTCGACGAGCTCGGCGAAAGGCAGCAGGTCGCGGGTTCGCAGGACGTCGATCGACGGCGTGGTCGCGAAACCGAGATGGGTGTCGCCTGATGCTGAGCCGTGGCCGGGGAAGTGCTTGATGACGGGCGTGATCCCTGCGGCCAGGTAGCCGTCGATCACCGCCCCGGCGTCCGCGGCCACCACCGCCGGGTCGTCGGAGAACGCCCGGGAGCCGATGCCTGGACCACCGCCGACATCGACCACGGGTGCGAACGCGACATCCACGCCGACCGACGCCAGCTTCGACCCGTAGGTCCTGAAGACGTCGGTGATCTCCTCTGGAGTCCGCGCTGCCAGATCGGCAGCCGCGGGCACCGGCCCGAGCAGCGACGCGAGGCGTTGCACGCGCCCTCCCTCCTCGTCGGACGCCACGAGGAACGGGACAGCGGCAGTCGTGTCAATCGCCTGCAGGCCGGCCAGGTCCGCCGAGGTGGGCGAACCGAGCAGCGCGACGCTCCCCACCGTCCCGGCTTCCGCAAGAGCGATGACCGAAGCGAGCTCGTCGGGCGCCGCCAGGGTCATCACCAGCTGCGCGAGCGCAGCGCGGGCGGGGATGCCCGACGCGCACTCGACCGGTGACGGCGTGGGCATACGGGTCGGGGTCGGCAGCGGTGTCGGCGTGGGAACCGGCGACGATGCGGTCGCGGTGGGGACTCCGGTGGGCGTCGGCGTCGCCGCCACGTCGGTTCCCTGACAGCCGGCCGAGATCGAGACGACCGCCAACAGGACCACTCCGGACACGATCACCGGAATCGGTCGGCGAGCCATGGACGGCAGCGTAGAGGCAATCCGGCACCTGCTTCGGCAGGGTGCAGGCTGGGGCCGCCCGTGGAAAAGTAGGCTGACCCGATGACCTCCCCAGACCGCAGCCGTTCGCTCCGGGCCGTCACGACCACTGTGGGCACCGTTGCCGTTGCGGTCGGGCTGCTGCTCGTCGCTGCGTCCTGCGGCGGTTCAGGTCCCGAGCTCGGGGCCACTGCGACGTCCACCCCCGCCGAGGCGCCGACGCCCACCGCCATCGCCGCCGATGCCACGCCGGAGCCCACCGCGGCGACCCCCGGAGCCAACACCGACCCCACTCCCTCGCCCACCGGCACTCCTACCCCCGCTCCCGGTACGCCCCGGCCGACGGCGACGCCCGCCGGCGTGTCGGGCCCACCCGCCTTCACCTCCGCATCCAAGCTCACCACCGCCGGTCTCGACGAGGTGTTCTTCGGCGACACGACCCACGCCGCCGCCGAGCGAGTCGGCACCACCTGGGTCGGTGTCCCCGCGCCCGGCGGCGAACCCCTCTGCTACACGATCCAGGCCGCCGGCGAGCCACGCGGGGTCGTCTTCACGGTGTCGAGCGGCCACATCGAGCGCGTCGACGTGACCACCGACATCATCACCACGCGGTCCGGCGCCGGAGTCGGCAGCACCCCTGCCGAGCTCGCCGCGCTCTTCCCCGGCCGGCTCGAGACCACCACCATTGCCGGCGGCACCGAAATCGCCTTCGTTCCCGAGAGCGAGGCCGACCAGGCCTACCGCATCATCTGGACCACCGACAGCACCGCGGTGGTCGCCATGCGGGCCGGCCGTGTTCCCGTCGTCGATCCGGCGACCCCCTGCTCATGACCGCCCGTCGGGGCCGTCGCTGATGGCGATTCTCGTCGACCGTCCGCTGTGGTGGCACCGAGGCGAGCGGTGGTGCCACTGTGTGAGCGACGTCAGCTACGACGAGCTCCACGACTTCGTCGAAGGCTTGGGAATCCCTCGTCGAGCCTTCCAGGGCGACCACTACGACCTGCCCGAGCGGTACTGGGCCGCAGCCATCGCTGCGGGGGCCGAGCTGGTCGACAGCCGGGTCATCGTCGGCAGACTGCGTGCCGCAGACCTGAGGCTGCGGCCGAGCCGCAAGCCCGGGCTGGCGCGGGCGCAGCCGCGACGGATCGCCCCCATGAAAGCAACGCCAGGGACGCTCCCGATCGGGCCCGAATGGTGCTACGAGCTGAAATGGGATGGCATGCGCGCCATCTGCACGATCGAGCAGGGCCGGGCGCGCGCCACGAGTGCCCGCGACAACGACATCACGGCGTCGTTCCCCGAGCTCCAGCAGCTGGCGGCGACGTTGCCTCTCGACGTCGTCGTCGACGGTGAACTCGTCGCTCTCGACCGCGGTCACCCCAGCTTTCAGCTCCTCCAGCAGCGCATCCACGTCACCGACCCGGTCGTTGTTGCTCGGCGCGCCCGAGACGTTCCGGTGGTCTATGTGATCTTCGACCTGTTGCGGGTGGGCGAGGACGAATCGACAGCGCTGCCTCTCGCCCAGCGGCGCGCCCTGCTCGAAGAGCTCATAGAGCCCGGCCCGACCTGGCGGCTCACCGAAGTGCACGACGGCGACGGCCAGACCTTGTTCGACGTGATCGTCGAGCGGGGTCTGGAAGGCATCGTCGCAAAGCGCCTCGACGCACCCTACGAGGAGGGTCGGCGGTCGCCGGCGTGGGTGAAGGTCAAGGCAACCATGCGCCAGGAGATGGTGGTGGGCGGATGGCTGTCGGGTGAGGGCTCCGGTCGAAGCGACCGTATAGGGTCGCTGCTCGTCGGTTACCACGACGCCACCGGGCTTCGCTTCGCCGGGAGCGTCGGCAGCGGCCTGTCCGAACGCGAGGCCGCGCGCCTGCTCGAGCGACTGGCGCCCCTCGAGACGGAGCCATCCCCGTTCGTCGACGCGGCACCGAGCACCCGGCGACGACGGGCCACCTTCGTCAAACCGCGCCTCGTTGTCGAAGTCGCGTTCACGGCGTGGACCGAAGCGGGCCACCTCCGACATCCGGTGTTCATGGGCGAACGGGTCGACATCGAGCCGGAAGCCGTAGGACGCGAACGATGACACGACCTCACACCGATGCACATGACAGACTGCACCGAGTGAGCAGCGCAGACCAGATCCGCCTCGAGCTTCCTGCCATCGCGGAGTACGGGAAAGTGGCTCGGATCGCCGCCACGCACCTCGCCCGGCGACGCGGTTTCTCAGCGCTCGAGATCGACGAGCTGCGTGTCGTGATGGACGAAGCCGTCGCGTTGTTGGGCGACGGCAACCCCAATGCGCTCCTGCGCGTCGACTACAGCGGCGACTCGGCGACGATCATCGTCGACGCCGGGCTGCGCGACGGCGACGGTGGTGGTGGTGGTGGTGCGATCTCTGCTGAGCGCCTGATGCACTTCGGCCAGGTCGTCGCCGAACTCGTCGACGAGTACGCGGTCGACAGCGGAGCTCGACGGGTGCACTTCGTCAAGGCGCGCGGCTGACTGCTGCGAGGTCCCGATGCCCGCTGCACCTCCCCTTCCCCCGCGCCCGCCACGACGGACCGGGTTCATCGTCGCAGCCGCGGCGATGCTCATCATCGTGATCGGCGCGGCGATCGTGTTCATGGGCAACGACGACCGCGACCAGCAGGTCCGCACCGCCACGCCGCAACCGACAGCCGCACCCGAGGCGACCCCGTCGCCAACCGTCGAGGAGGCGACGGCGACCCCTGTCGACATTTCTGCTTGGGCAGGTGCGTACGAATGGACGGAGTTCGTCGCCGGCGACCCGGGCTCGAACCAGACACTGGGGCACTGGCTCTACCTCGAGGGCCCAGAGGGCGCCACGGCCCTGACCGGCACCCTGACCCAACTCGGCTGGCAGACCGACACCTCGCTTTCCGTTCGAGCGACCGGTGTCGGCGATGTCGTGGAGGTCACCGTGGTCTCGATCGAGCGAGGGGGCACGGGCACCCAGACAGGTGACGTCGTGTTCCGATTCACCGGCGACCCCCGGTCACCGACGACCACAGTGGCCACGCTAGCGACCCTCGGGCTCGACGTCGCGCCCGGCGTCCTGTTCACCCCGGCCTCACCGCCACCGTTGAGCCTCACCCCCGACGGCCTGCTCCTCACCGACATCAAGACCGGGTCGGCCACTCCCCTGACCTTCGGTGCGCCCGAGACGACCGTCGTCGACACGATCCGAAGCGTGCTGGGTGAGCCTGCGTCGCACGGCCCGGGCACACCTGACTGCCCCAACGGTCAGGACGCCGTGGCGGTGTGGCCCGACGACCTGATGCTGGAGTTCGACGCAGGCACGTTCCTCGCCTGGTCCGCGCGGCCCGCAACGGAACTCACCTCATTGACCGGCGTGGGCATCGGAACCAGCCGCACCGAGCTCGATGCGGTGCTCGACGTCGAGGTGTTCGACTCGACCCTCGGCGTCGAGTTCTTCACCCCCGATCCCCCCGGGGGCTTCGGCGGCATCTTGTCGAGCGACGGCCCCGATGGCGTCGTGGAGATCCTCTGGGCCGGACCGATCTGCGCCTTCCGCTGAGGCGACGTCGGACCTCCCGGTCTCAGACGCCGGTCGAACCGAAACCTCCGGCCCCGCGATCGGATGCTGGGAGCTCACCCACCTCGACGAAATTCGCCTGCTCGACCGCCTGCAATACCAGCTGGGCGATGCGCTCACCCCGGTTGATGGTGAAAGCGGCCGACGGGTCGGTGTTGATCAGCAGCACCTTCAGCTCGCCTCGATACCCGCTGTCGATCAGCCCAGGCGTGTTCAGGCAGGTGACCCCGTGCTTGGCCGCGAGCCCGCTGCGCGGCTGGACGAAGCCGGCATAGCCCTCGGGGATGGCAACCGCGAGACCGGTGGGCACCAGCGCCCTTCCGCCGCCCGGATCGAGGGTGATGTCGACCGCCGACAGGAGATCGCATCCGGCGTCACCATCCTTCGCATAGCGAGGCAGCGGGAGGTCGGGGTCCAGACGTTGCACGGGAAGGTCGATCACCCACGGCACGTTACTGCTGGTCGGAGCAGCCATCCACGCCCTGCCCGAGGGCCGATCGGAGTCCGATCCCGCTACCCTCACCCAACGATGCTTGCATGGATGGACCTCGAAATGACCGGTCTCGACCCCACCCGTCACGTGATCGTGGAGATTGCCACGCTCATCACCGACGACGAGCTCAACCTGGTCGCAGAGGGCCCCGATCTGGTGGTGCACGCCACCGACGAGCAGCTCGCCGACATGGAGCCGGTCGTCGTCGACATGCACACGCGAAGCGGCCTGCTCGAACAGATCAAGGCGTCCACCATCACCCTCGCCGAAGCCGGAGCGGCGACGCTCGAGTTCCTGAAACAGCACATCGACGCGCCTCGATCCGTGCCACTGTGCGGGAATTCGATCGGCACCGATCGGCGCTTCCTGGCCGCGTGGCTGCCCGACATCGAGAACTATCTGCACTACCGCTCGGTCGACGTCTCGACCATCAAGGAGCTCGGACGCCGCTGGAACCCGACCGCGATCTCGGCGGCTCCCGACAAGACCGGCGGCCACCGGGCGATGGACGACATCAAAGAGAGCCTCGCGGAGTTGAAGTACTACCGCTCGGCGCTGTTCCTGCCACCACAGGTCCCACCCGCCACGAACGCCTGACCAGGCGTTTCGCGCCGGCTTTGCGTCCCTGATCGATAAATGGCTTGACACCCGTGGGGTGCGATGGTCCCCTGTTCGTGCGCACGGGTGCACGGTCCGGTGCGTTTCGCCGGCACACAGCGGTGTGCCGGCACCCACTTCTCGAACGCAATGACCAAAGCAAGAACGAAAGGAGACGACAGGTGAAGCGACTTCCGAAGCCCTCGAGCGCCCAGCTCCCGTCGTCCCCGCGCGCCACGACGTCGCACGTCGCCTGTTCCAGCTGGCGCAGCCGCCGCGTCGCCAACGCCACGTTCGCGTCCGTCCCGTCCCTGGGCTTTGGTCTCATCGATGCCGGTTCCCTCGCGATGACCGCCAACGGCACCAACCATTGGACCCACAAGCCTTACCACCAGCGGCCGAAGGAGAAGCACCTGTAGATCTCACCCGAGATACACAGACAGGCTCCCTGAGGCCGCCGGAGAAATCCGGCGGCCTTTCCGCATTTTCGAACCCCACTTCCACCCGTCAACCCATGTACAAGAAAGGAAGGAGCGATCATGGCCGCCTCCTTCACGCCTGAAGCTCAACACTGGCAACAGCTGGCACGCTGCGCCACCGCCGGCGAGGGCAACGATGTCTTCTTCTCCGAAGAACTCCAGGACATCGCCCGCGCCAAGTCGATCTGCGCAGCGTGCCCGGTCATCGCCCCGTGCCTCGAAGGGGCCATGGAGCGCCGTGAGCCTTGGGGCGTGTGGGGTGGTCAGTTGTTCATAAACGGCAAGGTCCTGATGGTGAAGCGCCGTCGGGGCCGGCCTCCCAAGGTGGCCCGACCCGAGGACCACGTCCCCAGCGTGCCCGTCCCCGAGCACCTACAGCAGCACCTGCGCACCGCCTGACCCAGAGGCGCTCGAGTCCTGGTGGTCGAGGCTGACCGGTACGACAGCCTCTTGGGGTCCGGCAACGGATCACGCGAGCCGCACCCCCCACCTGTGCCTGCGAGCCCGAGCACCGCCGACACCTGGCCCCAGCCGGAGCCGGGACGGGGCGGTGCCCGGGCGACGATGGCTGCGACGTGGGGCGCACCTGCGGAAAGCGAATCTCCGGAGCCCGCGGGTCGGTGACCCCCCACCGACCTGCGGGCTTCGGCACTCTGGGGCCAACGGCCCGCCTCGGAACGTTTCGGTCACCCAGGGCGTTTCCTCCTCGTCCCGTGACTGCCGGGCACTCCCCACCCGCTACTAGCCTCCTGCCAGATGGACGTGAACGACCTGGACCCCGACGACCCTCGCATCGCGTATCTCGAGGCGAGAGAGACCCGACGGCGCCACACCCTCGTCGGGCTCGTGGTGGCCTGTATCGCGGTCCTACTGGCGGTGATCGCCATCGGCTGGTTCACCGACTCGGGAAGCGACTCCGCGATCCCCGTGCTGCCCGAGGGGAGACTCACCACGATCGACGGCGATGCCTTCGACCTCATCGAGCTGCGTGGTCAACCCACCGTCGTGAACTTCTTCGCCTCCTGGTGCGCCCCGTGTCGTGACGAGATGCCCGACTTCGAAGCCGTGCACCGAGCACGCGGAGACGCAGTGCATTTCGTCGGCATCAACACCGGCGAGACGAACCTCGACGAGGCCGTCGCCCTCGTCGACGCCACCGGGGTCACCTACACGGTTCTCCTGGGTGCCGATACCAGCCTCATCGAGGAGCTCGGCGGCACGAACCTTCCGATGACGGCGTTCGTCGACGCCGACGGGAACGTGGTCGAGACCTACATCGGTGTGCTCGGGCAGGACGCGCTCGACGCCCGCATCGACACGCTGCTCGCCCGATGATCGACATCGACCTCGCCTACCCGCTCAGCCTCGGCCTGGTCGCGGCCTTCAACCCTTGCGGCTTCGCGATGTTGCCCGCCTACACCTCATTCTTCCTCGGCATGGAGGCCGCCGACGAGACCAACGTCGCTCGAAACGTCGTGCGCGGGCTCGTGGTGGGGCTCACGATGACGCTGGGCTTTGTCGCCGTGTTCGGTCTCATCGGACTGCTCACCTCGACGGTGGTGAGCCAGTCGTTCCTGTCGAAGAACGCCCCGTACCTCACCTTCGTGTTCGGACTGGCCATGGTGCCCCTCGGGGTCGCGATGCTCCGCGGGTTCGAGCCCAAGGTCAACCTCAAGCGGCTCCAGGCCGGCGGCAAGAACACCGAGCTGCCCTCGATCTTCCTGTTCGGTGTGTCATACGCGATCGCCTCCATCTCCTGCACCATCGCGCTCTTCCTCGGGGTCATCATCGACTCGTTCGGCAGCGACGGGGTCGTCGACGGCACCGCGAAGCTCGTCGCGTACGCGACCGGAATGGGCCTGGTCATCATGGTGCTGACGCTCAGTCTCGCGGTTGCCCGCACCTCGGTGGCGACGAACATGCGGCGGCTGCTCCCCCACGTCAACCGCGCCTCGGGAGTCCTGCTCGTGTTGGCCGGTTCCTACCTGGCGATGTACGCGCTCTGGGAGATCCAGCTCCTGCGCGGCGACGGCCGCCCGTGGGGCTGGCTCGACCGGGTCGCGGGCACCGGTGAAGCCGTGCGCAACCGCGTCAACGTGTGGATCGCCGCGGTCGGGCAGGGACGCATGGCACTCGCCATCACCGTCGTGATCCTCGGGGCGCTCGTCTGGGCCCTCAGCGTGAGCCTGGCCACTCGCGATCGCCGCCTCCTCCGCGGCTCCTTCGCCGGGGTGTGGCTCGCCCTCGAGGCCCTACGCTACGACTTCGACCTACTGCTGCTTCCCTTGCTGCGCACCATCGTCGATGCCCCCGAGCGGGTGCTGCACTGGTTCACCGACCCGCTTCGTTGGCCGGTGCTCTGGGAACTGCTCGCGGGCGCCATCATCACGGCCGCGGGGTGGTTCGCGACCCGCCGAGCCCTCGCCTCGGAGGCTCCCCAACCCGTCGGCGCCTCACGCGTCTGAGCCGCTCGACCGCAGTGGTCTCCTTCGCCGCAGGTAACGTCGAAACCATGCTGACCGAGCTGCTCGAACGCGACGACGTGCGCGAGGAGCTGACGCTCCGTTCCCGATTCGGGTTCATGGCGTACCACGGCGGCACGCTCGAGAAGGCCACCGACACCGTCGCGCGGGAGGCCGCAGCGACCGCCGGAGCCTCGTACTACGGGATCGTCCAACACGACGAAGACCCGACCCACATCACCTCCACGTCGGTGTCTCCGGCGCACAGCGATCGTCTGGCCGCCTTCCTGGGTCATGTCGCCGTCGTCGTCAGCGTGCACGGGTTCGGTCGTGACGACCGCCGCCGATCGGTGCTGCTCGGAGGCCGGAATCGGTCGCTCGCCCACCACGTCGCCGCCTACGGGCGGGCTGCGCTCCCTTCGTACTCCTTCCACACCGCCCTCGACGAGATCCCACCCGAGCTTGCCGGGATGCACCCACGCAACCCGGTCAACCTGCCCCGGTCCGCCGGCGTGCAAGTCGAGCTGCCCCCAACGGTGCGGTGGCACTACGAGGCATGGGGCTGGTCGGACCACGACGGCGTGGGACGCGCGCCTCAGCTCGATGCCCTCATCGCCAGCCTCGCAAGCGCCGCCATCTCCTGGCCGCTCCCACCGTCGGGCAACTGCGATCGCCCTCGGTCCTGAGGAGCTGACCGGGGGGCGAGCCCACCCGTGAACCGACCAGAGGAACCCGAGCGGACGCTACGGCGCTAGACGTTCGATGCGCCACCCGACACCGGTGCGCCGGTACCGCATGCGGTCGTGGAACCGGTCGGGACGCCCTTGCCAGAACTCCACCGAAAGCGGATGCACCCGGTACCCGCCCCAGTGCTCGGGTCGAGGGATGGCGCCACCGGCGAACCGGGCCTCGACTTCGCCGTAGCGACGTTCGAGCTCGTCTCGATCGGCGACGACCTGGCTCTGAGGACTTGCCCACGCTGCGATCTGGCTCCCGCGTGGACGCTGGTCGAAGTACCGCGCCGACTCCTCGTCGGAGGTCCTCGTCACCGTGCCGACGACACGTACCTGCCGGCGCAACTCGAGCCAGCCGAACGCGAGCGCGGCTCGCCCAGTGTGGTCGAGGGCCCGGCCCTTCGCACTGCGGTAGTTCGTGTAGAAGACGAACCCATCGGCGTCGACTCGCTTGAGCAGCACGTACCGCACCGACGGGAAACCGTCGTCGTCGACACTAGCGACGGTCATCGAGTTCGGTTCCCACAGGTTTGCGGCTTCAGCATCGGCGAACCAACGCTCGAACTGCGTGAACGGATCGGGCGCCAGGTCGGCGACGTCGAGTCCGTCGTGGATGTAGGTCTCGCGGCGATCACTCAGATCCACCCCGCCAGTGTCGCGCCGCGTGGCGTGCGAACCCCAGCCCAGCAGAGTCAGCGGCCACGCAGGCGGCTGATGGCCCGCCGGTCGCGTTTGGTCGGACGACCCGCCCCTCGCTCGCGTGCCGCCGCCACGGCCGCGTGTTCAGGACGTGGCGGTGGCGGAGAATGGTCGACCAGGCACGCCGCGGCCCGCTCGGCACCGACCCGTTTCTCGATGGGCTCCACGACCTCGACGATGCGCAGCCGGGGCCCGACCCGAGCCTCGACACGATCACCGGGTTTGACCCGGTACGAGGGTTTGACCTTCTCACCGTTCACCGCGACGTGACCGCCCACGACACCGTCCTTGGCCGCGGTGCGGGTCTTGTAGATCCGCACCGCCCACAGAAATGCGTCCACACGTGCTCCGTCGGCAGTAGCCACGCCGCCAGGCTACGAGACCGGTCCGGGACGAAGCACGACCCCAGCGGAACCCGGGGCCGCGGAGAGGGACCGGTAGCCTCGCCGCAATGGAACTACGGACCGCTGCGTACGTCGGCTTGGGCGGTGTCTGCGGCGCAGTTGTGCGTTGGGCGATCGGCGAGGCCATCCCCGGCGATAGCAGCTGGCCGTGGGCGATCTTCGTTGCGAACCTCGTGGGCTGTCTCGTGCTCGGTGCGCTCCTCGCCCGCTACGCCACCAGCACCGCACCCGCAGTCGTGGCCCTCACGACCGGCTTCTGCGGCGCCCTCACGACGTTCTCCTCGTTCGCCGTCGACCTGGCGGTGTTCCTGCGCGACGGCCGGGTCGGGCTCGCCGTTGCCTATCTGCTGGTGTCCCTGCTCGCCGGCCTCGGCACCTACCGGCTCGGTTTCGTCGTGTCACGCCCAAGGGTCGAGGCACAATGACGCTCGCCCTTGCGTTCGCCGTCGCCGCAGCCGTCGGCTCCGTGGCCCGGTGGTGGTGCAGTCGCTTCAACCGCGTCGGCCGACCGCTGGGCACGCTCGCGGTCAACGTGGTTGCCGCGTTCGCGCTGGGTCTGCTGGTTGGTGCCTCACGGAACACCGCGACGATCATCGGCGTCGCGCACCTGGGCTCGCTGTCGACCTTTGCCACGGTCGTCAAGGAGATATCCGGTGAGCTCGAAACCCGCCGGTATGGCGGGGCCCTGCTCTACGTCGGGGCGACGGTGGTGTTGGGAGTGACGGCGGCGTTGGCGGGTATCGCCATCGGGTGATCGGGCCCGAGCCACTAGCGTCGGGTGGATGACACCTGTTCCGTTGACCGTGTGGTCCGACTTCCTCTGACCGTGGTGCTATGTCGGGTCGGTTCGACTCGACGATGTTTCCCGGTATTTCGCCGACCAGGTGACGATCACCTGGAAGAGCTTCCTCCTTCGCCCCGAGCCCAAGGAGCGACCGCGAGAGGAGTTCGCGGCGTACACCCGTGGCTGGCAACGCATGGCCGAGCTCGAGCCGCGCGCCACGTTCTCGCCGTGGACCGACGCCACCCCGTCGGATCCACCCACCTCGAGCATGCCCGCCCACGTCGCGGCGAAGATCGTCGACCTGCACTGGCCCGCCCAGGCGCGCGATCTGCACTGGGCCCTGCTCGGGGCCTACTTCACCCACAACCGCACCATTTCCGACTGGGACGTGCTCACCGACATCGTCGCCGAGGTGGGAGTGGACCGTGACGCGTTCGCGACCATGCTCGCCGAGCAACGCCAGATGGCGGCCGGCCTGGTGATCGACGACCACAACAGCGCCATCAGCCAGGGGATCACCGCGGTGCCGACGGTGCTGATCAACGACACGCTGCCGATTCCCGGTGCCCAGGAGACCGAGTCCTACATCACCTGGATCAGCCGCATCATCGAGCGCATCTCGAGCTGAGCTCGCCGACGGGCTCGGCGCCGGGAGCGGGCTTCACTCCTCGACGGCGACCGGCGGAGCAGGTGGCGGTGGCGGGATGACCGCCGGTGATTGTGGTGTCGAACGCCGGCGGTTGCGCCAACGGCGCCGCCCCTGCCACCCCACCCACAGCAACCAGGAGAACGGCACCAGCGCCGCCAGTGCGAGCACCAGCACGTAGCCGATGAGGACCAGCACCCCCCAGCTCGCGACCAGAGCGTCGACGACGCCGGGCAACGACGTGTCCTCGACGAAGCGGACGACCGCTCGATCGACCCGCTCGGTCTGTGCCCCGATACGCAGCGACTTCCCGTCCTCGTCGTAGGCCACGGCTGCGACCCGGACGCTCGACTGGCCCGCTGCCGGTGCATCCAACACGGCCCAGGCGACAACCGTCGCCTCGGGTGCCAACACCAGGTCGCCCTCACCGTCGACGAAGGCGAAATCGCGGCCGCGAAGGTCGAGGCCGTCGTCTCGGATCTCGATGTCGCCGAGAGCGGTGTTGCCCGTGTTCGTGAGCGTCACGCACACGGTCAGTGGGTCACCCTCGTCGACCTCGAGCTCGTCGAAGGCCGAACCGCAGTTCTGGCCGGCATCATCACCTTCGGCGAAAGCGACCTCGTACTCCAAACTCGGCTGCCGTTCGGCAGGGTCGGGCTCGTGCAGGGTGAGCCAGATGGTCGCCAGGTCCACTTGGTCCTCGAGGGTGCGAAGCTGCCCACGCAGTGTCTCGAGGGAAATCTCGCGGTTGAGCAGCTCAGTCTCGAGTCGGGCGATGTCCTCGAGGACCGTCGCCCGCGCAAGCAGGTCGCGCAGGCGTTCGACGCTGACCTCGCTCGTGGCGATGCGGCTGCGCAGATCGACAACGCGTTCGGTGACATCGTCGGCGCTCACCTCCTGGCTCTCCAGGCGACCGAGGCCGCCGAGACGCCCGAGCGCCTCCTGGAAGTCCGCAGGCAGCACCCGGAACTCGAGAGTGGTGCGAGACCGGTCCCCGGCCTCGGTCTTCTCGCCGAACAGCAGACCCCCGAGCGCGGCCACAGCCGCTTTGGCCTGCGAGGCGGCGGCGGCGACATCGTCGACCTCGACCACCGTGGTGGCGGTGTAGACGATGGAACGGCCGAAGTCCGCTGGGGTCACCGCTGCGGGATCGGTCACGTTGCCGCCGTCGGCTGCCCCGCCCCCGTCCTGCGCCTCACCGGGCGACGATCCGTCGTCACCGTCGGTGCCGACGCTGTCGGGTCGACTCGGCGGCTCCGCTCCCGACCCCCCATCAGAGACGAAACCGTCGGAGAGGGCACCGTCACTCGACGATGCCGAGGTGTCGTCGTCGCCGCAGGCAGAGCCCAGCAGCGTCAAGGCGAGAAGCACGGCCGCGAACCGCGAACATCGCGTCGTCGCATGTGTGGTCATCATTGAAGCCTTCCCATCGAGTGCGGTTCGGACGTCGCGTCCCTGCGTCGGGTTCCCGGCAACGTCCCCGGGGAGCGAGGTTGGTTCGATGGTCCCCCACCAACACACGGCCCGCCGAGGTTACGGTACGACGTGGTGCTCGTCGGCGCAGCCCAGACTCATCGCTTCGAGGAAGCCGTCGGCGCGATCCCTGTAGGGGAATCGCGCCTCGAGGGCCTTGAAGGCCGCGCCGTGGCCGGTTTCGACAAGGTGCGCGAGCTCGTGGACGATCACGGCGTCGAGCACATAGCCCGGGACCCGGGACAGACGGGTCGAGATCCGGATGGTCCCGTGCGCTGGTGTGCACGACCCCCAGCGCTTCTCCTGCCGCGCCGACCAGGAGATCGCCGCCGGTTCCGGTAGGCCGTACTTGGCCGCGAGCAGACGTGCCCGAGCGCTCAGGTCGATGGCACCGTCGGCCACTGCCCGGCTGCGCTGAATCCGCCTGACGAGGTCCTGGACGGTCGCCGCGGCGTCAGGCTCGGAAAGCCATGCTGGCAGACGGACTTCGATGATGCCGCCCACGAGCCGGGCCGAGCTCGTCTTGGTGCGGCGGCTGCTGCGGATCACCCGCACCTCGGGTGCCGTCGGCACCTCCACCTCGGGTGCCGTCGGCACCTCCACCTCGCCTTCGGGCACCTCGCCTTCGGGCACCTCGCCTTCGGGATCGCTCGAGGAGCAGATGGGGCGGTCCATCCCCCCGACCGTAGTAGGAGGCACCGCCGCAGTGGTGCGCGACACCCCGTTGGCTTCATCGATGCCCGAGGGCACTAGGCGCCTTCATCCTCCAACAGGTACTGCACCGCTCGCTCCTGTGCCGGGTCCGCCGCCGGGTCACGAGGGGCCACCGGTGCAAGATGCAGGGCCTGCGGCCGCGACTCCCGGCGGCGGGTCCGACGCACGCCCCAGACGAGGCACGCGAGCAGGATCAACGCTGCGGTCGCTGCCGAGGTGACCCGCAGCCAGAAGGCTTTCGCGTCGCCGGGCGCGTCACCGATCAGCTGCCTGACCTCGGCGGCCTCGGACGCAACTGCGACGAAGTCGTTGCGCTCGAACGCCACCCTCACGTCTGCGTACTCTGCGTCCAGATCAGTGCCGCGCAGACCCCAGCTCGCCCAGAAGCCGAAATCCTGTCCCACGGCCGCAGCCGTGTCGGCAACCGTCGCCAGCGCACGACGCTGGGCCTCGAGCCCTTGGAGGACACCGTCGAGGTCGGCCGCGGCCTCGGCGTTCTCGTAGGCCAACTCGACATCTCCGGGCCGGTCGAGGTCAAGTGCCGCGGCAGCCGCCGCGACCTCGTTGCGCCCGGCCAGGACATCCTCGGACCTGTCGACGAACGCACCGACGTCGTCGAAGCGCCATCTCGACAGCAGGACACGGATGCCGATCGGCGCCTCCCAGCTCCCGGTCGCATCCACGAGCTGCGACCAACGATCGAGCGCGGCTCGGCGATCCGCGAGCAACAGGTCGCCGTCGGGAGCGATCACGTAGGTCCGGAAGAGCTGCTCCGCCGTGAGGGAGCCGGCGCGTTGTTCGACCAGATCCAGCAGACGCCGCCAGTCCTTCAGCGACCCGGGACGGTCCTCGATGCTGCGTCCATCGGCTGCGGCGTAGCTCAGCTCGTCGTTCTGCATCGCCGCCATGACCGCCGACAACCCGTCGAGACCGATCTCGCGGGCCAGGGCGTCGACCACATACCACGACGCGTTGTAGCCGTAGGCCTCCGCTGCCGCGGCTTCCTCCTCGCTGACGCCAGTAGGCACGTCCCAGTCGTTGAGCGGAACCGCTCCCGCATCGTCGAGGTCCGGGGTCGACGGCCGAGCGACCGGGCGACCCGACACGGCGAGGGCGCCATTGCTGAACGCTTCCGCGAAGCCCTCGTTCATCCAGCGCTGCGTGAACCGCTCCTGGTTGAACCAGATGTGCGAGAGCTCGTGGAGGATGACCTGAGGGTTCAGATCCTCCCCGACCTCGATGACGTTGGTCGAAGTGTCGAACCAGCCCGCGTACCCGTACAGATACGGAGTGATGGTCTCGACCAGGCGGAGGTTCGGCACGTCCGCGGGAAGCCCGGTGAGCGAGACGAGCGTCGGCAGTCCCGACTCGACCTCGGCGCGGGCGAAGGTGAGCCACTCGGGATCGTCGGGCCACCCGGCGATCGTGATGTCGATGTCGCCGACCTGCGTCGTGGCCTCGACCAGGCCGTCGTCACTGCGCCCGTAGGTCATGGTGAAGAACTGCGCGGGATCGGCGATGTCGGCTGCTAGGTAGACTTGCGGGTCCTCGCTCAGCTGCTCGAGCGACTGCGAGCCGTTGAATTCGGTTACGAACCCGGTGGGCATCTCGATGCGCACCGATGTCTGGCCCCCATCGCAGCACGCCCACACCGGGAACGCCACGTAGGCCGGGTTGACGCGCACCCATGCACCGGGGTCACGTGCAGCGCCCCCTCGCAGCACGTAGGACATCTTGATCGTCGCGCTCTGGAGATACCAGATCGATCGCGGCAGGATGATCGTGGCCACGACCGCTTTCGCATCGTCCTCGTACGGTTCGAGCGTCACCGACGCACGACTCCCGTCGACGACCGCGGTGACGTCTTCGGCAGCGTCGGGCAGCAGCAGGGGGAAGCGGTCGTAGTAGTACTGGATCGTCGAGTACCCCGACTGCGAATTGGGCTTCTCGTTGGTGAGCACGAACGTGGCGACGACCCGGACGACGCCATCGTCGGGCACCGGCGTGAACGTGGTGTCGGAGACCACATCGAGTCCGTCGACCTGGGCGGCGACGGGACCGGCGCCCGCGAACAGCAGCAGCAACGCGACGATCGGAAGGCCCCAGCGCGCGATGCGGCGGGTCACCGGCGACCCGTGGGCGCCCGCGCGCAGCGGTGGCGTCCGCGACGGTGCCGCGTCGGACATCACCTCGCTCCTTCCCCACCTCATGTGTGCGCCTTCCGATTGTTCCAGGCCGAGACCTCCCATGGAGATCACCTCGGCGGTTCGTTCCATCCTCGGGACTCGATCGGCGCAACCAACGCGGCCGAGAGCACGGAACGCCAAAATCGATCCGTTGGACGCATGGATGGCCGCCGGGACCCGGCGCCGGCCGCAAAGTGCGCTCTCGGAGCGGGGCTGGCCGGTAGCCTCGGTCACCGTGATCGACTTGCGCAGACTCCGAGATGACGAGGCCTACCGCTCCGGCGCGCTGCGAAAAGGGGCCGACCGGGCGCTGATCGACGAGCTCACGGCCGCGTCGGAGTCCCACCGCGTCCTGCAGGGCGAGGTCGAAGCGTTGCGCGCCGAGCAGAATGCCGCCTCGAAGGAGATCGGCCGCGCCGCTCCCGACCAACGACAGGGCCGGATCGACGCAGCTGCGGGACTCAAGGCCGCCCTCCAGGAGAAGGAGGCGGTCTTCGCCGAGCTCTCCGCCACCCTCGAGGACCTCGCCATCCAAGTGCCCAACCCCGCCTCACCGCGGTGCCCCGACGGAGGCGAGGACGACTACGAGGTCATCGACACCGTCGGCGGCCAACCCGCCGCGCCCCGCCTCGACCACGCGGAGTTCGCCGCCGCCATGGGCTGGGTCGAGATGGACAAGGCGTCACAGAACATGGGCAGCAGATTCGCCTACGTGCAACGCGAGGCCGTCCTCCTCGAGTTCGCGCTCGTGCAGTACACGATGGCGAAGCTCGTGACCCACGGCTTCGTGCCGACGATCACCCCGGTACTCGTACGCGAGGACCTCATGATCGACGCCGGGTTCTTCCCCACCGACCGGAACCAGGTCTACGAGCTTCCCGAAGACGGGCTCTTCCTCACCGGGACGAGTGAGGTCGCGCTCGCCGGGCTGCACCGCGGCGACCTGCTCGATGCCACCGATCTGCCCCTGCGCTATGCCGGGTTCTCCTCGTGCTTTCGTCGTGAAGCCGGCACCTACGGCAAGGACACCCGCGGGATCTTCCGCGTCCACCAGTTCGACAAGGTCGAGATGTTCTCGTTCTGCGGGCCCGAATCGTCGTGGGACGAGCTGGAGGTCATTCGCTCGATCGAGCAGGAGCTCCTCACCGAGCTCGGACTCCCGCATCGGGTGATCCTCGTCGCTGCAGGCGACCTCGGTGCAGCAGCGGCCCTCAAGTACGACTGCGAGGTGTGGCTCCCGTCTGAGGGCCGCTACCGGGAGCTCACGAGCTGCTCCAACTACCTCGACTTCTCGGCGCGCCGCATGCGGACACGGGCCAAGGGAGCGGAGGGCACCGAGCTCGTGCACACGTTGAACGGGACCGCGTGCGCCGTCGGGCGCACGCTGGTGTTCCTCATGGAGCACTGCCAGCAGGCCGACGGCAGCTTTGTCGTCCCCGAGGTGCTCCGGCCCTACTGCGGCATGGACGTGATCGCGGCACGCTGAGGCCGAGCCACCCCGGCCCCGCCGAGGGCCCACGGGCCTGCTAGAACGGCACCCATGACTCACCCTCTCAAGTTCGGTTGGTTGTCCCCGGTGATCGGGAACCGCTGGAGCAACCATCAGCCGATCGTCGTGCACCAAGCCGAACACATCCTGCCCACCGTCGTGGAGCACTTCGACTCCCTCTGGGTGGCCGACCACTTCTACGGCTTCGACGAGCGCACCGATCCGTTCATGGAAGCGTGGACGACGCTCACCTGGCTCGCCGCGAAGTTCGACGGCGTCGAGCTCTGCCACCACGTCCTGGGCCACGGCTACCGTCCCCCGGCGCTCACGGCGAAGATGGCGGCGACGCTCCAGGTGCTTTCCGGCGACCGGTTCATTCTGGGGATCGGGGCCGGTTGGCGCGGCGACGAGTACGAGGCCTACGGGTACGAGTTCCCCCGCCCGGCGGTTCGGTTCGCGCAGCTCGAGGAGGTCATCGAGATCTGCCGGCTGATGTGGACCGAGGATCACCCCAGCTACCAGGGGAGGTACTTCACCATTGCCGACGCCGCGGCCCCACCGCGGCCCTCGAAAGTGCCGCCGGTCTGCATCGGCGCGAGCGGCGAGACGATCGGCCTGCCCCTCGTCGGGCGTCAGGCCGACATGTGGAACGGCCCAATGCGCGACGTCCCCGCCTGGGAGCGCAAGCGCGACATCGTGAGCCGGGCCGCCGAGGGAGCAGGCCGCGACCCGGAGTCCATCGTGTTGAGTACGACGATCGAACGGGCGCTCCCCGAGTCCGACGAGGACTCCGAGAAGTGGGCGGAGTCCCTGCTGCGACGCCAGGAGCTGGGCATCAGCCACTTCGTCCTCGACTTCGGCCACCCGCTGACCCTCGAGCCGATCCTCCGATTCGCCGAACAGGTCATCGTGCCGCTGCGCGGCTGAGACAGGCCCGACGGCGCCGCATCATCGCTCGGGCGGGGCGGTACCAGCGCGATCGAACTCGGCCTGCACCGACTCGAACGTGAGCTCGGGTTCGACCGGCGAGGGCGCATTGGTCGCCACGAGGACCATCTCGGTCGTGTTCTCCTTGTTCCAGCGCACGAACAGGACGAGGATCCAGCTCCAGAGGTACAGACCCCCGACCACCTTCATGATCAACCCCGCCGCCTGCTGGTCGGTCGTGATGCCGATGCCCCACAGCCGAACCGAGTGGTCATAGGACGAGTAGAGGGCACCGCCGGCGAAGGTCAGGAACCCCGCCGGCACGGTGGGCACGATCGACATCAGGAACAGGTAGACCATCTGGCCGGGAAGGCTGGGCCGAATCTCCTCGATGGGGCTCACCACGGGCGCCCACATCCACAGCGCCGTCGTGAACACGACGGTGTGCACGCCGTAGTGGAAGAACCCGTTCTCGATCGAGGTGTTGACCACGTACGGCAGATGGGTGGTGATCTGTACGAAGTTGAAGACCAGGGCCGCGACCACCGGGTTGGTGAGGCGCTTCACCCAGACCCCGACCGAACCGTTCGGCGTCATGATCAGCCGGGCCAACCACTCGGGGATGGCGCTCAACAACAGCGGCGGCACGAGCATCGTGAACGCCATGTGCTGGATCATGTGGACGGAGTACAGGTATTCCTCGGAGATGTCGTGCATGGGCCAGTCCGACGCCAGCCACAGGATCAGCACGCCGAAGCCGTAGCAGAACGCGTTGCGTCGGGTGTAGGCGACGTCGCCGGGGCGCATCGCGACCGGGGCGACGACCTTGACGGCATAGACCGCCAGCAGGACCGCACCGAGGACCATGACCCACACCTCGGGGTGGGGCTGGAAACGCCAGACATCGGGATCGGCTGCGTACATCACTGCATCAGCCTGCCACGGCAAGGCGCGCTCGGAGACACCAGGACCGAGGATTCATGTGCGGGAGCGGTCGCGACGACCCGGGCCGTCGCTCAGTGGGCGTGGCCGCCGTCGCCACCCTTGAAGCTGTAGCCGAGCGCCCAGGCCGTGAGCAGCGGAGGAACGGTGAGGAAGCCGATCTTCAGGAACAGGTTCCAGGTCGGCAGCCAGCCGAAGGCGTACGCCGCGACGCCGTAGACGGGCCAGGCGATGCACAGGCCCATGACGAGCATCTTGGTGAACACCGCGTGGTCGTCGGCAAGGTGCATGAAGATCGCGGCGACGATGGCGAACTTCACGACCATCAGGACCGACAGCAGGATGATCAACAGCGCCTTGGGCATGTGATGCACGGACTCGAAGTAGGTGAACACCTCGATGCCGGTGAACACCCCGAGCCACAGCGCGGTCTTGATGTACCGCATGTCTTCCTGCACCCAGTTGGCGCCGGGTGTGATCTCCGTCGCGGTTTCGGTGGTCATCGCGAAGCTCCTCGGTCCGATCAGTTCTGCGGGAACAGGTAGACGACGGTGAAGATCACGATCCAGACGACGTCGACGAAGTGCCAGTAGAGCCCGATGATCTCGAGCTTCTCACCGTGCTCGGCTGTGAGCTTGCCTCGCATCGACTGGATGAACATGGTCATCAGGAACACGATGCCGATCGACACGTGCACGCCATGGAAGCCCGTGAGCGTGAAGAACGAGGTTCCGAACAGGTTCGTGGTGTAGCCGAGGCCCTCGCGGTAGAAGACCGTGAATTCGTAGACCTGACCACCGACGAAGATCGCGCCGAGCAGCGCGGTGGCCAGCAGCCAGATCCGGTTGCGCCGGATGTCTCCGCGCTTGAGCGCCGTGATCGACAGAACGACCGTCAGCGAGCTCATGAGGAGCACGAACGACGACACCGACGTGAACGGGATGTCGAAGACGTCGTCGCGGCCGATGTCGTTGGGCCCGATGCGGTTGTGGTACAGCAGGTACGTCGAGATCAGACCGCCGAAGAGCAGGCAGTCCGACCCGAGGAACACCCACATGCCCAATTTCTCGTTGGAGATGCCCAACGTCGTCGCATGGGGATCGTGGTCATGGGTCTCTGCGGCCACAGGGACCGTCGCAACCTCAGCCAACGGGGGCCTCCTCGTTCACTTCGTCACTGGTCTCGGCGTCGGTGGACGCTTCGAGCGCGGCGGCATCGTGGCCACCGTCGTCGCCATGGTCACCATGGTCGTCGTGATGGCCACCGGCGTCAGGATCGTCGGCGGGTTCGAAGACCCAGCTGTAGAGGCCGGCAAGGATCAGCATCCCGCCGGGTATGCACAGCCACAACGAGTAGATGAGCCCATAGCCGATGATCGGCAGGCCGGCTGCGGCAACGATCGGCCAGTACGACGGTGAGGGCAGGTGCACGTTCGTATTCGAGCCGTCGTGGGCGACGTCGAGCACGGCGGCGCGGCGCACGACGTCTCCCTCCTCGTTGCGGCCCCACTTGCGGTGCCAGAACTCGTCTTGGCGCTCGACGATGATCGTCTCGTCGAAGTTGTGTTCGGGGGTGGGCGACGCGGTCATCCATTCGAGCGAGCGGGCGTCCCACGGATCGGGACCGGGCTTGACGTAGTTGCCCTTCCGGTAGTTCCGGTAACTGAACAAGATGTTGATGACGAAGATCAACGTCGCGAGCGCAATGGTGAAGGCCCCGATGGTGGACACCATGTTCCACAGGTCGAAGCCGTCGCCCTTCTTGTAGGTCTGGTAGCGGCGGCTCATGCCCTGCAGACCCAGGATGTGCATCGGCCCGAACGTCGCATTGAAGCCGATGAGCATGATCCAGAAGTTGAGCTTGCCGAGCTTCTCGCTGAGGAAGTAGCCGAAGATCTTCGGCCACCAGAAGTAGAAGCCGCCGAAGAAGCCCAGGATGATGCCGCCGAAGATGACGTAGTGGAAGTGGGCGACGATGTAGTAGGTGTCGGTCTGCTGGGTGTCGGCGGCGGCGAGCGCGTGGGTGACCCCGGAGAGCCCGCCGATGGTGAACATCGCCACCACCGATGACGCGAACAACATGGCGGTGGTGAACCGCAATCGTCCGCCCCACATGGTGCCGAGCCAGTTGAAGATCTTCACCCCGGTCGGCACCGAAATGAACATCGTCGACGCCGAGAAGGCCACGACCGAGACCGGACCGATGCCGGAGGCGAACATGTGGTGGGCCCACACGCCCCAGCCCATGAGCCCGATGGCGGCACCGGCGAACACCATGAACGGGTACCCGAAGATCGGCTTGCGGCTGAACACGGGGATGATCTCGGAGATGATCCCGAAGCTGGGCAGGATCAGGATGTAGACCTCGGGGTGGCCGAAGATCCAGAACAGGTGCTGCCACAGGAGCGGATCGGCACCGGTGGCCACGTTGAAGAAGTTGGCGCCGAAGAGTCGATCGAAGGTCAGCAAGAACAGCGCCACCGAGATCACCGGCATGGCGAACAGCAGCAGGAACTGCACGATCAGCATCATCCAGGTGAAGATCGGCATGCGCATCAGGGTCATGCCCGGCGTACGCATGTTGAGCACGGTCACGATGAGGTTGACCGCGCCGATCAGCGAGGCGAAGCCGGTGATCTGCAGACCGATGGCGTAGAAGTCCATGCCGTGGCTGGGCGAGAACGTGATTCCGGTGTTCGGCGCGTACGCGAACCACCCACCGTCGGGGGCGTTCTGCCACCAGCCGCCGATGAACTGCGACGAGACGATGAAGATGCCGCCGAACAGGAAGATCCAGAAGCTGAACGCGTTCAGGCGGGGAAACGCGACGTCTCGGGCGCCGATCTGCAAGGGCAGGAAGTAGTTGGCGAACGCCGCACCGAGCGGGATGCCGACCAGGAAGAGCATCACCACGCCGTGCATCGTGTAGACCTGGTTGTAGGTCTCGGCGCTCAGGATGTTCTGTTCGGGACGGGCCAGCTGGAGGCGCAGGAACAACGCGTAGAGGCCACCGATCACGAAGAAGACGATGCCGGCAGCGCCGTACATGATGCCGATCTTCTTGTGGTCGACGGTGAACAGCCAGCTCTTCCAGCCGGTGCTTCCCTGGGGTCGGGTCAGCGCACCGAGGGGGCGTTGGGCTTCGGCATGGGTCTCACCGGCTTCGAGCTCGAGCGGTTCGGCGTCGTGTTCGATGATGGCCATCAGAGGCTCCTGGTGGGGTGCAGGTCGTGCATCGTCTCGCTACGGGTCAAGGGAAGGTCAGTCGAGGCTGACGAGGTAATCGACGAGGAGGTCGATGTCGGCCTCGCTCAGGTTGAGGTTCGGCATGCCACGCAGGCCCTCTGCGTAGTTGGGCTTCACCGCAGGCGGATTGCGGAGCCACGCTTCGAGCGTGCCGCGATCGAACGCGCTCCCCGCGTTGTCGAGGTACCCACCGGCTTCGGTGCGTTCCTGCGCGTCGGGGTAGAGATCGAAGAACGACCCCGCGTAGCTGGTGCGAGCGGCGAAGTGGGTCAGGTTCGGTGCCGCACCGGCGGTCAGGTTGCCGGGCTCGGTGTACTTGCCCTGGGTGAACGTACCGTCGGAGTAGTCGCGGTAGTCCTCGATGTTGCCGTACATCGCCATGTCGTCGGGCTCGAGCGCGTCGTCGGCGTTGCGGTTGCGCTCGGTGACGCCGATGATGACGTGACATCGCTGGCAGTTGGCGATGAAGAGCTGCTCGCCCTCGTAGTTCGGGTCGCCCTCCGCCAGAGGAGTCCGCGGCGTCATCTGATTGTCGACCCACTGCGCGAACTGATCGTCGGGCAGCGCGACGGTGTACATGCGCATGTACGCGTGACTGAGGCCACAGAACTCGGTACAGGAGCCGGCAAACCGGCCGACCTCGTCGGCCTGGATGACCCAGGGATGGATGCGACCGGGGGCTGCGTCCTTCTTGCCGTTCAGGCGGGGGATCCAGAAGCTGTGGATGACGTCGCGCGATGTGGTGAAGAACTGCACGTCCTGGCCGACGGGGATGATCATCTCGTCGGCCGTCACGAAGTCGGGCTCGGTGGCGCCTTCGGTGCCGTGCAGGTAGTACTGGTACTCCCACCACCACTGTTGGCCGACCACGATCACTTCCATGTCGGGGTAGCTGGCGTCGGGCGGTGCCGCCTTCACGTCGTCGAGCTTGACGAGGGCGGTGAGGCTGACCACGGCAATCACGGTCATGAGGATGGTGGGCGCGATCGTCCACCCGATTTCGAGGTTGAAGTTGCCGTGCGACTGCGCCGGGAAGACCTCGTCGGCGTAATCGCCGGGGTAATGGGTGTCGTCGCTGCCGGGCTTGCGGACCCTGAACTTCCAGGCGATGAAGGCCAGCGCGCCGAACACCCCGACGAAGATCACGCCCGCGATCGAGACCACGAACATGAGCAGGTTGTCGATGTCGTGGGCCTTGCGGCCGGCGGGGTCGAGCGTGTCGAGCGGTGCGTTCGAGGTGCATCCCGCCAGCACGAGCAGCAGGAAGGCACCGAGGGCAGGCACCAGACGTGAACGGGAACGCATGGGGCGTCGAGGTCCTCCGTGAGTGGGCGTCGATTCCAAGGCTGGCCGCGCACCATCGTGGGAGCCAAGTCCAGCGGCGTTCACCATGCGAGGGCTCCCTCTTCGACGCCTTCATGGTGTGCGCCGGGTTCGTGGTGCTCGATATCGCGTTCGCCGATGCTCGCCGTCACGATGCCGGTCGTGAGCGCAGCGATGGCTCCGACGGCCAGGACTGCGGCGACCACGTTCGGGTTGATGTCGTCGGCCACAGCGAACAGGAGGGCACCGAGGAAGATGATCGCGGCGAATCCGACCGCGCACCAGACGGCCCAGGCCTCGGGCACGGCGAGGAACAGGCGGGAAGCCGACAGCACGAGTGCGGCGATCCCCAGCACACCGAGCACCGGGATCTCGATGGGCTTCATGATCCGGTTGCGCAGCTCTCGGTTGGCGGCGGGATCGCCCGTTGCCCGGTCGGCCCAGGCGCTCATCATCCACTCGAATGCGACACCCGCGAGCACGAGGATTCCGACGAAGAAGATCGCGACGTGGGTGGACAAACCAATGATGGTGACCCCTGCCCCGAAGGCGCCGACGATGGGCCAGTAGTTCGTCGCCGTCGGGCCCTGCGCTGGGGGAAGTTCCCCGCCGTTGAGCTCGGCGACCGATTCGGGGTCGGCGTCGCGGAAGGCCACCAGCATGAGGGCGAGACCACCCGAGACGATGCCGAGCATGATCAAAATGACGTAGCCGACGTGGTCGCCCACGCCGCCCTTCCACCCCAGGCTGGCCGCGCCGACCCAGCTCTCGGCATCGAGGAAGCCCAGATAGTCGGCGCCACCGCCGTCGCCGCTCACGACGCCATAGAAGAAGGCGGCGAGCACGGCAAAGCCGGCGAAGCCCATGAAGAGTCGGAAACCGGGAGAGAACATCAGCAAGCTCCTGCGTTCGTCATCACTTGGCGATGAAGACGCCGATCCAGATGATGAAGTAGATGAACACCAGCGTGTACCAGTAGATCGAGGCCGCAACCACACCGTCGGTCTGGCCGCTGCTGTATTGGCCGGCCAGCGCTCGGAACCCGACGAGGGCGATGAAGACCATGCCGACGATGACCGCCGCCAGGTAACTGCCGGCGATCGTGTAGATCAGCACCGAGACCACGCTCTCGTCGGCGACGAGCCCCATCTGCTGGAATTGCCAGGCGCTCTGCACGACCACCATGGCACCCATGGAAAGCGCGGCCCCGATCGCGAGCAGACCGTGCTGACGGTCGTCGCGCTTGATCGAGTAGACAGCCCACTGGAGCACGAACACCGAGATGATCAGCGTCCACATGATCATGCCCGGCGGCGTCAGCTCGATGCGGGCGTCCGACGGGATCCAGGCACCCCCGGCGTCGCGCACGTCGGACCGCTCGGAGAAGTAGATGCCGAACAGGCCGGCGAAGTACATGACGGTCGCGGCGACTCCGAAGCCCGTGGCGACGAGAAGACTGCGGTCGCGCACGGGAGGCGCGGCAGGAAGGCCGGTGGTCTGCATCACGGGGCTCACGCGTCACCCTCCTTGGCATCGAGCAGTGGCCGTTCCGAGGTTGCGACCGGGGCGACCGGGAAGTTGCCCAGTGGCGGCGGCGAATCGGTGGCCCATTCGAGCGTGTGACCGTTCCAGGGGTCATCGGCGGCCTCGGCGCTGCCCTTCCCGAGGCCGATGGCCACGATCAAGTCGAGCAGCACCAACACGAGACCGGCGCCGACGAGCACCACACCGACGAAGCCGACGATGTTGAGCACCTCCACGGCGTTGGTCTCGGTCACGAGGTCGTACGCGCCCGGTGTGAACACCCGGTCGCCCTCGTGGAGCATTCCCGCAACCACGTTGGAGCCTCCGGCGAGCACCGCGCCGCCGAACATCGCGAGACCGGCGAGAGCGCCGAGGGGCCCGGTGAGACGTCGGCCGAACATCTTGGGGGCCCAGTAGTACAGGCCGGCCACGGCACCGATGACCGCAGCACCGAGCACGAGGTCGACGACGCCGGTGAGCACAGTCGTGCCACGCAGATCGTCGAGCCAGTTCGTGGCCTTCAGCAGCCAGGAGCTGTCGATCTCCTGCACGGCGCCGATCGCTGCGCCCGACACCCGCAGCGCCGCAACCGCCGCGCCCAGCAACACGGCGAGGATCGCCATGATCCCCGTCGCGAGCTGCGCCGAGAAGGCCGCCTTTCCGCGAGCGAGGGTGTCGCCGAGGCCCCCGAGGAAGCCGAGGGTGGCCACGGTGAGGAGCAGGCTCATCACGACGAAGACGGCCTGGTCGGTGACCGAGGGTGCGAAGTAGGGCTGCGCGAACGCACCGAAGGACACGGCGGCGAACAGGCCGATGGCGGCCTGCTGGATGCCGTAGCGGCGCTGACGGCTCGCCGCGGCGACCGGCACGATGTCGCCCACGATGCCCAGCACCGGGATGGCGAACGCAAAGATCATCGGCTGCGACCAGAGCCAGTCGAGCTGGAACCACATCTCGCGCACATTGCCGTAGCGGAGCGCATCAGCGCCACGGAAGTCCACCCAGGCGATGGCGAGGTTCGCGAGCCACACCGGCAGGGCGAGCAGCCAGATCCCACCAGCGACGAGCATCGACCAGCTGAACAGAGGTGTCTCGTAGAGGCTCATCCCCACCGGGCGCTGGCAGATCACGGTCGTGACGATGCAGATCGTGGCGAGCAAGATGGCGACGACAACGAGCCCGATGGACAGCATCGACAACTGCGTCGCATCGGCGTTGGGTCCGAGCGCCCCGCTGTTGCCGCCCTGACCGAGGGTGGGGTACCCCAGCCCGCCGTCGACGAACACCGTGACGACGTGGATGGAGATAGCGACGAGCCACGTCCAGAAGGCTGCAGCGGCGGCACGAGGGAAGGCGATCGACGGCGCGCCAACCTGCAACGGAACGATGTAGGTGGCAAGCCCGATGAGCAGGGGCAACACCCCGAAGAACAACATCGCTGTGCGCGACAGGCTCCAGACCTGGAAGTACTGGTTGTTCGACCCGAAGGTCAAGATGTCGAGCCCAGTGGTGTCGGCGCGTTCGAGCCGAACCAGGGCGCCGAGTACCAGCGACAGGAGGCCGCCGAGGAGGCCGAAGTAGAGGTACAGCCGTCCGAGAGCCTTGTGGTCGCCGGTGCCCAAGGCTCCAGCGAGGCCAGTGGCCACGAACGGGTCGGTCGCTACGGGCTCGTCGACAGTGGCGTCGGATTCCGGGCGTGTTTCGGTGACAGTCATGCGGTTCAGACCATGGCCGGTGAGGCGGCTTGGGATTCAATCAAAGGGCCCGGGACAGGGCACGCCACATGCTACGCGGCCGACCTGCCCGGGGTGCGTACTTCAGCCAGCGACTGTACACACGCCGGTCAGCGCGGGCCGAACTGTCACCGAAATCTGCCGGGTGTGTGTGTCTCATGGCTTCGTTGCGCCATCCATGGCGTCACGCCGCAACCGGGCCGCGCGCGGCTTGCCACGACCCGACAGCGCCCCACCACCACCAGAGCCGCAACCGCGGCGGCCAAGTCTCCCCTTCGGCTTCGTTCCGCCATCCATGGCGTCACGCCGCAAACGGGCCTGGCGCGAAGCGCCACGGCCCGACAACCCCCCCACCACCACCAAAGCCGCCATCCCGGCGGCCAAGTCTCCCGCTAGAGACCGTTGCGGACCAGCTCGTCGGCTGCGATCGCCCCGAACAGCAACATGAGGTAGGTGATCGAGTACCCGAACAGCCGCATCGCCGCGCGCGTGGTCTGGAGTCGGAACACCTCGATCGCCATGGCCATGAAGACCGCTCCGAGCGCGACGGCCGACACGAGGTACAGCGGGCCCATACCCGCCACCGGGGCGAACAAGAGCGTGAGCGCCCAGAGAATCGCGGAGTACACGATCATCCGCGCTGCGGTGGTTCGGGTACTGACCACCGACGGGAGCATCGGGACCGAGGCAGCGGTGTAATCGTCGCGGTACTTGATCGCGAGGGCCCAGAAGTGCGGTGGGGTCCAGTAGAAGATCACCGCGAAGAGCACCAGCGGGGCCCAGTCGACCGTGTTGGTGACCGCCGACCACCCGATCAGCACGGGCGCGGCGCCCGCTGCTCCGCCGATGACGATGTTGCTGCTCGACGAACGCTTCAGCCACAGCGTGTACACGAACACGTAGAACAGGCATGCAGCAACCGCCAGCGCGGCGCTCAACAGGTTGACCGTGGCCCACAGCCACGCGAACGCGGCCACCTCGATCGACACCGCGAAGATCAACGCCTCCGCGGGTTGGACCACCCCAGTGACCAGCGGGCGGTTCTTGGTGCGTTCCATGAGCCGATCGATGTCGCGGTCGACGTACATGTTGATGGCGTTGGCGCCGCCGGCGGCCAGGGTGCCGCCGAGCACGGTGGCGATCATGAGCCACACCGACGGCAGCCCGTGTTCGGCGACCACCATCGTGGGCACCGTGGTGATGAGCAGCAGCTCGATGATCCGGGGCTTGGTGAGCGCTACGAAGCCCAGAGCTCGCCGGCGCACGGTCGGGGGCGCATCCGAGCTCACGAGGACATCCACGGGTCCGAGGCTAACGCGGGAGGGCCCGTGTGGAACAACCGCCGTGATGTCCCAAAGGTGCGGCTGATGCGGGAGACTTCCCCCATGTTCGCTCGTCGCTCGATCAGCCCGGCGCGCTATCGCGACATCGCCCGGGCGGCGCTCTGGCTCCTCGCGTTCATCATCGTCACGGGCGCAGCGGTCCGTCTCAGCGGATCCGGGCTCGGCTGTTCGGACTGGCCCACCTGCGAGAACGACCAACTCGTCGCCGAGGTGCACGACGTGCACGCCATGGTCGAGTTCGTCAATCGACTGATCACGGGACTCGTCTCGGCGGCGGTGATCGCCGCGGTACTCGGGTCCATGGCCCGATCCCCTCGACGACGCGACCTCACCGCGCTCTCGTGGGGGTTGGTGGCGGGGGTGATCGCACAGATCCTCATCGGCGCCCTCGTGGTGCAAGAGCACCTGCCCCCGAGCCTGGTGATCACCCACTTCCTCGTGTCGATGGTCCTGGTCTGGAACGCACTCGTCCTGCACCACCGAGCCGGCCTCCCCGAGCAGCGTCCCGCGCCGCGCCGGCGCGCCGGCATCGAACCCGTCGTGCGACTGCTGACCCTGTTGGCCTCGGTCGTGCTCGTGACCGGCACGCTGGTCACCGGGGCCGGCCCGCACAGCGGATCGGAGACCGAGGCGACCAAGCGGGCGCTGCAGGCCCAAGGGGTCGACGTCTCCAAGCTCGACCCCGGCCAGCTCGAGGTCGAGCGGCTCCCCTTCGACGTTCCCGACGTCGCTCGCGTCCACGGGGTCACGGTCATGGCGTTCCTCGCCGTGACGCTCTGGCTGCTCTTCAGGCTGCGGCGCAGCTCTGCCGACGCGGACCTCTTTGCCCGGGCCCAGACCCTGGTGGCCCTCATCGTCACGCAGGCTGCGATCGGTTACCTGCAGTACTTCACCGACGTGCCGCCGTTGCTCGTCGGGATTCACGTCGCTGGCGCGACCGCGGTGTGGGTAGCGACGATCGTGCTTCACCTCAACACCCGACAGCCCCTGCCCGCGACACCGACGACACGCTCGACCCGACCGCAGGCGACGACCGCGGGGGCTGCGCTGGCAGAATGAGGGTGATGGCGCCTGCTGCACCCATGACCTCCCCGGTGGAGGTCGACGAGCCGGTCGACGAGACGACCACCGACCCCGACCGTCCATGGATCGTGCTGGTCTGGAACGACCCGATCAACTTGATGAGCTACGTCACGTTCGTGTTCCAGAAACTGTTCGGCTACAACCTCGCGAAGGCCACGGAGCTGATGCTCGATGTCCACCACAAGGGACGAGCCGTGGTTTCCGAAGGCACCAAGGAGAAGGCCGAGCTCGACGTGTTCCGCCTCCACGAACACGGCCTGTGGGCCACAATGCAGCAGGATTAGGCGATGAAGCTGCGTCGAGAGCGAGGTGGCGGGTACCGGATCCATCTCGAGCCGTGGCAGAAGAACCTGCTCGCGAACCTGATCCCACAACTGCGCGATCTGCTCATCGACGGGTCGAGCGACATGCTCCGTCGCCTCTACCCGACCGCACATCCCGGAGACGTCGAGGCCGACGCCGCGTACCAGGAGCTCGTCCACGACCAACTCCTCGCGACCCGCCTCGATGCCCTCGACGTCGTCGAGTCACAGCTCGAGGCCACCCACCTCGACGAGGAACAGCTCGGTCAGTGGCTCCAGGCCATCAACAGCATCCGCCTCGTGGTGGGCACCCGGCTCGACGTCAGCGAGGACGACAACCCCTTCGACGTCGCCGACGACGACGCCGACCGCGATCTGTGGATCATCTATCACCTGCTGACCGAGATGCTCGCGACGGTCGTCGATGCGCTGTCGGGATGAGTTGACGACGGACCGGCGCATCGGGACGAGATCTCGCCGCTCGCTGCTATCGTGTCGGGACTCCTTCGGGAGCCCCCGCCCCGTTCGTCCAGCGGCCTAGGACGCCTGCCTTTCACGCAGGTAACACGGGTTCGAATCCCGTACGGGGTACTCCAAGGCCCGCCGGACCCCAGCGCCGTGCCTGCAGATGACGACCGCGACCGCCATGACCGCGGAGCTGGTCGCAACAAACTCCACGAAACTCAGCGTGTGCGATTGGTGTCGGCAACGCGATGGCGTACAGTGTCACCTCGGTTCCGATCCCCGTGATCAGGCCGATGCAATACGGTCCCGTGGTGCAGCTTGGAGTGCACGCCGCCCTGTCAAGGCGGAGGTCGCGGGTTCAAATCCCGTCGGGACCGCGCACGGAAACCTCCTCCACCGGAGGAGGTTTTCATCGCTGTGGGCCGAGCTTGCTCGGTGCACGCCAGAGGTGGCCGGCGACCCTGCCGGATCCCCCACCCGGTCGGGTAGCTCAGTTGGCAGAGCGTCCGCCTGAAAAGCGGAAGGTCACCGGATCGACGCCGGTCCCGACCACACACGACGACAGGCCAGCGCCGCGAGGCGCTGGCCTGTGTCGGTTCTGCGCCGATGGCACCCGTAGCCGGTCCCGGCGCTGCTGCGGTGTCCTCAGTCGCGTCGACCGCTGCCGAACTGGAGGTGGGAGCGCCGGGCCTTGCGGTTGGGCTGGCCATCGGCGTCAACGCCGGCCTCGTGACGCTGCTTGCGCCCGACCCGTGCCTTCAGACCACGCGCCTTCGCCCCGGAGCCCCTTGGCGCGTCGGCCGCCTTGGCTCCCCCGCTCTTGGAACCCGCTGCCGGCTTGGCAGCCGGTCCGGTCCTCGGGCCAGCGGACCGATCTCGTCCGGGTCGATCGTTGCGTTCGCGAGCGTCGTCTCGTGCGTCCCGGCTCGGTCCACCGCGACGCCCATCGGCGCCCTGAGCGCTCGTCCGACTCGCTCCGCCGGTGCGGGTGTCACTGGCGTCACGATTCCGCCCGCTGGAGCTCTCGGGGCGGGGCCGCCGGTTGTCCGAGGTGCCTCCCGAGGACCGACGCCCGTCGCTTTGCGGCTTCGACTTGCGCGCCGGCGACGCGCCCCGCCGGGTGCGGTCGCCGTTGCGAGGCGATTCCGAGGAGCGCTCACGGGGAGCACTCTGGGTTTCGGGCCGAGCGACCGGACGCGCGGGTCGGATTCCGGGCGCGAGATCGCGGAGCGCGCCGGCATCGACCGACCCAATGGGTTCGTCGAGTCCGATGAGCTTCTGCGACCGCTGCGCGTCCTTGATCTGGTCGGCCTGGAGCAGGGACAGCACGACGCCCCCCTCGCCGGCACGGGCCGTCCGGCCCGAGCGGTGCACATAGGCCTTGTGATCTTCGGGCGGATCGAAGTGCACGACGAGGGCCACGCCGTCGACGTGGATGCCGCGGGCAGCGACGTCGGTCGCGATCAGCGCGTGCACCTTGTTGCGGGCGAAGTCGTCGAGGGCCCGGGTGCGCTGGTTCTGGCTCCGCCCACCGTGGATCGCGGCGACCACGACGCCGTCCTTGCTCAGCTGCTTGGCGAGCCGGTCGGCGCCATGGCGGGTACGGGTGAAGACGATCGCGGGCCACACGGCGTTGATCGCTGCCGCGGTGACCTCGCGACGGTCGTCGCGGGTCACCTGCCAGAACACGTGGTCTGCTGCGGTGATGTCGGGAGTCTGCTCGCCCACCTCGTGGCGAACGGGATCGCGCTGGTAGTCCCGGGTGAGCTTGGCGACGTCGCCGTCGAGGGTCGCGGAGAACAAGATCGTCTGGCGGTCGGGCAGGGTCTGGTCGAGCAGGCGACGAACGGTGGGCAGGAAGCCCATGTCGGCCATGCGATCGGCCTCGTCGAGCACGACGCGTTCGACTGCGGCCAGGCTGAGCTCGTTCTGGGCGAGCAGGTCCTCGAGACGGCCCGGGCAGGCGACGAGGATGTCGACACCCTGCCGCAGCGCCTTGGTCTGGGGGCCGTAGCCGACGCCGCCGTAGACGACACCGATGCGGACCTCACCGGCGAAGGACCGGAGCTCGCCGGTGATCTGCTCGGCCAGCTCACGGGTCGGCGCGAGGATCAGAGCCCGAGGCCGACGCGGCTCGGCACGACCGGCCTTGATCACGAGGGGGATGCCGAAAGCCAAGGTCTTGCCCGAACCCGTCGGGGCGCGACCACAGACGTCACGACCGGCGAGGGTGTCGGCAATCGTCGCAGCCTGGATCTCGAAGGGCGACGTGATATCGCGGGCAGCGAGCGCGTCGATGATGGAAGGGGGAACGCCCAGCTGGGCGAACGTGGTGGACATGGGGGTTACAGCTCCTGCAGCGCGCGAGTGCGCCGCGTCGTTTCCGGGCCGTGGTCGCCGGGACTCGGCGGCACAGGGCTGATGCGAAGGGTGAGTCGGGGCGGTTCGATGACCGGAGCACCAGCGCCCGACTGCGAACCCAGCGACCGGAAGTCCCGGCCGAAGCAATCCCGAGCGTACCGCCGGCGAGGCCCATACCGTGCCCGGCGCCACCACCGCCGCTCCCGGGGGGCGATCGTCGACGCCCGCGCGCTCGCGGTCTTCGTCACCGGTGGCGATCGAGGCAGGGCCCGGGAAGCTACCCGGCGCGCCCGAGGAGCGCGAGGAGTCGCTCCCCAGGGCTGCTGCCCGCCGGTTGCTGCATGGGGCCGAAGTAACCGGAATCGACGAGACCATCGGCCATCGGCAACCAGAAGTCCAGCGCCCACTCGGCGATGTCGTCGGGGAGAACGCACGCCGCAGAGCGCGCCGTCGCGATGTCCCAGGCGTGGACCAGGTTGTCGGTGATGCGGAAGCCGAGCACCCGACCGAAGGACAGATCACCGACCGCGTGGGGCACCCGCCGGTCGAGTGGCGTCGCCCGAGCCGCTTCGATCGCCCGCAGCGCCGTGCCGCGCCAGACCGACATCGGATTGGCGCCGAGGATCCCGACATCGAGCTCGGCCTCGACCGGACGGCGGCCCTCTGCCAGTTCGGTCAGTTGGGCCTCACCGAGGATCACGTGGGTGACAACCTGTCGGATGTCCCAGTCCGGGCACGGGGTGGCGAGCTCCCAGGCGTCGCCGGGGAGCACCGCAACCTGCTCGCCGAAGAACGCTGCGGCACCGACGAAGAGGGCGACGCGCGGGTCGTCCCCGCTCACTCCCACTCGATCGTTCCGGGTGGCTTCGAGGTGATGTCGTAGGCCACCCGATTGATGCCCGGCACCTCGTTGATGATGCGACTGCTCATCGTCTCGAGCACCTCGTAGGGGATGCGAGCCCAGTCCGCGGTCATTGCGTCCTCCGAGGTGACGGCGCGGATGATGCACGGGTAGCCGTAGGTCCGTTCATCGCCCATCACGCCCACCGCCCGAATATCGGGGAGCACGGCGAACGATTGCCAGATCTGACGATCGAGCCCGGCGCGGTGCAGCTCTTCGCGCACGATGAGGTCGGCGTCCTGGAGGATGGCGACCTTGTCCGGGGTCACCTCGCCGATGATGCGCACCCCCAGACCAGGGCCGGGAAACGGCTGCCGCCAGACGATCTCGTCGGGGAGACCGAGAGCGCTGCCCACCGCACGCACCTCGTCCTTGAACAGGTCACGGAGCGGCTCGACGAGCTCGAAGTCCATGTCCTCGGGCAACCCGCCGACGTTGTGGTGGCTCTTGATGGTCGACGCGTGCTTGCTCCCCGACTCGATGACGTCGGGGTACAGCGTGCCCTGCACCAGGAACCGCGCGTCCTCGATCCCGCCGGCGGCTCGTTCGAACAGCCGGATGAACAGCTCGCCGATCGCCTTGCGCTTGGCCTCGGGCTCGGTGACACCAGCAAGCTTCGCGAAGAACTCGTCACCGGCGCGGACGTGGATCAACTCGATGCCCTGGGTCTTCTGGAAGGTCTCGACGACTTGTTCGCCCTCGTTCTTGCGCATGAGCCCGGTGTCGACGAACACACAGGTGAGCTGGGCGCCGATCGCCTCGTGCACCAAGGCTGCAGCCACCGCGGAGTCGACGCCGCCGGAAAGCCCGCAGATGGCGCGGCCGCTACCGACCTGGGCCCGCACGGCAGCGATCTGATCGTCGATGACGTTCGCCATCGTCCAGGTGCGGGCGATCCCCGAGACGTCGAGCCAGCGCTCCAGCACCTGTTGGCCGAACGGGGTATGCGACACCTCGGGGTGGTACTGCACACCGCAGATGTGGTCGCTCTCGAACGCGGCAACCGGCGCGTTGATGGTGGAGGCCGTCACCGTGAACCCGTCGGGCACCTCGCTGATGCAGTCGAAGTGGCTCATCCAGACGTTCTGCTCGGCAGGTTGGCCAGCAAGGAGCCTTCCGCCGGGATGCACGTGCATCGCCGTGCGGCCGTACTCGCCGGCCTCGAATCGGCTGACGGTGCCACCGAGCTGCTTGGCGATGAGCTGGGCGCCGTAGCAGATCCCCAGGATCGGCACGCCGAGGTCGTAGATGCCCGGGTCGATGACCGGAGCACCGTTGACGTTCACCGACGCCGGGCCCCCACTGAAGATGATCGCTGCGGGGTTCTTCGCCGCGTACTCCGCCGCGGTGAGGTCGTTCGCGACGATCTCACTGAACACCTTGGCTTCGCGCACCCGCCGAGCGATCAGCTGCGCGTACTGCGCGCCGAAGTCGACGACGAGAACCGTGGGGGTGTCGGTCACGTGCGGTGCCTCTCGGGATCGGGGGTCGCGCGGTGGGGGCCGAGCAGGTGGCCACGGCGACACGCCGCAGCGAACCCGCTCACCCCATACCGATGCCCTGGGCCCGCTGGAGCGACTTGCCCTCGGTCTGCAGCGCCGGAGCGACCATGACCTCGGCCTTCTGGAACTCCTTGAGGGACTGGTACCCGCAGGTCGCCATCGAAGTGCGTAGCGCACCCATGAGGTTGAGCTTGCCGTCGTTCTCCCGGGCCGGGCCGACGAGGATCTCCTCGAGCGAGCCCCGCTGAGTGGTCTTCACCCGGGCGCCACGCGGCAGCGTGGGATGGAAGGTCGCCATGCCCCAGTGGTAGCCCTGGCCGGGCGCCTCGTGGGCCGCGGCCAGCGGTGAACCGACCATCACCGCGTCGGCGCCGCAGACGATGGCCTTGGCGATGTCGCCACCAGTGGCCATGCCCCCGTCGGCGATGACGTGCACGTAGACACCCGTCTCGTCGAGGTGTCGCATGCGTGCAGCACGGGCATCGGCGATGGCGGTCGCCTGCGGGACGCCGATGCCGAGTACGCCTCGGCTCGTACACGCGTGGCCGGGGCCCACGCCGACGAGGATGCCGGCAGCACCCGTGCGCATGAGATGCAGAGCCGCCTCGTAGGACGCGCAGCCGCCGACGATGATCGGCGTGGGGAACTCACGCACGAACTGCTTGAGGTTGAGCGGCTCGACCGTCTTGGACACGTGCTCGGCGGTGACGACGGTTCCCTGGATGACCAGCAGGTCGAGCTCGGCGTCGAGAATGGCCTGCGAGAACGCCGCGGTGCGCTGGGGGGTGACCGACGCGCACGACACCACCCCGGCAGCCTTGATCTCTCGGATCCGCTGGGTGACGAGCTCCATCTTGACCGGCTCGGCGTACAGCTCCTGCATGCGAAGCGTGGCCTTGTCGGTGGGGAGCTGGGCGATCTCGTCGAAGATCGGCTCGGGATCCTCGTAGCGGGTCCACAGACCCTCGAGGTTGAGCACCCCGACGCCACCGAGGCGGCCGATCTCGACCGCCGTCGCCGGACTCACGACCCCGTCCATTGCCGAGGCCATCAAGGGCATCTCGAACGTGAACGCGTCGATCTCCCAGCGGATGTCGACATCCTCGGGGTCCCGGGTGCGCCTGCTGGGGACGATAGCGATGTCGTCGAAGCCATAGGCCCGACGACCGGACTTACCCAGACCGATCTCGATCTCTGCCACGTCCCTACTCCTGTGTTGAGCCGCGAAGAAACGGTCAGTCTAGTCCTCGTACGGGGGCGGGGAGGGGTGACTGGCGTGACAGTTCACGCGTTGGAGCGCGAAGTGCCCCACCGGTCATGTCGGCCGCACCCAGGGCTCAGCGCGCCAGCGGATCGTCGACCCCGGCAACGATGGCGAGCAACTGGCGAACCATCGCGCCGGTCGCGCCCCACAAGGTGTCACCCAGGAGCTCGAAGAATGTGACCGGGCGGACCCGCCCGTCACCCGTCGGCCAGAGCTCCTCACGAAACACGTCGCCCTGCACGAGCTCCGACAGCGGCACGAAGATGATCCGGTCGACCTCGGCCTGGTTGGCTCGAAGGACCGGTGCCCCGGGCAACGCTGCGACCAGCGGGTGCACGAGTGACCGGCTCCCCACGGTGACGAAGCGGTCGAGCGCCCCGATCGCCCTCGGCAGCGTCGGGTCGAGCCCGACCTCCTCGTTCGCCTCTCGCAGCGCGGTCGCCCAGTCATCGGGGTCGCCGGGGTCACGCGCACCCCCCGGGAAGCTGACCTCGAAGGTATGCGAACGCAGGTGGGCGGCGCGGCGGGTGAGCACGAGCCACGTCTGACCCTCGCTCTCGTACAGCGGCACCAGCACCGCCGATCGCCGTGACGTGGCGACCTTCCCGACGACGCGCGAACGACGCGCCGCGAGCGCTTCCTCCACCGCCGGGAGCGAGAGGTCGACGTGGTCGACGCCGGACCATGGCGCCGGTCCCCCCGGTCGCCAGTCGTCGGGTCTCGGGATCCGTTGTGGTCCGCCGCGCATGGGGATCAGTCGGCGGCGGCCGCCGCCTCGACCAGCGCCTTGAGCAGATCGGGCAGGCCACCCGTCTTCAGATTGGCCATCACCCTTCCCGGGGTGGTTTCGCCGCGCTCCCACTCCATCCACTGGTCGAGGAGCTTCGCGGGATTGGGAGCCGGACGTTCGGTCATTCCCGGATCGTACCCGGCACCACCGCCACCCGACCCACGCCACTGCCTGGTGCCCGGCACCTGCCAGGCACCGCAAAACGCAACGAGGCCGGATCCGAAAGGACCCGGCCTCGTGCAGACTGCGCTGGGACTACATCATCCCCATGCCACCCATGCCACCCATCGGGTCGCCGCCGCCCATGGGCATGGCCGGCTCGGGCTCGGGCTTGTCGGCCACGAGCACCTCGGTGGTGAGCAGGAGTGCCGCGATCGACGCTGCGTTCTGCAGCGCCGCACGGGTCACCTTGGCGGGATCGATCACGCCGGACTTGACCAGGTCCTCGAGCTTGCCCTTGGCAGCGTTGAACCCGATCGAGCCTTCGGCTTCCTCGATCTCGCGGACGATGATGGAGCCTTCGAAGCCAGCGTTCTCCGCGATGAGCTTCGCAGGAGCTGCCAACGACTTGTGCACCAGGCGAGCCCCGGTGGCCTCGTCGCCCTCGAGCTTCTTGACGACGCGTTCGACGGCCTTGCGGGCCCGCAGCAGTGCGGTTCCGCCGCCGGCGACGACGCCTTCCTCGATGGCCGCACGGGTCGCGGACAGGGCGTCCTCGATCCGGTGCTTCTTCTCCTTGAGCTCGACCTCGGTGGCCGCGCCGACCTTGACGACGGCGACGCCGCCGCTCAGCTTGGCGAGACGTTCCTGGAGCTTCTCGCGATCCCAGTCCGAGTCGGTGTTCTCGATCTCGGCACGGATCTGAGCGATGCGGCCCTCGACGTCGGTGCGGGTACCCGCACCCTCGACGATGGTGGTCGCGTCCTTGGTGATCACGACCTTGCGGGCTTGACCGAGCAGATCGAGGCTGACGTTCTCGAGCTTGAGCCCGACCTCTTCGGCGATGACCTGACCACCGGTGAGGATGGCCATGTCCTGCAGCATCGACTTGCGACGCTCACCGAAGCCCGGCGCCTTGACGGCTACCGAGTTGAAGGTGCCACGGATCTTGTTGACCACGAGCGTGGCCAGCGCCTCGCCGTCGACGTCCTCGGCGATGATCAACAGGGGCTTGCCCGACTGCATGACCTTCTCGAGCACCGGCAGCATCTCCTGGACCGAGGAGATCTTGCCCTGGTTCAAGAGAATGTACGGATCGTCGAGGACCGCTTCCTGGCGCTCGGCGTCGGTGACGAAGTACGGCGACTGGAAGCCCTTGTCGAACTGCATGCCCTCGGTGAACTCGAGATCCATGCCGAACGTGTTGGACTCCTCGACGGTGACCACACCGTCCTTGCCGACCTTGTCGATCGCGTCGGCGATGATCTTGCCGATCGTGGGATCGGCGGCCGAGATGGAGGCAACGTTCGCGATCTGGCCCTTGGAGTCGGCGACCGACACCGCCTGCTTGGCGATCGACTCGACTGCGACGTCGACCGCGGCCTGGATGCCGCGCTTGAGGCCCATCGGGTTGGCGCCGGCCGTCAGGTTGCGCAGGCCTTCCTTGACCATCGCCTGAGCGAGCACCGTGGCGGTGGTCGTGCCGTCACCTGCGACATCGTTCGTCTTGGTGGCGACCTCCTTCACCAGCTGCGCGCCCATGTTCTCGAAGGGGTCTTCGAGCTCGACCTCACGGGCGATGGACACGCCATCGTTGGTGATGGTCGGAGCACCGAACGCCTTGTCGAGCACGACGTTGCGGCCTTTGGGGCCGAGGGTGACCTTGACAGCGTCGGCGAGCTTGTTGACGCCGGCTTCGAGCTTGTGCCGGGCGTCCTCGTCGAACTTGAGAATCTTGCTCATGTGGTGATCCCGCCTACTTCACGACCGCGAGTACGTCGCGGGACGAGAGGATCAGGAGGTCTTCGCCCCCGTTGGAGATCTCCGTGCCGCCGTACTTGGCGTAGATGACGATGTCGCCGACAGCGACGTCGACGGGGATCAGCTCACCGGTCTGCTCCGAGCGCTTGCCCGGGCCGACTGCCAGAACTTCACCCTGTTGGGGCTTCTCCTTGGCGGTGTCCGGAATGACCAGGCCGCTAGCCGTGGTCTCTTCCGACTGACCCGGCCGGACGACGATCCGGTCCTCGCGTGGCTCCAGGTTCATGTCTGCGCGTCTCCTCGCACGATGTGATTCGATGACGGTTGATCGCCCCCGTGGGCCATTGGCACTCTCCGGTGGCGAGTGCTAACGATACGCCTCTGCCCGGGCAAATCCAAACGGGAACGTCAGGTTCACGCGCGATCTGCGTCCGGCAGGTTCGCGGGCTCAGACGGGCAGCACCGGATCGATGCCCAGATCGGCGTAGGTCGCCACCGGCAGGTACGTCATCCCCCGCGCTTCCACCAGGGCTCGTGCCGTGTCGCCACGGTCGATCAAGGTGGCCACAGCCACGCACCGGGCGCCTGTTGCCTCCACCGCGTCGACGGCTTTGAGCAGTGACCCGCCCGTCGTGATGGCGTCCTCGACGATCAAGCACCGGTCGCCGGAGCCGAGTCGGGCGCCTTCGATGAGCTGGTTGGTGCCCCGGCCCTTGGGCTCCTTGCGGACGAAGAACCATCGGCATCGCACCACTCCGGCGATGCCGATGGTGAGCGCGTCGGCGCCCAGCGTCGGCCCGCCCACACAATCGAACTCCACCCCGGCGAGACGAGCCAGGTCGACGATCGCCCGACTGGCGATCTCGAGGTCGTCGAAATGCGCGGTGGCGAGCTTGCCGTCGACGAAGTCGGCACTCATCGCCCCCGAGGCCAGCCGCACCGGCTCGGGCAGACGCCGCAGACCCTTCTCCTTGACGATCGCGATGGCCTGCTCTCGAATGCTCATTGTCGGTCGTGGCGCTGGGGCCACCGCTCCCCCATGTCGGCTGCGGACTCCGGCAAGTCTGCCGTCGAAGTGCCCGACGTGCCACCCACCGGGCCCTTCGATGCCTGGCACCGTGTCGGTCGGTCGGGTCAGCGCGGCCCGGGACGCTAGTTTCGTGCCATGACCGAGTTACTGGTGGTGGGCGACGATGGGGTCATGCGGTGCTGGTGGCCCGGTGACGACGCCCGGTACCGGAGCTACCACGACGACGAGTGGGGCATGCCCGTCGTCGACGACACGCGCCTGTTCGAGAAGATCTGTCTCGAGGGCTTCCAGTCGGGCCTCGCCTGGATCACGATCCTGCGCAAGCGGGACAACTTCCGGGCAGCATTCGCGGGGTTCGACATCGCAACGGTTGCAGGCTTCGGACCCGACGATGTCGAGCGACTCCTCGCCGACGCCGGCATCGTCCGACATCGGGCGAAGATCGAATCGACCATCAACAACGCCCGGCGTGCCCTCGAGCTGATCGACTCGGAGGGGTCGCTCGCCTCGTTCTTCTGGGCCTTCGAGCCCGACGAGCGCGAACGCAGCGCCGACGGGCAGGGGGCGATCCCCTCCACCACACCCACCTCGACCCGGCTCAGCAAGGAGCTCAAGTCTCGGGGCTTCACCTGGGTGGGTCCCACGACCGTCTACGCCTTCATGCAAGCCATGGGCATGGTCAACGACCACCTGCCGGGCTGCGACGCCCACGACCGCGTCGAACAAGCCCGCAAGGCGATGGCCCGAGCCGTGCGGTGAACCCCGCCACCGGATCGACCCGGAACAATGCCGTCATGGCCCGGAACAATGCCGTCATGGCCCGGAACAATGCCGTCATGGCACAGCGCACGGCGCCGAGGACAACCCACGGCGCCCCGGGGGCCGTGCGACGTGGGCCCACCCGACGAGTGATCCCCGTGCTCGTGGCCGCTGCTGCGATCAGCCTTTCGGGGTGCTCGAGCCAGGACAGGCTGGTGATCGCCAATCCGTGCGAACAAGCGATCCAGGTGTTCACCGGATGGGAGGACCACGCGTCGGTGATCGTCGAGGCCCGGGCAACGGCCGAGGTCTCCGGCTTCTGGGACGAGGGCGCCACTTTGCGCCTTCCCGCCGTCGACGTCGAGTTTCCCGCGGTGAAGGTCTCCGACGGGCCAGGCGATTCCTATGAAGCCGGCATCCCTGTCGAGGTGTGCGGCCCGGGCGCGGATCGAACCGTCGACGTCGTCGTTGCCCGCACCCTCGCCGACGGTGACTTCCGTGTCGACATCCACACGTACGGGAATACATCCGAGACCGCCGCGTCCGCGATCCTCGCCCGGGCCTCGGTCACGACCGCGAGCACCGCGGTCAACCCTGCGCTGGAACGGGTCCGGATCGAGGTTCCCGTCGATGTCGACGTCGACGCGCTGATCGCGGCGGCCCGAGACCTGCACGCGGGCAGCGTGCTGTACGACTGCCGTTCGTACCCGTGCAGCTACGAGTCCTGAAGGCGCTGTCGCGGCGACGAGAAGCCGGGGGCGTAACCTCGCGACGTGAGCCACCCGGGCGATCCGTTCATCAAGGCGAGCATGCGTGAGTTCGGTGAGACCATCTTCGCCGCCATGTCCGCGTTGGCCGAACGCACGGGGGCCATCAACCTCGGACAGGGTTTCCCCGACACCGACGGCCCGGCAGTGGTCGCCGAAGCTGCGATCCAGGCGATACGCGATGGGCACAACCAGTACCCGCCCGGGCCCGGCATCGCCCCGCTGCGCGCGGCCATAGCGGCCCACCAGGCAGCCTTCTACGGCCTGCGCTTCGACCCCGACACCGAGGTGCTCGTCACCGCCGGCGCCACCGAGGCGATCGCCGCGTCACTGTTGGCGCTGCTCGAAGTCGGCGACGAGGTGGTGACCTTCGAGCCCTACTACGACAGCTATGCCGCGTCGATCGCCATGGCAGGTGGCGTGCGGCGGGTGGTGACCTTGCGGCCACCCGCCTATGACTTCGACGACGGCGAGCTTCGCGCCGCCATCGGGCCACGAACCCGGGCGATCCTGCTGAACTCCCCCCACAATCCCACTGGCAAGGTGTTCGCCGACCACGAGCTCCGACTGATCGCCGAGCTCTGCGTGGAGCACGACCTGATCGCCATCACCGACGAGGTCTACGAGCATCTCGTGTTCGAAGGCGTCCACCAGCCGTTGATCGGCTATCCCGGGATGCGCGACCGCACCGTGCAGATCTCCTCGGCGGGGAAGACGTTCAGCTTCACCGGGTGGAAGATCGGCTGGGTCTGCGCGCAGCCCGCGCTCCTGGCGGCGGTCCGCACCACCAAGCAGTTCCTCACCTATGTGAACGGCGCTCCGTTCCAGCACGCCATCGCCGCGGCGTTGGATCTGCCTCGCTCCTACTACGACGAGTACCTCGCGGACATGGCGACGAAACGCAACCGGCTCTGCGCCGGGCTGGACGCGGCGGGCTTCAACGTGTTCGAACCGGCAGGCACCTATTTCGTCACCGCCGACATCAGGCCCCTCGGTTTTCACGACGGAGCCGCCTTCTGCCTCGAGCTACCCGAGCGTTGTGGCGTGGTCGCCGTCCCGACGGTCGTGTTCTACGACAACGTCGAGGAGGGACGTCACCTGGTGCGGTTCGCATTCTGCAAGCGCCTCGAGGTGCTCGATGAGGCCGTCGAGCGCCTTTCGGGATTGCGAGGTGGGAAACGGTGAAGATCGCGGCCATCCAGCACGACATCGTCTGGGAGTCCCCCGACGACAACTTCAGGGCCTTGACGCCGCGTATCGAGGAGGCGGCTGCAACCGGCGCGCGATTGATCGCGCTGACCGAGATGTACTCCAACGGATTCTCGATGCGCACCGATGTCATCGCCGAACCCGTCGACGGGCCCAGCACCCGATTCCTCGTGGAGCAGGCGGCTCGAACCGGGACATGGGTGTGCGGCTCGCTTCCCGAGCAGGCGATGGGGCTCGACCGCCCGCAGAACTGCCTCGTCCTTGCGTCGCCCGATGGCGTGGTGCACCGCTACGCCAAGCGACACCGCTTCTCCTATGCCGGTGAGGACGCACACTACGCAGCGGGCTCCGACCTGGTCACCGTCGACGTGGAGGGCGTACGGGTAAGCCTGTTCATCTGCTTCGACCTGCGGTTCGCACCCGACTTCTGGCGCCGCGCCGTGGCCACCGACCTGTATGTGGTCGTGGCCAATTGGCCGGCCTCGCGCCGCGAGCACTGGCTGACGCTCCTGCGCGCTCGTGCCATCGAGAACCAGGCCTACGTGCTGGGCGTCAATCGCGTCGGTCGTGGCGACGGCCTGGACTATTCCGGCGACAGCCGCATCCTGGGCCCCTCGGGCGAGGAGCTCGCATCAGCGCCCGCGGAAGAGACTGCCCTCCTGGTCGCCGACGTCGAACCCGCGCTGGTGGCCGAGGTCCGCAAGCGATTCCCGTTCCGTCTCGACCGCGACGGCTGAGGGTTCGGCCCCGACACGCGGACCAGCTAGTGCTGGAGCCGGCCGTCGACGATGTGCACGGTGCGGTCGGTGTGATCGGCCATGCGCTCGTCGTGGGTGACGACGACGGCCGCAACCCCGCGCCCTTTCACCTCGAAGGCGATCAGCTCCATCACCTGCTCGCCGAGTGCCGTGTCGAGCGCCGACGTCGGCTCGTCGAAGAGCACGAGACCGGGTTTGTTCATCAGCGCCCGCCCGATCGCGACCCGTTGACGCTCGCCGCCCGACAGGGCATCGGGAAGGTTGCCGCGGCGCGCACCGAGGCCGAGTTCGTCGAGGAGCAGATCGGCGCGTGCCTTCGCCGCCGACCCTCCCCGGCGGTTCATCTCCGCGACGACGAGGAGGTTCTCACGCGCCGTCAGGAAGGGAACGAGGTTCACGGACTGGAAGACGAAACCGACGCTCGCGCCCCGGAATGCGGTGAGCGCCTTGTCGTCGTAGGTGGAGATGTCCTTGCCGGCGACGCACACCGACCCGGAGCTCGGGCGCAGAAGGCCTCCGGCAATCGACAGGAGCGTGGTCTTGCCCGAGCCCGAGGGCCCGACGAGGGCGACGACCTCCCCGTCGTCGACGCTCAGCGTGGCGTGGTCGAGCGCGACGATCTCGTCGTCGCCTGACCGGTAGACCTTGCTGACCTCGTGGAGCTCCAGTGCGTGCACGCGAAAGTCCTCTCGGGTCGCTCAGCCGAGTGCGCTGGCGGGATCGATACGGGTGATGCGGCGCAGCGACAGGAGGCTGCCGAGCGCAGCGGTGACGCAGACGGCGACAAGGACGAATGCGGCGCGGCCGAGCCGGAACTGCACCGGGACCCCCGCCGGGACGACCTGGGCGAGCAGCGCCGTCGCCGAACCGCCGACGACGAAGGCCCCGAAAGCGACGACCACCGCCTGGGTCACCACCACGGCGACGAGCGCGCCGTCGGTGGCACCGATCGCCTTCAGCACTGCGTACAGACCGACGCGTTCGAGGGTGAGCAGGGCGAAGAACAACGCGACGACGAGCCCGGCGACGAACACCGTCACCCAGATGACGGCGGTGAACGTGCGGTTCTGTTCGACGATGCCCGGCACGGAGAAGACCGCATCGTGTTCGCTCAGCGAGGCCGTCGAACCGGTTGCGACGTCGATCCGGGCGATCGCATCGTCGACGTCCACCCCGTCGGCCAGGCGCACGACGAGAACCTGGAATACGCCATCGGCGACCACCGCGTCGGGTCGATTCGCGTTCAGCACGCTGCGCCAGGTCGCAGCGTCGACCCAGAGGCCGTTCTGCAGCAGGTAGTTGGAGTCCTCCACCCAGCCCACGATCTCGAGAGGTACCGCACGCGGCCCGACGAGCACGACATCGCCCACGTCGGCCCCGAAACCGCGGAGCCGCCGATCGGCGTAGGCGCCACCGGACGTCGGCGGCGGGGGCAGTCCGGCACTCGGGAGCTCGTACCCCGCCACCGCCGCGTCGACGATGCCGTCGTGACCGGGTACCTGCACGCCGAGCAGCGCCAGCCCGAGGCCGCCCACCGCGGCCACACCGTCGACCTCGGCAACGGTGGCGGCAGTCGCGAGATCGATCGACGATCGCAGCACGGCGTCGCGCGCGTCGTCGGAGAAGACGACGGCATCGGCTTCGTTGATCCGAATGGCGCCGGTCGCACCGAAGAACAACCCGTCGAGCAGGCCACCGAGGAACAGCAGCAAGAGGACGAGGAGACTCAGCGCCCCTCCCGCGATCGCGAACCGTGCTGGTCGCCGCCGCAGCTCACGGAGGGCGAGCCTCATCGGTACGCACCCGCAGGCCAACCGCCGGGCCCGATGGGTGCCGCACGCGAGCCGTTCACCGTGCCGCTCCCGCGCCGGTAGCCGAGACCGGATCGATCCGCAGCACCCGACGGATCGCGCCGACGGCTCCCAGCAGGCCGAGCGCCGACAAGCCGAGCAGCGTCGAGCCCACCGTGGTCGGATCCAGCGCTGCGGCCAGATCGCCCGACAGGCCGAACGCGAGCAACGCCGCAGCGAGTGCGACACCGACGACCGAACCCACCGCCAGGACCGCGGCGACCTGCGCCAACAGGTTGCCCAGCAGGTACCGCGTCGGGGCTCCGATGGCGCGCAACAGCGTGAGTGCCGGCGCCTTCTGCACCGTGAGGATCAGGAAGAAGAAGCCGACGACCAGGGCGACGACGAGGAACGCGAGGGAGAGGATGATCCCGAACGATTGGGTGACCGCGCGCACGCCGGGATTCTGGTGGACGGCCTCTCGGCGGGTGAGCGCCTCGACCCCGTCGACCTCGATGTCGATGCGGTCGGTGAGGACGTCGACGTCGACGTCGGTGGCCGGCTCGACTGCGACGAGCGACGGCAGCACCGACCGCGCGTCCGGGTTGACCGCACGCTGTGCGCGTTCGAAGGTCTCGTACGACACGAAGATCGTGGGAGCGACACTCCACCGGAGGTCGTCGGCGCGACCGACCACGACGATGCGTGGTCCATCGTCGCCGACGATCGTGACGAGGTCACCGAGCGCGAACCCCGCTCCGGCATCGGCCGCCGATGCCACGGCCTCGTCCGGTCCCGCGGGCAGCCGTCCCTCCACGAGCCCGACCGGTTCGCCCAGCCCGCCGAGTCGGTAACCGAAGAGCACCGCGTCGCGCTGCTGCCCTCCCGCGTCGACCGTGTAGGTGTTCTGACCGACCGGGTCGGCGGCCGCCACTCCCTCGACCTGAGCGATCGCTGCCAGCTGTTCGGGGAACAAGAAACTGCCTTCGACGTTCTTGCGGGCCTGATCGTTGAACACCAGCACGGGTGCGTTCTGGTGCTCGATCGCGCCGACGAAGTCGGTGACGAGCCCACCGAGGAGCGCCTGCTGGAACAAGATCAGGAAGATCAGCAGCCCGACCGCAACACCGAGCAGGCTGAAGCGGAGCTTGGCGCGCAGCATCTCCCTCGTGGCCAGCAACATCAGCCTTACCGTAGGCAACGCAACCGGGCGAGGCGCGGTCAGGCCCGACCAACCCGACCACCTCTGCGTCAACGCGGTCTCGCCGTACCCGGCGCCTTCACTCGTTCGCCCGCTGCGGCCCGGCAAGACCGCGTCGGCGCTCGGTCAGCGACCGGTGAAACGGGCGGGGCGACGTTGCACGAAGGAGGCCACGCCCTCTGTGGCGTCCTCGCTCGCGAGGAGGGTGCTCTGCACGGCTGCGAGCGCGGCGATGGCGGCGTCGGGCCCTTGGTGCACGAAACGTCGCGACGAGGCCTTGGTCGCCATGACGGCGAGGGGGGCCATCTCGGCGATGCGCTCGGCGATCTCGATGGCGCGTTCGAGTTGCGTCCCGACAGCCACCACCTCCTGCACGAGGCCGATCCGACGAGCCTCGTGCGCGTCGAATTCGTCTGCGGTGAGCAGGTGGTACATGGCATTGCCCCAGCCGCCGCGCTGCACGAAACGAATCGTGGCGCCACCGGTTGCGTGAATGGCGCGGGCCGGCTCGAGCTGGGAGAACCTGCAGTCGTCGGCAGCGATCACGATGTCGCCGGCGAGCGCGAGCTCGATGCCGATGGTGAAGGTGATGCCCTGGACGGCGGTGATGATCGGCTTGCGACAGCTCCGACGGAGGCCGAGTGGGTCCACACCGCCGCCTTCGTCGTGCAACGAGTCGTCGCCGCGGGCCATGCGATCGGTCCACTTCGGCAGGTCGAGTCCGGCAGTGAAGTGCGCGCCGTGGCCGAACAACACCCCGACGCGCAGCTCCGGGTCCTCGTCGAGTCGGGTGTACGCCGCGGCCAGTTGATCGGCCATCGTCGGGGTGTAGCCGTTGTACTTCGCGGCGCGGTCGAGCCCCATGAGGAGCACGTGGCCGCGGACCTCGACCGATACCGAACCCTCGAGCACTCCGTCGTCAGCCATGGTCGCAGACGTTAGAAGACGCCACCGTCGACGGGAAGTCCGCCCGGGTCGGTGGAGCCCGGGCGACGCCGTCTCAGTCGTCGCGGACGACCCGGAAGGCGCGCTTGAGCAGCGGTGTGGAATCCGACGCGTGCAGCTCGTCGTGGCTCTCGGGCGCCCAGAGCGCTCCCTGGCCCGACTCCTCGAACACCTGGGCCGCTTCACCGCTGGCAACCGTCGGCACCACCTGTAGGTGACGTGGGTCGTCGTCGGTGATCGCCGCGGCAACCGCATCGGCGTGCATCGGCGTGTCGGCGGGATTGTGTCCGTCGCTGGGGACGCCGCCGGGGGTCGCCGCTTCGACGACGGGATCACCGGGCGGGTCCGTTTCCCCGGCGCGCTCGGCGATCGTCGCCTCGACCGAGGGCTCCGGGGAGGCCCCCTCCGGTCCGGCGGTGTCTTCGCGACCGGACTCGGGCTCTCGGGTTTGCGCGTCCTCGTCACCACCGTCGCCTTCGACGGCAGTCGCGGGCTCGACCGACGTCGCCGTGGTCGCAACCGGCTCGGGTCGGGGTGCGGCGGCCGCCCCATCGAGGTCGAGGTCTGGCGCCGGGGCACGCTTCTTCCTGCGGCGACGGACCGGTGTCGGAGCGGGGCGCTCGTCGTGGAGACCCCAGCCGACGGGCACCCGGATGCGGTCGGCATGACGCTCGCACAGCGATACGCCCTCAGGCGCGAACGCATGGTCGAGACCGACGAGCCAGGCCTCGCACTCCTGGGTCGCGATGAGCAGCGCGGACACGGCAACCTCGCCGCACCCCGCTCGTCCACACAACGCGATCGTCACCACTGCGCGACGCTACCGCACGCCCGGCGCCGCTTCGAGGCATCTCCGGGTCTTCCGACCCTGCACCCGCCGCCCGTTGCTCCCGCGTCGGGGACCGGTGCACCGCTAACGTCGACCCGCGACCGACCACCCGACACGAGGAGTGCACCATCGACCTGTGGCGCCGAATCGAGACCATCACCCGGCAGCTCGAGCTGTGCGAGGTCGGTCGGGGCGACGTCGCCGCGGTCCTGAGCGGGTTCGGCAGCGACGAGTCGATCGTCGAGATCGTGGCCGCTGCCCTGGATCGCCTCGGCTGCATCACCATGCAGCTCAGCGTCGGCAGCATCAGCGGCCCTGTTGCCCCTGCCGCGGTGCGTGCCGCGCTGGAGCAAGCCGACGTGATCATCGACGTCGGGTCGGGCCTCGCGACCCGACTCGGCGCGCTGGCGCCCGACGCCCGCTGCCTGGCGCTCGACATCGCCGACGTGGACGGGCTCGATCACCTCGTGTCCCACCCGGGCGTGGGGCAACGCGCCGGGCGCCTCAGCAATCTGCTCTGGGCCAGCAACTCCTTCCGCATCGAGGGTGCATCGGGCACGGCCCTGCAGATCCGGCTGGAAGCGTGTCGGGTGCACGACGAGATCGGCGTCGCCTCCCGGCCGGGCGATGTCGCACGGTTCCCGACGGCAACCGTGTGGTGCGCGCCCGATCCCACGCTCGTCAGCGGGACCTTGGTGGCAATGCCCGGCGATGTCGTGGCCGAGGCCGAGCACATCCTGCGGAGCCCGGTCCGACTCGAGATCGACCGCGGGCACCTCGTGGAGATCCTGGGCGAGTCCGACGATGCCGACCTGATCCGGGTCCAGCTCGAACACCACGGCAGTGACGCGGCCTACGTCGTCGCTCGGATCGGGATCGGTTTGGCCCTCACGCGTGCGATCGCCGCTCCGAGTCCCTTCTCGCCAAGGCGGATCACTGCGCTGCCGGTGATCGCGGCGGCCGGCAACTGTACGGTCGTGTTCGGCGAGGCCCTGACCCTCACCCTCTCGTCAGCCTCCGTCAGCGTGCACGAGACCCCAGTCGTGATCGAGGGCCGGCTCGTCGGTGCGCTCACCCCCGACATCTACGAACGGGCCGCGGCGAGCCGCTGAAGTGGAGCGCGAGGGTGCCACGGCGCTCGCCCCTCTGTGTCGGGGACTGTCACACCCCATTCGCATACTGCGGTCATGGATACGTGCCTCGAACCCCGAGCCCGGCAGATCACGAACCTCGACGTCGAGGCCCGCCGCCTGCGGCTGGACGTCACGACCTGGGCGATGGCCACCGGTGCACCGATCGACTTCGATGCGCTCACCGTGATCCTCGCCGCGAAGGCCGAAGACCTCGCGCCGCTGCGCCTGTGGCGCGACGAGGACGTGTGGCGGCTCTGGTGGATCGACCTGTCGACCTGGTGCGCTCGTCGCGGCCTGCGGCCTCCAGCCCAGCTGGCGGCGACCATGCGCACGCTGTTCGACCACCTCGAGGCCGTCGACGGGTTCGACGCCGCCAGCGACGAACGCTCCCTGTTGGCCGCAGCGCTCGGCGCCGCAGGCGCCACCGATCGTCGCCATCCTGCGGCGGGAACCGCCGGTTCGGATCGTCCCCGTGGGCCGAAGTCGACACGTGGCTTGCACCTCGCTTAGCCTCGGGACAGCTACACGGGGGGTCAGATGATGCGCAAAGGCAGTGCCTTCGTCGTCGCAGCGATAGCGATCTTGGGGTTGGCAGGCTGCGGCGGCGACGGTGAACCGACGAACGCCGAGAGGCCCGAGACGACCGTGACGCCCGATGTCGCCGCCGAGACCGTCACCCGGCCCACCGCCACCTTGGCCCCTGTGGCAACCGCGACACCGACGGGTCGCTACACCGTGCAATCCGGCGACACGCTGAGTGCGCTCGCGCGGCTCTTCGGTATATCCGTCAGCGACATCGTCGACGCCAACGCCATCGAGGACCCCAACGCCATCGCCGTCGGCCTCGAACTCACGATCCCCACGCCATCGAGCAGCAGCGGCGGCTGACCCGAAGGGGCCTGCCGCCGCGGCAGCGCTCGAGTCAACTCTCGTTGATGGTCACCGAGTTGATCACTACGTCCTCGACGGGTCGATCGCCCATGCCTGTCTGCACCCGCTGCATCGCGTCGGCGACGTCGAGTCCCTTGATCACCTTGCCGAACAGCGAGTAGTGCGGCGGGAGGCCGACCCCACTGGCACCGGTGACGATGAAGAACTGGCTTCCGTTCGTGTTCGGGCCGGCGTTGGCCATCGCGAGCGAGCCGATCTCATACCGGCCAGGTGCGGGCAGCTCGTCTTCGAAACGATAGCCGGGGCCCCCTCGGCCTGAACCCTCCGGGCAGCCTCCCTGGCACATGAAACCGTTGATGATGCGATGGAACACGAGCCCGTCGTAGTAGTGGTACCGCGCCAGGAAGACAAAGTTGTTGACGGTCTTGGGTGCCGCGACGGCATCGAGATGGATCACCATCTCACCCAGCGACGTCTGCATCGTCGCCACGTAGGACTTCGACGGGTCGATGCACATCGGCGGTGCGGCATCGAACGCGGTCTGGCGTGGGCTCGAGCCGTCGACGGCGGGACATTCGGGAGCAGCCATGCAAGGTGCCTTTCGAGGAGTTGTCGGGCTGTCACCCTAACCGCCGAGTCACGTCACGGAGGAACCTCGGGTCGGGCCCGACCGGTCGAGCATCCACCGATGGGAGTCGGCCCCGAACGTAGGCTCACCGGCCATGAGCACCCCCAAGCGATCCCGGCGCATCCTCGCGCTGCGGCCGGCGAAGCTCACGGTTGCGTGTCCCGACTGTGAGGTGACCTGGCGTGGGACGCTGCGTGACCGCTGCTGGAACTGCGGGAGCGATCAGACGATCGAGGCGCCGCCTACCCAGGTCAAGATCGTCTCCTGACGACCAGCGGCCACAGCAGGTGGCGCAGTCGATGACCGAAACCCCCGACGGTCATCGACTGCTTTGAAGCCACCTGCGAACTCCTGCCCAGCCGATTGCCCCCCGGTCATCTCGACAAGAGCGTGGAGTTGTTCATGTGTCGTTCGCCACAGTACACAGCTCGTCGGCTGACGCCAAACGGACGGTCGGAAATCCCGCAAGGCGATGGCCCGGGCTCCGCGCGGGCTCCGAGATCGCGCCACGATCGGCGAACCCGCTCCCTGACGCTCCCCTCGCCGCTCACCTCCTATGGTGGGGCCTGTGACGAGCGACGTCGTCTACCCCTTTCTTATCGCGGCCGGATGCGGCCTCGTCGTGGCGGCGGTGCACCTGGTCACTCGACGGCGCCCGACCCGGGCCGACATCGCCGTGCCCGAATCGCGGCCGGCCACGACGCATGGTTCCAAGCCCGATCCCGGCCCGGCGGGTGAGCCCGCTGACGCCGCGGGGCTCCAGGCCTGGCACCTGTCGCACGAGGCGACGTTGCTGGCGTTCATGGAGGAAGTCGGCGCGTCCGCCCGCGGCAACGGGCCCCCGCGGCTCGACGCGCTCGGCGCGACACTCGACATGGCCGCGGCCGATCATCCGGCCGCGGAGATGCGTGGGGAGCTCGCCGGGATGCACTCGGCCGCCCGGGCAATGTTCGATGCCGCCGACCGTGGAGACGACGACGGCATGGCGCGCCACCTCAACCGCTACGAGCAGTATCGCGACGTCTGGCTGGATCGACTTGCGCAGTTTCCAATCGACCCCAGCCGGGTCGCCGACGTGCGGGCTCGCGCGCGGTCGGACCGGCGCTGAGCGATCAGCGCCCACGACGTCGGGGACCGGTCCAATGGCGGGCGGGGTGGCACGCTGCTGATCTGATCGCTAGGTTGGTGAAAACCCGACCCATCTGGTCGAGTATCACCCCACGCGAGGAGCACATCCCATGGCCATCCGACTCGGCGACATCGCACCGGACTTCACCGCCCCTACCACTGCAGGCGACATCTCGTTCCATGCCTGGAAGGAGGGGTCCTGGGCCGTCCTGTTCTCCCATCCGAAGGACTTCACGCCGGTCTGCACGACCGAGCTCGGGTACACCGCGAAGCTCAAGGACGACTTCGACAAGCGCAACGTGAAGGCAATCGCCGTCTCCGTCGACTCCGTCGAGTCCCACAACAACTGGCTCACCGACATCGAGGAGACCCAGGGCACCGCGGTCAACTTCCCGATCATCGGCGATCCGGACCGCAAGGTCGCCGACCTGTACGACATGATCCATCCCGCAGCCAACGACACGCTGACGGTCCGTTCGGTGTTCATCGTCGATCCGGCCAACAAGGTCCGCCTCACCCTGACGTACCCCGCCAGCACCGGCCGGAACTTCGACGAGATCCTCCGCGTGATCGACTCCCTCCAGCTGACCGACTCCAACAAGGTCGCGACGCCGGTGAACTGGCGCCAGGGCGACGATGTCATCATCTCCCCCGGGCTCTCGAACGAGGATGCCGCCAAGCTCTTCCCCGGCGGCTGGGACGAGCAGCGCCCGTACCTGCGCTTGACCAAGCAGCCCAGCTGACCGCGACATCGACCGACCTCATCGCAACCGCGGGCCATCTCCGCCGAGGAGAAGGCCCGCGGTTCGCGGCACGGTGAGACCTGCGACGTTCGGTGCGCCACGGGTGAACAAACCATGACGACTGCCGGCTGGACCGCTGAGGACCGCCACCAGCACCTAGCGTGGTAGTGCCGAAGACAGGAGATTGCCGAGATGACGACGAGTCCCCCCGCGCCCCCGATGGCCCCGCCGGCGGCGTGGGCCACCCAGGCCACCAAGATCTACGGATCGGGCGCCGTCGAGGTGCGTGCACTCGACGGGGTCGACATCAGCTTCCAGAGTGGGCGCTTCAGCGCCATCATGGGGCCCTCTGGCTCGGGCAAGTCCACCCTGATGCATTGCATGGCGGGGCTCGACGACCTCACCTCGGGCAAGGTGTTCATCGGAGACACCGACCTGACACTGCTGAGCGAGCGCGACCTCACGTTGCTTCGCCGTGACCGCGTCGGATTCATCTTCCAGTCGTTCAACCTGATCCCGACGCTCAACGCGCTCGAGAACATGACCCTGCCGATGGATCTGGCCGGCACCGCCCCCGACCAGGCGTGGCTCGACGAGGTCGTCCGTACGGTCGGGCTCGGCGACCGGTTGCGCCACCGACCCAACGAGCTCTCCGGGGGCCAACAGCAACGCGTCGCCGTGGCCCGGGCCCTGGCGAGCCGACCCCAGATCATCTTCGCCGACGAGCCGACGGGGAACCTCGACTCTCGAGCGGGGTCGGAGATCCTCGAGTTCATGGGCCGGGCCGTCGCCGACCTCGGCCAGACGATCGTCATGGTCACCCATGACCCCGGCGCCGCCGCACACGCCGACCGCGTCGTCTTCCTCGCCGACGGTCACATCGTCGGCGAGCTCGACGACCCGACAGCCGACACGATCCTCGACCGCATGCGCTCGCTGGGCGACTGAGCCGAGACCAGCGATGACCCTTCTCAAGCTCGCGTTCAAGAACATCACGACCCGACCGGGCCGATTCATCCTCACGTCACTGGCCGTCGTCGTCGGTGTCGCGTTGACGGGCGCGGTGTTCATCATCACCGACAGCTGGCGGGACACCTTCGGGGAGCTCAGCTCGGACATCGAGTCGGGCTACGACCTCGCGGTTCGCTCCGAGATCCCCTTCGGCGAACGCGAGAACGCGGCGCCGGTGCCGACCACTCTCCTCGATGTGGTGGCCTCGATCGATGGCGTCGAAGCGGTGCAGCCCCGGGTGAGCGTCATCGGGATCATCCCCAACCGCGCCGACGGCACCGCGGCCACTGCTGCGCCCGGGCCCAACATCGGCATCAACTGGCCGTCGAGGGTCCTGGACACGAACTTGTTCCTCACCGACGGTCGACCACCGGAAACCGGCGACGAGTTCGCACTCGACAAAACGACAGCGGCCGAGGACGGCTTCGAGATCGGCGAGACCTACGACGTCCAGACCCCCCAGGGCGTCTTCCCCTTCACGCTCACCGGAGTGTTCTCCTTCGCCGACCCGGAGGAGAACCTCGTGGTCGGGGCCAAGCTCCTCGCGCTCGAGACCGATCGCGCCGTGCAGCTCTACAAGAACGGACTCGGCTACGACGACATCACGATCCGCCTGGCAGCCGGTTCGTCCCCGGCGGAGGTGACCGCAGCCCTCGAGTCGGTGCTGCCCGACGGGCTGGAGGTCAAAACACGCGAGGACATCGCCACCGAGACCCAGGACAACTTCGGTGAGATCGTGAACATCTTCCGCACCGTGCTCTTGGTGTTCGCGTTCGTGATCCTGCTCGTGGCCGCGTTCATCATCTACAACGTCTTCTCGATCATCGTCGGTCAACGGATCCAGGAGATCGGACTGCTGCGGGCACTGGGAGCGACGAGCAGACAGATCACCCGATCGATCGCCGCCGAGGCCCTGGGCGTCGGCCTGTTCGCCACGATCACCGGACTCCTCGCCGCCGTCCCCATTGCCTGGGGCATCCAGACGGCGCTGTCGTCGGCCGACTTCGGCCCGCCCGACGTGCGCGTGCCCCTGCGAGCCACCACCGTGATCGTCGGCGCGGTCTTGGGTATCGGCATCACGATGGCCGCCGCGATCTGGCCGGCGCTGAAGGCCAGGTCCGTGTCGCCGATGGCAGCGCTGCGCTCCGATGTCACGCTCGCCTCGGGCCCGACGCGCAACCCACTCATGGGATGGCTGCTGTCGATCGCAGGGGCGCTCCTCGTCGTGCTGGGCTTCACCTCCGGCAGCTGGCTGCCGCTGCTCCTGCTCACCGTCATCGCCGGCATCTTCCTGTACCTCGGCACGTCCCGCCTCAACCCCACCATCGGGCGGTTCTCGTTGATCGGGCTCGCTATCGTCCTCATCGTCGTGGCCCTGACCGCGGACCTCAAGGTGTCGGTCCTGCTCGCGCTGCTCGGCTCATCGGCCATCACCGCGTTCTTGGGGATGAACCTGTTGAGCCCAATCTTCGCCCGACCCGTGGCCCGGGCGATCGGTGCGCCGTTCGCCCGCATCGGGGGTATCCCCAGCCGCATGGCGCGCGAGAACGCCGGGAGGAACCCGGAGCGCACGGCCACGGCCGCATCGGCGCTGATGATCGGCCTCGCCCTGGTCACGACGGTCTCGGTCGTGGCGCAATCGGTGAAGGCGACGTTCGCCGACGTCCTCGACAACGCCGTCTCCGCCGAGTGGGTCGTCCTCGGCGAACAGAACGGTCCGGTCGCACCGACGTTCCCGCCCGAAGTCGCCCGGAACCTCGCCGCACTACCCGAGATCCAAAGCGCCCTGGCGGTGCAATGGGCTCGGGAATCCATCCGGGTCACCGCAACCCAGGAGACCAAGGACCCCTACTCGACCGACCTCGCCCTGCTCGACCGGCACTTCGACATCGGCATGGTCGATCGTGACGACTCCCTGCTCGGCCCCGATGCGGCGTACGTCTTCGTCGACGACGCCGAGGAGCTCGGCGTGGGCGTGGGCGACACGACCGAGATCGAGTTCGTGAACCAGGTGCGAACCACGATCGTGGTCGCAGGCATCTTCGACGACCGGGCGATCTTCGACTCGGGCTGGATCCTCGACCCGCGGGTCTACGCTGCGGGCAACGGCAAGGGCACCAGCGACATCGTTGCCCCCGGCGACGCGTTCGTCTCGTTGATCACCGTCGACGGCGTCTCCGAGGACCGGGCCAGGACCGCCATCGAAGCGGTGATCGCCGACTTCCCCCAGATCGACGCGAAGACCCGCGCCGAGTTCAAAGACGACACCGAGAAGTCGATCAACCAGGTGCTCACGATCATCACGAGCCTCTTGCGTGTGTCGATCCTGCTCGCGTTGTTGGGTATCGCGATCACGCTCGCGCTGAGCGTGTTCGAACGGACCCGAGAGATCGGCCTCGTGCGCGCCGTGGGATCGACGCGCAGACAGGTGAAGCGCATGATCCGGGTCGAGGGGGTCATCGTGGCTCTGTTCGGCGCGCTGCTCGGCGTCGGGCTCGGCCTGGTGTTCGGCGTGGCGGTCGTGCAGCTCATCCCCGACGACTTCGTCTCGACCCTCGCGGTCCCCTACCGATCGCTCGTCACCTCGGTGATCACTGCGCTGATCGCCGGCGTCGTCGCGTCGTTCGCTCCGGCGCGCCGCGCCGCGAAGCTCAACGTCCTCGATGCGATCTCGATGGGCGAGTAGCTCGCCCTTTCCCGGACGCGACGAAGGCGGGGCCTACCCCGCCCGGGAGCCCCGCCTTCGTAACCACCGGACCCCCGAGGGGCCGGTGGACCATGGGCGACCGAGGCGGCGCTCGAGGCGCCGACCGGACTCGCCGACGAAGGACCTGTCAGCCCGCCAGGCCACCTTTCGTGAGGCGGAAGGCAGCCGGCCCGATGATCACCGTGAACAGCGCCGGCAGGATGCACAGCACGAGCGGAAGCACGAGCTTGACCGGCAGCGACAGTGCCTTCTCCTCGGCGCGCACCCGGCGCTTCTGACGCATCTCGTCGGCCTGCACCCGCAACACGGTGGCAAGGGGCATGCCGTGCTTGTCTGCCTGGGTCAGCGCCAGAATGAAGTGTTTGAGGTCTCCCGACAAGGTGCGGTCGACGACCTTCTTGAAGGCTTCCTCGCGTGACATGCCCAACTGCCGGTCCTGCATCATGCGTCCGAACTCCTCGGCGACCGGTCCGTCGTTTTCCCGGGCGACGCGCATGAGCGCAGCGTCGAACCCGAGACCGGCTTCGACGCCGATCGTCATCTGGTCGAGCAGGTCGGGGAGCTGTTTCTCGATGAACTTGGCGCGTTCCTTGGCCCGGCGATCGAGGCTCATGTCCGGGAGGATGTAGGCGCCCGCAGCGAGGATCAGACCGACCACCATCATCTTTGGGGTCGGATTCGACACGACGAGATAGCCACCGATCAGTGCTCCGAGCAGTCCGGTGGCGATCTTCGTACCGAGCAGGCGCTCCACCGTCCAGGTCGAAGCGAGGCCCGAGACCGAGATCTTCCGCTCCATCTCGTCGATGGCTCCGAGTGGAGTGAGTCGCCGCGCCTTGCCGGCAAGACCGGACACGATGGGGCCGAAGATGCGATCGGTGGCCGCGGTCTGAAGTCGCATGTCGCGCAGTGTCGCGGTTCTGATCGGCATCGAGTGGCCCCGCCCCTCGGTGAGCGAGCTCAGCTTGTCGGCCCCGAACACGCCGTAGATCACCAGGAAAACGGCGCCGATGATGGCGAGCGCCGCGGCGTACACCTCGATGCCCATCAGAAGTCCACCTTCACGAGTTTCTTGAGCCACAAGCCGCCGAGGATCATCTCGAACAGGGCCAGACCGAGCATCACCTTGCCGCCGGTTTCCTGTGTCATCGATGTCATGTACTCCGGGTTCGACATGCGCACCCACGCCGCCACCAGGAGGGGCAGCGAGAACAGGATCATCGCGGAGACCTTGCCCTCCGCGGACAACGCTCGCACCTGGTCACGAAGCCGGTTGCGGTCGCGGATCGTCTCCCCCACGTTGTCGAGGATCTCCGCCAGGTCCCCGCCGAGCTCACGGTTGATCGAGATCGCCCGGACGACCCAGACGAAGTCCTCGCTCCCGGTCCGCGTCGCGATGTCGTAGAGCGAGTCGACCATGTCGCGACCGATACGGGACTCGGTGATCGCTCGGGAGAACTCCTCGCACGTCGGCGAATCGGCCTGGGAAGCGACCGTATCGATCGCCTCCATGACACCGTGACCGGCGCGCATGGCACCGGCGATCATCATCAACGTGTCGCCGAGCTGCTGACCGAAGAGCTTCTGGCGCTTGGAAGCCTTCCGCTTCAGCACGACCCTGCTCCCGACCAACCCGAGCGCGACTGCCCCCAGGCCGAAGAGGGGGCCCTTGAGGACGAAGAACAGGGCACCGAGCCCGACCGCCGCCGCAACCGAGGCGGCGATGAACTCCCCAGGCCGCATGTCGAGGCCGCCCTTCTCCAGGGCCTCGTCGAGGGCGTTGCGTTTCTCACCCTTGTCGAGCATGCGCTCGGCGAATCCCGAAGCACGATCCGCGACGCTCGCGAGCCCGGAGCGTCTCGGCATCGACGCCGAGAAGTTCAGCCGCTGCATCGCGGTGGGACCCGAGGGTTCACGCGACAGCAGTAGGAATGACAACGCAGCGACGAGCGCGAAGAGGATGCCGGCGCCCAGGTACAGAGCGGTGCTCGACTGCAGGAATCCGGTGGGCGCGGCCACCGTGGTGACGAGGGCGCCGCCTTGGGGGCGCACCGGCACCGATGGCTCGCTGGAGCCGGTCGTGGGTGGGGGCTCGGGCGCCTGATCGGACTGGATCGCCACGACCTGCGAGGCGATCGCCAGATCCCCGGCCACATCGACGGAGATGACCAACGGCACCGGGCCGATGGCCCGGCTCTGGTATCGGACGCGGTAGAGGTTCTTCAACCGACTGGCGACCGCCCCGAACACCTGGGCGAGCTGCGCGGTGTCGGTCGCTTCGACGAGCTCGCCACCGACGTCGTTCGTGAGCGTGGTCAGGGCTTCGAGCTGCACCTCGGGGCTGGTGAGGGTGATCGTGTAGAGCTTCAGGTCGGCACCGACGAGCGCGGCTGTCGCATCCCCGAGGGTGGCCGTCGAGACCGTGTCGTTGCCGTCGCTCAACACGACCGTGAAGCGCCGGGCGTCGTCGCCGGTGTACTGCTGCGACGCCAGGACGAGCGCGTCATAGAGCGACGTCTCGCCCCCGGCAGCGAGTCCGGAGATGGCAGCGCGAACCGTCGCCCGATCCGATCCGAGGGGTGCCTGCACGACCGCACGCTCGCCGAAACCCACGACGCTGATGCGAACATCGGCCGCCAGCGTGTCGACGAAATTCAACGCCGCAGCCTTCGCCGACTCGATCGGGGCGCCGGTCATCGAGCCGGAGGTGTCGATCACGACGACGACTTCGAGGAGGTCACGCAACTTCTCGACCTGCGTGGCCTTGACGGATCCGTCCTCGGTGAGCCCGAAGGAGTTGGCGAAGAGCTCACCGTCGAACGCCGGGGGGACGGCGACGACGACATCCACCTGCGGGTACGCGCTCTGGTCGACTTCGACGATCTGGATCGTGCGGTCGCCGTCGTCGACCGCATCGAGCGACACCCCTTCGGCGGTGAGGCCTGAAGCAGGCGTGTCGACCGTCGGGTCCGTCGTGGGCTCGACGGTCTGGGCGCGTGCGGGGGCCAGCGTGGCCATGAGCGTCAGCACCGTCGCCGCGACGGCGAACGCGAGGCGCCCGCTCAGCGTCAGCTCGTGTCCTCTGGGGGAATGCACCGTGACTCCAGACACTCTCGCCGCTACCGCAACATCTGCGAGGAGTCGATGCCGAAGAGCTCGGCCGGCAGCTCGATGCCATGGTCGTGGAGTCGCTCGGTGAACATCGGGCGGATGCCGGTGGCCTTCAGGGTGCCGGCGAACTTGCCGTCAGGTGTGAACCCGGCCGCGAAGTCGAACTTGAACAGGTCGGCCATCGTGATGCGATCACCCTCCATGCCGACGACTTCGGTGACCTGGGTGACTCGACGGCTACCGTCGCGCAACCGGGTGAGCTGCACGATCATGTCGACCGCCGAGGCGACCTGTTCACGGATGGCTCGCACGGGGAGGTCCATACCGGCCATGAGCACCATGGTCTCGATACGTGACAACGTGTCTCGAGCATTGTTCGCGTGGACGGTTGAGAGCGAGCCCTCGTGACCGGTGTTCATCGCCTGGAGCATGTCGAGGGTCTCGCCGCCACGACACTCACCGACGACGATGCGGTCGGGGCGCATACGCAAGGAGTTCTTGACCAGATCGCGGATCTCGACCGCTCCCTTGCCTTCGACGTTGGGCGGCCGGGTCTCCAACGTGACGACGTGGCGCTGGCGAAGTTGGAGCTCCACGGAGTCCTCGATGGTGACGATCCGTTCGTCATCGGGGATGAACCCCGACAGCAGGTTGAGCATCGTGGTCTTACCAGTGCCGGTACCGCCCGAGACGATGATGTTCAGACGGCCGAGGACGCACGACTCGAGGAAGTCGGCGGTCTGCAAGGTGAACGCGCCGCGCTCGACGAGGTCGGAGACCTGCAGCTTCTTCTTCGAGAACTTACGGATCGTGAGCGCCGGACCCTTCACGGCGAGGGGGGGAATGATGGCGTTGACGCGGGAGCCGTCGGGGAGCCGGGCGTCGACCATCGGCGAGGACTCGTCGATGCGGCGGCCGACCTTGGAGACGATGCGCTCGATCACCCGGCGCAGGTGGTCGTTCGACACGAAGCGGGCGTCGGTGAGCACCAGCTTGCCGCCACGCTCGATGTAGATCGAGTCGTCGCCGTTCACCATGACTTCGGAGATGGACTCGTCGGCGAGGAACTGCTCCATGGGCCCATAGCCCAAGATGTCGTTCCGCACGGCGGTGACCAGACGCTGCCGTTCTTCGCTCGACAACGGAACCGACTCGGCCTTGATGGCCTCCTCGAGCTCCTGGGCAACCATGGCCTGGAGTTGATCCTGGCTCATCGACGAGTCGTAGAGACGCGAACCGAGGCGGCGGAACAACTGCTCCTGCGCCCGGTTCTTGAGCACCTGGAACGGATCCTTCGAGCGGATCTGCTCCTCACGCGGGTCGTAGTCCTCTGGGCCCGTCGGCGCGGCTTGGGACACGGGCGGAACCGGAGACTGCGGGAGGTTGCCGTCCTGGCCCGCCTGTCGAAGCATGGCCCCGAGCTTCATCGCTTCCCCTTTCGAGCGCGCTTGTCGAGCGACGCGTCATCATCTTCGGTGACGAACAGTTGGACGAGCTCCTGCATCGACCGGGCCGCGGGGTCCTTGGGCGCCGACACGATGATCGGGTTTCCCTGATTGGTCGACATCACGACCCCACGCGAGCTCGGAATCTCGACGGAGGCGTCGAGCCCGACGGTCTGCTCGATGTCGGTGGTGCGCAGGCCGACGCGGGTTCCGGCCCGATTGATCACGAAGTGACGCTTCGGTCGGGTGAGCCCGATCGTGTCGAGGGTCTCGACCTGGCGACGCATCGCCCGCACACTCGGGACCTCGGAGGTGCACAGCAGGATCAGATCGGTCGAGAACTCCATCGACGTGATGGCGTGGTCGTCGATGCCCGACGAGGTGTCGATGACCACGTAGTCGAAGATGCCGACGAGCAGATCGAGAATTGCCTTCACCTGGGTCGTGGTGATCTCGGACGCATCGACCAGCGACTGCGGCGGCCCGAGCAGGAAGAGGCCCGACGGATGCGGGGTCAGGAACACCTTGAGCGTCGTGGCATCGAGGACGCTCGCGTTCAGGGCGGCGTCGGCGAGCGTCTGTTCCGGTTCGAGGTTCATCGTCGAACCGCAGTCGCCGAACTGGATGTCGAGATCGACGAGACAGACCGAGCCGGGCTTGTGGGCGTTGAGCCCCAGCGCGAGGTTCGTGGCGACCACGGTCTTGCCGCTGCCACCTTTGGCCGAAAGCACGGTGATCACCCGGTTCGTGCGCTGGGCGACCTCGGCAGGGCGGGCGGTCTTGAGTCGAGCCGAGGCGCTGATAAGCCGATTGACCGCTTCGCGGATGTGGTCTCCGGAGGCATTGGGCGGCACGACCTCGCGCACGCCCACATGCATGGCCCCCATGAGCAGGTCAGGTGTCGTCGGGGCGATGATCAGCCGTCCGACGTCGGGATGTTCGCGGTCGAACGCGCCGGCCCAGTCCAACGCAATGTCCTCGGGGACCGTCGGTCCGACCACGACAATGTCGGGGACGGGGTTCGCGCTCGCCTTGACGACGTCGAGGGGTTGCGCACTTCGCCACGCGGGATCCCAATGGCGGCGGATCGCCACGTTCTCGCCGACGAGCCCCTGCAGGAATGGCAAGAAGCTCTCTTCGGGCGTCAGGAGGAGGATCATGGAATCAGTCCGCGAAGATCTCGTCGATGGTCACGACGCCGGTGGGGCCGATGTCGTCTTCGGTCTGTGCGGCGAGCCAGATGGAGCCGTACTTGGCTGCGAAGACCATCCGCTCGACGTCGGCGGGGGTGAGGGCGAAGGTCACGACGAAGTCGCCTTGCGGCGCCAACAGTGCCGTTCCTTCCGCGGCCCCTTCGGCCTGGAACGACGGAGGCGTGCTCGCCTGGACCTCGACGACGAGTGCGTTGTGCAAGATGATGTGGGTTGCCTGCTCCACCGCACCGGCCTCGCCTGCCGAACCGGGGATGGCGACCACGTCGGTCCCGACGGTGACGGCATCGCCGGCGGCGTCGGCGGGGAACGACTCGAAGGAAACAACGACGGCGACGGTGTCACCCGCGGCGATGATGCCGCCAAGTGCCTGCTCAGCCGGCAGGCTCACCGGCAGCTCGAGCATCCCGGCGGGGGTTTCGACGCGTCGCTGAGGGAGAGCGGCGCGGAGAGTATCGAGTTGATCGGGGACGATCCACCTCGGAGCGATGAGTTGTTCGCCGACGGCGAGGTCGATCTCGGCGACGAAACCGGCAAGCGAATTCAGATTGGTGACCGCCGAGGGGGCGACCGCCTTCACGGGCAGCGATTCGAGCGCGACGAACGGCGGGCTGGCAGCGGCGAGGGCCTCTCCGGTGGTGCCCCGGGGAATGGCTCGCGTGACGACATAGACCTCGGCGCGCTCCTCGCCGGCCACGGCGCGCTCCTCGGCACCCTGCACGAAGCCGACCAGGACGTAGGTTCCAGCGCCGGCGAGCAGCAGGGCAGCCAGCAGGGCGAGCACTCGACGTTTCATGTTCTCCACTCGATTCTCTCTGTGCCGCGTCAACAGCAACGGTGAGACAATCGGCACCGCTTCGCGGGAGTTGAGCAGTCCCGTCAACTGCGCCGGTCGCGCTGCGCCGGACCGTCGCCGACCGGCTCGCGAGGACGGTCCGGGGTCGCTCCGAGCCAGGCCCGAACGCGAGAAAGGGTGCCGGGCTGATGAGCCCGGCACCCTTTCTGCCGTCCGCCACGAAGGCTTGTCGCTACGTTGTCGGGTGGGCCGCCGGCAGCATCGGCGCCTGCGGCCGCGTGGTCCGTGCCCGCCCCAAGAAGCGTCGAGGCGCTAGACCTCTCCACCCCGAGGGGTCAGAGACCCTGGTCGACCATCTCGGTGTTGGTCTGGTCGTAGAGGCCCTCAGTCTTGCTCCCGAGCGCCCCTACGGCGCTGATGATCACTCCCGCTATCAGCGCGATGATCAATGCGTACTCGACGGCGGTCGCACCTCTCGTGCGTCGCTGCTGTGCGTCGTGGTCCTGCTGCGTCACGTCGACCCTCCCTTCCCTCGTTCGTAAGTTCGTCGTGTGAACGACGTCGGTCTGTGCGCGGATCGGGTCGGGCCCGCGTGGACCCGACCCGACTCGCAATCCGTCTCGGTTTCTTGAGACGAGAGCCGGAACTAGGCCGGCATGCCGTTGGAAACCTTCTCGAAGTTGCTGCTCACCTTGGTGCCGAGGGTCGCAACGACGCCGATGATGACGGCGGCGATGAGAGCGACGATCAGGCCGTACTCAACGGCGGTCGCGCCACGCTCTTCCTCACGCATTTCTGCGAAGGCGTTGACCAGGCGGACGTAGGTGTTGGTGATGTGGTTCATCGGGTTATAGCCCCTTGTGTCAGTGTGTGTCGGGTTGGGTGTGCTGTGGACCGCGGCACGCCGTCAGGCATCCGGTTCAGGAGTCCGTCCGATTGCTCGGACCCTTCCTCACCGCACGCTGTCGACGGAACCGTCACACACCGCGGCGGATTGGCAGGAAACCCACCTCGTTGCGAAACCTCTCAACGTGGCCCTGGTCCACTTCTTGGTTTTCAACTCCTGGTTTCCCAGGCGCTACTAGGCAATCGGTGACCGACTCGCCCACTTGAGCGGGCATGCCCGAAACGGGCCTCCCGGCTCAGCGTCCAACCGTCCTGGCCGGGCAGAACCACCTGCGTCAACAGCTGCGGGGGGACTGACCGGACCACGACGATGTCCGTGAGCGACAGCACCATCGGCGCGGCGAGCGCCGAATTGAGGCAACAGGACCGGCCGATTCGGACCGTCGGCGCCCACAGGATCTGCACCCGCCACCAGCGCCGACAGCCCAAGGCCATGGGCGACGACGGCCCGAGACCCCGTCGAGGCCGGCACCGTCGGCGGAGCTCAGTGGGGGCTGAGGCAGTCCGGCAGCGCGAGCGCGTGTACGACGGCGAGGCGTCTCGTTGCCCGGGTGAGCGCGACGTAGAGGGCCCGCAGCCCGTTGCGCTCGTCGGCCACGATCCGCGCCGGCTCGACCACGACCGAGGCGTCGAGCTCCAGGCCCTTGACGAGCCCCACGGGCACGACCGTCACCCGGTGGGTCAGCGCACCTTCGTACATGAGACCGTGTTCGACCCCGTTGTCGCGTAGCACCCGGGAGATCTGCACCACCATCTCGTCGGGGGCAATCACCGCGAGGTTGCCGTGGCCGATCTCCTCGAGCTCGGACCGCACCAGCGCCACCACAGCAGCCGGGAGGCGTGCGGGTTGCTCCACGTCGACAAATCGCGGGGCATCGCCGGTTTCGCGCACGGAGATCGGTGGGTCGAGCTGAGGGGCCGCGGCGCGTAGCACCCGGGCCGCGACGTCCATGGTGGGCTGCGGAAGCCGGTACCCCACCGTGAGCTGGGCGAAGCGAGCCGGCTTGCGGTGCGCGAGCTCCTCGACCACCAGGTCCCAGCTGTCAGCGGCCCACGCCCCGGTGGCCTGGGCGATGTCGCCGACGAGGGTCATCGAGCCGTTCAAGGAGCGGCGCTTGAGCATGCGCAGCTGCATCGGTGAGAGATCCTGGGCCTCGTCCACGACGATGTGACCGTAGGTACGGATCGCGTCCTCGTCGCGATGCGACGGCCGGGGGCCGAGGATCATCCGTGCCTCGTCGAGCAGCGGCACATCGTGTGCCGTCCAGATCACCTCGGAGACGTGGCGGGACCGGGGGCGATGGAGGAGTTCGACGTCTTCGCGAGCGATCTCGCCGCGCGCCGCGCTGCGCAGGAGCGCCAGGCTCCCGTAGAGATCGTGGAGCAGATGGTCAGCCGTCAGGGTCGGCCACATCCACTCGAGGGTCTCGCGGATCTCGAGCGTCTTGACCATCCGGTCTCGGAGGACGACCCAATCGACGTCGTCGGTGCGGGAACTGGCCGCCAAGGTGCGGAACAGCTCGTCGCGGACGAAGGACCGGGCGCTGTTGTGTTTGTTGTAGCGTCGCCGAGCCTCGGCGACGATCGTCGCCGACTCCTCGACGCTCACCCGGAGTCGTTGAAGACCGTGGCCGACCACGAGGTCGTGGCGCAGGGGGCGCTCGCGGTCGCGGACTGCCCGGCGGAGCAGGTGGCTCATCGCCGGATCGCCCTTCACATGAGCGATCTTCTCGTTGTCGAACCCCCGTACCCGCACTCGTGGCACCAGGTCGGACAGCACCGAGAGCTGCACCCCGGCCTCGCCGAGAGAAGGAAGCACCTGCTCGATGTAGGTGAGGAACACCCGGTTCGGACCGATCACGAGGACGCCTTGGCCCTCGAGGGGGAAGCGGTGCGTGTACAGCAGGTACGCCGCACGATGCAACGCCACGACGGTCTTGCCGGTGCCGGGCCCGCCCTGCACCACGAGCACGCCGGGAAGCGGTGAGCGAATCACCTCGTCCTGTTCGCCCTGGATCGTGGCGATGATGTCGCCGAGACGCCCGGTGCGCGCCTGTTCCATGGTTATGGCGAGCGTCTGCTTACCCTTGATCAGCGGCCCGTCGATCGTGTCCGACGCCCCGTCGCCGAAATACTCGTCCTCGATGCCGAGCAGGGTCCGGCCGCGGGAGGCGAAGTGGCGCCGGCGAACCAGGCCCATGGGCTGGCGCCCCGTGGCCCGGTAGAACGACTCGGCCACCGGCGCCCGCCAATCGACGGTGATCGGGTCCTGCGCGTCGTCCCAGACCGCCACGCGACCGATGTAGAACGACTCGCCGCCGGCCTCCTCGGCCTGGTCGATGCGCCCGAACACGAGCGATGCATCGCCGATGTCGAGTTGCGAGACCCTCTTGGTGACCTGTTCGGTGATCACGTCTCGCTCGAAACGCGCCTGGTGGGTGCCGCCACGACCCGACTCGACCATCCCGTGCAACTGCGCGGCTTTCAGCTGAGCGCGCTCGAGTTGCTCATACGCGTCGTGGATGTACTGCTGTTCAGCCGTGAAGTCCGGGTGGATGGTGCCGACCTCTGCACTGGTGGGTGATGGGAGAGGACCGCTGCGGGCCTCGGAGCTCCCTCCAGGGGGGATGGAATATCCTATCGGCTTCGTCGGGATTCACTTCAGCGAACCAACGAATTCCCAGGTCAGCACGGTGCTCCAGGGCGCCGTCGACCCCTTCACGCCCCCGGGGGCTCCCCCACTTCGTGCAAGGCGTCTCGCAGGGCCACCCGCAGGCGCCGCGCGAGTACCGGCGACAGGTGGGCCACCAGCCCGGTCCCCGGTCGACCGACCTCCTCCATCGTGAGGATCACCCGAGGATTGGCGTCCTCGTAGTCGTCGCCGATGGCCACCCCCCAGGAGACCGGCATCAACTCGTCGTCCTCCCAGCCCGGCGGCATCTCCGATGGGTCGAAGGGATGGTCGTCGATCGATCTGCGCATGACCGCACCGTAGACCGCTGCCCACGTCGGAGACGCTGCACGTTCCGTCGCCGGGCGCGGCTCGCGACGACGCGGGTCGCACCGATAGGTTTGGTCCGTGCCAGATCTGACCAACAGCCCGTTCCTGCGCGCCTGTCGCGGTGAACAACCGAGCCACGTCCCCGTTTGGTTCATGCGCCAGGCGGGGCGTTCACTGCCGGAGTACCGCGCCATTCGCGGGTCGGGCAGCATCCTCGATGCCATCAAGCAACCCGACCTGTCGACCGAGATCACGCTCCAGCCGGTGCGGCGATACGGCGTCGACGCCGCGATCTTGTATTCCGACATCGTTGTACCGGTCCACGCCGTCGGCTTCGGGGTCGACATCGAACCCGGGGTCGGTCCCGTCGCCGACCGGCCCTTCACCTCGCAGGCCGATCTCGAACGGCTCCCGCCCCTCGACGCGGCCACCCACACGCCCTACGTCCTCGAGACGGTTCGGTCGCTGGTTGCCGAGCTCGGCGACACGCCACTGATCGGTTTCGCGGGGGCACCGTTCACGGTGGCCAGCTACCTCATCGAGGGTGGCCCGTCACGCACATACCACAAGACCAAGGCGATGATGATGGGCGATCCCGCGCTGTGGTCGCTGCTGATGGAGCGGCTGGCCGGCATCGCCATCGCGTCCCTGACGTCGCAGATCTCCGCAGGCGCGAGCGCCGTGCAGCTCTTCGACTCGTGGGCGGGAGCCCTCTCACCAGCGCAATACGAACGGTTCGTGCTCCCCTGGAGTACCCACATCTTCACCGAGATCGCCGCATTGCGCGTCCCGACGATCCACTTCGGCGTCAACACCGGCGAGCTGCTCCCGTTGATGAAGCAGGCCGGCCCGACCGTGCTCGGCATCGACTGGCGGGTACCCCTCGACGTGGCCCGGCACCGCCTCGGCCAGGACATCGTCCTCCAGGGCAACCTCGACCCCGCGATCCTCGGAGCCCCATGGCCGATCGTCGAGGCCGAGACACTCGACGTGCTGCGGCGCAACGGCGGCCACCCCGGCCACATTTTCAACCTCGGTCACGGGGTGACCCCCGACGTCGATCCCACCGTCCTGGAAGGGGTCGTGGCAACGGTGCACGCCTACACCTGCGAGGCGGACCGATGAGCAGCGTCGTCATCGTCGGCGGCGGGATCGCGGGCCTGGTCACCGCGCTCAGACTCGAGGAGGCCGGTGTCGACGTCACCGTCCTCGAGGCCTCGTCGACACTGGGCGGGATGGTGAAGACCAGCGAGATCGCCGGCGTCGCCGTCGACGAAGGTCCCGATGCGTTTCTCGTCCGCGAGCCCTACATGCACGACCTCTGTGTCGAACTGGGCATCGGCACCGCCCTGGTCTCGCCACGCCCGGGAGCAGCCCGGATCTGGCTGCGGGGAACGCTGCGACCGTTGCCGAAGAAGCAGTACCTCGGTGTCCCTCTCGACCTCGATGAGCTCGCCGAGACGGGGCTCATCAGCCCCGAAGGCATCGCCAGGGCCCAAGCCGACCTCCAATCACCGGCCGACTTCCCCGAAGGCGACGAATCGGCGGGTGCAATGATCCGCCGGCGCCTGGGCGACGAAGTCCTCGAGAACCTCGTCGGTCCGCTGCTCGGTGGTATCAACGCCGGCGACGCCGACACACTCAGCCTGCGCGCGGGCGTCCCCCAGCTGTATGCCGCGGCCTCGCACGATGCAAGCCTCGTGCGATCGGTTCCCCGGTACCTGGCCTCGCAGCCCCGGGACCCGAACGCTCCGATCTTCGAGTCCCATCCCGGCGGGCTCGCCACGGTCATCGAAGCGCTGGCCGACCGACTGGGCGACCGGATCGAGACCGGGCAACCGGTGCAGACCATCGGACCCGACGCGGCAGGCGGCTGGATCGTCGAGGCCCGACGAGACATCGCCGCCGATGCCGTCGTACTCGCGACCCCGGCGTTCGCGTCGTCCTACCTGCTCACAGCGACCGCACCAGTCGCTGCGAAGCTCCTCGGCTCGATCGACTATGCCTCGGTGGCCGTGGCCACACTGGCCTTCGCCGCCGATGACCTGCCTCCCTGGGAGGGCAGCGGGTTCCTCGTTCCCCGAGCACACGGGCTGCTGATGACTGCGTGCACCTGGGCGTCGTCGAAATGGGCTCACCTCGATCATCCCGGCACGACTTTCCTCCGTATCCACGCGGGCCATTGGGGCGACGAGCGGGCAATGGCGATGGACGACGAGACGTTCGTGCGCTCGCTGCGCGACGAACTGCTCGGCATCACCGGGATCGCGGCGACGCCCATCGCGACGCGGGTGAGCCGGTGGCCACGTTCGTTCCCCCAGTACCGGCCCGGCCACCTCGACACGGTGGAGAGGATCGAGCAGTCGCTCGCTGCGGAAGCACCGGGCGTGTTCGTCACCGGCGCGGCGTACCGAGGCCTGGGCCTGCCGGCCTGCGTCAATCAGGCGAACGTCGCCGCGTCCCGCGTGCTCGCGGCCCTCTGAGCCGCGTGGTACTGCGGCGGCTGGCGCTCGGGCTCGCACCGGTCGGAGCGGGGGCGCTCCTCGCGCTGTCGATGCCTCCGTGGGGCTGGTGGCCACTGGCGTTCGTGGCGTTTGCCCTGCTCGATCGGTGTCTTGCCCTCACGCCGTCGCGACGTCAGCGGTACTGGGTCGGGTGGGCCTTCGCGTCGGGCTGGCTGTTCCCGGCGACCTTCTGGATGGTCGCGCTCACCGGACCGGGCTACGTCGTGCAAGGGCTCATCGCGGCGACGATGTTCGGCTTCGCCACCTGGCTCGTGCCGAGCGGGCCATGGCGCTGGCTGGCCCTTCCCGGCGCAGTCACCCTGGTCGAGGCGATCCGGTGGCGCTGGCCCTTCGGCGGCGTCCCGCTCGCAACCGTGCCCATGAGCCAGGCCGACGCGCCGCTCGGCCTCACGGTCCGCCTGCTCGGCCCCCTGTTGCTCACGGCACTGGTGGTCGTCGGCGGGGTGGCGCTGTCGGCCATCGGTGATGGCCGACGCAAGGTTCCGGCGGCCATCGCGACAGGGCTCGTCGCCGTCACGGTGCTCGCCCATCTCGCCCCGGTCGGCCATGTCGTCCGCGCGCTCCAGGTCGCTGTCGTGCAGGGAGGCGGACAACAGGGAACCCAGGCGATCCACACCGACGCGCGGCTCGTCTTCGAACGCCACCTCGCCGCTACGGCCCTGGTCGAGTCACCCGTGGACCTCGTGTTGTGGCCCGAGGACGTCGTGAACGTGCGCAGCCTCATCGTCGACTCCCCCGAGTGGCAGGAGCTCCAGGACCTGGCGCGCGACCTCGACGCGTGGCTGATCGCCGGGATCTTCGAGCGCACGAGCCCGACTTCCAACGCGAACGCGTCGGTCGCCTTCGCCCCCGACGGGACCGCCACGGACCGCTACGACAAGGTGCGGCTCGTGCCCTTCGGGGAGTTCGTCCCCTTCCGGGCGTTCATCGAGCCCCTCGCCCCCGCCTACCTTCCGGCTCGGGACACGAGGCCCGGCGACGGCTCGGCCACCCTCGACATCGAGATCGATGGAGAGCCCGTCACGCTCGGGATCTCGATCTCCTGGGAGGTGTTCTTCGAAGATCGTGCCCGCGATGCGGTCAACAACGGGGGCGAGATCTTGCTCAACCCGACCAACGGCTCCTCGTACTGGCTCACGATCCTGCAGAGCCAGCAGATCGCATCGTCGCGTCTGCGCGCCATGGAGACCGGCCGGTGGGTACTCCAGGCCGCCCCTACCGGGTTCAGCGCCGTGGTGGATCCGCAGGGAAGGGTCATCGAGCGCTCGGGGGTCAGCGAGCAGCGGGTCCTGCAACACACCGTGGAGCTCCGGCGGGGACGAACCATCGCCACCGTCGTGGGCGAATGGCCGATGCGGCTCCTGGCCCTTGCGCTGGTGGGTGCAGCCGTGCTCGGCGAACGACGGGGTCGCAGCATCGGGGCGACCGGCTGATGCGCGCCCTTGTGCAACGGGTCACCGAAGCGAGCGTGACCTCCAACGGACGACAGGCCGGCACCATCGGTCCCGGCCTGTGCGTGCTCGTGGGCGTCACCCACGACGACACCGGCGCCCTGGTGGCGAAGATGGCCGACAAGCTCGCCGGGCTGCGGATCTTCGACGACGACGAGGGCGTGATGAATCGCTCGGTGCTCGACACGGGCGGCGAGATCCTGGTCGTGTCGCAGTTCACGCTCTATGCCGACACCCGCAAGGGCCGGCGTCCGAGTTATGTCCGTGCCGCGCCGCCTGAGGTCGCCGAGCCCCTCATCGATGCCCTCGTCGCTGCCCTGCGGGCCACGGGCATCAGCGTGGCGACCGGGGTCTTCCGCACCGACATGGCTGTCTCGCTCGTCAACGACGGCCCGGTCACGGTCATGATCGAGCTCCCCGCGTGACGATCGACGCTCACCCAGGCGCCGAACCTCACCGGCGGTCGGAGGCCCTAGGGTGGGCCGCTCGGCTTCACCAGGGCCCTCCATGGCCGCCGACCATGGGAAGGAACGCTGCAGCAATGTCACCCGATCCCATCACCCAACCGCTACGGATCGCCATGCTCGCCTACCGTGGCAAACCCCACGTCGGCGGCCAGGGTGTGTACGTCCGGGAGATGAGCAAGGCCCTCACCGAGCTCGGGCACCGCGTCGAGGTGTTCGGAGGCCAGCCCTACCCCGACCTCGACCCCCGGGTGCCGCTGCACCGCCTGCGCAGCCTCGACATCTACAACGACCACTTCCCCGGCCGGATGCCTGCCTTCTGGGAGATGGAGGACCTCGCTGATGTGGTCGAGGTGGCCTCGTTCAGTACCGGCAACTTCTCCGAGCCACTCGCCTTCTCGATCCGTGCCTATCGAGCACTCGCCGCACGGCGCGGAGACTTCGATCTCGTCATCGACAACGGCTGTCTGGGCTACGGAGACCTCGCGATCCAGCGACGGCTCGGCCTGCCGGTGCTCGGTGTCATCCACCACCCCATCACCGTCGACCGACGCCTCGAGATCGACAACGCGCGAACCGCGTTCGAGCGGCTCGGCAAGCGCCGTTGGTACGCATTCACCCGGATGCAGACGCGGGTGTGCGGCCACATCGATCGTTTCGTCACCGTGTCGGACTCGTCCCGGCGAGACATCGCTGCCGATCACAGGGTCGACATCGCCCGGGTACACGTCGTGCCCATCGGCATCGACACCGAGGTCTTCGCGCCCCGTCCCGACATCGAGCGCGTTCCCGGCCGCATCGTGTCCACGGCAAGCGCGGACGTGCCGCTCAAGGGTCAGAAGTTCCTGCTCGAGGCGCTGGCCAAGGTACGACGGGACCACCCCGAGGTGCATCTCGAGCTCATCGGTCGCCAACGCGAGGGCAGCTCGACCGCAGATGTTCTGCGACAGCTCGACCTCGGAGACGTGGTTCGCTTCAACACCGGCATCTCCTACGACGCTCTGGTCGAGCTCCTGGCGTCGGCGACCGTGGCGATCGTGCCGTCCCTGTACGAGGGTTTCTCGATCCCCGCCATCGAGGCGCTCTCGTGCGGCGTTCCGCTCATCGCCACGACCGGCGGGGCGTTGCCCGAGGTCGCAGGACCGCACCAGGAGACCTGCCTCGCCGTTCCGCCCGGCGACGCCGACGCGCTCGCCGCCGCCATCGGGTTCGCGCTCGACAATCCCGACGTACGCAACCGCATCGGGTCCGCCGGCCGGGCGCGCGTGATCGAGAAGTGGAGCTGGCGCGAGTCGGGCATCAAGACCGCCGAGCACTGCCGCGCCTTGCTCGCCGAGTGGACCCGGAAGAATCGCCGACGATGCTGACCGTGGACTACGACCGCCTCGGGTTGCGACCCGACGACCGCGTGCTCGACCTCGGTTGCGGCTTCGGCCGACACGCGTACGAAGCGATGCGGCGCGGCGCACGCGTCGTCGCGACGGACATGGCGCTGCCCGAGCTGCAGGCGGTGCGCGCCACCGCAGCCGCAATGCTGGGCGCCGGCGAGCTCCCCGCCGACAGCGTCGCCGAGGCGGTTTCGGGCGATGCGCAGCTCCTGCCGTTCGCCGATGGCTCCTTCGACGGGGTCATAGCGAGCGAGGTCCTCGAACACGTGCCCGACGACCGTGCCGCGATCGCCGAGCTCGCCCGGGTCCTGCGTCCGGGTGGCGTACTGGCCGTGACCGTGCCGTCCTATGTCCCCGAACGAATCTGCTGGGCGCTCGCCGAGGACTACCACGCCCCGGCAGTTGCCGGTGGCCACGTTCGGATCTACACGCGCCGTGCACTCACGGAGCTCATGGAGAAGGCGGGGCTCGAACCCACCGGGCACCATCGCGCGCACGCGCTGCATTCGCCGTACTGGTGGCTCAAATGCGTCGTCGGTGTCGACAACGACCACAATGCCCTGGTGCGTCAGTACCTCCGCCTCCTCACCTGGGACATCGTCGAGCGGCCGGCGGTCACCAGAATCGCCGAACGGGTCCTCGCCCCCGCGCTCGGCAAAAGCCTCGTGGTCTACGCGCGCCGGCCACCCGCCGCCGGGGCCGACAGCGAGGTGACCGCGCCGTGAACCCCATCCCCGATCTGCCCGGATGCCTCTCCTCCGAAGAGCTCCGGAACACTGCCGAATCGATCGCGGAATGGCAGCTGCCGAGTGGGATGATCCCGTGGTTCCCCGGTGGCCACGCAGACCCCTGGAACCACGTCGAGGCGGCCATGGCGCTCGACATCGCCGGGCTGCGAACCGAAGCCGACGCGGCATACCAATGGCTGGTCGCCACCCAACGCGACGACGGCGCCTGGCACAACTACTACGACGCCGACGGGGTGGAGAACGACCGCCTCGACGCGAACTGTGTCGCGTACATCGCGACCGGGGTTTGGCACCGCTTCCTCCTCACCGGCGACCGCGGATTCCTCGAATCACTCTGGCCCGTCGTCGATGCGGCCATCTCCTTCGTCGTCGACCTGCAGACGCCACGCGGTGAGATCATCTGGGCCCGCCATGGCGACGGGACACCGTTCTCGTTCGCGCTGCTCACCGGGTCGTCGAGCATCGCCCACTCACTCAGCGCTGCGCTCGCTGCCGCCGAGGCCCTCGGTCAGGAGCGACCCCACTGGGACAAGGCGCGCCGTCGGCTCTGCGCCACGATCATCGAGCATCCGGACGCGTTCGCCGCAAAGGAACGCTGGGCGATGGACTGGTACTACCCGGTTCTGGCGGGCGTCCTCACCGGCGAGGCGGGCCGGGAACGGCTGCGTGCCCGCGCCGACGACTTCGTGCAGCCCGACCACGGGATCCGGTGCGTTTCAGATCGGGCGTGGGTGACCACTGCCGAGACGTGCGAATGCGCCATAGCTCACCTCGCCGTGGGGTTGCGCGAGCGTGCCCTCGAACTGTTCGACAGCATCCAGGAGTACCGAGACACCCATGGCCGGTACTTCACCGGTATCGCCTACCCGGAGAAGGTCTCGTTTCCCGACGAGGAGCGCTCGACGTACTCCGCGGCTGCCGTGATCCTGGCAGCGGACGCTCTGACCGGCACGACCGCAGCGTCTGCCCTGTTCACCGGCGACGGCGACGCCACCTGATCGGGCGTCGATGGGCGTCGGCCGATTCAGCCGGCGTCGGCCTCGCGCAGGATCCGTAGCGCAGCATCGCCATGGGCGTGCATGTCGATCTCGGACTTGACCTCACCGAGAAGGGTTCCGTCGGTGTCGATAACGAAGGTCACCCGCTTGTTGCCCAGCGGACCGAAGCGCTTGGTCCCGAACAATCGGGCCACGACACGGTCAGGGTCAGACAGGAGGGGATACCCGAGATCGTGCTTCTCGTCGAACAGCTGCTGCCGCTCCACCGGATCGGCACTGATCCCGATCCTTTGCGCCCTCACTTCCGCGAACTCAGCCGCGAGGTCGCGGAAGTGGCAGCTCTCCTTGGTGCAGCCCGGCGTCAGCGCGCGCGGATAGAAGAAGAGCACCACCCGGCCGTTCTCGAGCAACGACGAAAGGCGCACGGTCGCGCCGCGCTGGTCTGTGACTTCGAAGTCCGGTACTCGATCTCCTACACGCATGATGCCCCCTTGTCGGACAGGCCCAGCCTGGCAGATCGGGGGCCACCTGGCGGGGTCGACCGGGCCCTCATCGAGGCGAACGTTCCGCCCCCGGCCACGACGCCGTCCGGCGCAGCACCCGAAGCGAGCCGCATGCGAGAACCTCGTCGAAGGCACCGGACCGAAGCGCAGGAAGATAGATCTCCTCATAGGGCGGGCGGCCGCCGTCGGCGGGGTCGGGGAACACGTCGTGGATCGCCAGGAGTCCACCAGGCGCGACCTTGGGAACCCAATTGGTGAAGTCGGCCCGGGCCGGCTCCACGCCGTGGCCGCCGTCGACGAACAGCACCGCCAGCGGTGTGTGCCAGTGCAAGGCGATGGGAACGGAGTGACCGACGAGCGCAACGACCACCTCCTCGAGGCCGGCCTCGTGGATCGTGCGTCGAAAGTGCGGCAAGGTATCGATCAGGCCCGTGGCCGCATCGACCAGATCGGGTTCGTGGTGGGCCCACCCGGGCTGGTTCTCCTCCGAGCCACGATGGTGATCGAGGCTGAAGAGTACTCGACCGATCTCCTCTGCAGCCGTGCCCAGATAGATCGCGGACTTCCCGCAGTAGGCCCCGATCTCCAGGAAGGGCCCGATCGCCGCCACCCCGCGAGCGGCGTCGTGGAGCGCGTTGCCCTCGTCGTCGGGCATGAACCCACGTGCAGCGCGGGCCTGGGCCAGACGGTCGGCCGTCAACATGGCAGGCGACGATGCACCGACGCCGGACGTTGTCCGCTCAGGCCGCGCTCTCGACGGTCGCGGGGACCACCACCTCGTGGCGGAACAGCAGACGATCGAGGACGAAGAACCGGCCGACCCAGATGATCCCGAAACCGGCCAGATTGGCGACGTTGACGAGGACCCAGCTGTCCCAGCGTGCTTCCGCGAAGCCGACGAGCGCCGTGGACACGAGCAGACCGACGAACGCCATGCCCCAGAACGGCACCAGCTCCGCCGACACCGAGTGCGAACCGGTCTTGCCCCACACCCACGCACGATTCAGGAAGTAGTTCGGCACGGTGGCCAGCGTCACTGCGAGGAGGTTGGCAACCGCCGCCCCCCAGCCCCAGCGGGCATGGAACAACCACAGCAGGGTCTGGCCGTTCACGACGCCGATCGCGGACACCCCGGCGTACCGGAGCAGCTTCTGGGAGTTGGCCCGCATGAACGTGTTGAGGATCTGCATCGTGTCTTTCGTGGGCCCTCTGGCCCCTGACTGGATAATCGGCATCCGTGCGACACAATTCAACCCATGGATCGCAGATGGACAGTATGGCCCCGATACGTCGCGTTCGCGGTCGCGGTCGCGCTCACCGCCGGATCATGCGGTCACGACGCAACGACGGTGGAATCCTCGCCAACCGCGACGATCCCGATCGTCGCGCCGACGGCAACCCCGACACCTCGGGGAGACGCTCCCACCTCCACGGCTTCGGCTACACCGACCCCCGCTCCCACCCCGACCCCGACGATCCCCCCGGTCGCGATCCCCGCCGACCCCGCGGTCGAGCTCACGACCGTGCTGGCCTACGACCGGCCCATCGCCATGGCGGTGCGCCCCAACCTCGCCGGAGGCGAACCGACGCTGTACCTCGCGAGCAAGAACGGCACCGTCGACCGGGTCGAGCCCGGCGCGACGATGACGGTCGTCGAGGCGGCCGTCATCGACATCGGTGACCGACTCTCGACCGGAAACGAGCAGGGGCTGCTGGGCATGGCCTTCTCGCCCGACGGTGGGCACCTCTATGTCGACTACACCGACAAGAAGGGCACCACGACGATCGCCGAGTGGGCCGTGTCCGGCGACGGGGCCGTCGATCTCGCCAGCGAACGAACGGTGCTCACCGTCGCCCAGCCCGCGGGCAACCACAATGCCGGCGACCTCGCGTTCGGTCCCGACGGCTACCTCTACGTCACCCTCGGCGACGGTGGCGCGGCCGGTGACAAGTTCGGCAACGGCCAGAATCGGGAGACCCTGTTGGGCTCGATCCTGCGCATCGCTCCCGATGCTGCCGATCCCTACGCCGTGCCCGCCGACAACCCCTTCGCCGAGCGCGACGGCCGACCTGAGATCTGGCTCTACGGCGTCCGCAACCCGTGGCGAATCAGCTTCGACCGCGCCACTGGGGACCTCTGGATCGGCGAGGTCGGCCAGAACGCGGTCGAGGAGATCGACGTCGCCTACCGCTCGCAAGGCACAGGACGCGGCGCCAACCTCGGGTGGCCGCTGGTCGAGGGCAGCGCCGCCTACCAGTCGGCGAGCCCCCCGACCGAGGGCTACCTCGGACCGATCTACGAGTACTCCCACGCCGACGGTTGTGCCGTCACGGGTGGCTACGTCTACCGGGGCACGGCCCTGCCCCAGCTCCAGGGCATCTACGTGTTCGGCGACTACTGCTCCAAGACCGTCTGGGGTCTGGTGAGCAGCGAGGAGCAAGGGGTTCTCGGCGTCATTGACCTGCTGACGCTCTCCGCAGGTGTCTCCTCGTTCGGCCAGGGTCCCGACGGCGAGCTCTACGTGTTGAGCCTGGCCGACAACACCGTGTCGCGCCTCGATCCTGCGGGCTGACACAGGCCCCGGGGACCGCGCCGCCGTCAGAAGGCGTACCGATAGACGTTCGTCTCGCGAATCACGAAACCCATGCGCAGGTACAGGCGATTCGCGGCTTCCCGCGACGGCCGCGACGTGAGCTCGACGGTGCGGGCCCCCGCGGCCTGGGCGATCTCGAGGGCGCGCTCGTTGAGCGCCGTGCCCACGCGCTTGCCCCGGGCCGCGTCGTCGACCACCACGTCTTCGATCCACGCGCGCAGCCCCGTGGGGATACGGAACATCGCGAGCGTCATCGACCCGAGAATCGTTCCGTCGTCGTCACGGGCGATGAGCAGCGTGGATGCTTCCGAGGCAACGATCGCCCGTAGGAGGTCGGCATCGGGCGGTGGCGTGGACGAGGACAGCTGGGGAATGAGGCGAGCGAAGGCCTCGACGAGCTCGTCGTCGACCTCTCGCACTTCGTGGATCGTGACCATGGGCCGCAATCGTAGGTCGGCGCCGGTCCATGCCGGTGGCGTCGAGCCGCCGCCGGACCCGCTTCACCACCGAGGGCAGGCTTCGGTGTCCTGCCCGCTAGCATCTGGGGGCGATGAGCCCCGATCACCTCGTCTGGACACAACACCCCAACCTCGACCGACCGGTCATCGTTGCCGCCTTCGCCGGCTGGAACGACGCGGGAGACGCGGCAACCTGGGCGCTGCGTCACCTCCAGAGTCGGCTCGACGCCGTGACCTTCGCCGACATCGACGGCGAGGAGTTCTACGACTTCACCGAGGCGCGACCCGTCGTGGAACTCGAGGACGGGGAGCGACATCTCGTCTGGCCCCAGAACGAGTTCAGTGCCGCGATGGGCCAGAACCTGGTCCTCCTCCAGGGTTTGGAGCCGCACTTCAAGTGGCGTACCTTCACCGAGCAGGTCCTGGCGGTGGCACGGGAGCTGGACGCCTCGATGATCGTCACGCTCGGTGCCCTGCTCGCCGAGGTGCCCCACACGCGGCCGGTCATGGTCTACGGCTCTTGCGAGGATGCCGGACTCGGAGAACGCCTAGGCCTGTCGCCGTCGGCCTACGAGGGACCCACCGGAATCGTGGGCGTGCTCAACAGTGCCGCGCAGGACGAAGGCATCCTCACCGCGTCACTGTGGGCGGCCGTTCCGAACTACGTCTCGGGCGCTGCATCGCCCAAAGCTGCCCTCGCACTGATCGAGCGCCTCCAACAGGTGCTGGCCACGCCCATTCCGGTAACCGACCTCGAGATCGCGTCATCGGCCTACGAGCGGCAGATCAGCGAGCTGATCTCCGAGGACAGCGACGCGCTCGACTATCTGCGCACCCTCGAGGAGCAGTACGACGAGGGAGAGCTCGAAGACCCCGACCCCGCCGGCCTCGCCGACGAGGTGGAGCAGTTCCTGCGCGACCTCGACTGAGCGGGTTCGGGCGCCGCGGCTCAGGTGATGGCGAGCCGGGAGCGGATCCACGACACGACGTCGTCGATCACCTGGGGACCCTCGGGTTCGTTGAACGGTTCATGTCGCAGACCGGCGAGGACGCGTCGTTGCACGCAGGGAACCCGCCCGAGGATCTCCGACGCCGACGTCGGCACCACTTCGTCGTCACCGCCATGCACGACGAGGGTTTCGACGTCGAGCTCGTCGACGTGGGCCCGCACCCAATCCATCGCGGCGAAGAGCTCGGCGCCCAGCTTCACCGAGGTCCTGTGCTCGACGAGCGGATCGCCGTCGAAGGCAGCGCACACTTCCTGGTCACGTGAGAGCGCCGACGTCGGGATCGGGCTCGGGATGCGCAGGCGAGGGACGAGCCGCGACAGCGGAATCGCCAACGTGTGCAGCCAGTCGGGCGTGGCATCGCCGAGGGCGGGCCCGCTGAGCACGAGGAGGTCGGGGTGCGTGCGCCTCGAGAGGACGGCGCGCAGCGCGATGAGTCCACCCATCGAGTGGCCCAGCAACACGCGCGGCACGCCCAGGGGCGACAACGAGTCGAACCGCTCCGCGACATCGTCGACATAGCGGTCGAAACGATCGATGTGGCCCCGAGGGCCGCTCGAGCAGCCGAAACCACGTTGGTCGAAAGCGATGGTGTGGATTCCTGCAGCGGCGAATCGCCGGCCGACGCGCTCGTATCGCCCCGAGTGCTCGTTGATCCCGTGCACGAGCAGACAGGTGGCAACCGGTTCGTCGACGACCCAGGCACGCCGGAGCTGCGTTCGACCGTCGGCGGTGGTCACGACTTCGACGACCGAGGCGACTCCTTCGTCTCGGTTCCCGCCCCCGACCTCGTCGCTCACCGGTCGTTGTCGCGCCAGGCCGGCCGGCGCGGCCGGTCGAAGCGCACCTCGATGTCCTCCCCCCGGATCGCACGGAACGCATGATCGGCCCAACGCTCCACACCGGCGAGCGGCTCAGGGAGCGCCTCTTCGGGGAAGAACCCGAGATCGTTGCACTCGAGGGGATGGCCCTTCAGTGCGCCGCCGGTCATCCGGCAGTGGAAGACCAGCGAGTACATCGGGAACCGGCTCATCCCGTGCTGGACCCCGTCGAGGACCGAGATCAGCCGAACGACCTCGCATTCGATCCCCGTCTCCTCGAGGACCTCCTTCTCGGCCACTTCGGCTGCGGCATACCCCGGATCGGCCCAACCAGTCGGGAACAGCCAGACGCCGGAATCGGACCGTTGGATCAGCAGCACCTCACCGTCGTCGTTGCCGACGATGGCGCCGATGGCGATCTTGGGCGTCACGTACCCGGGAACACCCTTGCCGATCGAGCCCATCCACTCCTGGACCTGCGTCTCTGGCTGCGGCGCGTCGAGCGCCTGCGCCCGGATGTCTGCGGCGATGTGCAGCACCTCCTCGAAGCGTTCCTGCTCGTAGAGGTTGTCGGTGAAGCCCAACCCGGTACGCGCGATCGCCGCGAGCGCCTCGCTCCATCGGATCAGGGACTGCTCGTCAGCCATCGGATGCCTCGGGAATTGCGAACGTGAGCCCGATCGCGTGGCGGATCGCCCGTTCGACCTCGTTGACGTGCTCGGGGTCGACGACCTTGTTGCCGGCGCGATCGACGACATAGAAGGAGTCCACCACATCATCGCCCAATGTCTGGACCTTCGCCGTGAGGATGTTCAGATCGAGAGCGGAGAGCGCTCGGGTGACCTGGTACAGCAGACCGATGCCGTTGGGGGCGGAGACATCGATGACGGTGGCGGCCGACGTCGTCTCGTTGTCGATGTCGACAGCAGTCGAAACGACCCGCATCGGCGCGACGCGGCTGGTACCGGCAGAGTAGGTGCGGACCCGCTCGGCGAGCCGCGCCTCGATGGCGAGCTTGCCTCGCACCGACCGTTGCACCGACAGGCACACCCGGTCCCAGTCGATCTCTCGTCCGTGGGTGCTCTGGACCCGGAACGTGGCCAGCGCCATGCCGAACTCCGTGTGGGCCGCAGCCTCCAACACGTCGAGCCCGTTGAGCGACACGGCGCCGGAGATACGGGCGAAAACACCGGGCCGATCGACTTCCATCACGGTGAGGCGATCGCCGTGGCCTTCGAACTTGATCGTTCCCCGCCGGAGGGCTTGACGCTGTTCGTCGGTCGGGAAGTCGCGCTCCAACTCGCTCGAGTCGCCACCTTCGAGCAGGAAACGCACCTTCGCTGCGAGGTCACGGACCAGTCCGGCCTTCCACGAGCTCCAGGCCGACGAGCCGGTGGCGATCGAGTCGGCCTCGGTCAGCCCATGGAGCAGTTCGAGCACTTCCACCGACCCCACCGCGTCGGCCACGGTCTGCAGGGTGTCCTCGTCGTTGATGTCGCGCCGCGTGGCAACGTCGGGCAGCAGGAGGTGGTGCTCGCACATCGCGCGCAGCACCGCCGTGTCGTGCTCGTCGAGACCCATACGCGGGCCGATGCTCGTGATCAGCGCCATGCCAACCTCGGTGTGGTCGCCGGGATAGGGCTTGCCGATGTCGTGAAGCAGGGCACCGAGCACCAACAGGTCCGGTCGGCCGCTGACGTCGACCAGCGCCGCGGCCTCCGCCGCCGCCTCCCAGAGGTGTCGATCGACGGTGAAACGATGGTACGCGTTCCGTTGCGGTCGGCTTCGGCTCGGCTCCCACTCCGGCATGAAGGGAACCCAGAGTCCCAGCTGGTCGAGGGTCTCGACCACCGGGATCATGCCCTTTCCCACCTGCAAAAGCTCGACGAAGAGGGAGCGCAGCTCGGCCGGCCACGGTTCGGGGACCGTGATTTGGGCGGTGCCGAGACGCACGAGCGTCTCGGGCGTGACCCGCGCTTCCGAGCGCGCCGCGGTGATCGCCAGGCGCAGCACCGACGTGGGGGTCACGGCCGTTCCCTCGTCGAGTTCCACGCGACCGTCGACCAGACGGATGCCTTCCACGGGTGTGGTCGCGGACCGTCGCCGGAAGGCGAGGCGGCGCTTCGGTTCGTCGATCATCGAGGCCCAGGCCATGTCGCTGAGCCAGGCGACGCGTCGTGCCGACGAGGCCACATCGGCCATGAGCAGATCGGCATCGCCATAGCCGAGCAACGCGGCCACCGCGTCCTGCTGTTCGAGCAGGAGCCGATCTCCTGACCGCTGCGCGGCGCGGTGCAGCGCGACCCGAGTACGGATCAGGACCCCATAGGCCGCGTTGAGCTGCGGCTCGTCGAGGCGGGTCCGGTCGGTGAGATGGGAAGCCCACCGCAGGGCATGGACGTCCCGGAGTCCGCCCCGGCCGCTCTTGATGTCGGGCTCGAGCATGAACGCGACCTCGTGGCTCGTGCGGTGACGCTCGACCACCGACTCGGCCAGCCGCGGCAACCATTGGTCGGCCCGTTTCTGCCACTGCCGCATCGCCGCTTCGACGAGCACCGCAGTCACGTCGGCGTTGCCGGCGAGATGACGGGCCGAGAGCAACGCGGTGGCGGTGTCGAGGTCGGTGCGCGCCAGTGCGAGCGCCTCGGCCGGGGTTCGCACTGCGTGCCCGAGCTTGGAACCCTCGTCCCAGATCGGGTACCAGAGGTTCTCCGCGAGCTGCCCGATGTCGGGCGCGTCCTCGTGGAGAAGCAGGACGTCGAGATCGGAGAACGGGGCCAGGTCGCGCCGGCCGTAGCCTCCAACGGCGAGCAGCGCGACGTCGCTCCGCTCACCGACCTGCTCTTCGAAGAGGTCGACGAGCCAGGCGTCGACGACATCGCTCAGGGCAGCAGTGAACGCCGCTCCCTGGAGCGTGGCGTCGTGTAACACCTCGAGACGCTGCGATGCCAGCGAGGCCATCCCGTCACCGTAGGGCAGCCGAGGCCGAACCAGGTGCGTCGAGGGCCGGTCGTTTCAGATCCTTGCCCGTCACGAGCATGCCTCAGGCACGGTCGAGGTTCATGTCGCCGAAGTTGTAGGCACGTTCGATGTGCTCGGATTGGTCGAGCCCCGAGTCCTCGGCCTCCGCCGAGACTCGAAGGCCGATGGTCGCGTCGATCACCCTGGCGATGATCGTGGTCACGCCGAAGCTGAAGATCACGACCGACCCCATGGCGACGACCTGATCGACGAGCAGCGCGCCGCCTCCGAACAGCACACCGTCCTGGAAGTCGGCACCGGGAATCGCCGAGCTGTCGGCGAAGAAGCCGAGCAGCAGGCCGCCGATGATGCCGCCGCCGCCGTGCACGCCGACGACGTCGAGCGCGTCGTCGTAGCCGAAGCGCGCCTTCAACGAGATCAGGAAGTAGCAGCCGACTCCAGCGATCAGCCCGAAGGCGATGCTCGCCATGCCCCCAACGAAACCGGCAGCAGGGGTGATCGCAACCAGCGCCGCCACTACGCCCGACGCGGCACCGAGGCTGGTGGCGTGACCGTCGCGAATGCGTTCGATCGCCAGCCACCCGATCATGCCTGCAGCGGCGGCGACGAAGGTGTTGAGCAGGGCCTGGACCGCCTGCCCGTTGGCAGCGCCGGCGGAGCCGGCGTTGAAGCCGAACCAGCCGAACCACAGAATGCCCGTACCGAGCATCACGAGCGGCAGGTTGTGCGGCGGATGCGCTTCACCAGGCCAGCCCTTGCGTCTGCCGAGCACCAGCACCAAGGCGAGGGAGGCCGCTGCCGCGTTGATGTGGATCGCGGTGCCGCCGGCGAAGTCGAGCGCACCCATCTCCTCGTGCCAACCGTTGTAGACCCAGTAGGTGACGGGGGTGTAGACGAGCAGTACCCACACGGGCACGAACACGGTCCATGCCGCGAACTTCATGCGATCGGCGACCGCGCCCGAGATGAGCGCCGGGGTGATCGACGCGAAGGTCATGAGGAAAGCGACGAAGACCAGCGTCTCGGCATCGCCGCTCAGGCCCTTGAGACCGATCTGGTCCCAGTTGCCGATCAGGTCGCCACCCCAGAACCCGGACCCGTCACCGGAGTTCCCCAGGGTCCAGGACAACGCGACCCAGAGCAACGGCACGATCCCGATGCAGTACATGTTCATCGTGATCATGTTCAGGACGTTCTTCGAACGGTCCATACCGCCGTAGAACAGCGCCAGCCCCGGCACCATGAATACGACGAGCGCCGTGGAGATCATCATCCACGCAAGATCACCCGAGTCCATCGAAACCTTCTCCCCCTCCTGGCAGCTGCCTGCGCAGCCGACATGTACCGCTCAGCGACAAGCCAGCTTCGAGAAAGGATGTTTCGTGTCAGCTTCGAGAGTGTTTCGGCAGTGTTAACTCCTCACCCGGAGGCCGCTCTCGAGGGACAAGCCGCCCCGCCGATCGGGCCCTGGGCCTCAGAGCTTGCGGCGATCGCGGTGTGCGGGAGACACTGGGGCCATGGGGGTTCGGAACGACTGCCGGCACTACTCGAATCGAACGATGCCCACCGACGAGGTCGTGCAACGGTGCCGGCTCGGCGCGAACACCGAGGCGCCGTTCGCCTGTCCCGAGGACTGCCTGTTCTTCGAAGAGCGGTCGATCTCCGACACCGGGTGGAGCCGCTGACGCGCTGTCGGTTCACCTGAGTCCCTCTCGGCGCCGACGCTCGAGGTGGACGAACGCCTTCGCCGCACCCCAGGCAATGCCGGCCTCATGGACCTCGGAACCGACATCGGCGAGGTTGTCCGGCGCCAGCGCGTAGGGGTCACCGGGGACGTCCCAGGACGGCGGGAGACCAACGCGCAGCGGCGCCGCACCGCACGCGGCCAATGCCGCCGTGGGGCCGGTCACCGCAGCCCGGAACACCGACAACGGCGTGGATCGCTGCCGATCGATGTCCGTCGCGAGCAGCGCGCCAAGCTCGGCATCGACGTGCGCCACGACTTCGGCCACGACGGCATCGAGGGCGGCGATCGACAAGCCTTGGCCGGCCAATACCGTCTCCACCCGTCGACGAATCCACGACGGCGTCGCCTCCACCGCAACGCGGTGCAGCCTCCCTGCCACCGCGGCGAGCCCTGCCTCGTCGGCGGCATCGGTCTCGCCGGTTGCGGTCGTGTCATCGATGACGGTGTTCCTCCTCGCCAGGTGACCTCGGCCAGCCCAACTGACGCACCGGCGGGGCGATAACGCAGCGTAGCGAAGGCCCACCGATGCCCGGAGCGGGCCCTCGGTGCCAGACACCTGAGACCACGCGCGCCTGCATCGGCCCTGGCCAACGGTGCGTTCATGTGGTGTCATGACCCGGCCACCGCGTCGTCAGGGGAAGCGCATGTCATACGGAGCGTCGAGTCACCGGGACTACATTGCCCCCGAGCGCACCGACACCCGCGCGCCACGCTGGACCTCTCGCCAGGACTCCACCCCGTGGTACGACACGTTCCCGTGGTGGGCGATCCTGATCGCGCTCATCATCGGAGTGCTGGGGGCGCTGATCGCGTTCGATCCGGGCTACAACCGCGCGTACGACCGCATCATCCCGGGGCTCTGGCTCACGATCCGTGCCACCCTCTGGTCCTTCGGTTTCGCGTGCGCCCTGGGCCTGGGGCTCGGACTGGCACGGACCTCCCGCAACGTTGTCGCCCGCAACCTCGCGAGGACCTATGTCGAGTTCATACGCGGGATCCCGATCCTCGTCCTCATCTTCACCCTGGCGCTAGTGGTCGTTCCGGAGCTGAGCAAAGCGCTCGGCCAGGAGAACAAGGTGACTCCCGAATGGCGTGCGATCGCTGCGCTGTCGCTGATCTATGCGGGCTACATCGCCGAGATCTTCCGCGCCGGCATCCAAGCGGTCGACCGCGGCCAGGTCGAAGCTGGTCGTTCGCTCGGTCTCACCCGGCGCCAGACCTCGCGTTCGATCGTGTTGCCTCAGGCGATACGGGCTGTCATCCCACCCCTGGGGAACGATTTCATCGCCATCTTGAAGGACACCTCGCTGCTGTCGGTCCTGGGCGTGCTCGATGTGACCCAGCGAGCCCGCCAGTACGCATCGGGAAGCTTCAAGTTCCGCGACAGCTACCTCGTCCTGTCGTTCATCTACCTCACGCTGACGGTCATCTTGTCCCTCCTGCTCCAGATGCTCGAGAGGCGGCTCAATCGCGATCGAGTAGGAGCGCGCTGATGGCACCGATCATCTCGGTTACGGATCTGCACAAGACGTTCGGCCAGGACATCCACGCGGTGCGTGGAGTGGACTTCGAAGTCGAGCCCGGCGAAGTGGTGGTGATCGTCGGGCCCAGCGGATGCGGCAAGTCCACGGTACTGCGCTGCCTGAACATGCTGGAGGTACCCACCCACGGCACGATCACCATCGACGGGGTCGCGGTGACCGATCGAGGCGCCGATCTCGACGCCATGCGCACCGAAGTCGGCATGGTGTTCCAGCAGTTCAACCTGTTCCCGCATCTGACGGTCAAGCGCAACATCACCCTCGCCCTGCGCAAGGTGCGGCGCCTCTCGGAGGCCGACGCCGAAGCGGAAGCGATGCGGCAACTGACCCGGGTCGGCATCCCCGAGAAAGCCGACGCCTATCCGCGCCAGCTCTCCGGTGGCCAGCAGCAACGGGTCGCCATCGCCCGGTCACTGGCCATGGGCCCGAAGATCATGTTGTTCGACGAGCCGACGAGCGCGCTCGACCCGGAGATGGTGAAGGAAGTGCTCGACGTCATGCTGGAGCTGGCCGCCGAAGGCATGACGATGATCGTCGTCACCCACGAGATGGGCTTTGCCCGCGCCGCAGCCGATCGGGTCGTGTTCATCGACGAGGGGCGCTTCGTCGAAATCGGCACACCCGACGAGCTCTTCGACAATCCGCAGAATCCGCGCACGATCGCGTTCTTCGAGAAGATCCTCGCCCACTGACGCGTCGCGGCATCGGCCGTCCTGGCGAATGGCACTGCCCGATGCCTCGGCCGGTGTTGGCGGGCCGAGACCGTGCGCCTCGGCCTCGGCCCGCCATTCGGACGGCGATCAGTTGTCGGTACAGCCCTCTTCGGCCTTGCACTCCGGGTAAGGGATGTCGTCGTAGGTGATGGTGAAGGAGTCGCCGAAGTACTTGCTGGAGATCGTCTCCAGCGTGCCATCGGCCTTCATGGCGGTGATGGCGGCGTTCACCGGCTGAACGAGGTCGCTGCCCTTCGGGAAGATGAACCCGAGCTCGTCGGACGACAGCGAGTCACCCACGAGCTTGACTTCGTCGGCATTGGCGCCCACGTAGCCCTGGCCGGCCGTCTCGTCGATGACCGCGGCACAGTGATCGCCGGCGATCACCGACTGGACCACGAAGCCGAACTCCTCGAGCGCGGTGACCCGATCCTCACCGAAGGTGTCGATGGCCGTCTGGAGGTTCGTGGTACCGACCTGGCTCACGATGCCACAGTCGTCGTTCAGTACATCGTCGACCGTCTGGAACGGCGAATCGAGCGGGACCAGCAGACGCTGCTCGAGGGAGATGTAGCCGTCGGAGAAGTCGACGAACCCGGCGCGCTCGGCCGTGATGGTGATGCCATCGGCGGCCATGTCGAACTGGCCGTCGGCAACCGCCTGGATCATCGGCTCCCAGGCGAAGGTCTTGTAGTCGGGAACACAGTTCAAGCGGTTGCAGATCTCGTCGATGGTCTCGTAGTCCCACCCGGTCGGCTCGCCGGTTTCGGGGTCGAGGTAGTTGAACGGCAAGTAGGCGTTCTCGACCGCGATCGAGATCGTGCGGCCGCCGAGATCGGGCAGACCGCCGACGGTGCTCGCATCCCCGTCGCTCGAGTCGACGCCCTCGGCGCCCGCCGTGTCGTCATCTCCACAAGCAGTGGCCATCATGGTGAGTGCCAACATGATCGCGAGCAGCCGCAGCAGGGTCTTGCTCATCAGGAATCCTCCACATCGGTGAACGGCCGTCAGGCAGATCGGCCGATCGACGGATCACCGCCGATGAGGAGAGGCTAAGGCCGTTCGCTGCGCTCCACAAAGGCCAGCGCAGCAAGAGTTCACGCTGCTGCACAAGTGCAGCGCTCGCTCCCGGACGGATTCCCCCGCTCGACTGGGAGCCCCCACGGTGGGCTGCCTAGCTTCACCGTTGTCGGCCGGTTGCTCCGGTCGACCAGCAACACGACCGGAGGCCCCGCTCATCGTGGACCAACCACGACGCATCGAACCCCGACGCATCGAACCAGGGCCAGGACAGGAGTCCGTCTGGGACTATCCCCGCCCGCCCTCTCTGGAACCGGTGCGGGTTCCGCTCCAGGTCTTGTTCGGCGGCGTGATCGTCGCACGGACCACCGACGGGTACCGCGTCTGCGAGACCAGCCACGCGCCTGCGTACTACTTCCCACCGACGGACGTCCGCACCGACCTGCTCGAAGCTGCGGCCGGGTCCTCCTACTGCGAATGGAAAGGCGTTGCGGTCTACTTCGACCTCGTCGTCGGTGATCAGCGGGCGGAGCGAGCAGCTTGGGCGTACCCCGATCCCTCCCCGCCGTTTGCCCCAATCGCCGACCATCTGGCGTTCTACGCCGGGTCCGTCGATGCCTGCCAGGTCGGCGACGAGGTCGTCACCCCGATGGATGGCGACTTCTACGGTGGCTGGATCACGGGCAACCTCGTCGGTCCCGTCAAGGGCGCTCCCGGTACCCGCCACTGGTGAGCGAACTCGGGCTACCCCCACCGCCACCTACGCCGGCGACAGCACCTGATCGAGCACATCGTGGAGGTCGCCCACGATCCCGGCGTAGAACGGTCCGAACTCGGCGTACTCGGCGGAGGCCTCGTCGAATCGCATCGTGTACACGACCTCCTTGAGGTCGTCGGGGTGCACGCAGAAGAGCGTGACGCCCCACTCGTAGTCGTCGACCCCGGTCGATCCCGTGATGACCTGGAGCACTCGTCCGGCAAACTTCCGCCCCGACGCGCCGTGCTCGTACATGAGCTCCTTGCGCCTCTCGTACTCGAGCGTGAACCAGTTCTGACCGACGTTGCGCCGCTTCGACATCGGATAGAAGCACCAAGCGGGCTTGTCGGCCGGGGGCAGTTGGGGGTAGAGCCGGTTGTTCCGCATCTCCTCGGGTACGCCCTGCGCGTACTCGGAGATCTCGGTGAGCGAGACATAAGAGTCGACTATCTCGAGGCCGGCACGGCCGACGGCGGTCTGGAAGCGCCGCAGCGCCAGCCAGTCCGAGGACAGCACCATGAAGGCGACATCGGCCTTGTGTCCCAGCACGGCGACGGGGATCACCTGGTCACCGCCCTCGCGGGCGGCGGCGACCGCCGCGGCGAGCTCGTCACGCTCGATCAGAGGTCCCACTTTGCAGAACAGATGCAGGACACCAAGTCCGACCGACGGGCTCACGGGTTCAATGGGCATGGTGCCCAGCCTAGGAGGGGCCGCCTGCCCTCCGGTCAGCCGATGGGGGCGGCGGAGCGCGACCGGGCACACGAGGCCGGTCACGCAGGGCTGTAGACGTTGCAGCTGCCGGGGCGGGTGAAGCCGATGAGCTGTAGCCCCGCCCGCCGCGCGGTCTGGACAGCCAAGGCGGACGGGGCTGACACGGCCACCACCGCGCTGAACCCCGCTGCCCACGCCTTCTGCACCATCTCGAACGACGCCCGCCCCGACACGAACAGCCCGAGGTCGCTCGCCGGGAGCCTGTCGTCGAGCAACAGCCGGCCGACCACCTTGTCGACAGCGTTGTGACGCCCGATGTCCTCGCGCACGACGAGAACGGAACCATTCCGATCGAACGCGGCGGCGCCATGCACCGCACCCGTGTCGGCGAATAGCCGTTGGTGGGGCTCCACCAGCTCGGGCATCGACATCAGCAGATCCACCGGGAATGCCGGCCCCGGAAGCGGATCGAGTCGATCGGTCAACGCGTCGATGGCCTCGGCGCCGCACAGACCACACGAGCTCGACGTCATGGCCAACCGCGCGGTGGGCGTCGGAGCGAGGCCTCTGGTCTCCACCGAGACGACATTGAATTCGGTCTCGACCGCTGACCCGGTACCGCAGTACCGGATCGTGGCGATCGGCGCACCCGCAAGCAGCCCCTCCGCGTGGCAGTAACCGGCGGCCAGCTCGAAATCGGCACCCGGCGTGCGCATCGTGGTGGCAACGAGCACGTCGTCGAGCCGAATCGACATCGGCTCCTCCACGACCAAGGAGTCAGGGCGACGATGCCGGCGATGGTCGTCGACGTGCCAGATCAGTGACTGCTCGCTGCGTCGACTCACGAGCCGAGCGTACCGGCCGCCAGGTGGACAGGTCCTCGCCGAGGCGACGAAACGCCGCCGACGCGGTGTGGGCTCAGCCCCAGCTGAGCTCGGCCGAGAGGTGGAACTGGAGCTCGAGGCCCATAGCCGCCATGTCCATCGTGTACCGCATGACCGGCCCGTCGACGGTCACGATCCGTCGCACCGCGCTGACCGGCTTCGCCGTCGGCGTGCGGACAACGGTGGTGCTCACCATCTCGATACTCGGTCCGTCAATGGCGACGTGATGGACCTCGACGATCCCACTGGGCTGTGAGAGCACCATCTCGGCGACGGCCGGGCCGACCGGGCGGAGATAGCCGGACTCGGTGTGCATCGGGGCCCCCGTGTGCGGGTCCTGCGTGCGCTGGGTGTACACGATGAACGGCTTGCCCACATGGGTGTAGGTGACCGTCTCCTGATAGGAGAAGTCTGCGATCGTCGGGTACTGGCCGTGTCCGGTCCCGCTCCAGCTGCCGAGCAGGAATGCCAGTGGGGCAAGGTCGGGATGCAGGGCGGGCGATGTGGTCATGCCCATGCTTAGCGCACCCGCAGCGACCCGGGGCAAAACGACGAACGGGGCGCCCCGCGAAGGGCACCCCGTTGCTGTCGAGAGGTCAGGGATCAGAAGTCCATGTCCGGCATGCCGGGGGATCCGTCGTCCTTGGGCGCATCGGCGATGACACACTCGGTGGTGAGGAACAGCGCGGCGATCGAGCCGGCGTTCTGCAGGGCAGAACGTGTCACCTTGGCAGCGTCGATGATGCCCGCCTTCACGAGATCCTCGTAGTCGCCGGTGGCGGCATTGAGACCCTCGGCGCCCTTCAGGGCACGGACACGCTCGACGATGACGCCACCTTCGAGGCCGGCGTTCACGGCAATCTGGGTGAGCGGGCCCTCGAGCGCTTTCGCCACGAGGCGGACGCCGGTCTTCTCGTCGTCGCCCTTGACCGAATCGATGGCGCCGAGAACCGCTTCCTGCGCCCGGAGCAGCGTCACACCGCCGCCGGGAACGACGCCTTCCTCGATGGCAGCCTTGGTGGTGGAGACGGCATCTTCGATGCGGTGCTTCTTCTCCTTGAGTTCCACCTCGGTGGCCGCGCCGACCTTGAGGATGGCCACGCCACCGCTGAGCTTCGCCAGACGCTCCTGGAGCTTCTCGCGGTCGTAGTCGGAGTCGGTGTTCTCGATCTCGGCCTTGATCTGGGCGATCCGGCCCTCGACGTCGCGACGGTCGCCGGCGCCCTCGATGATGGTGGTCTCGTCCTTGGTGATCACGATCTTGCGGGCGACACCGAGCAGATCGAGCGTGGTGTTCTCGAGCTTCAGGCCGACCTCCTCGGAGATGACCTGGCCGCCAGTGAGGATCGCCATATCCTGCAGCATCGCCTTGCGGCGATCACCGAAGCCCGGTGCCTTGACGGCAGTGGACACGAACGTGCCCCGGATCTTGTTGACGACCAGGGTCGCCAGGGCCTCGCCCTCGACGTCCTCGGCGATGATCAGCAGCGGCTTGCCGGCCTGCATGACCTTCTCGAGCACCGGCACGACGTCGCGCACCGCGGTGATCTTGCTGCCGACGAGGAGGATGAAGGGGTTGTCGAGGACCGCCTCCATGCGCTCTGGATCGGTGACGAAGTACGGGGAGATGTAACCCTTGTCGAAGCGCATGCCCTCGGCGAAATCGAGATCCATGCCGAAGGTCTGGGACTCCTCGACGGTGATGACGCCGTCCTTGCCGACCTTGTCGATCGCCTCGCTGATCTTGGCGCCGATCTCGCTGTCGGCAGCGGAGATGGACGCGACGTTCGCGATCTGGGCCTTGTTGGAGCTGACGTCCTGCGCCTGGCTGCGGATCGACTCGACCGCAGCGGCGACGCCGGCTTCTATGCCCTTCTTCAGCGACATCGGGTTGGCACCGGCGGCAACGTTGCGCAGACCCTCGCGCACCATGCTCCATGCGAGCACCGTGGCGGTGGTGGTGCCGTCACCGGCAACGTCGTCGGTCTTCTTGGCGACCTCTTTGACGAGCTCGGCGCCGATGCGCTCGTAGGGATCCTCGAGATCGATTTCCTTGGCGATCGAGACACCGTCGTTGGTGATGGTGGGTGCGCCCCACTTCTTGTCGAGCACAACGTTGCGGCCTTTGGGGCCGAGCGTGACCCGGACGGCGTCAGCGAGCTTGTTCATGCCTGCTTCGAGGCCTCGCCGGGCTTCCTCGTCGAACGCGATGATCTTGGCCATGGGGAACAGTCCCTCCAGGTACGTATGGGTGCGGATGCAGCTGTCTTCGCAGCCGGATGGCCGGCGAAGCACGGGCACAGGGAAGACCGTTGGCACTCTCCCTACGCGACTGCTAATGCTAACCAGCCCGGTACGGAATTCCCAAACGGTCTTCGGTTTTCGCGCCAATTCGCTCCCACGCCGATTCCGGCCCGGATGTGGTCATCGATCGCCGACGAGGTAGAATCCCGACCATGACAGTCACCATTCGAGTGCCGACGACCCTGCGAACCCTCACGGCGGGCGAGTCCGAAATCCATGTCGAGCCGGGAACCGTCGGCGAGGTCCTCGCCGGCCTGGAGGCGGCCCACCCGGGGTTCGCCGAACGCATCCTCGACGACGAGGGCAACCTGCGACGTTTCGTGAACATCTTCGTCAGCGACGACGACGTGCGGTTCATGGAAGGCCTCGCCACTCCCGTGCCCGACGGCGAAACGGTATCGATCGTTCCCGCCGTCGCCGGCGGCTGAGAAACCGGCACGAGGAACCTCAACTCGACGACCCCGCTTCCGATGGAACGGGGTCTCCCCCCTGGCGGGTATCCCGGTACATGGCCGGGATCGCATGGCCGGTTCTCCACGAACCGGCCATCCGCCTTTTTCCGGCCGGGCAGCTGGTTGTGGCTGAGCAGAGCCCCAGTCCCGTCGCCACCGGAAACCGCAAGGCGATACCGTCCTGGCCGTGAAACTCCACGGCGTGATCAACGCCTCGCCCGATTCACTCGCCGACTTCTCGATTGCGCTGAGCGTCGAAGCTGCGGTGGCTCGAGCCACCCTGCTGATCGAGCAGGGGTGTGTCGGCATCGACATCGGCGGCGCGGGTTCGACCCAGTTCGCCGAGCGGGTCGAGCTGGAGGAGGAGTGGGAGCGCCTCGACGGAAAGATCCAAGCGCTCGCAGCCCTCGACATCGAGCTGTCGGTCGACACGTGGCAGCCCGAGATCATGCGCCGGGCCCTCGACGCCGGCGCCAACTTCATGAACGCCGCAGATGGCCTGCAGAACCCGGACATGGTTGCGCTCGCCGCCGAGCGCGCCGTCCCCGTCGTCGTGCCCTTCTTGAGCGGCGTCGACCCGAAGGCACTGGAGTTCGTCGACGGCGACCCCCTCACGACGATCCTGCCGTGGTTCGAGCGAACGCTCGAGCGCGTGATTGCCGCGGGGGTACGAGAGGAGCACCTCATCGTCGACCCCGGCACCGGATTCGGGCCGGCCGACTGGGGCTGGGAGGACCGGCGGCACTACCAGGAGTCCGTCTACGCGAACCTCGATCGGCTCCGGGTCTTCGGGCTGCCCATCTACATGGCGCTGCCGTGGAAGTTCGACGGCGGCCGGCTGGAGCTGCTCGACCTCTTGCTGCGTGTCGGTTTCGACTACGGCCGCGCCCACCGGCCGGACTTCATCCTGGCCCGGCGCGCCGAGCTCGAGGCCCGGGGAGTCCTCTGACCGAGCGACCCGGCACCCGATCGCGCTCCCATCGGGGTCGGCAATCGCGGCACATTCCTCAGCGAACGCGACGGATGTGCACCGCGCTGTGGTCGAGCTGGTGGGGCACCGGCGGCCGCAACTTCCGCACGGTTACCTCGACGGCGGTGACCCGCTCCAGCGCGAGCACCTCCTCCGCGATGCGCTGCGCAACGCGTTCGAGGAGAAGGTGGGACTCGCCGGTGATCACCGCAGCGGCCACTGCGGTCGCGCGGCCGTAGTCGACGGTGTCGTCGAGCTCGTCGGAACGACCCGCCGCGGCGAGGTCGGCCTCGATGACGAGATCCACCTCGAAGGGCTGCGCTCGCTGACGCTCCTCGGGCAGGACGCCGATGACGCCGAGCGCCCGGATGCCGACGAGCTCGATCCGGTCGTTCACGCTTCGCTCCTTGCCCCGACTCCCGTCGAGATCCCTCACTTGTTCCCGACCCGACTTGTTCCCGACCCGGCGCACCCGGAGCCGGCATCGCACGGACTCTACCGAAGCTCCCCCCCGGAGGCGGCGAGGAGCGCAGCGGCCGTGACCGACTCGATGGCACTCTGCGTCGATGTCCGCGCCCGCTCGGCACCGACGGCGGCGACAAGAGTGTGCACCGCAACCGGCAGCTCCGCGTGGGGATCGACTGCGCCCGCGATCACCAACACTGGGATACGCGCCTCGACTGCGAGCTCATGAACTCCCCCTACGACCTTCCCGTCGAAACTGGTCGCATCGACGCGACCCTCCCCCGTGATGACCAGATCGGCGTCCTCGATCTGCTCGAAGAGACCCACGGCATCGGCTACGACCTCGAACCCGTCCACGAGGGTCGCACCGACCGATGCCAAGCCACCTGCGAGACCGCCGGCGGCGCCGCTCCGCGCCAGGTGGGCGACATCGACGCCACGCTCTTCGAGGTACACCTGGGCGAGACGTTCCAGCCGGCGACGCAACAGCTCGACCTGCGCCGGGGTGGCGCCCTTCTGAGGGCCGAAGGTCGTCGCTGCATCGACGAACGTCGTGCGGACGTCACACGCAACGATGATCTCGATACCACGCAGACGTTGGACCGGGTGCAGCTCCTGCACCGCGCCATACCCGCCGTCGGTGGTCGCCGAACCACCGACACCGACGATGACCCGCCGGGCGCCGCGCGAAATCGCCGCATCGATCAGTTCCCCCGTGCCCGATGTGGACGCGCTCACCGGGTCGTTGCCCTCGGGGCCGCCGACGAGTGCGAGCCCAGAGGCCTCGGCCATCTCGATGACGGCGGTGCGGCCTCGCAACCGCCAACGAGCCGTGACCGGATCACCCAGCGGACCACTGACCACCGAGGTGCGATTCGCTCCCCCGAGCGCTTCGAGGGTTCCCTCTCCGCCGTCGGCAACGGTTTGGACCCGCACGGTGTGGCCCGCCGCCCGGCACGCCCGAGCCATGGCCGCCGCGACCTCTGATGCCGTGGCCGTGCCCTTGAACTTGTCGGGCGCGACCAGGATCCGCAACGGAGCCGTGGCCGGCTCAGGCCGGCACGCTGTCGGCGCCCAGCTCGATCACGATGTTGGCATCCTGCAGATCCTCGACGGGCGGCGGAGTCGGGAGCGGCATGATGCGGTCCTTGCCCAGGGTCTGCGCAATACGGCTCGCATCGAGCTGATACCCGGGCGCGTAGTACACGGTCGTGAGAGCGACGGTGTCTCCGTTGGTCGAGTTGGCCGGGTTCAGGCCAACGTACCCGTCGGCGGACACCAACGAGTCGCTCACGGTCTTCGCGAGTCCCTGGACCCCGGTCCCGTTGGCGACCATGATCCGCACCTCGGCCGCAGCGTGCAGAACCCCTCCGGTGGGGATCGCCGTCTCGGTGGGAGTCGCCGCCGTTCCGTCAGTGCCCCCGTCGGTGGTGCCGTCATCGGCGCTGTCGGTCGCGCCTTGGTCGGTGGTGCCGTCGTCGGTGCCGTCAGTCGCGCCTCCGTCGTCGGTGCCGTCTGCGCTCGGCGTCGCGGTTGGGGTCGCCTGCGCACCGCTCGTGGTCCCCAGCGCGTTCGGGTCGTCGAACCCCTTGCCCAAGATGACCGCCCCGAGGATCACGGCGGCAATTGCGAGGACGACTCCCCGTCCGGCGGTATTCATCGGTCTTCTTCTCCCGGGTCGATCTGTTCGCAGCTGCTCATGGTGACGACCGCGATCAGCGGGCGGGCGGCTGGGTAGCCGTCACCCCGAATCGCGCCGCACGCCGCTGGGTGCGGAGTCTGCGGAGCCGACGAACAACGAGCGGGTCGTAATGCGCGGCTGCGGGAGAGTCTAGAAGCTCATTGAGCAGCTGGTAATAGCGGGTGGTCGAGAGAGCGAACCGCTCCCGGATCGCCGACTCCTTCGACCCTTCGAGCTGCCACCAGGTGCGTTCGAAATCGAGGATCGCCCGCTGTCTTTCGGTCAACCGCACGGTCGCGAATCGTACTGTGACGTCCGCCGGCGCCGAGGGACCATCGGGCACCCCTCGTGACGTCGCCTCGTTCCACCGTCGCCACAGGCTGCCTAGACTTGGCTGCCACCGCGCCGGGTTAGCTCAGTTGGTAGAGCACTTCTCTTGTAAAGAAGATGTCGGGAGTTCGATCCTCCCACCCGGCTCCCACGACCCGCGCACCATCGAACTCCAAGCAACCCAACAGCGACCCGCAGGGTCGCAGGGTTGCCTCGATCCTCCCACCCGGCTCCCACGACCCGCGCACCATCGAACTCCAAGCAACCCAACAGCGACCCGCAGGGTCGCAGGGTTGCCTCGATCCTCCCACCCGGCTCCCACGACCCGCGCACC